>CAMXPV010000004.1 GCA_947245585.1 uncultured Lachnospiraceae bacterium | reverse complement strand
AGGAACAGCAGTTATTGTCGCTGCCGCCGAAAAGGCCGTTGCCGCCAAAGAGACCGCCGCCACAGCCACAGCCGTCGCCGTTGTTACCGCAGCAGGATAACAGGATCAGAATCCAGATCCAGGAGCTGCATCCGTTGTTAGCGGGAGCGGGGGTGTTGCATCCGCAGTGTGTTGCTGTAAGATCACTCATGTTAGTGTCCTCCAAATGTTAGTTATGGTTTATCTTATGTGGGTATGGTGAATTGGTGCATCGAACTTCGTATTGCATTCATTTCGGGGAGAGGTTATAATGAACGGGAAGAATTTATCCTCCAGGATGAGAAAGAGGAAAACAGGAAAAGAGAAGAAGATGGTTATCAACGTACTGGAATGGTTGGAGGAGGCGGCTAAGAGGCATCCGGACCATACGGCATTTGCCGATGCGAATAGAGAGATAAATTATGCCGATTTACAAAGACAGGCAAAGATCATTGGCTGCCGGATTGTGGAATTAGCGAAAAAAAGAGGGGAAATTTGGAAAAATCAGCCGATCGCGGTTCTGATAGACAGAAATGTGGAGAGCCTGATTTTATTCATGGGCATTCTTTATAGTGGAAATTTTTATGTGCCGCTGGATGATACCATGCCACCGAAACGGATAGCCCTGATCCTTGATACGCTTGGTCCGGTTCTTATCATAAATTCTAAAGAGCAGACGAAGCTGCAGGCTGACGACATGCTGTCCTATACGGAATTGCTAGAGGGGGAAGAGAGCTGTTCGGAAGCGCTGTTGGCGGATATTCGCGCGAAAAGCCTTGATACGGACCCACTCTATGCGATTTTCACTTCCGGTTCCACGGGTACGCCCAAGGGTGTGGTGGTAAACCATCGTTCGATGATAGATCTTGTGGAGCAGTTCGCCGGAACCTTCGATTTCCCCAGGGAAGCGGTATTTGGCAATCAGGCGCCCTTTGACTTTGATGTGTCCGCGAAAGATATCTATAACAGCCTCTACGGTGCAGGAACGGTTCAGATTGTCCCCAAACAGTATTTTGTTTTGCCGCTCCAGTTGATTCCCTATTTGAATGAACGCAGGGTGAATGTGATTATATGGGCTGTGTCGGCCTTGCGGATTGTTTCCAATTTTAAGGTGTTTGAGAATTGTATGCCGAAGCATTTATCTCTTATCATGTTTTCAGGGGAAGTTATGCCGGTAAAAGACCTCAGGTATTGGCAGACGGCGCTTCCGGGAGCGCAGTTTGTCAATTTGTACGGCCCCACGGAGATTACCTGTAACTGCAGCTACTATGTGATTGACAGGGAATTTGCGGATACGGAAACCCTTCCGATCGGAAAAGCCTTCCGGAATACGGAGATGTTTCTTTTGGACCAGGAGACGGGCAGACGGATTTCGGAACAGGGGAAGACAGGGGAAATATGCGTCAGGGGCACCTGCCTTGCGATGGGCTACTATCATAATCCGGAAAAGACGGCGGAGGCCTTCGTACAAAACCCCCTTCAAAACGCCTATCCGGAGATGATATATAAAACAGGGGACTTGGGGTATTATGCCGAAACCGGAGAAATGATGTTTGTCGGGCGTAAGGATTTTCAGATTAAGCATATGGGACACCGGATTGAGCTTGGCGAGATCGAGACGGTTGTAAATGCGCTTCCATTTATAGATGTCGGGTGTTGCATTTATGACGAGGCAGGTGAAAAGATTGTCCTTTGTTATCAGGCGGCAGAGGCGTGTGATAAGCGCATCGTGCAGGGATTGTCCGAGATGCTGCCAAAGTTTATGTGGCCCAACAGATATCTCTTTTTTGAACAGATGCCGCTAAACAAAAATGGGAAAATTGACAGAACGTTGTTAAAAGAAACATACATATAAAATACGAATCGAAAGAAAGCGGGGAGAAAAAATGGAACAACTGCAGAAGATTTTGGAAGAGATCCGGCCGGATGTTGACTTTGCGTCTGAGGACAGGCTGATTGACAACGGGGTGCTTGACTCGATTGACATTATTGCGATTGTGACCGCCGTAAATAATGCTTATGACGTGGAGATTAATGTGCAGTATCTTCTTCCCGAGCATTTTAATTCCGTGGAGGCGATTTACCGTTTGATCTGTAAATTGCAGGATGAATAGGCGTAGATAGGAGCAGGAGATGTCTTTGATATCATTTCCCTTTTTCGTATTTGTGCTTGTTCTGATGGCGGCGTATTATTTGATGCCCTGCAAGTGGCAGTGGGTCGTGATACCGGTTTTCAATCTATTGTTTTACATGTCCTATGGAGCGGTGGCCGTATGTTTCCTTGCGGTGACGATGTTTCTTACCTATGCCATGGGGATCCTGTTGAACCGCACAGACGATCATTTCGGCGCGCTCCGCAAGGCGTGTGCCGATAAGGAACAGAAGAAAAAGTATAAAGCGGACTGCGTAAAGACCAAAAAGAGAATTATGCTTGTTGGTCTTTTTGTTGATTTTGTCCTTTGGTTTCTTTTCAAGTTCACCGGCCTGTTTTCTTTTTCGCCGTTAGGCATTTCCATCTACACTTTTATAGCGGCAGGTTATTGTATTGACGTGTACAGGGGAAAGTACAGGGCGGAGAAAAATCTGTTTAAATATGCTTCTTTTCTATCCTTTTTCCCTCATATTGTCCAGGGGCCGTTCAGCAGGTATGATGCCCTGAAAGACACGTTGTTCGCAGGACGCAGATGCAGCTTTGAACGGTTGGAGCAGGGCATAATCCGCATTGTGTGGGGCTGTTTTAAAAAACTTGTGATTGCAGACCGCATGAAGGCAGCGATCGATATGATCCTGCCGAGAGACTCCGGCTATGGCGGTGTCTATGTGTTTTTGCTGTTTGTGATTCTTCCGATACAGCTCTATGCGGATTTTTCGGGATATATGGATATTGTGGCGGGGATCTGCCACATGTTAGGCATCCGTCTGCAGGAGAATTTTAAGCAGCCTTTTTTTGCCAGATCCATAGACGAGTTTTGGCGCAGATGGCATATTACGCTAGGTGCATGGTTCCGGGATTATCTGTTTTATCCGGTGTCCATGAGCAGGGTGGTGCAGAAGATATCGGCCCGATGCAAGGATAAGCTGTCGCCTGTGCTTGTCAGGATGATACCGAGTTATATTGCACTGTTTTTCGTGTGGAGCGCCACGGGATTATGGCATGGAAAATCATGGAACTTTTTACTTTGGGGTTGGATCAATTTATTGTGTATTGTTTCAGGAATGCAGTTTAAGCCATTTTATGAGCGGATCAAAGGGCGGCTGCATATCACAGAGGAAAATAAATGTTGGCGCTTGTTTCAGATGGCGCGGACGTTTCTCATTTTTGGATTCGCGGAGATGGTTTCCGATATTCCTTCCATTTATGGGATATGGACGAAGTGCAGATCGCTTGTATGTGAGCATAACTGGTATCTGGCTGCAAGGCCTCTGCAATTATTTCCCGGACTGGAGATACGTGATCTGGTGATTCTGGGAATCGGTATTTTACTGATGCTGATTTTGGATATCCTGAAAGAAAAGAACGTTGACATCTATGGCCTGGCGGGGCGGATTCCGGTGTTTTTCCGGTATTTAGGGTATGTATCTCTGTTCTATGCGGTCATTTTGCTCGGATATTCTGGCAAAAATGCGGCAGGAGGATTTATGTATGAACAATTTTAAAAAAATAGTCATCCTGTTTCTTCTGCTCTTTGCCTTTGAACAGATACTGGGCTTCGTGCTAGAGCCTATCACGTACCAACATTATCTGGAATTGGAACTGAAGCAGAAAAATGTGGAGGATATGCAGCCGGATATGGTGTTTATCGGCAATTCAAGGGTGATTACCTCCTTTATCCCCTCTGTCTTTTCGGAAAGATTGGAGGAGGTGGACTGCGCCTTCAACGCGGGGACAGGTTCGCAGGGAATCGAGGGGGCATATTGGTATTTGAAAGATATCCTGAAACAGTATGATCTGAAATATGTGGTGCTTGGTCTTGATTATCAGAATTTTATGCAGGAAGAGCGGGTGTTGAAGCGGGATCTGGTGGTGCTTGAGAGAATCAAGTCCGTTCCCGTCAAGGCCGGTTTTATTTTGGATGTGTTTGAACCCTCCGAATATATTTATTTTTTGAAAAGCTATCAGTATCGGGATGAAATTTGGGAATGCGGTGAAAACATCAGAAAAAAGCTGTCAAAAGAATACCGGCAGGGAATTTATGAAGACGGAAAAACCGTCTATGAAAATCTTGGGTTTGCAAGGGAGAGGGAAGTTTTCGGAAACAGAGTGGGGGTTTATATTTCCCGTTCCTGGACAGAGGAGGAAGTGGACAGGGAACGTTTGACCTATTTGGACCGGATCATTGAGCTGTGCCGGGAAGAAGGGGTAACCCTATATGCCGTATCCACGCCGTTAACCATCAGTACCGTTTGCGAGACGCCCGGCTATGAGGAGTGCAATCAATTTTTTAGACAGTATTTGGAAGAACGGGGCATTCCTTACGACAATCTGAATCTGATGGAAGACAGGGGCGTGCTTTTGCCGGATGAAACGATGAGCAGTATGGAGCATGTGGGCGGAGACGGCGCGGATATAGTCAGCAACTATTACTGTGATATCCTGCAAAGCCGTATGAATGGGGAGGCAGGAAACATCCGATTTTATGATTCGGTGGCCGGGATGAAGGAGCATTTGCCCGATCTTGCCTATTGTGATTTCCATACGGAAAAGCTTGATGAAGCGGGGAACCGTATGCTGATGGCGAAAGCATTCCATGGGGAAGGCGTGGAAGTGGAATATCAGTTTGAGAAAGAGGCGGGCGGCGTGACAGAAGTATTGCAGTCGTACAGTGTAGAGGAAACTTGTGGGCTTCCTGTGGAAAAGATGAGCTTTCCGATGACATTGCGGGTCAGATGCCGCGTTCTGGGAGCGGAAACGGAAAAAACATTTGCACTCGACATCGAGGGTGCATGGGAGTAACGGGAGAAGGGCGAAGAGGGAGAAGCTATGAAGAGAGAAGCTATTCTGGGGATGATAGAGCGGTATGGGGTACAGACACCCTGCTATATTTTTGATACGGATGAGTTGACTGACAGGGTACGGCGGATCCAGAGTGAGCTTGCAGTATGCGGGAGCAAGCTGTGCTTTGCGATTAAGGCCAATCCCTTTCTGATACCGGCGCTTGACGCTGTCATTTCCGGATATGAGGTGTGTTCTCCCGGCGAGTTGGAGATTTGCAGGGCAGATGGCATAGATGGGGAGAAAATTATTTTTTCCGGGGTGGTGAAATCCGAGGCGAATATCAGAACGGCGCTGACATATCCGGTGGGTACAATCACGGTGGAATCTTATCACCAGTGGCAGCTTTTGAAGGCAGCGGCTGCGGCGACAGGCAGGGGGACAAAGGTTTTTCTTCGTCTTTCCAGTGGCGCCCAATTTGGCATGGAGCGGGAGACGGTTTTGCAGATTGCGGAGGAATTGCAGGCGGAGCCGCAGATTACTTTTGGCGGCATCCATTTCTTTGCAGGGACACAGAGAAAAGGATGCAAATACGAGAAAGAGCTTCCCGTGTTGGCGGAGCTTATGGAGGAATTGCGGGAAAAGTACGGGACGGAGGATATGATTCTGGAGTACGGGCCCGGACTTGCCGTACCCTATTTTGAGGGCGATTCTTTTGAGAATCCGTTTGAGGGGATTCAAAATCTTGCGGCGTATATTGCTAGCAAACAGTATCCTTTCCGGGTGAACATTGAACTGGGCAGATATATTGCCGCTTCCTGCGGGCATTATGTGACGCAGATTGTGGACTGTAAGTCGGCGGAGGAGAGGCGTTACTGTCTGGTGGACGGCGGCATTCATCATGTGGTCTATTATGGGCAGAATATGGCCATGCGTAAGCCGATTGTGCATCATATCGCGGCAGGGGAACAGGACGGGGAAGAACAGGAGTATATGATCTGCGGCTCCCTGTGCACCTTTGCCGATCTTTTGGTCAGGGGACTTCCGCTTCGCAATCCAAGGATCGGGGACTTGCTTGTGTTTGACCAGATCGGCGCCTATTCCGTGACAGAGGCGGCATATTTGTTTTTAAGCCGTAACCTTCCTGCGGTTTATTTCTACAGTGAGGCAAAGGGGCTTCGGAGCGTGAGAGAGCCGCTAGAGGCATGGAAGATCAATGCGGGAAAAGGTTGAAACATATGTTCGGCTGTGGTAAGATGGCACTATGAGTGAAAATGAGATCCTAAAACAGCATATGACGAGGGCGGATAAGGTTTTGATCATAGTCTGTTTCCTCGTGGCGGCAGTCCTCGCCATTTGGTTTGGCCTTGGGAAAAGGGAGGCGCGGACTCTCCGGATTTCATGGGACGGGGCGACAATGGAGAATCTTGCTCTGCCTCTGAAGCCAAAGGAGCGGGGAGACGTTGTCGCCGGAGAGGATGGGAATTTATATTGTCTGATGATTTATGCAGAGGGAGGCATCATGTTTTGTTGGTATGGGGAAAGGCCCGATCAGCGGATAGAGAGGGCGAAGACAGATGAACAAAGCTATAACCTTCTGGCAATTTCCGGGGATCAGGTCTGGATGGAGGCGGCCGACTGCAGGGATCAGGTCTGCGTGCATCACATACCCATTTCGGACGGTGCAGACCCGATTATCTGTCTGCCAAACAGGCTTGTGGTGGAGATCGTGAACGATGCGGACGGCGAGAAATTTCATAAGATGGTGCAGTGATGAGACGGACGGTAGAATTGGGTTTTTTGTTGGCATTGGCGTTGATTTTATCCTATGTGGAATCTTTGATTCCCTTGTCTTTTGGCATACCGGGGATGAAACTGGGACTGCCGAATCTGATCGTGCTCTTACTTTTGTATGACCGGTCGGAAAGGGAAGCTTTGCTCGTAAACGGTCTGCGGATTGTTTTGTCCGGTTTTCTGTTCAGCAATCTCTACGCCATTTTGTATGCCCTTGCGGGGGCGGTGCTCAGCTTTCTCGCCATGCTTGCAGGGAAAAGATGGGGACATTTCTCCATGATCGGGGTGAGCGTGCTTGGCGGGGTGTTCCACAATATCGGGCAGATACTGGTGGCGATGGTGGTGGTGGAGACCTTTGCAGTGGCTTATTATATGCCCTTTTTGATTGCGGCGGGCACGGTGACGGGTGCGGTGATCGGTTTTGTTGGGATGGAGATTTCGCCCTATTTGCGGCGGTTTGAGCAGACGGGAAAGTGTTGAGCAGGTGGCCAAAGAGGATGTGCCGAAATGGGATTTACAGAAAAATTGAGGAAGGGAAAGGGACTCATGTACGCATACATAAAAGGGACGCTTGAGGAGATCACGGAGGAAACCGTGGTCGTCGAGGCCGGAGGGATCGGTTATAACATAAAGGTTTCCACCACCACGGCGGATCTGCTGCCGGGGATCGGCAGTGAGGTGAAGATCTATACCTATACGTTGGTGCGGGAGGATTCTTTCAGCCTCTATGGTTTTTTGACAAGGGATGATCTGGATATCTTTAAGAAATTGATTACGGTGAGTGGGATCGGGCCGAAAGGCGGGCTTGCGATTCTTTCTGTAATGAGCGCGGATGCCCTGCGCTTTGCGGTGGCGGCAGGAGACGCGAAAGCGATCGCCAAAGCGCCAGGCGTGGGAGCAAAGACGGCGGAGAGGGTGATCCTTGATCTTAGGGATAAGATTTCGATTGAAGATACGCTGAGAAACCTTGGCCCGGCTAAAGATGCGGCGGCCGGCACGGCAGGAACGGGGGACAATATGATGCGGCGGGAAGCGATCGAGGCGCTGACGGCTCTTGGGTATTCCGCCTCCGAGGCGACGGCTGCCGTGAAGAAGGTGGAACTTTCGGAGGACGATACGTCGGAGACCATCTTAAAGCAGGCACTTAAGTACATGTTCTGATGTGCGGTTTTGCGAATGGGTGTGGGCTGAACCGATCGAGCAGGCTCGATCAGAGATTTGGAGGTATCAGGGGTGATTTTCGGGAGGCACATCAATCAATATTACAGGAAACACGGGTCGTTATTGCTTGTCGGCATTGCGGCTCTTATTTTTGTGGACTATTTTCAGCTGATTCTGCCGGAGCTTTACCGCATTGTGGTAAATGGGATGAATGGTGGTCTTGTGGAGATTGACGGGAGCCTTGTGCCCTTTACCATGGATGTGCTTTTGGATGAGGTCTGTCTTAAGCTGATTGTGGTCATTGTGGTCATGGTGGTGGGGCGTTTTTTGTGGCGTGTCAGTTTTTATGGGGCGGCGATCAGGGTGGAGACCGATCTGCGAAACCGGATGTTTGACCATTGTAAAAATCTTTCCCAGGATTATTTTCAGGTGAATAAAGTCGGTAATCTGATGAGTCTGTTTACCAATGATCTGGACACCATACAGGAATGCTTTGGGGACGGGATACTGATGTTTTGCGATGCCCTGCTGTTGGGACTGCTCGCCTTTTTGAAAATGTGGAACATGGACAGGAGACTGACGGGGCTGTCCATGATTCCGATGGTACTGTTGTTTCTGATCGGGACGGTTCTGTTTAAGGCGATGAAGGCGAAATGGGAGGTCAGGCAGGAGGCTTTTTCCAGACTTTCCGACTTCTCGCAGGAAAATTTTTCGGGCATTGCGGTGATCAAGGCTTTTGTGAAAGAGATTCTGGAGCTTAAGGAGTTTGCCAGGCTGAACCGGGAAAACGAGGATATCAATGTGGCCTATACCCGGATTGCCACGCTGCTCGATATTCTGACGTTTCTGCTTGTGGAGTCGGTAATCTGCGTGATCCTGGGGTACGGTGGTTATCTGGTCTACTGCGGAAGGTTTGATGCAGGGCAGCTTGTGGAATATATCGTTTACTTTAATTCCATTATCTGGCCGGTTATGGCGGTCTCCATGCTGATTGAGAAGACCTCCAGAGGAAAGGCATCGTTAAACCGCATCAGTGAGCTTTTGGATGCGCAGATCACGGTAAAGGACAGGGCGGATGTGACGCAGCTGCGTGATATGAAGGGAGAGATTGCGTTTCGCCATCTTTCCTTCCGCTATCCTGACGGGGAGTTTGACGCGCTGCGGGATGTATCCTTTACCATTCATGCAGGGGAGAGCGTGGGCGTGGTAGGAAGAACCGGCTCCGGGAAGACGATTCTGGTGGATCTGATTCTGCGGGCCTACAATGTGCCGGACGGCACACTCTTTATCGACGGGCATGACGTAAACAAAATCTCCATCCGCTCCCTGCGGGAGGGCTGTGCCTATGTGCCACAGGATAATTTCCTGTTTTCCGATACCATTGAAAATAATATCTCCTTTGCGGTGGATGAAGTCGATGATTCGTTGGTGGAACGGGCGGCGAAGCTTTCTGATGTACACGACGATATTGTGGATTTTACGGCGGGTTACCGGACGGTTCTGGGAGAGCGGGGCGTGACGGTCTCCGGCGGTCAAAAACAGCGGATATCCATCGCGAGGGCGGTCTTAAAGGATGCGGCTGTATTGATTTTAGATGATTCGGTTTCCGCGGTGGATATGAAGACGGAGAAACATATTTTACATAACCTCATGGAAGCGCGCAGAGGCAGGACGACTATTTTGATTGCCCACCGAATCTCCACAGTGGAACACATGGACAAAATTATTTTCATGGACGAAGGGTGTGTTTGTGGAGTGGGCAGCCATGAGAGTCTCTATGAAAGCTGTGAGGATTACCGAAGGATGGTGGATTTGCAGCGCATGGAGGAGGAAGAAGGGGGCGAAACAGATGTATGAGTATTATCCACTGATTGTAGTGGGAGCGATTGTGGGGCTGTTCTCCCTCGTTCTTCTCACTGCTTTCTTTGTAGTGAAGGATAAAAAGCAGGCGGATGGCTTTGAAAGACAGATGGGCGACCGGGAGACTATGGGGCGGCTATTGCGGTATGCGAAGCCGTATCTGCCGCGGTTTCTTCTGGTGGGTGCTGTCATGCTGCTTACCATTGCCTATGACGTGGTTTCCCCCTTGATTATTGGCCGGATTGAGGAACTTGTCGCGGGAGAGTTTAGGATGCCGCAGATTTACAGGGCGATGGCGGTCTATGTGAGCATTTTGTTCGTTTCCATGACATGTGCGTACATTCAGGCGGTGGTGCTGCAAAAGACGGGGCAGAGAATTATTTCCGTCATGAGGGAAGACCTGTTTGTGAAGATCGAGAGCCTTTCCCACGAGCAGCTAAACGAGATACCCGTTGGAAAGCTTGTGACCCGCGTGACAAACGACACCAACGCGATCTCCATGATGTTTACCAATCTGCTTGTTAATTTCATAAAAAATATTTTCGTGATTATGGGTGTGTTTGCGGCAATGCTTGTGCTAAGCTATGAGCTGACGCTGATGATCCTTTGCTTCGTGCCCTTTATCGTGCTGTTTACGGTGATTTTCCGCAAATTTTCAAGGCGGGCCTACCGAAAAGTGAAGGACTGTACCACGGATATCAACACGTATCTGTCCGAGAATCTTTCGGGTATCAAGATTACGCAGATTTTTAATCGGGAGGAGGCTAAAATGCAGGACTTCCGGGAAAAGAGCAACGCGCTTGGAAAAGCGAAGCAGGAACAGATACTGGTGTTTGGTATTTTCCGGCCTCTAGTCTATATGCTCTATGTCAGCTCCATCCTCTGTCTTTTGTATCTGGGCGGCAGAGGGTATCTGGAAAACCGTGTTTTTATGGGGCAGATGGTTACAAGCGGTATGTTGGTGTCCTTTTATATGTATATTTCCAAGTTCTACAACCCGATCCAGAATCTGGCGGAGCAGTTTAACTGGCTGCAGTCGGCTTTCGCTTCCGCGGAGAAGGTTTTCACAATCATGGATCTGGAGCCTGTCATACAGGATGCGCCGGGTGCGGTGGAGCTTTCCGAAATGCGGGGAGAGATTGAGTTTCGGGATGTGTGGTTTTCCTACGTGGAGGGTGAGTGGGTGCTAAAGGGCGTATCCTTCCATGTGATGCCGAAGGAGACGGTGGCTTTTGTGGGTTCCACGGGTTCCGGCAAGACAACGATTCTCTCCCTGATCTGCAGAAATTACGAGTTTCAGAAAGGAGAGATTTTGATAGATGGGATCGACATCCGGAAGATCAAAATTTCTTCCCTGCGCCGGTTCTTTGGGCAGATGCTGCAGGACGTGTTTCTGTTTTCGGGAACCATCCGAAGCAATATCGCTCTGCGTGCGGAGGATATTTCGGACGAGGAGATCGAGGCTGCCTGCCGCTATGTGAATGCGGATCACTTTATCAATAAGTTGGAGAAGGGACTGGATGAGGAAGTGCGGGAGAGGGGGAACAATTTCTCCGCAGGACAAAGGCAGCTTTTGTCCTTTGCGAGAATCATCGTCCACAAACCGGCAGTTATGATTTTGGACGAGGCCACTGCCAACATTGACACGGAGACGGAACTGCTGATACAGAATTCTTTGGAAAAGATGCAGAATATCGGAACGATGTTAATGGTTGCCCACAGACTTTCCACCATTCAACATGCGGACAATATCATTGTGCTGTCCCACGGAAAGATTGTGGAGCAGGGCAGTCATCAGGAACTTTTAGAAAAACGCGGAAAGTATTACAGGCTATATCATTTGCAGTACAGACGGGAAGAGATGGCGAGAGAAAAGAGCGGGGAGCGTTAAGTCTCCCCGTTTTCGGCCGTCTCGCTTTCCTCCGCGTACTCGGTAAGCAGCCTCATACCGGCGGTTTCGGTTACAGGAAGGGAAAAAATAACGGATTTTGCCTTGGAATTTAAGCCTGCATCTTCCATGACTGCCTGCATGATAGCATTTTTCTGTTCCTTTTTCACAACAATAAAGATAATTTCTTTTTCGGAAGCCAGTGTGACCCCCAGGAATTTGTCTGCGCTTTCCATGCCCGTTCCCTTGGCGTGAATGACAGTGCCGCCTCCTGCCTGCATTTTTCTCGCGGCATCCATGATGAGTTCCGTGTAGCCCTGGTTGGCTATGATTACTAAGAGTTCAAATTTGGTGTCCTTCAATGTGGTTTCCTCCCCAATTTCAAAGGTTTCATCCCCAGTCAGGAAACGCAATGCCTTCAGGCCGCCGATACTGGCCAGGGGGATGATAAAGGCGATGCCTGTACCGGGAACGTCAATCTGCATTTCCCGCTCCAATCCCGTTTTTACTTTTTTCCATGTTTTGCGGGTGACGACGGAGAAGATTACGGCCTTTTCCGTGCCGTCCAACCCAAAGTAATCGAGCAGTTCATTATTGGCGGTTCCGTTTCCGAGCGTGATGAAATTGACCGGAACGCCGTATCTGTCATAAAATGCCGCAAAATCCCTTGTGCGGTCTCTGGTGATGATAGCAGTCATCAGATATAATTCGCTCATGGACTGTCCTCCGTTTGTCTGCCGGTGAAAGGGCAGAAGATTGTACTGTTACAGTTCTATGATCAGGTCTTCCGCCTCTGTCAGGATCCTTGTGCCGGAGAGACCGGACGCGGCAGAGCCTGCAGCCCGTTCAGACAGGCGGCGTTTCTTACTGTCTATCGCGCTTCTGTACTTGGAAAGAACGCCGAGGAGCTGGATAGTGATGAGCGGCGTCATGGCAACCATGGCCACAATACCGAAGGCATCCGTCACAATGCTGCCACCCACTGCGCCGCAGGCGCCCTGTGCCAAAGGAAGCAGAAAGGCGGCCGTCATGGGACCGGAGGCAACGCCGCCGGAGTCAAAGGCGATGGCCGTATATATTTTAGGTACAAAGAAGGAGATACCGAGGGCAAAAGCGTAGCCGGGAATTAAAAACCACATCACGGAGATGCCGGTAAGCACGCGCAGCATGGCGATACCGAGAGAGATGGCAACGCCCACCGAGAGACAGGTCCCCATGGATTTGGCGGAGATTGCGCCGTCGGTAATCTCTTCCACCTGCTTGTTTAACACATAGACGGCGGGCTCCGCTTTTACAATAAAGAAACCCATGATCATTGCGATCGGTATGAGGATCCAGGGGTTTGCGGAGGAGCCTAACATTTGCCCCAGATAGTTTCCGGCGGGCATAAAGCCCACATTTACCCCGGTCATAAACAGCACCAGTCCGATGTAGGTGTAGACCAACCCGACAATCATCTTGGAGAGGGTGCGCTTTGACAGCTTCAGTACCGCCGCCTGAAAGATCCCGAAGAAGAGCACGATCGGGAAGAGGGAGACGGCAATCTCCTTTATGTAAGTGGGAAAACCCTTGTGGAACAGCGCCCACAGGGCAACGGAATCCTCCACGGAGGGGATGGTGGGCGGTACGTAACTGCCCTCGGCAGGATGGTAGATCATGCCCAGAATCAGTACGGATACGATGGGCCCGATGGAACACAGCGCCACCAGACCAAAGCTGTCGTCTGCGGCGTGGCGGTCGTTTCGGATGGCGGCAACGCCTACGCCGAGCGCCATGATGAAAGGCACCGTCATAGGGCCGGTGGTCACGCCGCCGGAGTCAAAGGCCACGCTCAAAAAATCGTCCGGCACAAAATAGGTCAGAACAAAGACAAGAATATAAAAAAACACCAACAGGGGCGGAAGCGGTATGCGAAACAGCATACGAAGCAGGGCGAGCACCAGAAACAGGCCCACGCCGCCGGCCACGGAAAAAATCAGAATCTGATTCGGAATGGAGGGCACCTGTCCCGCAAGCACCTGGAGGTCCGGTTCCGATACGGTGATGATAAAACCAAGCAGAAACGATAGCGAAACGATCAAGGTGAGCTTTTTGCTCTTGGTCATGCAGGTGCCCACCTTTTCCCCCATGGGAGTCATGGAAAGCTCCGCGCCCAGTGTGAAAAACATCATGCCGAGAATCAAAAGAACAGCGCCGATCAAAAAGCACAGAAGGATACTGGGAGAGATCGGAGCGACGGAAAAGCACAGAATCAGAACGATCACAAGGATTGGCAGCACAGCTACCAGAGCCTCGCGCAGTTTTTCCATCAGTTTGTCGCGCAAAACAATTTTTGTCCGCAAAGAGCCACCTCGTTTCTTCAAAATAAAAACTTCTGAGATAATGATATAATAGCCGCAAAGAAAAAACAAGCGGCTTTGAAGGAAAAGCAAGCGGCTTGCGAAGCAGGCGTGAAAATGGTATGATTGTGGACGGAGAGAAGAAAACTATGCCAAACAGGATGATAGAGACAAATTTAATAGAGGAAGATATCAAAATAGAAGGGTCGCTGCGCCCCCAGACGCTCGCTGACTATATTGGTCAAGAGAAGGTGAAGGATAATCTTAAGATTTATATCGAGGCGGCAAAACAGCGGGGAGACGCGCTTGATCATGTGCTTTTTTATGGCCCCCCGGGACTCGGAAAGACAACCCTTGCGGGCATTATCGCCAATGAGATGGGTGTCCATATGAAAGTGACCAGCGGCCCTGCCATCGAGAAGCCGGGGGAGATGGCGGCGATTTTGAATAATTTGCAGGAAGGCGATTTGCTCTTCGTGGATGAGATACACCGGTTAAACCGCCAGGTGGAGGAGGTCTTATATCCGGCGATGGAGGATTACGCCATCGATATTATGATCGGCAAGGGGGCGACGGCCCGTTCGATCCGTCTGGATCTGCCGCATTTTACGTTGGTGGGTGCAACCACCAGGGCGGGGCTTCTCACCGCGCCGCTGCGGGACCGTTTCGGCATGATTCACAGGTTGGAATTCTATACGGTGGAGGAATTAAAGGTAATTATTCAGCACTCGGCGAAAAAGCTTGGCGTGGAGATCGACGAAAAAGGTGCGGTGGAACTGGCCAGAAGAAGCAGAGGCACGCCCCGGCTTGCCAACCGTATCCTGAAGCGGGTGCGGGATTTCGCACAGGTAAAATATGACGGCGCGATCACGGAAGAAATTGCCAAGGTGGCCCTTGATCTGATGGATGTGGACAAGATGGGGCTTGATCATGTGGACAGAAACATTCTCGTCACCATGATCGAGAAGTTTAAGGGCGGCCCGGTGGGCCTTGATACACTGGCGGCGGCCATCGGGGAGGATGCCGGGACGATCGAGGATGTGTACGAGCCGTACCTGATTCAGAACGGGTTTTTGAACCGCACGCCGAGGGGCAGAATGGTTACCGATGTGGCCTATCGGCATTTTGGACTTGAAATTCCCTCCTAAGACGGCTATAATGGGTTTGATAGTGTAAGCACAGCGATGGAGGGGCGCTCCTTATGTCTACAAAAACAGATACGGAAGTGATTATCGCCGGCAAGGTTTTTACGTTGAGCGGATATGAAAGCGAGGAGTACCTCCAGAAGGTGGCTTCTTACATAAATAATAAGATAGCCGAGTATAACAAGATTGACAGCTTTAAACGGCAACCGATGGATACGCAGAATGTGCTGTTACAGTTAAACATTGCAGACGATTACTTCAAGGCGAAAAAACAGATCGGCATTTTGGAAGAGGATCTCAAGAGCAAAAACGATGAGGTGTACGCGTTAAAGCACGATCTGATTGCGGCCCAGATGAAGTTGGAAAATACAGAGAAGAACATTAAGAGTCTGCAGGCGGAGGCGAACGAGAATGCGAAGCAGATCGTCCGCATGGAGACAGAGTTAAAGGAACGAAAGAAATAAGATGACAGGGAGCAGGCCCGCGGGTCTGCTCTTTTTCTGAACGGAAGGCAGGCAATATGGCGAAGAGGACAGAGCTTCTGGCCCCGGCGGGCAGTTACGATGCCTTTCTTGGGGCTTTAAATGCGGGAGCCGACGCGGTCTATCTGGGCGGCGAACGCTTTGGCGCGAGGGCGTATGCGGATAATTTTGACGCAGATCAGGTTGTCCGTGCGCTTCACATCGCCCATTTTTATGGGAAAAAGATTTATCTGACGGTCAATACCCTCCTAAAGGAGCGGGAGCTTGCGGAGCTTTCCGACTATCTTGCGCCTTTTTGTGAGGCCGGGCTTGACGGCGTGATCGTGCAGGATTTCGGCGTGTTTTGCCATATCAGGGATCGGTTTCCGAATCTGCCTTTGCATGTGAGCACCCAGATGAGCGTGACGGGGGCGCGGGGCGCGGCTTTTTTAAAGGATCAGGGCGCGTGCCGCATTGTGCCGGCGAGGGAGTTATCCCTGGAGGAAGTGCGAAAGATCAAGGATGAGACCGGTGTGGAGGTGGAGTGCTTCATCCACGGGGCCATGTGCTACTGCTATTCGGGCCAGTGCCTTTTCAGCAGCATTCTGGGCGGCAGAAGCGGTAACAGAGGGCGCTGCGCCCAACCCTGCAGGCTCCCCTACGAGATCTATGACGGGGAAAAGCGGCTGTCAGGGAGTCATTACCCTTTGAGTCTAAAGGATATGTGTACGTTGGAATATCTTCCCAGGCTTCTGGAGGCGGGGATTGATTCTTTTAAGATCGAGGGGCGGATGAAGCGGCCGGAGTACGCGGCGGGTGTTACGGCCATTTACCGTAAATACATAGATTTGTACGAGAGGGAAGGCGCAGCTGGCTATCAGGTTGATCCTGCGGACCTGGACAGGCTTCGCAGGCTTTACATTCGCAGCGAGATTCAGACCGGCTATTATGAGCGGCACAACGGAAAAGAGATGATTACCCTGGATGCGCCCGGCTACAGTGGCAGTGATGAGGCGTTTTTGACGCAGATCAGAGAGAACTATCTCAGGGAGCCTGAGAAAATGCCGGTGCGGATGGAGGCAGTCGTAAAGGTGGGAGAACCGTTAGGGCTGCGGATTACAGCTGATTTAGAATATGATCAAACATCTGTGGAAGTGTTGGGGGAAGTTGTACAGCAGGCGAAAAACGCGCCGCTTACGGAAGAGACAGTGCGAAAGCAGCTTGAAAAAACGGGAGAGAGCCTTGTGCATGTCACAGCCTGCGAGATATCTTTGGAGGGGGAAGGATTTGTGCCCGTGAAGGCATTAAACGAGCTGCGCCGCGCGGCTGTTTCCGCCTTTGAGCGGGCTGCGGCGGCAGAAAGAAAAATAGATCGACCGAGTCAGTCGATACTGAGTGAGGTACAGGACAGGGAAAAGCAGGAAATACAGATAGAACCGCCCGCCATGGACTGTCTGGTAAGCACTTTGGGACAGCTCAGGTCCGTGATCGAGTGGGGGCGCTGCCGCCGTATTTACGTGGAGAGCGATCTGTTATTGGCCCAGAAGGATAGGGTTTTGCAGTTTTTGGGGCGGGAAGCTTTGGAAAACGGCCGGGAATGTTATCTGGCGCTTCCTTATGTACTGCGGGAGCAGGATGAAGCATGGAGCGAGTGTCTTTTGGCCTGCCTTTTGGAAACCGGGATGCTGTTTTCCGGCTTTCTTGTCCGCAACTTGGAAGAATTGGGCATGGTTCGAAGCTGGATGCGGGAAAGGACGGATGTTTTCGGCGGATATGCCTTGATTCCGGATGCGGGTCTTTACTGTTTTAATTCGGAGGCAGCCGGGTTTTTGTCGGAATTTACGGGAGAGATTACGATTCCTTACGAGTTGAACGCGAAAGAAGCGGCTCATCTTACCAGAGCGGCAAGAGGGCGGGGAATGTCTGCAAACCTGATCGTGTACAGCCGCATTCCCATGATGGTTACGGCAAACTGTCTGTGCAAAACAGCGGATCTGTGTCAGGGCGCCAGGCAAAAAGAGCAACGGTTTTTCCTCAAGGACAGATACGGCGCAACATTTCCTGTGGTGATAAACTGTGATCACTGCTATAATGTGTTATATAATTCTGTGCCCTATTCGCTGCACGGCGCGAAGAAGGAGAGGGACAGAATCGGTGCGGCCGCCTTTCGCTATGATTTTACGATGGAGACGGATGAAGAGTGCAGACAAATACTGGAAGGGGATTTTCCCTTTACGGAATACACGGCGGGGCACTGCAAGAGGGGTGTGGACTAATGGAGTTATATATCACTGAGCTTTCAAAATATTTTATCACCCTGTTTATCGCCTGCTATACGTTGGAATGTTTTCTGGTGTTTCGATTTCAGGATGAGGAGCGGAGAAAGGGCGGCTACATCCGCCAGAATATCTGGATGTTTCTGGTGCATTTTTCCTGTTTCCTCGTGATTTGTTTTGAGACGGGACAGATTGAGTATCTGCTTTTTTATGTGCTGCAGCAGATCCTTCTGTTCTCCACAATCATGCTCTTTCGCATGATTTACCAGAAGGGGAACCTGCTGATTGTCAATAATATGTGTATGCTCTTAAGTATTGGCTTTGTGATTCTCACAAGGCTTTCCTATGAGCGGGCGATCAAACAGTTTTTTATTGTGACGGCATCGATCATCATCGGCATGGCGATTCCCTTTTTTATCCGCAATTTAAAGTTTTTGAAGAGTCTCACATGGGTGTATGCAGGCGTTGGGATTGCAGCCCTTGGCGTGGTGCTGATCCTGGGAACGGTGACCTACGGTTCCAAGATATCGTATTCCGTGGCCGGTGTGACCTTCCAACCCTCGGAATTTGTAAAGATTTTGTTTGTATTTTTCGTGGCCAGCGCGTTTAGCGAGACGTGGGATTTTCTGCGGGTGGCAGTGACGGCGGTACTGGCCGGGGCTCATGTGTTGATTTTGGTGGCATCCAAGGATTTGGGCAGTGCGTTGATCTTTTTTGTGGTCTACGTGTTTATGGTTTTTATCGCTACCGGAAGATGGATTTATCTGTTTCTGGGCGTGGCGGGCGGCTCGGCGGCGGCCGTGGTGGCATACCGGCTTTTTTCCCATGTACAGGTGCGGGTACAGGCATGGAAAGATCCGTTCAGCTGTATCGACGACGCAGGATTCCAGATTACCCAGTCTCTTTTCGGTATCAGCAGCGGCGGTTGGTTCGGCTTGGGTTTGTTTCAGGGAAATCCCACATCAATCCCATTGGTGGAGGCGGATTTTGTGTTCTCTGCGGTGGCGGAGGAATTGGGCATTCTCTTTTCCATGTGTATGATTCTGATCTGCATCAGCAGTTTTATCATGTGCATGAACATTGCATTGAAGCTTCAGGACCGTTTTTACAGGCTGATTGCCTTCGGTTTGGGCGTTACTTATATATTCCAGGTGTTCTTGACGGTGGGCGGGGGAACAAAGTTTATTCCCATGACAGGAGTGACGCTTCCCTTTATCAGTTACGGCGGAAGTTCCGTGCTGACTACGCTTATCATGTTCTTTATTGTAGAGGGGCTTTATATTATCAGGCGGGATGAAGGAGACAAACGTGCCAGGAACAGAAATCAGAAGAGAAAAAGACGCAGAGAGCAAAGAGCGGGGGAGCGGCCGCCGCGGGACAGGGAAGACGAAGAGGAAGCGTAACAGACAGATCATGGCTGTGACGTGGCTTTTTGTCGGCTTGTTTTTTGCGATGATGGGGTATACCTGTCACTATGCGGTGACCCACAGGCAGACGCTCATGAACAACAGCTACAACACCAGGCAGGAAATTCTGGTTGCCCAGAACAGCAGGGGCACCATCTATGCGGCAGGCGGTCAGATTTTGGCGGAGACGAAGACGGACGAGTCGGGGAAGGAAACAAGGTCCTATCCTTACGCCAACATGTTTTCTCATGCGGTGGGCTATGCTTCCAACGGAAGGTACGGAATTGAGGCGCTTGCCAACTACTACCTGATCAACTCCAACACAAAGCTCTCGGATAAGGTGGCAAACGACGTGGCAGGGGAAAAATATCCGGGCGACAGCGTGATCACCACATTGGATGTGGACTTACAGAAGATCGCTTACGATTCTCTGGGAATGTACAGCGGCGCGGTTATCGTGACGGAACCATCCACGGGACGGATTCTTGCCATGGTGTCGAAGCCGGATTTTGATCCCAATGAAATAGACGCGGTTTGGGACGATCTGATCAAGGACAAGGAGAGTAGCGTGCTGTTAAACAGGACAACCCAGGGACTTTATCCGCCCGGCTCCACCTTTAAGATCGTGACGGCGTTGGAATATATCCGGGAGAATCCTGACTCGTATAGTCAATTCTCGTTTCAGTGTAACGGACATTTTTCCCATGGGGAAGAGCGGATCAACTGTTATCACGGCACGTCCCATGGAGGTGAAAATTTTACGAAGGCCTTTGCCAAGTCCTGCAATTCTGCTTTTGCCAGTATCGGGCTTGCGTTAGATCGGAAAAAATTCGGGAAAACTTTGGACGAGCTGCTGTTTAATCAGGAACTCAAGGTGGATTTTGCCTATAACCAGAGTAAACTTGTCATGAATGAGGATGTGGAGGATGCAGATGTGATGCAGGCGGCCATCGGACAGGGGGCGACGCAGATCACGCCGCTTGAGCTGAATATGATTACCGCGGCCATCGCCAACGACGGCGTGCTGATGAAACCTTATCTGATAGACCGGGTAGAAACCAAGGATAGAACCGTGGTGAAACAGTTTTCTCCGGACACTTACAAGAGACTGATGAGTGAGGAGGAAGCGCAGATTATGACAGGGCTGATGGAGGAAGTGGTAAAAAGCGGTACAGGGACAAAACTTTCCGGACTTTCCTACACGGCTGCCGGAAAGACGGGTTCCGCCGAGTACAATAAAGTAAAGAGCGACTCCCATGCGTGGTTTACGGGGTTTGCGCCTGTGGAGGACCCACAGGTATGCGTGACGATTATCATAGAGGGGGCGGGCAGCGGCGGTGATTACGCCGTGCCCATCACCAAAAGAATCCTGGATGCCTGCTTTGAGCAGTAGGCGTGTTTGGCTAAAAAATAGCGGTTATGGTAAGATCGGGTTTGGTGGCCAGGTTGAAAAGACTGCCATCAGCCCGCTCCAGAAGCGGCCTCGACAAATTGTCCTTGTTGATGGCCTTAATCTTTGCCTCATCATCGTTACTTAAGCGTACCATGAAGCCAAGCTGGGTGGCGGCAAGATGATAGAGGATCGGCTGTAAGATGTCTTTATCGTATTTTTCATAGCCTTCCCGTTCAAAATTTTCGATGACCTGAAAAGGATTGAGGGGCTGCCTGTAGGTGCGGGCCGAGGTCATAGCCTCGTAAGCGTCGATGACGGCGATGTATTTTGCGAAAACATCAATCTTGCCGCCGCGCAGTTTTGATGGGTAGCCGGAGCCGTCGCACCGCTCATGGTGCATGAGGGTGGCCTTGATGATGGGTTCGCTGATTTCGGGCTGATCCTTCAAAAGATCAAAGCCCAACATGGTGTGGGTTTTTAATTTGGTATATTCCACATCCGTCAGCTTTTCGGACTTCCAGAGCAGGTCCTGTGGGAGCTTCAACTTGCCGATATCATAGAAAAAGCCACACTGGATGAGCTGCATTGTGTCTTCGCCAGACAGGCCCCACCAGGTGCCGAAAACGCCGGCAATCAGCGCCGAATTCAGGCAGTGGGCGTGGGTCATGGAATCCTCTCTGGGAAGCATATTGTAAAGATAATCGAGAAGTGCCTCTCCGGTTCTGGCGCAGCCGGTTATTTTTACATAGATATCCTTAAGCTGGCTGGTGCTTTTCCAGATGCCCGTGGAGACAAAGCCGTTCATTATTTTGGCATAGATGGGCATGCAGTTGTTGTAAGTGAGTTGGAAGGTCTGAAACTCTTTGCTCAGGCGCACCTTTTCAAAGTGGGTGGTGGCGAAGTCGATCTCTTCCTTGACAGGGACGCAGATGATGGAGTGACGCTCTAACTTTTTGATCACTTTTTCGTCTACTTCCGTGTCTTTTGGAATGATCAGCTCGTTTTGGTAGTTGAAGATATCTTCGCCGATGATCATGCCTTTTTCCAGAATCATACGGGCAACGTCTTTCATGGGACAACCTCCTATATATTGTGGCGAAAGCCATATATTTGGTAAAAACAACATAGATATGGTACTTTTGATATATAGTATAAAACTTCTGCCCGAGAAGTCAATCCCCCTTCCGGTGAATGATACGCGAATCGGTACGAAATGTATAAAAAGCGGCACAGATCGTATTTGGGAGAGACAGGGCGCAGTTCTGAGAAAGGAGCGCGGCTTTTAGAATGAGTATTTGCGACACATGCGGTAACTATCAATATGATGAAGACTACGAATACTATGTGTGTATGGTGGATTTGGATGAGGATGATATGAGCCGTTTTCTGCAGGGCGGCAGTTTTGAATGTGCATTCTATCAGCCGGATGACGAATACAGGATTGTGAGGAAGCAGATGTAGGCGCGCGGAAATTATACTGTTTTCTTCTTATGAAATATGGTAAAATGTCTTTATCGTCTGAAGGGACAAGAAATGTAAATGAAATTTTATAAAAACCTCTATATCGGGGATACTGTAAAAAAGCCTGAAAGGGCCATAAAGAGACTGAAACGTCACAAAAAACAGCCAAAGCTTTATGTGATCGTCTACGAAAGGGAGATCGGCAGGCTCGCCGTTTATCACAGCCTGATGCTCTCCCAGTGGTATTACAGGGAAAATCCCCCCGGCTGTATTGTGGGACTGACAAACGGACGGGAGGAGGCCTTTGACGTGATCGAGCGGATTGCCAAAGAGGCTTTGGAGACAACGGGAGAGGCATCCCTTGTGGCATACCTTTCAAAGGTGGATCCGGAAAGCTTTGAAAACGGAGAGGGAAAGGGAACTTCCTGAAAAACAGACGCTTGGAGATGAGATGTTACATATATTGTTGCTTATTTTAAAGATCATAGGAATCGTGATCCTGTGCCTTTTGGGTGTGCTTCTTTTGTGCATTGCCTGTGCGCTTTTTGTTCCTGTCCGCTACCGTGTGGAGGCAGTGAGGAGAGAGGGCGAGGGGGAGCCGCCGGTGACCCTCCGGGTGAAGGTTACCTGGCTTTTGCATTTTGTCAATGTGGTGGTTCGCTTTGACGGCAGCCTTTTTGTGCGGGCGCGGGTTATGATTGTGACCCTGTTTCGTCTGCCGAAAAAGGAGAAGAGGAAGAAAAACGCTGCCAAAGAGCGGGACGAAAAGGATGACGGCGCAAAGACGGCACCGGAGAAACCGATGGAGCAGGAAAGCGTGATTCGGACTGAAGTACAGGAAAACACGGGACAGACCGGATCATCGGAAGAAACAGAAGATCGACCGGAAGAGTCAATAGAAATGACGGAGGCAGGGGAAGAGGAGGAATTCTCGGGAAATCCCTCGTTTTTGGATAAGATTCGGGCCATTCCGGAGATCTTGCGCGGTATTTTATTAAAAATTAAGGGATTGTTTGAAAATATGCAGTACACAATCCGAAAGTTCTGTGATAAAATAAAATCTGTGTCGGATACTATAGAGTACTACCGCGGCGTAATCGAGGGAGAGACGTTCAAGCGTTCTTTTGCCCTGTGCAAGGACGAAGTGCTTCGGATCGGGAAGAGTCTGAAACCGCAGAAATTCGAGGCGCAGTTGGTAGTCGGCATGGATGATCCGGCAGCCACAGGACAGATACTGGCGTATTGCGGGATGTTGTATCCGTTACTTGGCGGACATGTGGATGTGGCCGGCGATTTTGAGAAAAAGCGGTTGGAAGGCCAGGCGCTTGTAAAGGGAAAAATACGTTTTTTTACTTTCCTGCGGGTGGCGGTTAAAGTATATTTCAATAAAGATATCAGAAAACTGTATAGGCTTTTGAAAAAGGAGGCAGTGTAAATGGCTGAAAATAATTTTAGCGGTGTGGTAGAATCCCTGATGAAGGGGATGAATGCCGTGATCGGAACCAAGACGGTGGTCGGTGACGCCACTCAGGTTGGGGATACCATCATCCTGCCTTTGGTGGATGTGAGCTTCGGTGTGGGCGCAGGCGCCGGCACTGGCGCCGACGGTAAGAAGAGCAGCGGGGCCGGTGGTTTTTCCGCAAAGATGACGCCAAGCGCAGTGCTTGTCATCAAGAACGGCACCACCAAGCTTGTCAATATTAAGAATCAGGACACGGTTACCAAGGTGCTTGACATGATCCCGGATATTGTGGAGAAATTCACGTCGCCCAAGGAAGAGCTGCCTGACGACGAGGCGGCCGTGGATATCGCGTTCCCGCAGAAAGCGGAGTAAAGTCACCTATTTTAGGCTGCTGCATATAGTATCATAAGAGCATAAGCAGGGGTGATTTATGAAAAAAATGATTGGGTTTGTGGCGTTGTGCGTCGCGGCGGGTATGCTGATCATGCTTTTTCTGGTGAATCGCTTTCTCGGCTTTTTGTTGATTGTGCTGCTTTTGCTGATTGGATATAGCTTTTTTTTCTGTTGATAAAAGGATATGAGGAGTACCATGGAAAATTTGGAAGAGATACTTTTGGACGGGGAACAGACGGCGGATTCCCTGCAGGAATTGAAATCCTGGCTGTTTCAGGAAAATATCAGAGTCATGACGGCTTCTGCGGAACTGTTGGAGAAACAGGAGAAGTTTGAGCAGGAGAAAGAATTGTTCCGTGAGGAAATGAAGGATTTAAACCGAAAGATGTCTGCGGAACAGAGACGGATTCGTGAGGATAACCAACTTGTGGCGGAGAAGCTTGAAATCATCAAGGACGGATTTCAGAAGTTGGATATGGATCGCAGAAGACTGGATAAAGAGTGGGCGAGGCTGACCGCGGAGAAGGAGATTATGGAGGAGCGGGGCTACTATGATTATGACGGGTACCCGGAGACCAGTCTTTTCTTCCACGGGGTAAAAAATCCCATGACCCTTAAGAAACGCTATAAAGATCTGACAAAAATTTTCCACCCCGACAATGTGGCGGGTGATACGCAGATGCTTCAGCGCATCAACAGGGAGTACGAGAGTTTAAAAAGAGAATATGAGAAGTTTAAGCAGGCGTAGCGAAATGCTGCGCCTGTCTTTTCGTTATTCGCTTACGGCAAGCAGTAAAACTTCTAGAGCCCTTCGGAAAGCCGCCTCCTCAAGATCGGAATAGTTTACGATAATCGTGTGGGCGCGCTGCGCCTTGTCCCCGGCATAATATTCGGACAGACAGTCCAAACGCACGCCGTTTTCGCGGGCGAGCCATTTTAGTTCCGTGTCGCTTAAAGGCGTATCCAGATGGAGCAGGAAGTGGCTGCCCGCGTCTTTTTCTTCCACCGTCACATGGGAATACAGGGGGGAGCGTTCCAATACGCCGAGCATGCAGTTGCGTTTGGCCTTGTAATATTTTTTCATCCGGTGAATATGGCGTTCAAAATAACCGTTGTCCATAAAAGCCGCGAGCGCGTATTGCTCCAACGCAGATACCGTGCAGGAACAGCCCTTCATCGCGGATAAATACCGTTCCGCCAGCTTGCGCGGAAGCACCATGTAACCGATCTGGATTGCCGGAGTGAGCGTTTTGGAAAAGGTATTTACATAGATGACCCGGTGATTGTGCCGAAGGCTCTGGATTGCTGGAATCGGGCGGAGGCTGAAACGAAATTCGCTGTCGTAATCATCTTCGATAATATACCGGTCGGCATCCTCCTCCGCCCATTCCAACAGCGCCTGACGCCTTGCGACGGGCATAATGCTTCCGGTGGGGAAGTGGTGTCCGGGGGAGACATGTACGACGCTTGCCGGACTTTCGCGCAGCAGCTCCGGGCACAGGCCGTTTTCGTCCACGCGGATATATTCGCAGGAAGCGCCGTTTATCCGGTAAATTTCTGCGGTTTTGCGGTAGCCGGGGTCTTCCAGCGCGTAGATGCGGCCGCGTCCCAAAAGAGAGATCAGCTGTCCGCACAGATATTCTGCTCCTGCACCGATCACAATCTGGTCGGGAGATACCTGCATGCCCCGAAAGCCGTACAGATATTTGGCGATGGAAACCCGCAGGTCATAGAGGCCTTCAAAGGGAACCGCCTGCAGCAGATTATTGTCCCCCTGCGAAAGGATGCTGCGGATGAGCTTTGCCCAGGCGTCATACGGAAATTTTTCGGAGGCTGTCTGATTGGAAGTAAAGTCCGCAAAAAAACCGGTCGATTTTGAATCGGACAGACTCGGGGAGGGTGCGGGAGAGAGCGCGTCGCTTCCGTGGACGCTGAAAGGAACGTGGTTTTGGTGGCGCGCCTGCTTGGAACCCGTATCGGTTTCCAGGGGAGAGACAAAATAGCCGCGCTTTTCCTCCGAATAAATGTAACCCTCCGTCAGAAGCTGCTCGTAGGTGTTTTCTACGGTCTTCAGGCTGACCTGATGGTGCTTTGCAAACTTTCGTTTGGAGGGAAGTCTGCCGTCTGCGGCAAGCGTGCCGTCTAAGATATCCTGCTTGATACAGCGGTACAGATATTCATATATCGTGCTGTTTCCTCTTTGCTCCAGGTCATAGGTCAACATGCAATCTGATCTCCTCAAAAAAACTTATTTTGGTTATTTTAATAATATCACTTTTGATTATAATGAGAAATATAAGAAATGGCAAGGGCCAAGCAATAAGGAGGAAAAGAAAATGGGCGTATATGCAATTACAGGCGCGTCGAGCGGTATCGGCGCAAAGACAAAGGAGCTGTTGGAACAGGAGGGACACAAAGTAATCAATATCGACTTAAAGGGCGGCGATATCTGTGTTAACCTCGCAACGGCAGAGGGAAGGAAGGATGCGGTAGACAAGCTTCATGAGATGTGTCCCGACGGGCTTGACGGCATGATCTGCAATGCCGGTGTGTCCGGCGCATGCGGAAATCTGGCGCTGATTATCTCCCTGAATTATTTTGGGACGGTTGCCGTTGCGACGGGGGTCTATGATTTGTTGGAGAAAAAACACGGAAGCTGTGTGGTGACCGCCTCCAATACGATCTCCCAGGGAGCAGGCAGGATGGATATTGCGGATCTGTTAAACAATATCGGGGACGAGAAGCGGGTGCTTGAGCTGATCGGCAGTCTTGACAGCGCGAACTTAAGCATTGGCAACAGCATGTATGTGTCCACCAAATACGCGTTGGCGCGTTGGGTGCGCCGGGTATCGGCTTCCTGGGCAGCAAACGGCGTGCGCATTAACGCGATTGCACCGGGTAATGTGAATACGGCCATGACGGCGACCATGAGCACTTCCGCGAAGATGGCGTTAAATGCGCTGCCGATACCGACAAAATTTGGTATGGAGACACTGATGGACGCGTCCGAGATCGCGGAGGCCATGATCTTTCTCGTATCTCCCAAGGCGGGTGGTATCAACGGAAACGTCATGTTTGTGGACGGCGGAACGGATGCGCTGTTAAATTCTGAGAAGGTATATTAAGAGGAGGAGAGAGGAATGAAACCGATTGAAAAATACATAGAAGCGATGGAAAATAAGGACTTTGCAGGGCTTGCGGAGCTGTTTACCAAGGACGGGATCCTGTGCGATTACTGTTCCAACTCCTCCAGCCAGAGAGAGTACCATATTTACGGCAGGGAAGCGATCAACATGTTTTTCCGCAATAAGTTCGGGTTCCGCCAGTATTCGATTATGACGGCGGAGGTGGTAAACGACGAGCAGGCGGAGTTTATTGCAAGCTTCGGCGGCTATCACATCATGGCGATCGCGACCGTCAGGGAAGTGGACGCGGACGGCTTTATCAAGCGGTTGACGGTGAGACCGAAATAAAGATATAACAGTGAAATGTGACAGCATAAAAAGAGAGTTGGCAGATGTCCAACTCTCTTTATGCGTTATATCATAATATAAACAAAATTACGCGCGCTCCACAGCGCCGGATCTTAAGCAGCGTGTGCATACGTGAAGCTTCTTGTTGCCGCCATTTACCTTACATTTTACATTCTGAATGTTGGAATGCCAAATTCTGTTTGATCTTCTATGAGAATGGCTGACGTTATTTCCGAAATGCGCGCCCTTACCACAAATATCACATTTAGCCATCTTTGCACCTCCTAACGAAATATAGTAACAAAACAACATTTGTATAATAGCAGAAAGTGGAAGAGATTGCAAGCATAAATTATAGATTTTTTTCGGTTTCTTTTTTGTGCGTATCGGGTTATAATATAATTGTTGCAAAAGAAAAATGAGCGGCGCTGTAAGCGGCATTTGTTTTTTTTCTGCAATATTCCACTATTTAAATCAGGAGGTAATCTATGAAAGTCGGGTCAATGGATACCCATATGGGAAATATCTCGATCGATCAGGACGTGGTTGCGCAGTATGCGGGCACCGTGGCGATGGAGTGTTTCGGTGTGGTTGGTATGGCGAGCATGAGCGTCAGGGACGGGCTCGTTAAGCTTCTCAAAAAAGACAGTATGACACGCGGCATACAGGTGCTTTTGAACAACAATAAACTTACCATCAATTTTCATATCATTGTGTCTTACGGTGTAAGCATTCTCGCGGTGGCGGACAATCTGATCGACAGCGTAAAATATAAGGTGGAAGAGTTTGCCGGGATAGAGGTAGAAAAAATCAATATCTTCGTTGAGGGTGTGAGAGTGATTGACTAAGGGAGGAGTTTTAAGGTGGATTCAAATACGATAGATGCCGGATTGATGGCCAGAATGTTTCTGGCCGGAGCAAAAAATCTTGAGAGCAAGAAAGAATGGATTAACGAATTAAATGTTTTTCCCGTGCCGGACGGTGATACGGGCACAAATATGACCATGACGATCATGGCGGCGGCGAGAGAGGTGTCGTCCCTCTATGACGTGGGGGATATCGACATGGTATCTCTCTGTAAAGCCATTTCCTCCGGATCCTTAAGAGGGGCAAGGGGTAATTCAGGCGTGATTTTGTCCCAACTTTTCAGAGGCTTTACAAAGGGTGTGAAGGAATGTCAGGAGATCACGGTTCCCGTGCTTGCCACAGCCTTTGAAAAAGCGGTGGAGACGGCCTACAAGGCGGTGATGAAGCCGAAGGAGGGCACGATTCTTACGGTGGCCAAGGGCGGCGCGGTGAAGGCGAGAGAACTGGCTGATGCGGGTGTGGAGGACATGTCCGAGTTTTTGGAACAGGTGATCGCCTATGCGGACGAGGTGCTTGCAAAAACGCCTGAGATGCTGCCCGTATTGAAGCAGGCAGGGGTTGTTGACTCTGGCGGTCAAGGCCTGATGCAGGTGCTTAAGGGTGCCTATGACGCGTATCTTGGCAAGGAGATCGACCTGACGGTCGAGAAGACGGCCGCCCATGGGGGGAGCGCTGCAGGGGCTCCCAATTTTGAGGCGCAGGCAGGTGCAGAGATCAAATTCGGCTACTGTACCGAGTTTATTGTTATGCTGAACAAAGTGTTCAATATCAAGGCGGAGATGGACTTTAAGGCCTATCTGGAATCCATCGGGGATTCCATTGTGGTGGTTGCGGACGAGGACGTGGTAAAGGTGCACGTACATACCAACGATCCGGGTCTGGCCATCCAGAAGGCGTTGAAGTACGGTGCGCTCTCCAACATGAAGATTGACAACATGCGTCTGGAACATCAGGAAAAATTGTTCCGGATGTCCAAACAGGAAGAAAAACCCCAACAGGATGATGATCTTCCGGGGCCGAAGAAGGATGTGGGCTTTATCGCTGTTTCCGTCGGGGAAGGCATTGCCGATATCTTTAAGGGTCTCGGCGTTGACTATATCATTGAGGGCGGGCAGACTATGAATCCCAGTACGGAGGATATGTTAAACGCCGTTGATAAGGTGAATGCGGACACAGTCTTTATTCTGCCGAACAATAAAAATATTATTTTGGCGGCCAATCAGGCGCAGTCTCTGGTGAAGGATAAAAAGATCGTGGTAATCCCAACCAAGACGGTTCCTCAGGGAATCACGGCAGTGATCAACTATGTGCCGGGTTTGTCGGTGGAGGAGAACGAGGAGACCATGTTGGCGGAGATGCAGGCTGTAGCCACAGGTCAGGTTACCTACGCAGTGCGGGATACGAATATTGACGGGCAGGAAATCAGGCAGGGAGACTTCATGGGTCTTGGCGATCATGGGATTCTCTCCGTGGGAACCGCAATTTCGTCGGTGGCCCTGTCCATGGTGGAAGCCATGATGTCGGAGGAGAAGGAACTGATCAGCGTCTATTATGGTGAAGAAATCTCAAAGGAGGATGCGGAGAATCTGCAGGGCAAGCTTGCGGAGAAGTATCCGGCCTGTGATGTGGAACTGCAGTACGGCGGACAGCCGATTTACTATTATATCATTTCGGCGGAGTAGCGCTGCATGACGGATATCAAAACTTTGAAGGGCGTCGGTGAGAAAACCGCCGCCCTCTTTCAGAAATTGAATATTTATACGGCTGAGGAGCTTGTCAGTTATTATCCGAGGGATTATGAACAGTTTTCGGAACCGGTCCCTCTTGATGAGGCTCAGGACGAGGAGCTTGTGGCGGTGGAGGGAAGGATCGCCGGAAATGTGGCTACCAGACATGTGAGAGGATTGTCCATCACCACGTTTCAGGCTGCCTGTGAAGGCGGCATACTGCATCTGACCTACTTTAATATGCCCTACCTGAAAAACAGCTTAAAGAGGGATGTTTTCTATGTTTTCAGGGGATGTCTGCACCGCAGGAAAGACCGGTGCGTGATGGAGCAGGCAGGTATTTATAAGAGGGAAGAGTACGGAAAATTGACGGGATGTTTGCAGCCCCGCTATTCCACCACAAAGGGACTGACCAATAACGCCGTCACGAAGGCGGTGAAGCAGGCCATGGGCTTGGTGGACCTTTCTGTGGACCCTCTTCCATCTAAAATACGGGAGGAACAGGGCTTCCCCGGACTGGCAGAGGCTGTGGAACAGATGCACTTCCCAAAGGACAGGGAGAAACTTCTGGCGGCAAGAGCGCGGTTGGTGTTTGATGAGTTCTTTCGGTTTATTTTGACCCTGCGCAGGATGCGGGAGGAAAATGAGAGGGCAGAAAGCGTCTGTCAAATGATAGAAGTGGCCCAGACGGGGCGGCTGATCGAGGCCCTTCCCTATCGGCTGACAGGGGCGCAGCAGCGTGTCTGGGAGGAAATTCAGGCGGATATGACATCCGGTTATGCCATGAATCGTCTGGTGCAGGGGGATGTGGGTTCGGGAAAGACCATCCTTGCCTTTCTTGCGCTGCTTTTGTGCGCGGCCAACGGCTGTCAGGGGGCCATGATGGCGCCTACAGAGGTTTTGGCGAGGCAGCATTATGAGAGCCTGGTAAAGCTCAATCAGGCTTACGGTCTACAGATACATCCGGTTCTTTTGACCGGTTCGGTCACTGCAAAAGACAGACGGGAACTCTATGCAAAGATCGAGAGTGGAGAGGCGGATATCGTGATCGGTACCCATGCGTTGATTCAGGAGAAGGTGGCTTACCGGAAACTTGCCCTTGTCATTACGGACGAACAGCACCGCTTTGGTGTCAGACAGCGGGAGACTCTGGCCGAGAAGGGAAACTCGCGGTCCGCGGCCGAAGGCGGCCCGCCCAAAAAGGAAAAAGCAGTGCACGTGCTTGTCATGAGCGCAACGCCCATCCCAAGAACATTGGCGATCATTTTGTATGGGGATCTTCATATTTCGGTCCTCGATGAGCTTCCGGCGGACAGGCTGCCTATCAAAAATTGTGTGGTGGACACGTCTTATCGAAATACGGCCTATCAATTTATAGAAAAACAGGTGGCGCAGGGAAGACAGGTCTATGTGATCTGTCCCATGGTGGAGGAGGGAGAGTCTCCGGAATTAGAGGATGTGGGGTCTTACGCGAAGAAATTGAAAAGCGCCCTGCCTGAAACCATCCGGATCGGAACGCTTCATGGAAGGATGCGGCCGGCCCAGAAGACAAAAATTATGGAGGATTTTGAGGCCCGCAATATCGATGTGTTGGTGTCCACCACGGTGATTGAAGTGGGAATCAATGTGCCAAACGCTACAGTCATGATGGTGGAGAATGCGGAGCGGTTCGGTCTGGCCCAGCTCCATCAGCTTCGGGGCCGTGTGGGCCGCGGGGACAAACAGTCCTACTGCATTTTTATCAGCAAGTCTGGCAGACCGCAGACCATGGAGCGGCTGAAAATATTAAATGAGTCTAACGACGGCTTTTATATTGCAGGAAAAGATCTTTCCCTGCGCGGGCCGGGAGACCTTTTTGGAATCAGGCAGAGCGGGGATATGCACTTTGCGTTGGGGGATATTTACCGGGATGCGGCCATCCTGCAGAGCGCGAGCGAATGGGCGGACAAGGTTCTCGCACAGGACAAGGATTTGAGCGGGCCGGAGTATGCTGCGCTCCGAGGGAGCCTTTTGGAAGAGAAGATAAATGAGGTTGACTTTAGGAGTATCTGACGGTAAACTGATTGATAAGAAATTTGAAAGAGGATGATTATGAGTAAGAAAATTGCGGTCGTGACAGACAGTAACAGCGGCGTTACCCAGTCGCAGGCGAAGGAGCTTGGCATCTATGTGCTGCCCATGCCCTTTATGATCAATGAGGAGCCCTTTTATGAGGATATTACGCTTTCCCAGGAGCAGTTTTATCAGAAACTGTCCGAAAATGCGGACGTAATTACCAGTCAGCCAAGCCCTGAGGAAGTGATGAAGCTCTGGGACGAACTGCTTACAAGTTATGATGAGATTGTGCACATTCCCATGTCCAGTGGGCTTAGCGGATCCTGCCAGAGTGCGCGGATGCTTGCCGAGGAGTATGACGGACGGGTACAGGTGGTCAATAACCAACGGATTTCCGTGACGCAGAGACAGTCTGCTCTGGATGCGCTGATGCTGATTGAGAGCGGGATGGATGCGGCGGCTGTGAAAGACGCGCTTGAGGCGGATAAATTTAATTCCAGTATCTATATTATGCTGGACACATTGTATTATTTGAAAAAGGGCGGCAGAATCACGCCTGCGGCGGCCGCACTTGGGACCATACTGCGCTTAAAGCCTGTCTTGCAGATTCAGGGTGAAAAACTGGACGCTTTTGCCAAGGCGAGAACGGTTTCCCAGGGGAAGACTATGATGATGAATGCGATCAGGGCGGATATGGAAAAACGCTTCGGCGGTGCGGCGGCAGATAATATCTGGCTGCAGATCGCCTATACTTACGACAGGGAAGCGGCGGAGCAGTTCAAGGCGCAGGTGGAGGAAGCCTTCCCTGGATTTGAGGTGCATATGGATCCGCTGTCCTTAAGCATTGCCTGCCACATAGGGCCGGGGTCGTTAGCGCTCGCGTGCTGCCGGCGATTAAGATGTTTGGGGTAAAATTTTTCGTCGCCGCGCTTTCGCTCCATTCCGAGCGTAGCAGACACTAAGCTCGAAAGAACCTCGCTAAGTGCTGACGCTCTCCAAGGGGCTCCTTAAGAATTTTATACCCAAATGCTATATAAAAGAGGAAAATAAATTGCGCAACGAAAATGAAATAGAATTGAAACGTCAAAAAGAATATATCGAGAAGTGCAGGACGTACACGGCGGCCTTTCGGGTGGAGCACGGACGGCCTCCGAAAGCCTGTGTGGTCACCTTCGGCTGTCAGATGAACGCGAGGGATTCTGAGAAATTGGCGGGGATTTTGGAGGAGGCGGGTTACGGGCTCACCGATGCGGAGGAGGAGGCGGATTTTGTTCTCTACAATACCTGCACGGTGCGGGATAATGCCAACCAACGGGTTTACGGGCGGCTAGGCCATTTAAACAGCCTGAAAAAAAAGAAACCTCACCTGAAAATCGCGCTCTGCGGCTGTATGATGCAGGAGCGGGCTGTCATTGAAAAAATACGGAAAAGCTATCGGTTTGTGGATTTGATTTTTGGAACCCACAATCTTTTTCGGTTTGCGGAACTTCTCTCACAAACCCTTGCGTCAGAGGATATGGTTGTGGATATCTGGGAGGAGACGGACAAAATCGTGGAAAATCTTCCGGTAAAGCGCAAGTACCGCTATAAATCAGGCGTCAATATCATGTTTGGCTGTAACAATTTTTGCAGTTACTGTATTGTGCCCTATGTGCGCGGGCGGGAGAGAAGCAGGGAACCGGAGGAGATTCTTGGCGAGATTGAAAGACTGGTGGAGGACGGCGTGGTGGAAGTCATGCTGCTTGGGCAGAACGTCAACTCCTACGGCAAAAATCTGGCTCATCCCATTACCTTTGCGGAGCTTCTTCGCAGGGTGGACAGAATCGAGGGACTGCGGCGGATTCGTTTTATGACCTCACACCCGAAGGACTTGTCCGATGAATTGATTGAAGTGATGCAGCATTCCCCCAAGATCTGCCGGCATCTTCATCTGCCTTTACAGGCGGGCTCTGACCGGATTTTGGAGGCGATGAACAGGCGCTACACGAAAGAGCAGTATCTGGCGTTAGTGGACAAGATCAGGCACGCGATTCCCGATATCGCGATCACCACGGACATTATTGTGGGATTTCCAGGGGAAACACCGGCCGACGTGGAGGAGACCATAGACGTGGTGCGGCGGGTGCAGTTTGATAACGCCTTTACATTTATCTATTCCCCGAGAACCGGAACGCCTGCGGCGGCGATGGAAAACCAGGTGCCGGAAGAGGTTGTGCACGAAGGCTTTGACAGGCTGCTTGCGGCTGTTCAGGAGACGGCGAAGCAGAGGGCCGCGCTTCTTGAGGGCAAAGTGATGGAGGTTCTTGTGGAGGAGGTAAACGAGCAGGATCCGGCTTTTGTGACAGGACGGCTCTCCAACAATATGTTGGTGCATTTTAAGGCGGACAGAAGACTGGTCGGAAAACTTGTCATGGTGAAACTGGACGAGTGCCATGGCTTTTACTATACGGGACGGATGGTTGACTGGCTAAGTCAAACCAAACACACGAGATTAGGAAAGATGGTCGATAACCAATGGCTGAGCTGACACCCATGATGAAGCAGTATCTGGACACGAAGAAGGAGTATCAGGACTGCATTTTATTCTACAGACTGGGAGATTTTTATGAGATGTTCTTTGAGGATGCGCTCACAGCCTCAAAGGAACTGGAGATTACCCTGACGGGGAAAAGCTGTGGGCAAAAGGAGCGCGCTCCCATGTGCGGCGTTCCCTATCACGCGGTGGACAGTTACTTGAATAAACTGGTTTCCAAGGGATACAAGGTGGCAATCTGCGAGCAGGTGGAGGATCCGAAGAACGCAAGGGGCATCGTAAGGCGGGAAGTCATCCGCATTGTGACACCGGGCACCAACCTGAATATGCAGGCGCTGGATGATGCAAAAAATAATTATCTGCTTTGTGTCACTTATTTTCCCGGAAAGATCGGCATTTCAGTGGCGGATGTCACAACCGGCGATTATTATCTGACAGAGGTGGAGGATATCCGCAGGCTGCAGGATGAAATTAACAAGTATGCACCCTCTGAGGTGATCTGTAACGAGCCCTTTTTCGTGAGCGGGTACGATATTGAGGATTTGAAAAACAGGCTGCATGTGACCGTCTATTCTTTGGCCTCCCACTATTTTGATGAGGAAGGCTGTAAGAAGACGCTGATGCGCCATTTTCATGTAAATACTTTGCAGGGGTTAGGCATTGAGGACTTTCCGTCGGGCGTGATTGCGGCGGGGGCCTTATTGCAGTATCTCTATGAGACGCAGAAGACTTCACTTTCCCACTTTGTGCATATCTATCCTTATCTGAGCAGCAAGTACATGCTCCTTGACAGCTCCACAAGGCGAAATTTAGAGTTGGTTGAGACGCTTCGGGAAAAACAGAAGAAGGGGTCTCTTTTAGGGGTGCTTGACCGCACGAGGACGGCTATGGGCGGCAGACTTCTGCGCAAATACATAGAACAGCCTCTGATTGACAGGGAACGCATCGAAAAGCGGTTGGATGCGGTGGAGGAGTTGTGTAAATGCAGTGTGGACAGGGAGGAGCTGCGGGAATATCTGCGTGCCATCTATGACTTGGAGAGACTGCTCGGGCGGGTAAGCTATAAGACGGCCAATCCGAGGGATTTGATCGCGCTTCGAAACTCTTTGGCCATGCTGCCGTCCTTAAAGGCGGTGCTTGGCGATTTGAAAGCGCCGCTTCTTAAGGAAATCTATGAAAACATGGATTCCCTGGAGGATATTCACAAGCTGATTGCGGATGCCATCACGGAGGAGCCGCCCATTGCCATCAAGGAGGGCGGCATTATCAGGGAAGGCTTTCATGAGACCATCGATGTGCTGAAAAAGGCGAAGACAGACGGAAAAAAGTGGTTGGCGGATTTGGAGGAAGAAGACAGGGAGCGCACGGGCATCAGAAATCTGCGCATCAAATACAATAAAGTGTTCGGTTACTATTTTGAGGTGACCAATTCTTACCGTGATCAGGTGCCGGAGGACTATGTGCGCAAGCAGACGCTGGCCAACGCGGAGCGCTACACGACGCCCCGCCTGAAAGAACTGGAAGATACCATTTTAAATGCGGAGGACAAACTTTTCGGACTTGAGTATGATCTGTTCTGCGAGATCAGGGAAACCATTGCCGGAGAGGTGGAACGGATACAGAAAACGGCCCGGGCGGTGGCAAAACTGGATGTGTTTACCTCCCTTGCCTTTGTGGCGGAACAAAACCGCTATGTGCGGCCTGCCTTGAACGAAAAGGGCCTGATCGATATCAGGGAAGGCCGTCACCCGGTGGTGGAGCAGATGATCCAGAACGATATGTTCATTGCAAACGACACCCATCTGGATGACAAAAAGCACTGTATCGCCGTCATTACGGGCCCGAATATGGCGGGGAAATCGACCTATATGCGGCAGGTGGCGCTGATTGTACTGATGACGCAGATCGGCTCCTTTGTGCCGGCAAAGCAGGCGGATATCGGGATTGTGGACCGGATATTCACAAGGGTGGGCGCTTCCGATGATCTGGCAAGCGGCCAGTCTACCTTTATGGTGGAGATGAACGAGGTGGCAAACATCCTCAGAAACGCTACGCCAAACAGCCTGCTTGTGCTCGACGAGATCGGGCGCGGCACCTCCACCTTCGACGGCCTGAGTATTGCCTGGGCCGTGATTGAACATATCAGCAACCGCAGGATCCTGGGGGCAAAGACGCTGTTCGCCACCCATTACCATGAGCTGACTGAATTGGAAGGCAAGATGGACAATGTAAATAACTACTGCATCGCGGTCAAGGAGAAGGGGGACGACATTGTATTCCTCCGCAAGATCGTGAAAGGCGGAGCCGATAAGAGCTATGGCATTCAGGTGGCAAAACTGGCGGGCGTGCCGGACATGGTCATCGACCGCGCAAAGGAGATTGTGGAGCAGCTTAGCGACAACGATATCACCGAGAAGGTGCAGAGTATCGAAGTTGACAGCGGAAAAGCCAGAAATCATAAGAATGTCAGGTATGACGAGGTGGATCTGGAGCAGATTTCCCTGTTTGATACCGTCACGGACGAGGATGTGGTCAGGGAGCTGACCGAGATCGATGTGAGCAACCTGACACCTGTGGATGCGCTGAATACGCTGTACAGGCTGCAGAACCGTTTAAAGAATCGATGGGGGTCGTAATGGCAAAAATAAACATACTGGACAATCAGACGATCGACAAGATTGCCGCCGGAGAGGTGGTGGAGCGGCCCGCAAGCGTGGTGAAAGAACTGGTGGAGAACGCCATCGACGCGGGGGCTGATGCCATAACGGTGGAGATCAAGGAGGGCGGCACCAGTTTTATCCGTGTCACCGACAATGGCGGTGGCATAGAAAAGTCCCAGGTGGAGAACGCTTTTTTACGCCATGCAACCAGTAAAATCGTTTCGGCGGATGACTTGACCAGATTGGTCAGCCTTGGATTCCGGGGGGAGGCGTTAGCCAGTATTGCGGCGGTGGCGCAGGTAGAGCTAATTACCAAGACACCGGAAGACCTGACAGGAGTGCGGCTGCTGGTCGAGGGCGGCACGGTGAAGGAGCGGGAGGAGATCGGCGCGCCCCAGGGGACCACGCTTATCGTGAGAAATCTTTTTTACAATACGCCGCCAAGAAAAAAATTTTTAAAGCAGCCCCGGACAGAGGGCTCCTATGTGGCGGACCTGATGGAGCATCTGGCCATGTCAAACCCGAATGTTTCCTTTAAGTTTCTGCTAAACGGGCAGACGAAGTTTTACACCACGGGGAGCGGGGGCCTGCGGGAGATTGTCTATCGCATTTACGGAAAGGAGATAGAAGGCGCGCTCACGGATTTTAGGTGCGAACGGGATGGTATGACGGTGACGGGGCTTTTGGGAAAACCGGTGATTAACCGGGCTAACCGCTCCTATGAAATTTTTTATATTAACGGCAGGTATATCAGGAGCACCCTGATCAGCAAGGCCGTGGAGGAGGGGTATCAGGAATATCTGATGCAGCATAAATTCCCCTTCTGTATTCTGCATTTTCAGGTGGATACGGAGAAGATTGATGTCAACGTCCATCCCTCCAAGATGGAAGTCCGCATTGCCGACGGGCCTGCCTTTTATGAGGAGGTGCGCTCGGCGGTGGAGGAGGTGCTCCGCGGCAGGGAGATGATTCCGGAAGTGAGCCTTTTTTCGGAGAAGGAACAGCGGGAAGAGGCAAAGGAAGAGGAGAGACAGGAAGCCGAGGCAAGACAGAACGCGCCGGAGCCGTTTGAGAGCCGTCGAATCACGCAGAGCCGTGTCGCCCTGGAAGGGCAGGGAAAGAGTTATGTAAACTATGAGACGCCGTCCCGAAAAGCAACACAAGAGAGTATTCTGCGGCAGAATCTGAATTATGGAGCGGCTGAGGCGGCAAAAATGCCGGAGCAGATGGCTATGTTTGACGACAGGCTCCTGTCAGCGAAGGCAAGGGAGCAGTATGAGATCATTGGACAGCTTTTCGAGACATACTGGCTGATTTCCTGTCAGGATAAGCTTATGATTGTAGATCAGCATGCGGCGCACGAGAAGGTCAGGTACGAACGCCTGATGCGGCATTTTCGGGAGAAGGACATCGTTTCCCAGACCATCAATCCCCCTGTGATTGTGACGCTGAGCAACCGGGAGAAAGAATGCTTCTTGCAGCATGAGGAGGATTTCGCGTCCCTGGGGTTTGAGATCGAGGCTTTCGGCGGAAACGACTATGCGGTACGGGGCGTGCCGATGGATCTTTACGGTTACACGGAAGAGTCCTTTTTCTATGAGATTCTGGACGAACTGGCAGGGGAGGGCGCGGCGGGCACGCCGGAGGGTATCCGCACCCGTATTGCCACCATGGCCTGCAAGGCGGCGGTCAAGGGCAATATGCGGATGAGCCGCCAGGAGATGGAGGCGCTTATCGACGAGCTTTTGACGCTTGACAATCCTTACAACTGTCCCCACGGAAGGCCGACGATTGTGTCCATGAGCAAAAATGAGATTGAGAAGAAATTTAAGAGGATAGTGTGAGCGAATGGAAAAGAGACCTCTGGTGATTTTGACAGGCCCGACGGCGGTGGGAAAGACGGCGTTGTCCGTGTCATTGGCAAAGGATATAGGCGGGGAGATTATCTCCGCCGACTCCATGCAGGTGTACCGCCATATGAATATCGGCTCCGCCAAGGTGACGAGGGAGGAGATGGAGGGCGTGCCTCATCATCTGATCGATGTGTTGGAGCCAACGGAGGAGTTTAATGTGGTGCTGTTTCAGCAGATGGCAAGACAGGCGGCGGCGGAGATTTTGGAGCGCGGCCATATTCCCATCCTTGTGGGCGGCACCGGCTTTTATATTCAGGCCCTTCTTTACGATATCGATTTTACGGAGAATGACGAGGACACGGCGCTTCGGCGCTCTCTGGAGGAGCTTGCAGAGAGGGAGGGGGCTGAGGTTCTTTATGAGAAGCTCCGCGCGGTGGACCCGGAATCCTGCGAGAGCATTCATGCCCACAATATCAAACGGGTAATCCGTGCCATTGAGTTTTACGAGAAGACCGGAAAAAAGATATCTGACCACAACCGGGAGCAAAGACAAAACAGCGCCTGCTACCAATCCGCTTATTTTGTCTTAAACGATGACCGGGACAGCATTTATCGGCGGATTGACGCGCGGGTGGACTTGATGATGGAGAAAGGACTGGTGGAGGAGGTGCGCGCATTACAGGCAATGGGGTGTCATAAGGGTATGGTTTCCATGCAGGGGCTGGGGTATAAGGAGATTTTGTCCTACCTGGAGGGAGAAATATCGTTGGAGGAAGCTGTGTACCTGATAAAACGGGACACCAGACATTTTGCAAAAAGACAGCTCACCTGGTTTCGGCGCGAAAAAGAGGTTATTTGGATAGAAAAAAACGTTTTTGACCATGATGGTCAAAAGATACGGCAGACTATGCAGGATTTCCTGCACGAAAAAGGGATAATCCTGTAAGGATTTGTCGAAAATTCCCGATGGGATTTATACAAAATGCACAAGGCAAAAAAAGCAAGAAATGGAGATGCAAAGGATGCAGTTGTCGGAACAATACAAAAAGTTTGGCATTTCAGAGGAGGTTATCCGTTTTGGGGAAAAGATCCTTGAGACTCTTACGCCGCGGTTTGCGCAGATGGATCAGACGGCGGAGTACAATCAGCTCAAGGTGATAGGGGCCATGCAGAAGGCGAACGTGAGCGAGGCCTGTCTGCTTGGAACCACGGGCTACGGTTATAATGACCTGGGACGAGACACACTGGAGGCCGTGTACGCTGATGTTTTTTGTACGGAGGACGCGTTGGTACGGCCCCAGATTACCTGCGGCACCCACGCGTTAGCGCTGGCCCTGATGAGTAATCTGCGGCCCGGCGACGAGCTTCTTTCGCCGGTTGGCAAACCCTACGATACCCTGGAGGAGGTGATCGGCATCCGTCCCTCCAGAGGTTCCCTTGCGGAGTATGGCATTACCTACAGGCAGGTGGACCTTCTGCCTGATGGCAGTTTTGACTACGAAGGCATCCGGGCGGCGATTGGGGAGAGAACAAAGATGGTTACCATACAGCGCTCCAAAGGCTACCAGACACGGCCAACCCTGTCCGTGGCGCGGATCGGCGAGCTGATTTCCTTTGTGAAGCAGGTCAAACCGGATGTGTTGGTGATGGTGGATAACTGCTATGGGGAGTTTGTGGAAACCAGGGAACCTTCCGAGGTTGGAGCGGATATGGTGGTTGGGTCACTGATTAAGAACCCCGGCGGCGGGCTTGCGCCCATCGGCGGTTACATTGCCGGGAAGAGAGAGTGCGTGGAGAACGCGGCCTGTCGGCTGACCTCGCCGGGACTGGCCAAGGAGGTGGGCGCTTCTCTCGGCGTGCTTTCCGCTTTCTATCAAGGGCTGTTTCTGGCGCCAACGGTAACGGCATCCGCCCTGAAGGGGGCCGTTTTTGCGGCGAATATCTACGAGAAACTGGGGTTTGCCGTGGTGCCGGACGGGTCAGAGAGCCGCCACGACATTATTCAGGCCGTAACCTTTGGCTCGCCGGAGGGGGTCATCGCTTTCTGTGAGGGGATTCAGGCCGCGGCTCCGGTGGACAGCTTTGTGAAGCCGGAACCATGGGATATGCCAGGCTATGACTCTAAGGTGATTATGGCGGCGGGCGCGTTTGTGTCCGGTTCTTCCATTGAACTCTCCGCGGACGGCCCCATCGCGCCGCCCTATGCGGTCTACTTTCAGGGCGGACTGACCTTCCCCCATGCCAAACTGGGTATTTTGAAGAGTCTGCAGAATCTGGTGGAGCGGGGAATATGCCGTATAGAATCGTAACAGTTCAGCCCACGCCATTCGCAAAGCCGCACTGACGTGCTTTTCGCGGCTGTGCCGCTGCCTTTGCTCATAAAATGGCGTTCCCTCAGACCGTCAGAAAACCGTTAAATTCGTGCAAGCACAATTTCCCGATTTCCTTCGGTCTGGCTGAACTGTTGGAAAATATTTCATTTTTTATGTACATCAAAATCCGATTGTGTTAAAATGAGCGTTGGAGAAAGGAGATTATGCTTTTTATGCGCAAAAACAATTGGGCCTGTTTCCTGCTGATTCTGGCGGGAATTGTGATCGGCGGCTTTATCGGAAGCCTTTTTCCGTCCACATGGCTGAACTATGGGCAGTCTTTTGGCCTGTCGCAGCCGTTGGTTCTGGATCTGGGGATTCTGAGTGTCACCTTTGCCCTGTCGATAAAAATTACCATAGCAAGCATTTTGGGAATTGCCATGGCGATTATAATATACCGCATGATCTAGTGATCTGGCGGGCTGAAACAGCCATAGATATCCATGTTGAAGAACTGCCCGGACTTTTTGGAGAGAAGCTGTCGGGAAAGAGACTGCATGAAATCAGGCAAGTATGAGAACAATGAATATTACAGGCAGCAAAATCTTCCATATGAGAAATTTGCTGCCTATGGGAGCGAGAGCCTTACGGACTCGGAACTTCTCGCGATTCTTCTTCGGACCGGAACGAAGGGCATGAGCGCCAGGGAACTGGGAGAGCGGGTTCTTGCGCGGACGGCCGGATATGGGAACGGACTGCTTGGCCTGTACCGTATATCCGTACAGGAACTGCAGAGGATAGAGGGAATCGGGGAGGTGAAGGCGGTTCAGCTCAAAGCCGTTGCGGAGTTCGCCAAGAGAATGGCGAGGGCGAAGGCAAAGAACGGGCTTTCCTTTCATGACCCGGCATCCGTTGCGGATTACTACATGGAGCGGCTGCGCCACGAGAGTGTGGAGCATATCCTGCTTCTGCTCTTTGATTCGGGACTGCACTTGATCGGTGAGGAGATTATCTCCAAGGGGACGGCGGACGCTGCGCTCCTGTCGCCGAGGGAGGTCTTTACGCAGGCTTTTAGGAGCGGGGCGGCAAACATTATGCTGCTGCACAACCATCCGGGCGGCGAGCCGCTTCCCAGCGAGAACGATCTTTTGGTCACGGACCGTATCGTGCGGACGGGAGCGCTTACGGATATCCCGTTGGTGGATCATATTATTCTCGGAGACAACAGTTATTTCAGTTTTAAAGAGAGTAAATTACTGACAGATATATCATAGAAAGGGGTACACTTACCTTGGCAAACAACGCATTTGGAATTGACCTTGGCACCAGCAATATCAAGATCTATAACCGCGCGGACGATGATGTTTTTGTAGAGAAAAACATGATCGCCATCGAGAATAAGAAGACGCTTTTCGCATACGGGGATGCGGCTTTTGAGATGTATGAGAAAGCGCCCAGCAATATCAGTATCACTTACCCGCTCAGCAACGGCGTGATCGCGGACATCCAGAACATGGAGACACTGATCAAATACTTCTTAAACGGTATGATGCGTAATAACGTGCGTCCGGCGGATTACTATATCGCGGTTCCGTGGGATGTGACGGAAGTGGAGAAGCGCGCCTTTAAGGATCTGATCAAGGAATCCAACGTGAAGGCCAGAAAGGTCATGATGGTGGATAAAGCTGTGGCGGACGGTCTGGGTCTTGGCATTGACGTGAAGAATTCCCAGGGTGTTCTTGTGGTTAACGTTGGCTTTGACACCACAGAAATATCCATTCTGTCTCTCGGCGGCATCGTTTTAAGCCGTCTGATCAAAGTGGGGGGACGGAAGTTTGATGAGGCCATCAAGGCTGCGGTGCGCCGTGAATACAGTCTGATCATCGGCGGAAAGACGGCGGAGGTTGTTAAGGTTTCGCTGCATGAGCTTGAACAGGACAGGGAAGGCGCCGTGGTTTATGGCCGGGATATTGTGACGGGGCTTCCCGTGGAGCGGGAGATTCCCACCGATCTTGTGAACGAATGCCTTGTGGAGCATTTCAACTCCATCATAGATAATATCAAGGTGATTCTGGAGCGCACGCCGCCGGAGCTTGCGGCGGATATTTACCGGCATGGCGTTTACCTGACCGGCGGCGCTTCCCAAGTCAACCGGCTCGCGCTTCTCATGAGCAAAGGCACGGGACTGCAGGTGAATGTTTCTGAGAATCCAGTGACCAGCGTAGCTCTCGGTCTTGCAAAAATTATCAAGGAAGATAATTATAAAACGATAGCTTACGCGATAGAAGGAATGAGTAAATGAGTCCAATCGTCAAGAAAAAAGGAGAGAAATTTACATTACCCGGTAAATATCTCCTTTTTATTTTAACAATCCTCTGCACGGCCATGGTACTGCTCACCTTCAACACGAAGGTGTTCAGCGGGCCCCTCTCGGTTGTTGCAGGCTATATCGTGATTCCCTTTGAGGAGGGGATCAGCGTGGTGGGAAGCTGGCTGTCGGGCCGGTCGGAGGAACTGGTGCAGATCAGGGAGCTTTTGGAGCAGAATGAAATGCTGAAGCAGCAGGTGGATGAACTCACCATTGAGAATACCAGACTCCAACAGGACCGCTATGAGCTGACGAACCTGCGGGAACTCTACAGTTTGGATGCCCAGTACGATGAGTATGAAAAGACGGGGGCACGGATCATCGCAAGGGATTCCGGCAATTGGTTTTACTCCTTTGTGATCAACAAGGGCGCAGGCGACGGCATCGCTGTGGATATGAACGTGATGGCGGGAAGCGGTTTGGTGGGCCGTGTGGTGGATGTTGGGCCAAACTGGGCGAAGGTAAAGTCTATCATTGCGGACGATTCTAACGTCAGCGCCATGGTGCTTTCCAGCGCCGACCGCATGGTTGTTTCCGGCAATCTCAAAACCTACGCCTCCGGTGTCATCGAGTTCGGGCAGTTGGTTGACAGCGACGATGTGGTGGTGGAGGGAGACAAGGTGGTTACCTCCGACATCAGTGATAAGTATCTGCCGGGTATTCTGATCGGTTATATCAATACCATATCTCCGGATGCAAACAACCTTACTAAGTCCGGTTACATAACGCCGGCTGTGGATTTTGAGCATCTGGAGGAGGTTTTGGTGATTATGGAGTTGAAACAGACGGTGCCGGACTAGGAGGATGATTGTGAAACGTGGTATTATCACCGCATTATTGATTTTTATATGTTTTCTGCTGCAGTGCACGGTGTTTCGGGCGCTGGCCTTCGGCGGTATTGTCCCCAATCTTCTGATTGTGCTGACGGCTTCGTTTGGTTTTATGCGGGGGGAGAAGACGGGACTTTTGATCGGGTTTTTCTGCGGTCTTCTGGTGGATATCTTCTTTGCCAGCGTGATCGGTTTTTATGCACTTTTGTATATGTACATCGGCTATATGAACGGCAAGTTTGCGGCGATTTTTTATCCACAGGACATCAAACTGCCCGTGGCACTTATATTGTGCAGCGATTTTCTCTATGGAATCGGCTGCTATGTGATCCTGTTTCTTCTGCGGGGACGTTTTGAGTTTACATACTATGTCCTGCACGTTATCCTGCCGGAAATCGTGTACACGATTGCGGTTACCCTGCTTTTATATCCGCTCATCCTCTGGATTAATACGGGACTTGAGCGCAGCGAACTAAGGAGCGGAAAGAAGTTTGTTTGAGGAACTGTTAGAGCACTTTAAAGAAAACTTCATGAATATGGTTACCTCGCGCCTGTTGGTTTTGATGATTGTTATTCTCGGCATGGGCGGTTATCTTATTTCCTGCATTTTTCAGCTGCAGATTGTAGATGGAGAGGAGTATTACAATAACTTTCAGCTGAGAATTACCAAGGAGAGGACCCTTCCTGCAACCAGAGGCAATATTATGGACAGGGATGGAAAACTTTTGGCTTACAATGAACTGGCGTACTCTGTGACAATCGAGGACGTATACGAGTCGGGACGGAAAAAGAATGCGAACCTGAACAATACCATCCGCAGGCTGATCGCCATGATTGAGAAAAGCGGAGACCGCGTGATCAGTGATTTCCACATAGAGATTGACAGAAACGGGGAGTATGCGTATGATGTGGAAGGCACGCAGCTTTTGCGTTTTCTGGCGGATATTTACGGATATGCCTCTACGGATGATCTGAAGGAGCGGGAGAGAACGGCATCTCCCGACGAAGTGATTGAATATCTGTGCGGGACAAGCCGATATGGCATTGGCGATTATACGGATGACGAGGACTCGTCCAGTTTCGTGGAAGGGCTTGGGTTCTCCAAGGAGGAAGTGCTTAAGATTATTACGATCCGCTATGCCATGAGCGCCAACAGCTATCAGCGTTACATCGCCACAACGGTAGCGGAGAATGTTTCCCAGGAGACGGTTGCCGTTATCATGGAGAATGCGGATACTCTGGACGGGGTATCCATTGCAGAGGGAACGGTCCGAAAGTATAACGAGAGTATTTATTTTTCTCAGGTAATCGGCTACACAGGCCGGGTGGATCAGGAGGAGCTGTTAAAACTGCAGGAGGAAGACCCGTCTTACGACCTGAACGATACCGTTGGAAAATCGGGAATCGAAGCTTCTATGGAGATGGAACTGCAGGGAAAAAAGGGTTCCGAGACCGTTTATGTGGATAATATGGGTAAGGTGGTGGAGACCAGGGAGCGGGTGGAGCCGGCAGCGGGAAATGACATTACGCTGACATTGGACACCGGGCTGCAAAAGGCCTGTTATCATATACTGGAATCGAAATTGGCCGGCATTCTTTTGGCGAAGATACAGAATATCAAGGAATATACGCCTCCGGAAGGGGGGAGCGGCGGGAATATCCCCATTCCGATCTATGATGTGTATTATGCCTGCATCAACAACAATGTGATTGACACTTCCCATTTTACCTCTGAGTATGCAGGAGATGCGGAACAGGCTGTACAGGCGGCTTATCTGGATAAGAAGGCACGGGTGTTTGCCACGCTTCGGGATGAGCTGACGGAGAGCTGTTCGCCCTATGAAATACTGACGGAGGAATATCAGGTTTATGAGAGTTATGTGGTGGCCACGCTTTATGACCGCGATATTCTGATGAGAGATGTGGTTGACGAAAGCGACGAAACTTATATTGCATGGACCACGGATGAAGTGATCAGCCTGAATGAGTATTTGAATTATGCCATTGCCCAGAACTGGATTAACGTAGCTAAATTGGATATCGATTCGCGCTATTCGGATTCTGTAGAGATCTATAATAAGATCTTGGATTACATCTTTAATGTACTGGATCATGATGTTGATTTTGACAAGAAAATTTACCGCTATATGATCCTGAACGATGAGCTGACGGGCAGGCAGATCTGCGAGCTTCTTCTGGAACAGGGGATTGTGGAGCCCCCGGAGGAGGAGATTGCCCAGTTTGAAGCCGGCGCGGTAACACCCTACGCTTTCATCCGGAACCGGATTCAGAATCTGGATCTCACACCGTCACAGCTGGCGCTTGATCCGTATTCCGGCTCCATTGTGGTGACCGACGTGAACACGGGGGAGGTGAGGGCATTGGCCTCCTATCCGAGTTACGACAATAACCGCATGGCAAACGGCGTGGATGCGGCCTATTTTGCAAGCCTGAGAAGTGACTTATCCTCTCCGATGTTAAACTATGCAACCCAACAGCGAACGGCGCCGGGTTCCACCTTCAAGCCGGTGTCGGCAACAGCGGGACTGATGGAGGGCGTGATCACGCTTACGGAGACCATAAACTGTGTGGGTCTTTTTGACAAAGTTCCGACACCTCCCAGGTGTTGGAACAGTTACGGGCATGGGCCTTTAAACGTGACAGGCGGTATTCAGCATTCCTGTAACTGGTTCTTTTATGAGGTGGGGTATCGCATGAGCATTGTGGGCGACACCTACAATGATAATGTGGGGCTGCAAAAACTGGCTAAATATGCGGATATGTATGGACTGTCCGAGACCTCCGGTATTGAGATCGAGGAGTATGCGCCGGAAGTTTCCAATCTTGACGCAGTCCGTTCCGCCATCGGGCATGGTACAAACAACTATACAACAGCCGGACTTGCGCGATACGTTACAACCGTTGCCAACAGCGGGACATGTTATAATCTAACTCTGGTGGATAAGGTGGAGGATCAGAGCGGCAAACTGGTCCGGGATAATGAGGCGACCGTGAGAAACCGGATTGATATAGATCAGGCTTACTGGGATGCCATTCATACCGGCATGCGCAGGGTGGTGGAGGGTAAAACCTACTTTGCGGATCTTGAGGTAAACGTAGCGGGAAAGACCGGTACCGCCCAGGAGAACAGGAACCGCCCTAACCACGCGCTCTTTGTCAGCTACGCGCCCTTTGAGGAACCGGAGATTTCGGTGACGGTGCGTGTGGCAAACGGCTATACATCCGACTATGCGGCCCAGATTGCCAGGGATGTATATGAGTATTATTACGGACTGAAAGAGGAAAGTGAAATCATCACCGGTACGGCGGGCACTTTGGCCGGAGGTGTAATAGGCGCCGATTGACGGTGTAAGGATAGAGGTGTGAGTATGAAAAACGCAGTAATTATAAAAAGTTTTCCCAACGGTCTTACCATTTTTTTGGACAGTGAGATTCCTTTTTCACAGCTTTTGGAGGAAATTGCGATGAAATTCAGCGAATCCGCCAATTTCTTCAAGGATGCGAGCATGGTGCTCTCCTTTGAGGGAAGGGAACTCTCTGAGCAGGAGGAGCGCCAGATCGTAGATACCATTTCTGCCAACTCCAGACTGAACATTGTCTGTATCATGGGAAAGGATAAAGAGACGGACCGCAATTTTGTGAGGGCTTTACAGCAGTTTTCCTTTCATCAGGAGGTGCTTGAGAACGCGGGGCAGTTTTACAAGGGAACCCTGAAAGACGGACAGATTCTGGAGACGGAAAACAGTATTATTGTGCTTGGGGACGTGTATCCCGGCGCCTGCATTATATCCAGTAAAGATATTGTAGTTCTGGGAGGGCTCTACGGACAGGCCTACGCCGGTGGAAACGGCGAGGAAGGGCACTTTGTCGTTGCGCTTGAAATGTCGCCTGAGAAATTGAAAATAGGCGATTTCAAATATAAAACTTCAGAGAAACAGAGCAAATGGTCGATCAAACCAAAGATTCAGCCGAAAATTGCTTTTGTGAATGACGCCAGAGTGAAAATAGAGCCGATTACCAAAGAATTACTGAATGATTTGCCATTCTAGGATCATTTGGTAGACGATAACAATTCATCAATGGAGGATTTGCTATGAGTGAAGTGATTGTCGTCACGTCAGGGAAAGGCGGGGTGGGAAAGACCACCACCTCAGCAAACGTCGGAACAGGTCTTGCGGCAATGGGGAAGAAGGTCATTCTGATCGACACAGATATCGGCCTTCGGAATCTGGATGTGGTCATGGGGCTAGAAAACCGGATTGTATATAATCTGGTGGATGTAGTGGAGGGAAACTGCCGTATCAAGCAGGCGATCATACGGGACAAGCGGTATCCCACCCTGTTTCTTCTGCCCTCGGCCCAGACAAAGGATAAGAGCGCGGTGAATCCCTCTCAGATGGTGCGCATGATCAGCCATCTGCGGGATCAGTTTGACTATATTATTCTGGACTGTCCTGCCGGCATTGAGCAGGGGTTTCAGAATGCCATCGCGGGCGCAGACAGGGCGCTTGTGGTGACAACCCCGGAGGTGTCCGCCATCCGGGATGCGGATAGGATCATCGGTCTTTTGGAGGCCAATGAGATACATAGGATGGATCTGATCATCAACCGAATCAGACAGGATATGATCAGGCGCGGCGACATGATGTCCTCGGAGGATGTGGTGGATATTCTGTCACTGCCGCTGATCGGAAGGGTGCCGGACGATGAGAATGTGGTGATAGCCACAAATCAGGGTGAACCGTTAGTCGGAAGCAATACGCTTGCAGGGAAGGCATACCAGAATATCTGCTGCCGGGTGATGGGCGAAGAAGTTCCTTTCATGGATTTTGACAGGAACGTTTCGTTCTGGACCAAGGTAACGGGTATTTTCCATAAAGGTTAGGGGGGATCAGTGTGTTTAAAAATCTGCTAAAACGGAGAAGCTCCAGAGAGATAGCCAAGGACCGGTTGAAGATCCTGCTTATTTCCGACAGGGTAAACTGCTCTCAGGAGATGATGGAAATGATTAAAAACGATATCGCCAAAGTGATATCCAAATACATGAAGATAGATACCAAGAGCATGGAGATACAGATTACACAGACAAGCGGCAAGGGGCATGGTATTAAGAATCCGACGCTGTATGCGAATATACCGATTTTGGATCTAAAACAATAACAAATCGAGCTGCGCTCGATTGCGAGGACTGCCTGCGGCAGCCTCGGCACAACAGGATGAAGGAAGATATATGCTGAAACAATATCACATCAGGGACTATGACTTTAAATTGATCGTTCTGGTGGTGGCGATTACCGCCATCGGCGTTATGGCCATCGGCAGCGCCAAAGAATCTTTGCAGTCAAGACAGACGGCGGGGGCAGTTTTTGGTTTTTTTCTGATGCTAGTGATATCCCTGTTTGATTATTCCGTGATTCTGAAGTTTTACTGGATCATGTATGTGGCAAACATAGCGCTTTTGTGGTTGGTACGGGTGGCGGGCGTTGAGGCCGGCGGCGCGCAGCGTTGGTTAAATCTTTTCGGTATTCAGTTTCAGCCCTCGGAAACAGCTAAGATACTATTGATTTTATTTTATGCACAGTTTATCATGAAACATAAGGAGGAGATGGGAAACTTCCGGATTGTTGGCAGCTGCGTGGCGCTGTTTGTGCCGTCGATTTACCTGATTCTCAAACAGCCGGACCTTTCCACCAGCATAATGGTGGTGCTTGTTTTCTGCGTGGTGATGTTTGTGGGAGGCGTGAGTTGGAAATACGTGATTTTAGTAATTTCCGTGGCGGTGCCGGCCTTTATCATTACGCTGACGCTGATTTTACAGCCGGATCAGCAGATTATCGACGAATACCAACAGAGACGTATTCTGGCATGGCTTTACCCGGAAGAATACGCCACCACGGAGGCTTATCAGCAGACCAATTCCCAAATGGCCATCGGTTCCGGTATGCTCTACGGCAAGGGTTACAACACCAACGAGATCAGTTCCGTGAAAAACGGAAATTTTATTTCGGAGGCGGAGACGGACTTTATTTATGCGGTAATTGGGGAAGAATTTGGGTTCGTCGGTGGCTGTACTGTAATTGTGCTGTTGATTTTCATCTCAATAGAATGTATTATGGTAGCTAGGAAGGCAAAAGATTTAGCCGGCACGATCATAGCGGCGGGGGTTGCGGTGTTGGTCGGCTTTCAGGGAATGCTCAATATCGCGGTGGCTACCGGGGCAAGCCCGAACACGGGGATTCCGCTTCCGTTTGTAAGCTATGGGCTCACTTCTCTTGTGAGTCTCTATATCGGAATCGGTTTTGTACTGAATGTACGACTACAATGTAAAAACGATAGGGGTGCTAGCAAAAATGAATATCGCATTGATCGCACATGATGCAAAGAAAAAACTGATGCAGAATTTCTGCATTGCATATCGGGGAATTTTGAGTAAAAACGAGTTGTATGCGACGGGAACGACGGGCAGGCTGATTGAGGAAGTGACCAATCTGACCATCCATAAGTATCTGGCGGGACACTTGGGCGGCGCCCAGCAGATTGGCGCACAGATTGAGCACAACCAGATCGACTTGGTGATTTTCTTAAGAGACCCGCTCTATCCGAAGTCCCATGAGCCGGATGTAAACAACGTGGTCATGCTCTGCGACAGACATAATATTCCGCTTGCCACAAATTTGGCATCTGCAGAGCTTTTGATCAAATCTCTCGACAGAGGAGACCTTGAGTGGCGTGAAATGTACAAGTAACCGATCGAGCAAAGCTCGATCTCGAGGACTGCTTTCAGCAGCCTCGGCTAAAATTAAGCGGATAAGCAGATTCTATGCCCTGCTTGCGGCGGCGGCTCTTGTGCTTACGGGCTGCGGGGGCACAAAGTATGACATGGCCTACGAAGAACAGGGAAACGTCAGCAGCTATCAGCTTTTCAACATCACAAACCGGGAGACCATAGAGCCGTTCGCGAAGGAGCTGTGTGTGGCGGCGAAGGATGTGACGGCGGGCGGTCCCGATCTGCAGCAGGTAGGTGCGGCTGCGCTCTTTGACACGAAGGATCTGGAGACACTGTATGCGAAAAACGCGAATAATCAGATGAATCCGGCCAGTCTGACGAAGGTGATGACGGCGCTTGTCGCCTTGAAGTATGGTTCGCCGGACGATATTTATACGGCTTCGGAGAATGTGCTTGTCAAAGAATCGGGTGCGGTGCTATGCGGTCTGAAGCCGGGAGATAAGATGACGATGGATCAGGCGGTGCATGCCCTGCTGATTTATTCAGGCAACGATGCTGCCATTTTGATCGCGGAAGGAGTTTCGGCTTCTGTGGGCGGGCCGGGTACCGTGGAACATTTTGTGGAGCTCATGAATCAGGAGGCACAGGAGATCGGCGCAACCAACTGCCATTTTATGAATCCCAACGGCCTGACGGAGGAAGGGCATTATGTGACCGCTTATGACCTCTATCTGATTTTTCAGGAAGCCTTGAAGTACGAGCTGTTTAACCAAATCATACAGATGAATTCCTACAGCACGGTGTACACGGCGGCTGATGGCTCCGAAAAATCGTTGGAGATGGAGAACTCAAATCTTTTTTTGAGAGGGACCTATGAAGCGCCGGCAAACGTGACTGTGGTGGGCGGAAAGACCGGCACCACCAACGCGGCGGGGCACTGTTTGATTCTGCTGTCCAGAAGCAGCAATGGAGCTTCCTATATATCCGTGATATTGAAAGATGAGTCCCGTGAGGGCTTATACACAGATATGAAGGATTTACTTTCCATCATCAAATAAGGTAGTTGTTTTTTCAAGGAATTTCCTGTATAATTGGAAACAGGGAAGTTTAATATTTTACACTAGGAGGGGATCGACATGGTTCAGTTTATTGTAGGAAGGGAAGGAAAAGGTAAGACCAAGCATTTACTGGATAAAGTAAACACGGAGATCAAGGATGTGCAGGGCAATGTCGTGTATCTGGACAAGAGTACGAAACATATGTTTGAGCTGAATAATAAGATCAGGCTCATTGACGTGTCGGAATATCTGGTGACGGACAGCGACGAATTTATTGGTTTTGTATGCGGTATTATCTCTCAGGACCATGATTTACAGCAGATGTATTTTGACAGCTTCTTGAAAATTGCGTGTATGGATTCGGATGCGTTGGAGAAGGTTGTCGGTAAGATTGAGAAGATCAGTGAGAAATTCCATGTGGATTTTGTGATCAGTGTGTCTCGTGATGAGAGCGAGCTTCCCGAGAGCATGCGTAAAAATGTGATTGTATCCCTCTGATATGTACATAATCTATATAGAGACAATGCCATAAAACCTCGGAGGACGCTTCCGGGGTTTTCTTTGCGCAGGGACGCACATCAGGAGGTTTTTAGTTGGCGGATAACCGGAATAAGATAACTAAATATAGAAAGCCGATTAATTTGAACATTGGCATGGTGGTTTTTGCCGTCATTCTTGTCTATGTGGTGATCTGTGTGATCATGTATTTCAGAACAGATCATATCGTCCGTTATAGCGTACAGGAGGGATCGCTTACTTCAAACAGCATCTATAAGGGAATTGCGCTGAGACAGGAGGTGGTGGTGACCGGACAGGATGCCGGTTACGTGAACTACTTTGCCAGAGAGGGAGAGCGCACGGCAGTTGGCGATCTGGTCTATACGGTGGATGAAACCGGACGGCTGTCCGATTACATAAAGGCGGGATCAAACGGGGAAAATTCCCTCTCCGACAGCGATCTTTCCCAGATCAAGACGGATATTATTTCTTTCGTGCACGGTTTTGACCGGAAACAGTTCGACGAAGTATATAATTTCCGGCATAACATGGAGAGTATGGCGGTCAAGCTTGCAAATTATAATATTTTGGAGAACGCGGATGCCTTGAACGACGCTTCCGGCACGGTGTTAATCAATTACCGCAGAGCGGTGGACAGCGGTATCGTGCTTTATTCCACGGACGGGTATGAGCACCTGAAACTGGAGGATATGACGGCGGAACTCTTCGACGAGGAAAAATACGAGCGGACGTATCTGGTAAATAACGGGTTGGTGGCGGCGGGAGATCCGGTCTACAAACTGGCCACGGATGAGGACTGGTCCATTGTCATTCAGGTAGATAAAAACCTGGCCGACCGGCTTGTGGAGAAGGAAAAGTATGTGGAGGTTCGTTTCCTGAAAAACCAGTATACGGCATGGGGACAGGCGGCTTCCTACACCAATGAGGCCGGGGACACCTTTGTATCTTTGACTTTTACCAATTCCATGATCACCTTCTGCACGGACCGGTTTATCGACGTTGAGCTTTTGTTGGATGAGGAGACGGGACTTAAGATTCCCAATTCAGCTATTGTGACCAAGGAATTTTTCATCGTGCCAAAGTCCTATGTGACAAAAGGAGGGCCAAACGGCAACGATGGCGTGCTTCTTGAGACATACAACGAGGAGGGTGAGGCCACAACCCAGTTTGTGGAGACGGAAATTTATGAGGAGACGGAGACGGAATACTATCTGGACGACTCTACGCTGCGCGCAAACAATTACATTGTTATGCCGGAGACGGGTGAGAAATATGCGATCCATAAAACGGGCACCCTGAAAGGTGTATACAATATCAACAAAGGCTACGCTGACTTTAAGCAGATCAGTATTTTGTATGACAATGAAGAGTATTCCGTGGTAAAATCCAACACCAACTACGGACTGAATGTGTACGATTACATTGTGCTCAATGCCGATATGGTGAAAGACAATCAATTTATCTATGAGTAGACTGAACGCAGGCGCTCAGTCAAGAGAATGCGTAAGCATTCTCTGTAAAGGGCGGGAGGGGTATAACAATGGGAATCAGGGAGAATCTGGATACGGTGAGGGGCCGAATAGAGAACGCCTGTAATGTTTGTGGGCGGGAACTTTCAGAAGTGAAGCTGATTGCAGTGAGCAAGACCAAGCCCTTAGCCGCACTGGAGGAGGCTTATAATAACGGCTGTCGCGATTTCGGGGAGAACAAAGTGCAGGAACTGGTAGAGAAGTACGAGCGTATGCCGAAGGACATCCGTTGGCACATGATCGGACATCTGCAGCGCAATAAAGTGAAATATATTGTGGACAAGGTTTTTCTGATTCACAGTGTGGACTCTCTCAGGCTGGCACAGGAGATCGACAAGGAGGCGGCCAAGAAAAAAATAACAGTCGATATCCTTGTAGAGGTGAATGTGGCGGGGGAAGAGAGTAAATTTGGGGCGACTTCCGAAGAAGCCTGTTCCCTGGTGGAAGAAATCGCAAAATTACCCCATATCCGTGTCAGAGGACTGATGACAATAGCACCATATGTTGAGGATTCGGAAGAAAACAGACCATATTTTGAAAAATTAAAGCAAATTTATGTTGACATAATACATAAAAACATTGATAATGTTTTTATGGAGGAACTTTCTATGGGAATGACCGGGGACTATGAAGTCGCGATAACAGAGGGTGCGACCTACATCAGAGTCGGTACGGGCATATTTGGAGAGAGAGAATACACGGTGATTTAGTATACATAAGTCTATAAGAAATCAAAAGTGTAGATGGAGGATTTTGCAATGGGTGTTATGGACAAGTTTATAAGCGCCATGAAATTGAGCGAGGAAGAGGACGACGGATATTACGACGACGACTTTTATGATGAGCCAGAACCGGCGCGCAAGGCTGTTCCTGCAAAAGATACGGATTCGGGAGATGAGGATAAGGTTCGAAAGCTGACCCCAAAAGTGACACCGCTTAGACAGACCAAAAAGATGGGTTCCGGCATGGAGGTCTGTGTGATCAAACCGACTACGGTGGAGGATGCGAGGGAGATTACGGAAACGCTTCTGGCGAACAGGACGGTGGTTTTGAATCTGGAAGGCCTGGATGTGGATATCGCACAGCGGATTATTGATTTTACTTCCGGTTCCTGCTTTGCAATGTCGGGCAATCTGCAGAAGATATCTCATTATATTTTCATTATCACGCCGGCCAGCGTAGATATATCCGGCGATTTTCAGGATATCCTGTCGGGCTCCTTTGATGTGCCGATTGACAACGGATTTTAAGAAGGGCAGGGGTAAACCCCCTGTTCTTTTTTTGAAAATATTTTAAGCAAAACACAGGAGAAGATACCATGGCGAATCGAATGACAATCAATTATGAGAAAAAACCTTGTTATGACATTGTTTTTGCAAGGGATTTCAGTTTACTTGCCGACGAGCTTTCGGCTTTTGAAACTAGCGAGCGCAGGGTGGCGGTCATCTGCGACACGAATACGGAGCGGCTCTTCGGGGAAGAGGTGCAGACACTTCTTTCCGGATGCTGTAAAAAGGTGATTCTGCACGCTTTTCCGGCGGGGGAAGCGCACAAGACGCTGGATACGGTGAAGGATATCTATAAGCATTTGATTGAGGAGAAATTTGACAGGAAGGATCTGCTTGTGGCGCTTGGCGGCGGCGTGGTTGGAGATATTACCGGTTATGCGGCGGCCACCTATCTGCGGGGCATTGACTTTGTGCAGATTCCCACGACCCTGATCGCTCAGTCGGACAGCAGCATCGGCGGAAAGACAGGGGTTGACTTTGACGGGTACAAAAATATGGTGGGTGCGTTTTATATGCCGAAATTGGTATACATGAACGTGGGCGCGCTGAAAGAGTTGGATGACAGACAATTTTATGCGGGATTTGCCGAGGTGATGAAACATGGTCTGATCAAGGATGCCGCCTTTTACGAGTGGCTTTTGGATCATATGTATGAGATTCACGACCGTGATTTGGAGGTCTGCGAGGAGATGGTGATGCGAAGCTGCAGCGTCAAAAAGCTTGTGGTGGAGAAAGACCCTACGGAGAAGGGGGATCGTGCGCTTTTAAACTTTGGACACACCATAGGACATGCCATCGAGAAGGCAAAGAACTTCGAGATGCTGCATGGGGAATGTATTGCGCTTGGCATGGTTGCGGCGGCTTACATCGCTTGGAAGCGCGAAAATATTTCCATGGAGGAGTACTATGAGGTGCGGGATATGTTCGTGCCTTTTAACCTGCCCATCAGCATAGACGATATCGACCCTGAGGAAATTCTTGCACTCACCAAGTCGGACAAAAAAATGGACGGGGGACAGATTAAGTTTGTTTTGTTAAAGAAGGTGGGGAAAGCTTTTGTGGACAGAACGGTTACTGACGAAGAAATATTACTGGCTGTGAAGGAAATTTGTTTCAGTGAAGAGGATATGAAGGAATGAGCATAAAGAAAAAGCTTTTTCTGTTTCTGGATCTTTTGATGATTGCAGGATTGATTTTTATTGACCAGTACACCAAACATTGGGCTGTCATTTTTCTGAAGGACAAACCCGCCTATAATCTGATTAATGGGATTCTGGAGCTGAATTATCTGGAAAATCATGGAGCGGCATTCGGGGTGCTCCCCAATCAGAAGATATTTTTTATCTTCGTGGCGATTGTAATTTTGTCTGCGGTCGGTTATGTGTTTCTGAAACTGCCGGATCACAAAAAGTATACGATCCTGCATTTTCTGTTAAGCCTGATCGTGGCCGGTTCCATCGGTAATATGATCGACCGTGTGCGCTACGATTATGTGGTAGACTTTATCTATTTCGTGCGGATCAATTTCCCGATTTTTAATGTGGCGGATATCTATGCGGCGGTTTCCGCTGTGATTTTGCTGTTTATGCTCCTTTTTGTCTACAAGGAGAAGGATTTGTATTTTATCAGCTTTAAACAAAAGAAGTATCGGGAGTACCACTGAATATGAGTCAATTATTTACTTACCAGATCGGGGTGGGAGAGGAGGAACGGCTCGACAAGAGCTTAAGTGATGCGGTTCCTGGCCTTTCCCGTTCTTATATTCAAAAGTGCATCAAGGAGGGGCTTGCTCTGGTAAACGGAAAGCCCTGTAAGGCAAATTACAGACTCCGCGTGGATGATGAGGTAGCGTTTCAGATTCCGGAGGCGGTGGAGCCTGCCATTGAAGCGGAGGAGATTCCACTGTCCGTTCTGTATGAGGATGAGGACGTGCTGGTGGTGGATAAGCCAAAAGGGATGGTAGTCCATCCGGCACCGGGCCATTACAGCGGTACGTTGGTAAACGCTGTACTTTATCATTGTAAGGGGCAGCTTTCCGGGATAAACGGCGTGCTGCGGCCGGGGATTGTCCACCGGATCGACCGGGATACCACCGGTTCCCTCATGATATGTAAGAACGATTTTGCCCATCAGGCCATTGCGGCCCAACTGAAAGCCCATTCACTGAACAGAAACTACCGGGCTATTGTGCACGGCGTGGTAAAAGAGGAGGAGGGCGTGATCAAAGCCCCCATTGGCAGGGATGAGCGGGACAGAAAGCGGATGGCAATTAATGAAAAGAACGGCAAGGAAGCTGTCACCCATTACCGTGTGTTAGAGCGTTTCCGGGAATATACGTATATTGAGTGCAGATTGGAGACGGGGCGCACCCATCAGATCAGAGTGCACATGACCTCCATCGGGCATCCCCTTCTTGGGGACGAGATTTACGGGCGGGGTAAAAGCCCGTTTCATCTGGAGGGACAGACTCTGCACGCCTATACGCTTGGATTTGTGCATCCGAGGACACAGGTATATACGGAGGTGAAAGCGCCTCTTCCCGCGTATTTTACACATTTGTTGACGGTTTTGTAGATTTTTCGGATATTTGCCGGAGAATTTGTCTGATTTTGGAACAAATTATAAACAAAAAATGAAGAAACTGTTAAAAAATCTTGAAAAACCGAGCATAAAATGCTATGATAAAGAATATGGTTTTTAGAATGATTTGAGGGACTATGAAATATAGAAGAAATGAAATCATAGAGATTCTATTAAAAAGCTATGTGGCTTATTACGATATAACGGACTACGGCGAGGAAAGAGAACCATTGCGGGCGCTCTGTGAGTATTATGAACATGCCGAGAAATATATGGTTTCCAAAAAGGTTTCGCTGTGGTCTGCGGACAGCGAGGAGTTTATTTTTCTCTTCGATGTGCCTCATCTTACGATGGATGCCTTTATGCAATGTAAAGAGTTGGCTTATCAGGAAGGTATGGAACGGCTTCATATCGGCCCGGGGCACATGTATTCCTATATTACGCCCATTATTGTCTGTGACACCTGTGATGAGGATGCCGTAAAGGCGTTAAAGAAGTGTCACATTTACAAAAGTTTTCATTTTTCGCTGCACGGCTGGATGGACTTTCACGCGGCGGTGGTCATTGGGGATAGTGACCGGATTGAAAGTAACCGTGCCGGGCGCACGACGGCGAAAATTTTGAAAAAAGTATTATTTTCTAAAATTTAAAAGGAAAGGGAGAGTTTGTATGAATTCGTTATTACTGTTAATCGTTTGTATCGCAATTCTCGTTCTTGGTTACATATTCTACGGCGGATGGCTTTGCAAACAATGGGGCGTGGGCGACAGCAAAAGCAAGACACCTGCGCACGAGATGGAAGACGGTGTGGACTATGTGCCGGCGAAAGCGCCTGTGCTGATGGGACATCATTTTTCCTCCATCGCAGGAGCAGGACCGATCACGGGTCCGATCGGAGCGGCTATGTTTGGTTGGGTTCCGGTTGTTCTCTGGATTTTGGTCGGAGGAATTTTCTTCGGCGGCGTCCATGATTTTGGTGCGCTCTTTGCATCGATCCGTCATAAAGGACAGTCCATCGGTGAAATTATTTCTACCAACATGAGTAAGAGAGCGAAGATGCTGTTTACTATTTTTGCTTATCTGACACTGATTCTTGTAGTAGCGGCGTTTGCATCCATCGTAGCCACTACTTTCGGCGCAGTTGTAGATGAGGCGGGTGCCATTGACAAGGCAGCGTCCGCAACCAACGCATCTGTCGCTATGGTATCCCTGTTATTTATCGTAATTGCCATTGTTTTTGGCTTTATGGTATACCGCCGCAACGCTTCCATGGCTGTTTCCACGATTCTTGGTGTGGCTGCCATCGCGCTTTGTATGGTGATCGGTATGAATTTCCATCCGATTTATCTGAGCACAAAGGCATGGATGATCATTGTGGGTATTTATATTGCTATCGCATCCGTAACGCCGGTTTGGATTTTGTTACAGCCCCGTGATTACCTGAGTTCCTTCCTGCTTTATGCTATGTTGGCGGTGGCTCTGGTGGGTGTGGTTATTTCCCACGCCGGTATGGGCGGCGCTGACGGCCTTGCGGCTTTCAACGGTTTTGCGGTTGACAACGGCAACGGTATGCAGTATCTGTTCCCCGTGCTCTTTACTACGGTTGCGTGCGGTGCAATTTCCGGTTTCCACTCTCTGGTATCTTCCGGAACTACATCCAAGCAGCTTGACAAGGAGACAGACGCAAAGCCGATCGCTTACGGCGGCATGCTCTTAGAGTGTGTACTGGCAGTTATTACAGTATGTGCAATCAATTTCGCGTACAAGAATGGCATTACCGCAGGCGCTACGGCGATCTTTGCAGGCGGTATTTCCCAGATGTACGGCGGTGTTTTCGGTGCAGGCGTGGTAAACGTATTAAACACTTTATTGGTGCTTACCTATTCTGCATTCTGCCTGACATCCTTAGATACGGCAACCCGTTTGGCACGTTTTATGTTCCAGGAGTTCTTCCTTGAGCCAGGCCAGACCGTGGACGATATCAAGGACGGTTGGAAGAAGACCTTGGTAAATCCTTATGTTGCAACGATTATTACCGTTATTCTTGGCATTGCGCTCGGTATGACAGGTTATGGAAAGATCTGGGGGCTGTTCGGTGCAGCAAACCAGCTTCTTGCAGGTATCGGCCTGTTGGCAGTAGCCACATGGCTCGGCAATGTGGGTAAGAACAACAAGATGTTCCTTGCACCTATGGCATTTATGATTGTCGTAACCATTTGTTCTCTGTGTGTAACCGTTAAGAATCAGATTGGTATCATCACAGCGGGCGGTGCTGACTGGGGTCCTTATGCGCAGGCAATTCTGGCGGTTCTTCTGATTGTTCTGGCTATCTTCCTTGTCATTGAGGGTATTCAGACACTGAGTAAGCAGAAGAAGTCGGCGTAAGTAAAATAGCAAGCGATATTATATTGCGTGTTATCAAAAAATAAGATGTATGAGAGGGCAGAGGTTTCTGCCCTCTTGTTATTTTTCCTAAATTTTGCTATAATAATTGTGTAACAGGCAGTTATAGATGTGAATAAGGACGGTGATTTTATGAATACGATTATTACGATTGGACGTCAGTTTGGTTCCGGCGGCCGTGAGATCGGCAAGAAGGTTGCAGAACATTTCGGAATCAAATTTTATGATAAGGATCTGTTGACAAGGGCGGCGAAAGAGAGCGGATTTTGTGAGGAGATGATTCAGAGCCATGACGAGCGGCCGACCAACTCCTTCCTTTACAATCTGGTGATGGACACCTATTCTTTCGGTTACAATTCTTCCTCCTTTGTGGATATGCCCATCAGCCACAAGGTATTTCTGGCGCAGTTTGATACCATTAAAAAGATAGCGAGTGAAGGTCCCTGCGTGATTGTGGGCCGTTGTGCGGATTATGCGCTGCATGACTATCAGAATTGTCTGCATGTTTTTATCCACGGGGATGAAAAATGCAAGGCAAAACGGATTATGGAGCGTTTTGAGGATATCAATACCGAGCAGAAGGCGATTGATATGATGAACAAAAAGGATAAGCAGAGGCAGAGTTATTACAATTATTACTCCTCAAAGAAGTGGGGACGTGTGGACAGCTATGATCTTTCCGTAAACAGCAGCCGTCTCGGTATTGACGGCACTGTGAAACTGATCACGCAGTTTGTGGAAGATTTTGAGAACCGGTAACAAATCGAACTAGTTCGATTGAGAGAATGCTTTGCATTCTCTGTAAACGAATTTAATGGGGAGCGGAAATGTCTGCTCCCCTATCGTTTTTCCCGGTAGTCCTCCGTGCTGTTATATTTGGTCACATAGGTTTGATAGTTGTTCTGTCTGTCCCGCACGTCTTTGTGCGTCCGGATCCGGTCGTAAGCGGCGTGGAAATCCCGCACGCTGTTCATATCCGCCAGGCGTTTGCGGTTTTGTTTGGCTTTGCGATGCATGTAGAAAAAGATAGCAATTACGACGAGTATGGTAAAAACAATTGCGCCTATCATAAGCTTTTCCTCCTAAGACTTAGATTTTGGAGAACTGTTTTCGGTATCAGATGTCTGTTTTGGCTCCTGATGCTTGCTGCCGTTCTTTTTTTTGACAGGAGGCACATATTCTGTAAAGGCCATGGATTCTTCAATTCTTCCAACTGTCATATAGGGGCCAAGATCTGTGGGCAGATTTCGCTTTTGCAAATGACGGTTTACCAGTGCTTTTACACCCGCATAGAATACGGCAAAGATGGGTACGCCCACGATCATGCCGAGAACACCGAAGAGGCCGCCAAAAATGGTGATTGAAAAGATAACCCAGAAGCTTGAAAGGCCGGTGGAATCGCCAAGGATTTTCGGGCCGAGGATGTTGCCGTCAAACTGTTGGATAATGATAATAAGGATGCCAAAATAAAGCGCCTGTTTGGGGTCCACCATCAGCACGAGGAGGGCGCTGGGAATGCCGCCGATCCATGGGCCGAAAAAGGGAATCACGTTGGTTACACCGATGATCACGCTTACCAGAATGGAGTAGGGCGTGCCGATAATACTGGTGCAGACAAAACAGATGATGCCGATAATGATAGAGTCTATGATTTTGCCGCCGATAAAGCCGATAAAGGTACTGTGGATAAAGCGGAAGTTTGATACCAGTTCGTTTCCAACCTTGCGGTCAAAAACCGCATAGACGATTTTCTTTGCCTGCCCCGCAAACTTTTCCTTGCTTCCGAGCAGATAGATGGAGATAATGAAACCGATCACCAGATTCCAGAGCGCCTTAAAAACGCCGATTACGCCGAGGGAGACGTTTTTCAATACTTCGTTGATATGGGGAAGGAGATTGGTGTTTACATACTCCAATATCTTTGCGGAATACTGGTTAATCAACGCATCCACGGTGGCCTCCAGTTCAGGATTATCCTTTAACAGAAGAAGCGCCCATTCGGAAAGATTATTGACGTAAATAGGGAACTGGAAAATAATGCTCTGTACACTGCGGACAACTTCCGGAATAATCAGGGCAAAGAGCTCGTAAACAACAAGAAGAACGATCACCAGAGTGGCAAGGATCGAGCCTGCCCGGACACGGCTTTTTACTTTGGGTGTCATGGAAAGACCGGCCTTTGCGCAGAGCGGTTTGATCAGTCTGCTCTCAAGCATATTCAAAACAGGCGTAAAAAGATACGCCAACACGAAACCGTCGATAATCGGCATGGCTATGGTTAAAAATTTGCCAATGCCGCCCATGAAATTGGAGCGGTGGAAGAGAATATAGTAGAAGAGGATTGCGCCTGCAAGAGCAAGGAATCCGGTCAAGCCCCAGTATAAGTATTTTTTGTCAAATTTAAATCTCATTTACACAGCCTCTTTACTTCTATTTATCAGTTCTTTTGTCAGTTGACAGGAAATGATATAATCATATTATAGCAACTTGGCGGTGGAGACACAATACCAATCCCCAGACAGATTGCAAAAAAAGGAAATGAAAGCGCAGGGGACGCGAACATGAAACTACAACAGGTACTGAGCCTTACAAGAAAGGCTGTGGACGATTTTCATATGATCGAGGCGGGCGACCGGATTGCCGTGGGTATTTCCGGGGGAAAGGACAGCCTGACGCTGCTCTATGCCTTGCAGGGACTGCGTCGTTTTTATCCCCAACCGTTTTCCCTTGCTGCGGTGACGGTGGATCTTGGCTTTGGCAATCTGGATTTGTCCGGGATCGAAAATCTGTGCAGGGAATTGGATGTGGAGTACCATATTGTCAAAACGGACATCGGCAGGATTATTTTTGAGGACAGGCAGGAATCAAATCCCTGTTCCCTCTGTGCGAAAATGCGCAAGGGCGCGCTGAATGACGCTATGAAAGCGGCGGGCTGTAACAAAGTGGCCTATGCCCACCACAAGGACGATGTAGTGGAGACTATGATGATGTCCTTGATCTATGAGGGGCGGTTTCACACATTTCGGCCTGTTACCTATCTGGATCGCACACAGATTACGGTGATACGTCCCCTGATCTATATGAATGAGGCAGATGTGATCGGTTTTGTGCGGAAAAATAACGTTCCCGTGGTCAAAAGTCCCTGTCCTGCGGACGGGCATACCAAGCGGGAAACGGTGAAAAATCTGGTTCAGCAGATCAATCTGGAAGCGCCGGGGGTGAAAGAACGGATGTTCACGGCGATTTTAGACAGTCATATTGCAGGTTGGGACAAAGAAAAATAAACGGAGAAAAATGGGATGGCAGGAAAAAATCGTACTTATCATGAAAAAAGGGAAACGGGCTATATTTTGCAGCTTCGGGGGATGTTGGAGGAACTTCCGCCGTATACGAGGGATTATTTTCGGGCGATCGAACAGAAATCCAGCGCGAAGACAAGAATTTCCTATGCCTATGATTTTCAGGTTTTTTTGCGTTTCCTGATTGAGAAAAATCCGGCTCTGAAAAACAAAGCCGTGCGGGAAGTGACGTTACGCGATCTGGATAACCTGACAGCTCTCGATATCGAAGAGTACCAGGAATACCTGAAATATTATGAATCGGAAAACGGGGAGCAGAAAAACGGGGCAGGCAGCATTGCAAGGAAAATGTCCTCCCTGCGCAGCATGTTTGACTATTACTTTAAGAAGGAACTGCTTTCCAAAAATGTGGCTATGCAGGTTGATATGCCGAAAATTCACGAGAAAGCTATTATTCACCTGGAGCCGGATGAGGTGGCTATTTTTCTGGACAGCCTGGACAATTACGAAAAGGAACTGACGGGAAAGAAAAAAGACTTTTTCTTAAAGACAAAAGTCCGGGATATTGCCATTGTGACGCTGTTTTTAGGCACCGGTATCCGCGTTTCGGAATGTGTCGGACTGGATTTAAACGATGTGAATTTCCGGGAAAACAGCATCCGTATTATCCGAAAAGGCGGAAACGAGGCGGTATTGTATTTCGGGGAAGAGGTGGAAAAAGCCTTGTTGGATTACATAGAAGGCCCCCGTGTCCAGATCGCCAAACAGGCTCTGCCGGGAGAAGAAAACGCGCTGTTTTTCTCTCTGCAGAAGAAACGGATCAGCGTCCACGCGGTGGAAAATCTGGTGGAAAAGTATGCCAGAGAGTTTGTTCCTCAAAAAAAGATTACCCCCCATAAACTCCGGTCCACTTTTGGCACGACGCTTTATCAGGAAACCGAGGACATTTATCTGGTGGCGGATGTTCTTGGACACTCGGACGTAGGGACAACCAGAAAGCATTATGCGGCGATCAAAGATCAGAATCGGAGGAAGGCCGCGCGGAGTGTGAAATTGAGGGATGTTTGAAGAACAGGAGGCAGAGAATGAAGTTGAACATGTACTCAGGCAGGAGATAAAATAACCCGATGAATGCGCACCAACTATGAAATAAATGTGTATTTGTTTCATAGTTGGAATAAGACTTCTATTTGTATTTATGCAGTGCTCTCAGGCCGCAGGTTTTCGTTTATCCCCTCCACATAACTGCGGAGCAAAAGCACTTGTGCCGGAATATAACAGGTCCAGACAAGAAATGCAGCAATCGTGTAGGCCAGACCATCTGGGAATTTTAGAAAAATGGTGCGGACGAGAATGGAATAATCGCATCCGGCAAAAAAGGTAATTCCCAATGCAAATAACAGCGTTTTCCGATTGCTCGACATTCTATACCATATCCATGCGCAGAACAGATTGACTGTAAGCTGCACCATATTTGCCAACGCGAATGCATTGTCGGCACTCAACGCTTTGATACGCCAAATTAGCAGAAACAGTGCGGCATACAAAATCAGGCGCAGGGAAACATTTTTCCATGTAGGTTTCATATAGATCATGTAGACTGTTTCCACCAAGGTGAAGAACAAATAGCCCCAAATGCGTTTATCGGGAATGATACACATAAAGCAGTCCGCCGTCAAAGTGAGCGCAAAAGCAAGGGGGATCCAGTTTTCACGAAAATGCAGATTACGTCCATGTCGCAGATACAGATATAGAATCATGAGAAAATTGCATACGATCGTGCAGTAGCGCAGGAGCGCCAAAGGAGAGCCCGGAATGCCAGGATCTCCTTTTCCGGGTTCTCTCCATATCTGCTCTCCTGCTTTTATAATGAGGAAAAAGATTATTTCTGCAAAATAATAAATATGTAAAATTCGGCTGTCATTTTTGGACATTTGGCAGGCTCCTTAGTTTCTGGTAATCTGAACGGTTCCTTTATTGTCCAGATTTTCTGCTTTCAGTAAATCACTGGGTGCCACAAAAAGCGCACGAACCGGTAATTCTACACCGGCACGCTCCAAAAGTGCCTCCATCTTGTCAAGAAACTTCTTGGTCTTATCTACAAGAGTATTTAAGTCGTTAGAGGTACACAGTTCGCAATCCTCCTGCCCGCTTTCCTCCATTGCGTCGTAAAGTTCCCTGAAAACCGCTTTCATATTTGGCTCTTTATCCGGCTCTTCCAAGCCTGCCGATGCGAAACTGTCCGCCGCAGCCGTGTTTTCCGCGGATGTGGTATCGCCGCGTTTTTCCGCAAGCTCGGCAAGACAGATATACTCTGTACCCGCTTCCGGCGCGGACTGCATCATATCGCCTGACTGAAGCAGTCCGTCATGAATGCGAATCTTGTAAGCATCTCCGCAGTCCAGATAAATCTGATAGACCAGTTGGGAGCATACCATTGCCTTTTTACCGTCTTTATGGATCAGTTTGTTAAGCATTTTATCCAATTCCGAACAGGCAAGCTCCAGAATGTAATCCATAATCTTCTGCCACCGCGGCGTGGAACGGATCGCCCTGTAGATGATCAGCCCTGCAAAGAAGACCAGATCCGGATAGTCATAATAAACTGTTTCGTCTAAATATTCCTTGGCGACAGCCAGTAATGGCGCTGCATCCTGCTCCGGATTGAGACGAAGCAAATATGCATTGTCCCCTTTCTCCGCCTCCTTACACTTACTGCAAACCATACCGCTGCAACTGGCTCAGCAAATGTATTGCCAAGCTGACGGACTCCAATGTCAGCCATGCGGCCATGTGTTATCAGGACGGCACCATGGTGGAGATGAGTTATCTCCGGCCTCAAATATTAAAATATCTCCAGGTTTTAAATTAGTCATAAACCGCTCCTCTCCGACTGTTCAAACTACTACGTTTGTTTCTACAATAATACTATACTATGTTTTATTCAGTGGAGTCAATGGATTTGACTATAAAATGTATTCGATTCCAAAATAATCCATATATTTCTTAAAGCAGTCCTGCGCTGTCAAACAGGTGTCGATCAAATATCCGGGCTCTTTTTTCCACTTGTTTAATCCGCGGTAATAAAATTCCTTAAGATTGTCATCTATGATAAACGGCGTGATTCCGTTTCGCAGACATTCCTTAAACATAATCAGTCTGCCGATACGTCCGTTGCCATCCTGAAAAGGATGGATGATTTCAAACGAATAGTGGAATGCAATAATGTCCTGTAATGTTTTCGTTTTATTCTGATGATATGTTCTGAGTAGCTGTTTTATTTCCTTTGGGACATCAGTTGGCCTTGTTGTAGGTTTTCCGTCCACCTCATTTTCAAAACGCTTATAACTGCCAATGGCAAACCACGCTTTTCTGCTGTCAGAGGTTCCTGTTTTTAGGATTGCGTGGAGTTGTTTGATAAAGGATTCATTTAATTGATAGTTAGCGGAATCTATTACAAAATCAATACATCTGAAATGGTTTGACGTCTCTACAATATCATCTACATTGAGCGTTCCGTCATGTATTCCGATTGTATTTGTCTCAAAAATATATCTCGTCTGCTCGTGCGTAAGCCGGCTGCCTTCCATGTGATTGGAGTTGTATGTCAGTTCAATTTGTACCTTATGATAAATACCGCCTGAAATTTCAGACTCTTTTTCAAGCTTCAGCCTTGTCAGTAAATTTTTTGCCGTTTTTCCTGTTCTTTGTTTTCTTACAGGCTTTTTGGCATCGGCGGGAATTTTCCATGTCTTACCGTCAAGTATTGCACCGGGAATTTTACCCTCGGAACAATAATTGCGCACACTTCTCTCCGATACCCCCCATTTTCCGGAGGCCGTGTTTACATTCATATATTTCATAAGGCTGAACCTCTCAAAAATATTTTATTGGCATTATTATAACACTATCGGCAAAATATATCCATATTTTAACCAAAATAATACGAATATATTTTGCCGATAAATCATCAGCTCCATTCAGGATTCAATTAGTAATCCCAAATACTCAGCTGCTTTTCAGTCTCTTTTTCCTCAAAAGTCTGCAGATACTGAAAAATTTGTTCGTTATTGTGGAGAATATTATTTTTTTCACAGGTCTGATGAAACAGATACATCAGACGGTTAGCGTTTGGGCTGTCAATGACATACTGATTTCCGTATGCGCGGATATATTTTTCCTTTAAACCGGGAAAAAGCCGGTCTAGCTGACTGTAAAAGTATTCCCGGTTTCCTTCGCGCAGGGTCAGCCCCATGCCGAAACAGATGATACCATGAACCTTTGCTGCTGCACACATTTTCAGGATGCCGGAAATATTTTCTTCCGTATCATTGATAAAGGGTAAAATGGGCGAAAGCCATACAACTGTGGGAATCCCCGCATCATGCAGCTTTTTGAGAGCCGTGACGCGAGCCTGCGTTGTGCATACGTTCGGCTCTATTTTCCGGCACAAATCCTCGTCGTAGGTGGTCAGGGTCATCTGTACGACGCATTTGGTTTTTTCATTGATTTTCTGTAAAAGGTCTATGTCCCGTAAAATGCGGTCTGATTTTGTTATAACGGTAAATCCGAAACCGTGTTCCAAGATCAGTTGCAGGGCTTTCCTGACATTACCCAACTCCATTTCAAGAGGGATATAGGGATCTGTCATGGAACCTGTACTGATCATGCATTTCTTCCGCTTGTGCGTTAAGGAGTGTTCCAACAGGGCAATCGCGTTTTCCTTTACCTCTATGTCCTCAAAGGCGTGCTCCATATGGTAGCATTTGCTTCTGGAATCGCAGTAAATACATCCATGAGAACAGCCCCGGTACAGATTCATGCCGTTTTTTGACGATAGGATTCCTTTTGCTGTCACAAAGTGCATTGCGCTCTTCTCTCCTGCTATTGTTTTGAATATTATTCTCTTATCAGGTCCTTATCCAAAAGGAAATCAATCAGGCTGATATTAAGGATTCCATTTTCATCGTACCATCTTTTTCCGATATCCTTTCGGACAATAATCTTGGGGAAGGAATCGTTGACCAGAAAAAACGGCCTTAATTCCGCTTCAAGTTTTTCTTCTGTTGATATGGCGTAGGCTGATTGAATGTAGGTTTTCTTTCCGCCGGAAGTGACGACAAAATCAATTTCTTTCGGTGTACGCACGGAATTACCATTTTGATTAATGGTTCTGGCGTAAACCACACCGACATCAACGGAAAATCGACGGTTAATCAGCTCGTTGTATACAATGTTTTCCATGATGTGGGTTGTTTCCTGTTGGCGAAAGCCTATTCTGGCATTTCTCAGACCGATATCCTCACAATAATACTTGCTTGGGGAATCAAAATAAGACTTTCCCTTGACATCGTACCGCTTGCTTTCCGAAAAGAGAAAAGCGTCCAGTAAATGTTCAATATAGGTGCGGATGGTGTTTGAGGACACCCCTGCCGTTTGCTTTGATTTTAAAGTATCGGCTATTCTTGCCGGGTTTGTGAGAGAACCGATGGAGGAACAAAGTAAATCTAAAATTTGTTCCAGAACATCCTGTCTTGAAATATTTTTGCGTTCAACGATATCTTTGAGGTATACTTCGGTAAACAGGGATTTTAGGTAACTCATTTTAGCCGCGCTGTCGGGGCGGGATAAAATCAGCGGCATACCGCCATAAAAAGCATAATCGTCAAAGGCTTCGTTTTTATCGCCGCCGACCGCTGCATAGTATTCCGAAAAACTCAATGGATGTATGCGGATCTCGTCGCTTCTGCCCCTGAATTCTGTTAAAATATCACTGGAAAGCATGCGGGAATTACTCCCGGTCACATAGACATCTACGTTGTCCAGACTGCGAAGATCGTTCAGTGCATCATAGAAAGTGATCTTTTTTCCATTCGGGTTATAAGGATTGTCAACTTCATCCGACATTTGAATTTCATCTACAAAAAGATACAGCTCTTTGGCGGATTCATTCGCCTGCTCTCTCACATAGGAGGATAAGACAAGCGGATTGCGGTATTTTATGTCTTTGACAAGATCAAGGTCAATGGTGATGATTTGTTCGCTTTTTATGCCGTTTGCAAGCAGATAATCCCGATATATTTTTTTGAGCAGATAGGATTTTCCGCAACGGCGGATTCCTGTTATCACTTTTACAAGTCCGTCAAAACGATAAGAAATAAGCTGTTGTAAGTAGCTGTCGCGTTTGATTTCCATAAGTGCACCACCTTTGGCTGAATATTTTAGCCCATAAAGGCTTTTTTGTTCAATTAAAGTGTATAATGGGCACTTCTAAAAAGCAAGTACCCATTGAAAATTATCGCCCAAAAGGGCTAAAATATTCAACCGACTCATTTTACCGGATGCCGGATCACCGTCTTTAGCTTTTCCGGATTACATTTTCTGACATCGCTCAGATAAATCTCATGATGGCGGCGCGGCCCCTGCATATCAGGCAAAAAGCCCTGCTCTTTCGCAAAGGCATCCATAGCTTCTATGGTGGCGGGTTCGTCGTCATAAGGGCCGATGTGCATACACTGTACACAGAGTCCCTCCTCATAGGAAAGAAATTCCACTTTTGAGAAATCTGTCTTTTTCTTTTCCGAAGCCTCCGCTATGGCCCAGTCAAATTCCGCTTTTGTCACGAAATCAGGCAGACGGATCATGGAAATCCATTCAAAATCTTCTTTTCGGGAATAGTTGATACCATCCGAGCCCTCCTGCCACCACAGCCCTTCCAGAGGCGGCACCACATAGTCGAAATAGCCGTCGATCCGGTGATATCCCATCTTGCTCATCTTAATGGTGAAGGCGACTCCGTAGAGAAGGCCGATGGATTGTTTGTAAGCGCCGCCCTCCTCGTTCGGGTTGCCCTTGCCGCGGACCGCAATAAAGTTCATGGGCGGCACAGTGACAAAAGCCGGTTTCTTTTTCGGAAGGTAAAATTCTTTATATTCCTTTTTGTAGTCAAATGCCATATTCAGGTCTCCTTTAAACCGATATAGATATGAATTTCCGCATGTTCTCCCATATCGTCATTCTGGTATTCTTCAAAATCACATTGAAAGGTTCTGGGCAGATTCATCTGCCAGATTTCAGCCCATGCCTGCGCTGTCGCCTGTACCATATCCCCGCGAACCACAAATTTCGCATACCGTCCGGCAGGAATATGACAGACGGTAAATTCTTTTCCTGCAGGCTCCTCTGTGGTTTCACAGGCCACAATCAGGGTGTAATCCGCCGTTTCATCTCCCGCGTAGTCGGTGTAGATGCCGAGGGCTTTTGCGTTTTCCTTTTTCGGTATGGAGGCATAGACACCCTCGTTATAGAAACGATTCCACAGACCGCCGATCACTGCACCCATATCAGGTGACGCGTTGTTTGTCCTTGCCGATATGCCGACAGCAATTTTTTCCTCCAACGTTACGATTTCATATTCCATAGTTTTGATCCATCCTTTCTTTTTGCGCCCGCCTGCTCACTTTTGGCGGCGGAACTTTTATTTGATGAATCCATACTAACAGGGTAAACATGACAACTGTGTGTCATGTTTCAAAATCGGAACGGTATTTTTTGCAGATACTCTCGGCAAATTTCAAAACTTCCTGCCGCAGTTCCACGGGTTCCAACAGCTCAGCTGCTCCGCCGAAGGAGGCAATCCATCCAATGACACTGTCCTGATCGCAAAATGCTGTGGAAAAAAGCAGCATGCCGTCCGGCAGAACCTGAAAACTTTCCGGGCCGAATTCTTCCACCAATCGCCACTTATACAGCGGATCAATTTTGGCTTTGATGGTGAACCGGGGAGGAAAGATATGTCTCGGACGCAGATCAGGAATCGAAAGGGCCCGCTTTTCAAAGGGCTCTCCCAAGGAAAGATTTGTGATTCGCAGCAGCTTAAACAAGCGAAAATCCCTGCTTCTTTCGCACCAACCCCAAAGATACCAACTTGCCCACTGAAAAACCAGATAATAGGGTTCTACGGTGCGGGCGGACTCTCCTTTAGGTGAAAAATAGGTAAAAGATATCCGCCGCCCTGCAAGGATGGCATCGTGTAATAGTTCAATTTTCGGAGATAAGGCTGATTTATACCAGGAGGACAGGTCAATCAGCATATGAGTATCTCCGGCCAAAAGATTAGATGTGCCTGCGGACAGCTTTTCCATCAGCTGCAGGTAGCGGTTTGTGCCGCTGACGCTGTCCAGACCCCGCAGTCCCGCCAGAATCGCCTGCATATCTGAGGAAGTGAACAGGGCCCGGTCTATGGAAAAGCCCTCCATAATGGAGACACCGCCGTTTTGCCCCGGCTCGGTCACCAACGGGATGCCTGCCATACAGAGCGCTTCGATATCCCGGTTGATGGTGCGGCGGGAAACCTCGAATTTTTCCGCAAGGTAGGGAGCGGTCACTTTTTCTTTTTGCAAAAGGATCGATAAAATACCGATCATTCGGTCAAGTTTCATGAGGAATCTCCTGAAAAATAAAATAACCCGTTAATCATTATAGCCCACAAAGACTATTCATTTCAACGAGTTATTTAGAAGCATTCTTTTGCCTGCCATATATAGTTTTATTTTTCTCCCGTCAGAATAAAAGCAATCAGCTTTTCTACATCTTCAAAATCGTCGTAATCGCCATGAAATCCTTCCCGGTGATAAATAACGCCCTTCTGTTCGTTGTGTTCCAGACAGTCTAAAAGCTTCTCTTCCCCGTATCGTTTTACAAAAAGGGTAAATGTATAAGCCTTAATCTGTGCCAACAATCCCTTTCGGCACGGTTCAGAACACTGATAACAATGGTCGATGGCTTTGGAGATCGAACAACTTCTGTTCTCACACCAATCCTTATCCGGGCATGTGCCGGAATTACAGCCGGTACAGGTGTCGTTTTCAGAGCACAGACAGCAAGCCAGTCCGCAGCGGGCGATTCCTAATTCTCGTTTCATACGTTGAATAATCCTTTCGTGATATCATTATACTTGACTCGTTGCTCGTCAGAGTAAAATCCGGAGTCACGGGGCGACGGCCGCTGTGGCATAATAGGGCACAATCAGGTGCGCATCCGCATAAATCGCGTCGTTTTTCAGGTTGTTGATGCGCATCACCTCGCGGATGTACTCGTAGACCGAATCGTAGTGCTCCTCGTCCATATAAGTCTCAGCGATCGACCAGAGCGTATCGCTGTCCGATACGACAATGCTCTTAAAATATTTGGAAATCTCCTTAGAGGCATCGTTCTTCGCATTGGAACGGAAAGAACTGACAGCAAGGGATGTGGTGACGATCAGACAGAGCGTCATCACAAACAAAAGGAAGTTCTTTCGCATCTCTCTTCTCCTGCGGATGCGGTTATTGCGGATTCTCCGCTCACTTCTGATATCCTGTGGTCTCCTGCGTCTCTGTGTCATATTCTTTCAGCTCCTCTCCCTGTAAAACAGAACAAATGTTGCGAACGAATGTTCTTTATAACTGCATTATATCGAACGTGTATTCGGAAGTCAATACTATTTTAGGAAAAAATCGAACAAATTTTCTGAATATATGTTTGCCTTTTTTGAGACGCTGTGTTATGATAAATAAAAATGAAGAATTGGCGGCGCTAAAAGGGCGCGACATTACAGAAGAGATATCTAAAAAGTGGACGCAAAGAAAATGAATCAACCAAGGCATTTCAGGAAAGGATAGGGATTACGATATGGCTCATGGAAAGATCACGGTAAAGCAACAGCAGATTTTAGATTATATGAAAGATGAGATTTTGAATAAAGGATATCCACCCTCAGTTCGCGAAATCTGCGAGGCGGTTAATTTGAAGTCTACTTCTTCCGTCCACTCCCATTTGGAAACCTTGGAGAAGAACGGTTATATCAGACGCGATCCTACGAAGCCCCGCGCCATAGAGATTTGCGATGATAATTTTCAGATGGTGCGCACGGAGATGGTTTCCCTGCCGGTGATCGGTCAGGTTGCCGCCGGACAGCCGATTCTTGCGGAGGAAAACATCGAGAGCTACTTCCCCGTTCCCGCCGACATGGTTCCGAGCGGCGAGTCCTTTGTGCTCAAGGTGAAGGGCGATTCCATGATTAACGTCGGGATTTACAGCGGCGACCAGATTTTTGTAAGAAGCTGTCAGACGGCGAATAACGGCGATACGGTGGTCGCTTTGATTGACGATTCAGCTACGGTCAAGACATTCTATAAAGAAGACGGACATGTCCGCCTACAGCCGGAAAATGACTCCATGGAGCCAATTATTGTGGATAATTGCCAGATTCTGGGCAAGGTCTTTGGTGTGTTCCGGCTTTATAAAAATTAATCGGATTGAGCAAAAAGAGGCATACTGGATTTTGGTATGCTCTCTTTTTTTGTATGGAGATTGAGAGGAAAAAGAGAAAAATATCGGGTATACTACTGAATGACAGGAGGACTTTCAGACATGGAATGGATAGACAGACTAAACGAAGCGATCAACTATATGGAGGAGCATTTGACAGATGCTGTTGATTACGAACAGCTTGGACGGATTGCAGGATGCTCATCCTATCATTTTCAGCGGATGTTTACGTATATGGCGGGTCTTCCGCTGTCGGAATATTTGCGCAGAAGAAAAATGTCGCTTGCGGCCGTGGATTTAAGGGAAAAAGATGCGAAGATCATTGACGTGGCGGAAAAATATGGTTATCAATCTCCCACCGCATTTAACAGGGCTTTTCAGTCTGTACATGGAATCGCCCCATCAGCCGTGAAAAATGAGGGTGTGTCAGTAAAGTCTTTTCCTCCTGTTTCATTTAAAATAATAATAAAAGGAGTGGAGGAAATGAATTATCGTATTGAAACAAGGGAAAGTTTTCGAATTGTAGGTGTATCGGTGCCTCTGAATAAGGACATCGAACAGAATTTTGCGGTGATTCCGTCTAAATGGCAGGAAATATCCGAGAACGGAACGCTGCAGAAGTTGATCGGCATGATGGATACACCGCCTATGGGAGTGCTCGGTGTCAGCACCTGTAATGATACCGAACCGTGGCGCTACTATATTGCGGTATCAAGTTCGCAGGAAAGTGACGGTTTTGAGGAGTATACGGTTCCTGCCGCCGTATGGGCCGTTTTTCCAGGGGAAGGCACAAATCAGTCCATTCAGGAGTTGGAGAGACGGATTGTAACGGAATGGCTTCCCACTTCCGGTTATGAATACGGAAATGCGCCTGATGTGGAGGTCTATATCAGTCCGGACCCGCAGAACGCCAAGTATGAGGTCTGGATTCCGGTCGTAAAAAAGCAGGCATAGTTCTATTTTATTACAAAAGAACAAATGTTCTGGAAATATTTTAGCCCTTTTCTCTTACATAGGACAAAGTCTTTCAGACATACTACATAGTAATCGTAATTGCTGTTTCTTTGCAGTTACGGTGAAAAATCAGTCTCTCTTTTTTCATACAGGGGTTGATGTCTTTATGAGGGGGGAAGGAAAATGAGAAATAAAGCATTGGACTGCCTTGCCCTGACGATTGCGATTATCGGTGCTATCAACTGGGGTTTGATCGGATTTTTCAGTTTTGACCTTGTGGCATTTATTTTTGGTAACATGTCATGGTTTTCAAGAATCATTTATGCTCTGGTGGGTATCGCCGGACTGTATATCATCACATTCTATATGTATACGGGCAATACGGCAAAATCGAACAAGGCTTAGACCAGAAGAAAGAGGCTCTCGTTTTTATTTGACGAGAGCTTCTTTTTCGATGAGAATACCGTCGCGCCAGATTCGCTCTAAATCGTAAAACAGCCGATTCTCCCGGTCAAAAATGTGAATGATGATATCCTGAAAATCCATCAAAATCCAGTTGGCATTTTGATATCCTTCGATCTGTTTTACAGTAATACCTGACCTTCCAAGAACTTCCGACACATTGTCGGCCATAGCCTGTATCTGGCTCTTGTTACTGCCGTCTGCGATGATAAAATAATCCGCGATGGTTGAAATTTGGCTGATATCAATGATACGGATATCCTCCGCCTTTTTGTCTTCCAATGCATTTACTGCCATGAGTGCGATTTCCGTAGTTTCCATATTTCTATTCACGCCTTTCTAAAATTACAATTGTTTATAATAGTTGTATGTTTTGATTGTCATGTCATCTAAAGGCCCGTCGGAACTACGCAGATGGGTGAGCGTGTTTTCCAGTATCTTTTCCATTGTGCGGTCAAGATCATGAAAAGCGATCCGGCGGATCAGATCCAGTTCCGCAAGCTGTTTGCGGTTTGGCTCGATATAGTCTGCAATATAGAGAATTTTTTCCAGTTTGCTCATATCAGGCCGGCCGGTGGTGTGATAGCGGATCGCATTTAAGATGTCGTCATCGTTCACACCGTATTTATGCTGTGCCAGGTAAGCCCCGGCTTTTGCATGGAGAAGCGCCGTAGGGTTGCTTCGTTCCACTGCCGTTACATTGAGACGGGCTTTTTCGCAAATGGCTACCAGTTCCGAACCGTGCATGGACTTGGCACAGTCGTGTAACAGACCGGCCGTCATGGCATCCTCTACAGGCTCTCCATGTGCCATTGACAGCGCTGCGGCCGTGTAAGCTACCCCTAAAGTATGGGCATACCGCTTGGAGGAAAGAATTTTTTCCAATTCCTTGCGAATATTGGCAAGATCAAGATTTTCCATATTTTTACCGCTCATATCGTATACTCCCTTTGAAACAGATCTAGGATTGGTACAGATGATTTTCTGTGATATAGGCTTCAACCGCTTCCGGCACGAGACCGTGTACAGACGTTCCCTGATGCAGCATCCTGCGAATTTGGGTGGAGGAAATGTCTATAGCGGAAATTTCTAGCATTTCGATAGAAGCCTGATATTTTTTTTGCAGATATTGCACCTGAGTCTGTAAGATGCCGGTGTCGGTTTTCACACTACCGCTTGCAGGAATTTCGTGCGAAGTGTCCGTTTTGGCTGTTCCCTTTCTCACAGCCGCCAGGATGGTACAGTTTTGGAAAATCTGTTCCGGATGCCGCCACTCTTCTATTGCAAAGAGGCTGTCCGCGCCAAGAATGAAATGATAATCCGTATCCGGATGCAGGGACTTTAATTTTTCCAAAGTCCGGCAGGTGTAGGTATTGCCCTGCTCCACGGCCTCCAGATCAGACAGCTCAAAACAGGGAATATCCCTGATGGCAAGGGCGGTCATCTCACACCTTACGGTGGCGGGCAGGACTTCGCGCAGATTTTTCATATAGGGAACGCCGCTTGGCATAAACAGCACTTTATCCAGTGCAAACTGTTCTTTCGCTTTTTGTGCGATGGCCAGGTGGCCGTTGTGGATGGGATTGAAGGTGCCTCCCATAATACCGATTTTCTCCATCCGTCCTCCCGCTATGCCTTTGGCAGTACAATCTTAGGATTTTTCTTGTCCGGCTTATAGAGAATGATTTTTTTGCCGATCACCTGCACGACTGTGGAATGCGTCCTTTCCGCCACAGCTTCGGCAATCTGCCTCGGATCGTCGATACAATTCTTTAAAACATTGATCTTTAAAAGCTCCCTTGTGTTGAAAGCGTCATCGACGGAGGCCGTAAATTCCGGTGTCAGGCTGGATTTCCCCACTTGGAGAATGGGGTCTATGCTGTTTGCCAGACTTTTTAAATAAGCTCTCTGCTTGCTCGTAAGTTTCATGGTTTTCTCCTGTTTGATTACTTGTAGTAGTCAAAGGACAACCCGTACATCCGCACGGTACTGCCCTCCTCGATGCCAAGCTGTTCAAGTTGTTCCAAGATCCCATGTTTCCGCATAAAATCCTGAAAAAACTTAAAACCTTTCTCAGATTCCAAGTTGGTGTAGGAAAGCATTTTCTCAATGCGGGGACCTTCCACCACATATTCATTTGCAGTTTCGTCGTATTCCACCGTAAAAGGCTCATTTCCGATATCAAAATGAAACTCCGGAAAAAACTCCTGCTCAAAGGTAATTGGTTTGCTGTCGAGCGTTTCCAGACGGTTATTGATGGCGTAGAGAAGCTCCCTTATGCCCTTGCCGCTGATCGCGGAAATAGCATAGACCGGAATGCCCTGGGGCTCAAATTCGGCCCGTATGGCCTCCACAGGGTCGCTGTCTTTTTCGTAAATCATGTCAATTTTATTGGCTGCAATGATCTGCGGACGCTCGGCCAATGCTTTTTCATAGGCGGACAGTTCTTTGTTGATGGCGTAGATATCCTGAATGGGATCCCGTCCCTCGGTGGAGGCGGCATCAACAATATGAACAATCAGTCTGGTACGCTCGATATGGCGCAGAAATTCATGACCGAGGCCGATGCCTTCCGACGCGCCCTCAATGAGACCGGGGATATCGGCAATCACAAAGCCTTTCGCATCCTCTAAATCCACCACGCCCAGATTGGGGTTTAAGGTGGTAAAATGGTAATTGGCAATCTTGGGTCTGGCGTTTGTCACTTTTGATAAAAAGGTGGATTTTCCCACATTGGGAAAGCCCACGAGTCCCACATCTGCGATAACTTTGAGTTCCAGAAGCAGCTCAAGCTCCTGTGCGGGCTGGCCGGGCTGGGCGTATTTGGGCGCCTGCATGGTGCTTGTGGCATAATGTTGGTTGCCGCTTCCGCCGCGTCCGCCTTTTAACAGAAGAAACCTTCTATTTTCGCCGGACATGTCGGTGATGACTTTGCCGCTTTCAGCCTCACGAATCACGGTACCCTCCGGTACCTTTATGGTGATATCCTCGCCGTTTCTGCCGGCACAGTTTTTTTTGCCGCCCTCCTCGCCGTTTTTGGCGCAGTATTTGCGGTTATGCCGAAACTCCGTCAGGGTGTTTAAGCCCTCGTCCACTTCAAAATAGACGCTGCCGCCATTCCCTCCGTCACCGCCGTCCGGGCCGCCGTTTGGCACATACTTTTCCCGTCTAAAAGAGATGTGGCCGTCTCCGCCCTTCCCGCTTTTTACATAAATTTTCGCACGATCTGCAAACATCATGGCTTTCTTTTACTCCATTTTCCGGATAAAGGAAAAGCTCCAAACATCTGTATGTTCGGAGCCCGTCTCTAGGTTCTTACTTCTCAACAGGATAAACGGAAGCCTGCTTTTTGTCTCTTCCTTTTCTCTCGAAACGAAGAACGCCGTCCACCAACGCAAACAGGGTATCGTCTCCGCCTCTGCCAACGTTGACACCGGGATGAATTTTGGTTCCGCGCTGTCTGTATAAGATGTTTCCTGCTTTGACGAACTGTCCGTCAGCTCTTTTCGCGCCTAATCTCTTGGCCTCGGAATCACGACCGTTCTTGGTGGAACCGACACCTTTTTTGTGGGCGAAAAATTGAAGGTTCATATTCAACATGGTATTACACCTCCTCAAATGTCAATTTACAATGCTGTTTCCCGTACTGTGCCTCGATCTGGCCCAGTCCGAGTATCAGGGAATCCATAAGCGCGGCGGAAGTCTCTTTCAGAGGATGTCTCATAAAAGTACAACTGATTCTGCCCGCCTTTTCATCTGTCTTGACCTGCACAGCCTCCTTTGTGATCTCCTCAAGGGAATTCACGGTGTTAATCACAAGAATCGAGATTGCCGCACAGACAATATCTTTTCCGTAATTCGCGTAGCCCGCGTGGCCGTCACAGGTGAATTTCAGATATTCTCCTGATTTGGTTTTATAAATTCTGACCTCGGTCATTATGCGTTGATCTTGTCAATCTTGATCTGCGTATAGAGCTGTCTGTGACCGTTTTTCTTGTGATAACCGGTCTTTCTCTTGTACTTGTAGACGATGACCTTCTTGCCCTTGCCCTGATCCGTAACAGTTCCTGTCACGGTAGCGCCGGCCACATCGCCTGCAACCTTAAGCTCTTTGTCGCTCACAGCGATCACCTGATCAAAGGTAACAGTAGAACCGACCTCAACGTCGAGCTTTTCCACTCTGATCTCGTCGCCTTCGGATACTTTGTACTGTTTTCCGCCTGTTGCAATGATTGCGTACATACCTGCACACCTCCTATTCATGGACTTGCGCCCATTTACTCGCTAACTGTGGTGGCGCCCAAACAGGCGCACTTATACCTCGCTATGCGGCACACTCAGATATTGTAACGGTTTTTTTATAATTTGTCAACAAAATTTTCGGGCCGTCAGTCCGGAGGAATTTTAGTGCGGCATTCAGGTCGTTTTCGTATCTTTAAACTGAAAGAAGCATTCCAACTCTTCGTCCGAATAATAGAAGAAAAGAAGAAAGGCAAGGACCGCAACCCCGACGGTAATGTAGATATCTGCCACATTGAACTTTGGAAAGTTGATGGGTACAAAATAAATGAAGTCCACCACATAGTTTCTGGCCAGCCGATCAAGCAAGTTCCCTCCTGCACCGCCAAGAATAAGCAGCATACAGAGCCGCATCGGGGTAAAACGGCGTTTGGGTGGCAGGGTAACATATTTCCATGCAAGAAGTAAAATGACTAATATAGTCAACGTTATGAGAAAGGCTTGTCTTCCCTCAAAAGAACTGAATGCCGCACCCGTATTTTCCAGATAGCTAAACTCTAGCACCTTTTCAAGAATGACAAAAGGAGGCTGCCCTTTCAGATGGGAAACGGCGAGAAATTTGGTGTACTGATCGGCCAATATCAGGACGCATAGCAGTATCAGGGATAAAAAAAGGTTTCGTTTCTGTAATTTCATAGTATGGCAGGTCATTCCTTTCTAAAAAAATGGAGATGTACGGTAATATAAAAAGCAAAGGTGTATTCTAACATAAAAATTGACTATATCGGTCGATAAAAAATACTCCTGATTTCAAAATGACGGATTTCTTGCAAAAAAGTAAGCGGCAAGCTGCGCACGGGAACTGAACTCTTCTGTTTCCAACAGCTCACGAACCTCCTCCTTCGTATAAAAATCTGCGGTAATCTGTTCGTTTTCGGAAGTGTGGTCCTCAAAATTGCCCTCAGCTTCCACAAAGGCAATCTGGGTTTTTACGTCCGAAAAGGCCACCGCTGCAAAGGAGGGAGGCAGGATGGCGTGGATCTTTTTTACGGAAAGCCCAGTCTCCTCGTAGAGTTCTCTCTGTATGCATTCCTCCAGGGATTCCCCTTCATTGAGCATGCCTGCACAGAGATTGTACACAAAACGGTTGACACCCATGCGAAATTCTTTCAATAATAGCATTTTTCCTTCGTGCCACGCCACGATAGACACGCCGCTGACCCGTTTTCCGATGGCATCGGGACCGGGAATTTCGCTTCTGCTGACAATCTCATATCGCTTCTCGCGTCCGGCCTTGTTCTGATAGACCAATTCATAATTTTTAAGATATTTTCCATCTTTCACTTTTTCCATATGTAAAAGTTTCATGGTTTCGTCATCCTTTCTTTAACTGTTCTGCAAGGCTTGGTGCGATCTTTTTTCGCGTCAGCTCCATGAGTCCCAGTCCTGTCATGTCTAGCGCTCTGGCCGGAACAGGATCCTTCTTTAACAGTTCCCGCATATATTCCAAGATTGCTCTTTCGCGTTCTTTTTCTTTCAGATTAATAAAATCCACCAAAATGATGCCGGAAAGATTTCTGGCCCGCAGATGCAGGGCGATCATTTCCGCCGCTTCCTGGTTGATGCGGTAGAAGGTCTCTTCCTTATCCTTTCCGGACTCATATTTTCCCGTATTGACATCGATGGAGATCAGGGCTTCCGTAGGCTCGATCACCAGATAACCGCCGGATTTCAGCCAGACCTTTTTTTCCGTAAGCTCCTTTAAGCGCGATTCCACGCTGTAGAGTTTATAGAGGGGAAGCAGCGCATCTTCATAAAGCCGCAGGGGAATCTCCTGCTTTTGGCAAAAGACTGACAGCACCTCATAAACTTCCGGAAGATCTGTGACCACTTCATCGTATTCCGAACGGTAAGTATTCTCGACAAAGGTGATATAGTCAGGTTCCTTCTGGTACAGACAACTAAAACAAGTGCGTGAAGGGCCGGTTTCCAATATCCGCTGCAACGTGTCCGAAAGACTCTGCGCTTCTGCAGTCAGCGGTTCTATTTCAGAAAGTGAAGCGGCGTTTGTCCTGACAATCAGCCGAAAACGGTTCGCAATTTCAGAAAGGGAGTCAGCTTCACGAAATCTGGTCTGAGACTTAGCGTCAAGTTTAGAAGAGACCTGGATGCCTACAGATTGATGCTTTCCTTTCACGGCAACTACCGCATACTGTCCGGCAAGGGAAAGTTTTGTCGTCACACCTGCCAATTTTGTTTTCATTGGCTCTCTGGCAATCTGCACCAAAAGCTCGTCTCCCGTTTTCAGGGAACCGTCCGGCTTGCGGTTTGTGAGTTTTGCCGTCTGTGCCTCTGCAAGGGGCAGAAACGTGAGATAGCCGCCTCCAAGATCTATGAAGGCGGCGCCAATATTCTGAGAAATGCTTTGTATTTTGCCAACATAAATATTGCCAACTGCGTACTTGGCCGATTTTATGACCTGTGCTGACAGTATTTGATTGTTTCGCATCAATATGGCGAGGACTTTATCGCCGTATTTTGTAATCAGAATAGAACCATTGTGTGTTGTCATAGATCGATTATAACACACAACGGTGGGAATGCAAATCAGGGATTCTTGAATTTCACAGCAGTGCCGTAGGCGATGACCTCTGCCGCGCCCTGCATCACCGATGAGGAAGCATAGCGCACGTTGACGACGGCATCTGCGCCAAGAGTGTTCGCTTCATCCACCATACGTTTTACGGCGATCTGTCTCGCCTGATTCAGCATTTCCGTATATTCCCTGACTTCTCCGCCGACGAGCGTCTTGATTCCCGCCATAAAGTCTCTGCCGAAATTTCGGGTCTGTACCACACTGCCTTTCACAATACCCAATGGTTCCAGTTCTTTTCCGGTGATATAATCAATATTTACGAGCAGCATCCTCTTCTCCTCCTTCAAGATCTTTTAAGCGCTGTAAAAGTGCGACGATCACAGCAAGAATAACTACAATGGGCACAAGCATAATCACACCGAACAGCAGATCCGGGATGGGATCCTCTGTGTATGCCCAGATCAACATGCCGATAACGGCAAACATGATCAGAATAAAGACGAGGGCCGCAAAAATCGAACCCCGCTTTTTTTGGATGGTATCGTTTGACACATTTTTGAATTTTGTTCCCTGCTCTTCCATCTGCATCATCCTTTCCAGATATTTGTCAGGGGAAAGGGTCTGGTAGAGAATCCCGTCCTCCAGAATCGTCTGACACAATCCGGAGGTCTCCGCAAGGTTTGTTTTTTCCCGCTCCAACACAATGATCTGTCGGCTCAGGGCATCCGTAAGGAGCAGTTCTCCGCTCTGGATTTTCCGAATTTCCTCGATTGGCAGGGAAAGCTTTCTGAGAAGCTTGATTTTCTTTAAACAATCTACATCCGTATCATCGTATTCCCGATAGCCGTTCTCCATGTTCCGCTTCGGATGCAGAAGCCCCTGTTGTTCGTAAAACCGGATATTTTTCTTGGTGATGCCCACCAGTTGTTCCACTTCGTTGATCTTCATATGCTTTCCATAGGTCTCCTTTCCCGATCTTTTTTTAAAGGCCTTTCCTCTGACAAGGTCAGCATAAGGCTTCCACCAGGGGGAAAGTCAATTATTTTAGGGAACTTTTTATGTTTTTCTTCAAAAAAGTTCCCTAAAAGTAAAAATTTACAATGATTCAATTTCAGAAAGCGGCACAAACCGGGGCATCTCCCCTTCATTGGCCAAATCTGCATAGGTTTCCAATCGTGTCACCTGACAGGCTGATGGCAAAATCTCCCATCCCGCATATTGACAGAGCTTTTCAAAAACCATGGAGGGCTTAATGTTGCCGCTGCTGCTTGCGTTGACAAGCATCCGTATTCCACCTTCATCATCTGCGTCCATCTCATAGATGCCCTGTTTCAAATCAAGCTCCCGCACACTCTTTTTCGTCTCTTTGGTATAAGGAATGGTCTCCTGCCCATAAAAGCCCTGTATGCAGGTTTTTAGATCGGTAACAGGGAAGCCGCCCTCCTTCATATGGATTCGATAGGAAGCTGCCGCTACGCTTGCCATGGCGTTCTTTGCCCGCTCTGGCAAGGGGGTGACGGAAAGAATCTCGATCCCCTTTACCATGACCCGGTTCAGCGCCTGCTTCATGTCCTCGGTGGAAGTCATGGAAAGGACTTCTATGTCCATATATTCCCCGCAGCTTTCCACACCGACACCGAGGGGTGCGGCAAAGGACATAATTTGATGGGGACTGAATCCCTCCGAATATTTCACATCTATACCGGCGCGCCTTATCGCTTTCTGGAAAAAGCGCATGGTGTCCAAATGACCGATAAATTTCATGACGCCGTATTTGGCGAATTTGATTCTGATTTTCATGGACTTTCTGATTCCTAGCACTTGATTTCCAGATATCCCAACAGATTACTCATATCATACTCGTGCATGATACCCGCGTGGGAATCATAGTAGGTTCCGTCATAGTATACCAGATAATGACAGAAGCGCCCCATTCTCTCCATCAAAATTGCGCATTTGGGCAAAACGGTATCTCTGCCCTCCGTATACATGATGATATCCGTATGGTCGATGCCGTAATAATTTAAGGCGGAAATCACACGGCCCATGGTTGCCTGCCATTCCCGGCAGTCCATAACGCTGATTACCTCGGCGATGGTAACGCCCGCTAACATGGCTACGCAGGCCTGTCCGCAAAGGCCGTCTTCCGGGAGCTTAATGACATCCACGCTGTCAATCTTACGGATGGGATTCTCAAAGCTGTAGGGGCTGTTCTGATCCATACGAATCAGAGAACCGTTTACGTGAAGCAGAATCTTGTGGGTAACGCCGAGCTCTACGTTTACAGCGGACTCGTCCTCAATACAGATTCTGTAGTTGCCCTTCTCCTTGGGGTGAAGCTCGCAGTCAATGATTTTATTGTCAAGCACCAGGTCCCCCTTAATGATCTCTCTTTGTTTACATACCTCCCACACATTAAAGGGAATTTCAATTGTGTACCCCTTGTCCTGTTTTTCCACTTTGGACTCAAAAAAATACCTCATGTCTCCTCCATTCCGGTGCCCTGCACCTATTGTACAATCTGCATTCATTGTATCAAATTTCTGTAGAATTGAAAACCGGCCAAAGCTTTTTTTATTCTTTTGTGATATGTTCCAGGTCGAACAAAATCCTTTTGCAGGTGGGTGCAGGAATCTTCTCCTCGTTCTGCGCCAAAAGAGAGCGAATTGTCTCGGCCTGCTGTTTTGTCACGCTGCCATACATATAATCGGTGAAAAGGCCTGACATAATCCTCTGTCGATGATTTTCCGTAAGCTCCCCGTCGCAGTTCAGCATTAAAAGATAAGGCAGTCGTGCCCAGAACGGCTCGCTCAAAAGGAGTTTCAGCAGATAATCAGCCAAAAAACCGGAGCGGTTCTGCAGATAGGCCTCATACAACCGCGGCGCGCCGTATGAAATCCCATACTTCCTGATACAGCGGTATGCCTGTCTTGAAAGAACCTGCCGCGGATGAAATAAAAATTTCCAGTAAATTTCTTCCCCGTCCGTCTGCGCAAGCTTTCCGTAAGCCGCCAACGCCGCTTTGCAGATGGATTCGCACCCGTCTTCCAAATACGGTTTTATCACTTCCAGATCTGCTTTTGTGCCATGTTCTCCAATACAGCACAATACGATTCTTGATACGTTCCGGTCAAGCTCTTTTCGATAAAATGCGATAATATCCATATCGGTGCATTTGTCCAGAATGTAGGCGGCATAATCGCGAATCCGTCTGGACGGGTCAAGCAGCATGGCATCCAACCCGTCCCAGGCGGCATGTTCCTGCTCATAACGGCAGACCAGTGTGTGATACCGCACAAAGGCGCTGCGTGAATGAAGATAGGTTTTTGCCCGCGAAGGATCGTAGCCGTAATGACGGAAAATACCCAGAATGAGTAACGTCTGCCCGTATCCTGTCCGTTCTGACTGAAGAAGCCGCTCCATCTGCTCTCTTTTCAATACCTGATTGCTGTTGATAAAACGATAGATGGCATTTTTGATCTGGATTTCATAGTGAGGAATCCGGGCAATCGCTTCGTCCTGCTGTGTTTGGAATTTCTGTTTGATCAGCATTCCAACCTGCGATTCCAGAGAGCAAATGTACGCACCGTCCCGGCGGCGTGCGTTTTTCACTTTCTCTAAGCTGGGAAATGCCTGAAAAAGCTCGTACAAACCGCATTTTTTTAATCTTTTTTGCGAGAGTTCGTAAGCTTTTTCGCGGATCTGCGCCACCCAGTCGTTCATCCGGAGAATCAGAAAGGGAAGGGAGCCCTCCGTATCCCTTAACCGTTCCATACATTCCTGACGGTAATATCCGTTGCTCGAAAAGGTTCCGAGCTTCATGGTGGCATCATACTGGCCGTCCGTTAAATGTTTTAAATGTTTCCGGCTTACATTTATATTTCGATTCGCATTCCATATGTCGCCATAAGCATAGGCATAATAGTCGTCATGACAGCTCCTGAAATTTTCCGATAACCATAGCAGCTTTTTGACGGATATGTCCTGTAGAAGCTTTTCATTGGCGGCGGCAATGTCAATCTGCAGCTGGCTGTCCGGCAAAAAAGTAAAAACCCTTTGCGCGTCGTCAAAAAACCGGATGTTTCCCTTTTGGCATTCCGGTAAGACAAATGTATGGATATAGGACAAAAAGCGTTCATTCGTTTTATTTATCAAATGTTTCCACATAGCAGATCCCCGTTCCAAACCGATTTGCCCCACAGCCCTGACACTGTTTTTTGCAGTTGGGGCTTACGGTTTCTTCCTGTGCCTTCCTCCATTCCCGCAGCAAAAATTCCCTTGTCACGCCGCAGTCCAGAAAATCCCAGGGAAAAATCTCATCGTCCGCCCGCGGCCTCGTCGTGTAGAAGCCGATATCCACCCCGCACTCTGAAAAACTCTCCATCCAAAGTTCGTTTTTGAAATATTCGCTCCAGGCATCAAAGATACAGCCCTTTTCGTAGGCTTTTCTGATCACTTCGGCCACACGTCTGTCCCCTCTTGCCAGAACGCCCTCTAAAACGCTCACATCTGCCTCATGCCAGTTGTATTTGATGCTCTTTTGGTTTAATTGGCTCATGATGCCCTGTTTGGTCAGATGGGCCTTGTCAAGAAATTCTTCTTTGGTGCACATGGCCGCCCACTGAAAGGGGGTGAAAGGTTTTGGAATGAAAAAGGAGGTGCTGGTGACGATCTGCACTTTCCCGTTTACCCGCTTGTCCTTCGGTACGGCCTCGAAGAAGGCCGCCGCAATCTTGTTGGAGAGGTCACCGATGCCGAGGATATCCTCCTTTGTCTCAGTGGGAAGTCCTAACATAAAGTAGAGTTTTACCCTTGTCCAGCCGCCCTTGAAGGCCAGGGCTGCGCCCCTTAAAATATCTTCCTCCGTCAGGCCCTTGTTGATCACGTTCCGCAGCCGTTGGCTGCCCGCCTCCGGCGCAAAGGTCAGACTGCTCTTTTTTACATCCTGCACCTTGCTCATCACATCGAGGGAAAAGGAGTCGATCCGCAGGGAAGGCAGAGAAATATTCGTGTGCCGTTCTCCACACTCCGCAAGCAGGAAATCCAGAAGCTCGTCCAGTTTGGAATAATCGCTGGAGCTTAAGGAACTCAAGGAAATCTCCTCATGCCCTGTATTTTTGAGCATTTCCAGGGCATATTCTTTTAGTTTGTCCACATCCCTTTCTCTGACCGGGCGGTAAATCTGCCCCGCCTGACAAAAACGGCAGCCCCGGATACAGCCCCGTTGGATCTCAAGCGTTACCCGGTCCTGGGTCACTTTGATAAAAGGAACCACAGGATTCATGGGATAGGGGATGTTGGTCACATCTTTGGCGATTTCCTTTACAATCACGTCGGGAATATCCTCGTACAGCTTCTTACGTCCCCGTATGGTGCCGTCTTCGTTGTAGACCTCCTCATAAAACTGCGGTACATAGATGCCGGGGATTTTCGCAGCGCCGTGTAAAAAGTCCTCTCTGGTTCCGCCAAGACGTTTGTTTTCCAGATACCAGTCGAGCAGGGGACGATACTGGGTTTCACCCTCCCCGATATAAAACAGATCAAAAAAATCTGCAATGGGCTCCGGATTGTAGGTGCATGGGCCGCCGCCAATCACAATTGGCATATTCTCACCGCGTTCTCTGGCAGTCAGAGGGATCTGTGACAGTTCTAATATCTGTAAAATATTGGTGTAGCACATTTCGTACTGGATCGTGATGCCCAGAAAATCCATATCTCTTACCGGTTCCTGCGATTCCAGACCAAACAGGGGAATCGACTGTTTTCGCATGATGGCATCCAGATCTACCCAGGGCGAATAGACGCGCTCACACCACACGTCATCCCACTCGTTTAACATACTGTATAAAATCTGAATGCCCAGATGAGACATCCCGATCTCGTAGACATCGGGAAAACACATGGCAAACCTTACGGAAACCCGGGTCTTATCCTTTACAACGGAATTGACTTCGTTGCCGATATAGCGGGCGGGTTTTTCCACCTGCATCAGAATTTCATCACTTAACGCTAATTTTCCCATACTTAAAATCCTTTTCGTTTTTGTTCCGTATTCTAAGTATAGCGAAATTGTACCGTAAAGTCAAAGCGGGGAAACCTAATCAAATAATTTCGCCAGTTCCTCCATCACCGCATTTTCACCGCCGTCGTAGAGATGAAAGCTGTCCGCCACAATCATATGATAGACTTCATCCGTGCTGTAAGAAAAAATGGTGCTGTCCCTGGTATCGCAGAGCAAAAAGGCGACGAACAAAAGAACAGCCAGGGCCATGCGGTACTTAAAACTGCCCATCGTGGTATCTTGTGTACCGGTTTCCCCGATTCCGGCACCGTAACCGGATACCACCCCATCCATTTCCGTAAGCTGTCCCTTTTCAAACAGGGGAATCTGCATCTCTTTTCCGTAGAGAATGCTCTCCCGCTGTCTGAGTTTCAGGCGGTTTCCCAGATTTTCCTCACGGATAAACCTTGCCAGTTCCATTTTCTTTTCCGGTGTTACTTTCTTTTCCGTCATGGCGCATCCCTTTCTGTGGCCCGAGCCGTTTGGCCAGGATCGGACCGGATAAAACATGATTGTATTTCACTGCATCTTATGCAAAAAAATACAAAAAAAGAACGTGCCCCGAAGGGTACGTTCCGCTATCTTTGTGCTAGTTCTGTAGTGATTTCCTCCCATGTAATATTTTTTTCCGCCATTAGCACCATCATATGGTAGAGGAAATCAGAAATCTCATATTTGATTTCGTTGGCGTTGGGATTTTTGGCGGCTATGACAATTTCCGTCGCCTCTTCTCCCAGTTTCTTTAAGATCTTATCAATCCCTTTGTCAAACAGATAGTTCGTATAAGAGCCGTCTTTTGGATGGATTTTTCTGTCCTTGATCACATCGAACACCTGCTCAAAAACTTTGAGTGGGTTTGTCTCCTCGTACTCCTTGGCCATGATCTCATTGAAAAAGCAGGAGTGGGAACCGGTGTGACAGGCCGCGCCAATCTGGGAAACCTTGGCCAAAATGGTGTCCTTGTCACAGTCGGCCGTCAGGGATTTTACATACTGGAAGTGGCCGCTGGTCTCTCCCTTCACCCACAGTTCTTCACGGCTTCTGCTGTAGTAGGTCATCTTGCCAGTTTTGAGGGTGGTATTGTAGGCCTCCTCGTTCATATAGGCCACCATCAGCACCTCGTCGGTCTTGTAGTCCTGCACCACCACCGTCACATGGCCGTCGCTGTTTAACTTAAATTCCTCCCAGGGAATGGCAGGCTCAAAGGTATTCACCGTAATGTCATTGTTCTGGCAAAGCGCTTTGATTGCCAAAAGTTCCTTTGCATTTTCATTGATGGCATAGCCGGAAATACCGCAGATATTGTCATTCCCCAATAGTTCCAGAATCTTGTCAAGGGAAACCTCCGGCACCGACGCAATCATGGGAAACCGGGAAACGGCGATGGCCTCTTTCAGGCAGGTTTCCTTTACCAGAATGATCTCCCCGATAAATTCGTCGATCAACGCCTCGTTTCTCGTAATGCTGTCGGTCTCTGTCACACAGGCAGCAATCTTGTCTTTCCCGAATTTTTTTGACACCTCAGCGGTGATTTCGATGTTGCCGGGTTTGGAGTAGTTGAGAGCCGCCTTCTTGCAGCCTGCATAGAGCAGCTTCTTGATATCTTCCATGCGCTGCACATTGCCTGCGCCGATGACGGGAATCTCCGCTTCGCTGCAGATGGCCTTGATGATATCGAGAGCCTCCTCGTGGGCGGCATCGCCTTCGGACATGTCATAGACAATCAGTTCGTCCGCGTTGTTGTCGCTGTAAAACCGGGCCAGAGCTACCGGATTTGTGTCAATGATGGTGCTGTCCGAAAAGCCCTTTACCGCGTCGCCTTTATATAGATAGATGCAAGGTATAAATTTTTTGTATGCCATATTGCCTGTGCTGCCTTTCTTATCATAATGTTCCTTTTGTGCTGAGTACGCCCTGCACCCGCGGATCCTTGGAAACCGCTTCGTCAAGGGCCTTGCCGAAGGATTTGAACATGGCCTCTGCCATGTGGTGCGCATTGAGGCCGTTTATCATCTTCAGGTGCAGGTTCATGCCTGCGCTGTAACTTACCGCATAGAAGAACTCACGGATCAGCTCCGTATCCAGTTCGCCAATACGCTCCACAGGAAACGTGCAGTCGCAGGAAAAGTATGGTCTCCCGCACAGATCTACGGCACACAGACAGAGCGCGTCGTCCATGGGTAAAAGAAAGGAGCCGTAACGTTTGATGCCGGCCTTATCCCCCAACGCTTCCCTAATTGCCGTGCCTAGCACAATGCCGGTATCTTCCACCGTATGATGTCCGTCCACGTTCAAATCCCCTTTGACCGATATGGTCAAGTCAAAGAAACCGTGTTTGGCAAATCCCTCCAACATGTGATCAAAAAAGCCGATGCCGGTGGAAATTTCGCCTTTTCCCGTACCGTCCAAATTCAGGGACGCTTTAATTTTTGTCTCCTTCGTATTTCGCTCTATGGCTGCTGTTCTGGACATAAGACACCTCCTATTCGAATCTTACCCGTATGGAATTGGCATGGGCTGTCAATCCCTCTTTCTCGGCAAACAATTCGATATCCTTGTGAACTTTCTCAAGTGCTTCCTTTGAGTAGGAAATCAAACTTGTTTTTTTCACAAAATCATCTACGCTCAGGGGAGAAAAAAACCGCGCTGTTCCGTTTGTAGGCAGAATATGGTTGGGGCCCGCGAAATAGTCACCAAGAGGCTCCGAAGAATATTCCCCGAGAAAAATCGCGCCCGCATTTTTGATCTTTGTCATCACCTGATAGGGGTCTTTTGTCAGAATTTCCAAGTGTTCCGAGGCGATGGCGTTGGCTGCGTCAACGGCGCTGTCTATAGAGTTGGCAAGCAGGATATACCCGTAATTGTCCAATGATTCCCGAATGATATCCGCCCGGGGATTTACTTTTAAAAAGCCTTCAATCTGTGCGGGCACCTGTTCGGCAAGCGCTTCGCTGGTGGTAATCAGGATCGCACTGGCAAGCGGGTCGTGTTCCGCCTGGGAAAGCAGATCCGCCGCCACATAGCGGGGATTGGCCGTTTCATCGGCGAGCACAAGGATTTCGCTAGGGCCGGCGATGGAGTCAATGCTGACATAGCCAAAGCAGGCCTTCTTCGCCAAAGCCACAAAAATATTACCGGGTCCGGTGATTTTATCGACCTTTGGAATGCTCTTTGTGCCAAAAGCCATGGCCGCGATCGCCTGCGCGCCTCCGACTTTATAAATTTCATCCACACCCGCGATTCTGGCCGCCACCAGTGTGCCCGGATTGACTTTGCCGTCCGCCCCCGCGGGGGTGGTCATGACAATCCGCTCCACACCCGCCACTTTCGCGGGAATCACGTTCATCAGCACGCTGCTAGGATAGGCCGCCTTGCCGCCGGGTACATAGACACCGGATATGGCGATGGGCAGGATGCGCTGTCCTAAGATGGAGCCGTCCGGCTTCGTGTCGATCCAACTGTTGCGAATCTGCTTTTTGTGAAAATCCTCGATGTTGGCCGCCGATTTTTTCATGACGGACACAAAGGCATCTTCCGCCTGCCCGAAGGCATCCTCTATTTCCTCCTCAGTCACGCGGATATTATCTGCATGGATATCCCATTTGTCAAATTGTTTGGTGTAATCAAATACGGCTGCATCGCCCTTCTCGCGCACATTGGCAATGATATCCGCCACTACGGATTCGTACTGTCCGTAATTGTTAGGGCTTCTCTTCAGGAGATAGTCGAGAATGCCTTGTTGGGAATCTTTTGTCAGTATAACCGTCTGCATGGGTTTCCTCCTCAATTTACCGCATAGTTCAGCTTTACCGTGATGGAAGCGGTTTTATTGCGGGAACTGGTATCAAAGTAACCGCCATAGCTGTATTCTGTGTTGCTGTTCTGGGCAGTGATCTGGAATACGCCCAAATTTGCGTTTAACAACTCACCGATGGTCGCACCTGTCCCCTGTGCCATCAGGTCGATGCGGTCTTTGGCGTTCTGAGTTGCCTCCTCAATCAGCTGTAATTTCAACTCGTCCAGTTTGGTATAGTAATATTCCGGCTCCTCCGAGGCAAACTGCACGCCCGATTCAATCAGGCCGGAGATATCCCTGGAAATATTTTCAATCTTGTCAATATCTGTGGAGGTGATGGAGACATTCTGGTAGAGATTGTAACCGTCGATATAATCCCGGATTCTGTCGCCGTTCTCGTTGTACTCGGACTCCCAACGTTCGCTGATGGTGACGGAACTGAATACCATCTCGTCCTCGGACACGCCGTTTTCCAACAGATATTTCTGCACCATATCCGCATCCTGTTTGATGGATCGGTAAGCTTCCTGGGTGGTGCTTCCTTCTCTGGAAAAGCTGCCGCGCCAGACGATCAGATCAGCCTCAAAATCGCAGTTGGCCGAGCCGGTAGCCGTAAGGCCGCCGCTGCCGGACGTTTTCTTGTAATCTACCAGATTTCCCGTAAACACATAAACACAGATGATCGCGCAGATGCCGGCGATCAGTGCAATGACAATTCCCTTCCACTCTTTCATATGAAACCCCTTCTTCTCGTTTTCCATGATGTCATACTCCTCTATAAATGATTCCGAAGCTCCAAAATCAGCTTTTTAATCCGCTCCGGTTCCATCTGCATGCTGACCTGATTGACAATCATCCGCGCAGACAGCGGACAGATTTCTTCCAGAACTTCCAGTCCGTTTTCCTTTAAGGTCGATCCGGTTTCCACGATATCCACAATCACGTCGGCAAGCTTCACGATGGGGCCAAGCTCCACGGAACCGTTTAGTTTGATGATATCCACCGTCTGATGCTTTTTGTTATAGAAATAATCCTTTGCGATATTGGGATATTTGCTAGCCACACGGATCAGCTCGTGGTGCTGTAACAGCTCTCCTGCGCTTTTTGGCCCGCAGACGCACATCCGGCATTTGCCGTAACCAAGATCAAGCACCTCATATACCCGCCGGTTTTCCTCCATGATCGTATCTTTGCCGACAACACCGATATCCGCAGCCCCGTACTCCACATAGGTTGGCACGTCGGGACCTTTTGCTAGGAAAAACTTTAATTTCAGTTCTTCGTTGACAAAGATCAGCCGACGGGAATCCTTATCCTTCATCTCCTCGCAGGTAATGCCGATCTTCTCAAAAAGATCCATGGTTTTATTGGCAAGCCGTCCTTTGCCGAGGGCGAATGTCAGATATTTATTTTCACTCATGTAACAGTTCCACCTTCTTTCCCGCCAGGCGCAGACGTTTGGCCTCCTGCAGTTTCTCCTTAAAGTCAGCTTCTGTATAGTATATCTTATCAGGGATTTCCATGCCGGATATGATCACATCCTGCCGCCCCATCGCCGCAAGAAGATCGTCCACCACAATCACAAATCCAATCGCTGCCGCCTCTTTTCCGAAACGGGTGAGAAGACGGTCGTAGCGTCCGCCCTTCACAATGGCATCGCCGACTCCGTAAGTGTAGCCTTTGAAAATAATACCTGTATAGTAATTATACTTGCTGAGCATACCAAGGTCAAAGGAAACATATTTTTCCACCCCATAATCGCAGAGCGCCTGATAAACCTGGGACAGACGTTCGACAGCCTGTTTGGAGCGCTTATTGGATGCCGCTTTCTTTGCCTCCTCCAGAATCTGGACACCGCCGAAAAGATCGCTTACCTTGAGCAGAAGCTCTTTATCTTTTTTGCCCACATGGGTCCTGTCAAGCAATTCCTCCGCGCCAAAATAATTTTTGCCGGAAATACATTCCCGAAGCTCTAACTCCGTCTCCTCGTCGAGCCCGGCCTCGGCACAGATACCCTTAAAGTATTCCAGATTGCCGACGCTGATCTGAAAATCCGAAAGTCCCGCATGATAAAGGGCCTCAATGGTCATGGCAATCATTTCCGCGTCAGCCTGCACGGAACCGTCCCCAATCAACTCCGCCCCCATCTGGGTCACTTCCTTTAACTTCCCCTGTAAGTCGGAAGTGTTTGTGAAAGTGTTTCCCTGATAGCAGAAACGGATGGGCACATCCTCGTCCATAAAGTATTTTGCCGCGCATCTGGCGATCGAGGGCGTAAAATCCGGCCGCAAAACCAGGGTGTTTCCCTCCTTGTCAAAGAATTTATAGAGCTCTTTGGAGGGTGTTGTTCCCACCTCCTTGGAAAATACATCAAAAAATTCAAAGGTTGGCGTTTGAATGTCCCGATAGCCGTAGGCGGATATCTTTTCATGCAGCAAGCGTTCCACAATGGTCTTCTTCGCCTTTTCATCACCGTAAATATCGCGTACACCTTCCGGTGTATGTACCAGTTTTTTACTCATAAAATGCTATGCCTTTCTATTTTTGTTTCTTGCTTTCATCATTTTCATAATCTTATCATGATATGGGCAATGACTTTAATGTGATAAAGCAATAATGTGCTAATTCGCTACTAAATGAAAGCCTCATACACTATACCCCACTTCTAACCGTTTGTCAATCCTCACTCCACCCGGTCTTCCAGATCTTTCTGAATCATATCCAGATAGGGAACTAAAATCCCGTGTTTCTTTGGCAGCACATATTCGGGATTCAACTCGTCATACCGGAAGCTCTTGCGGCCGCCGTCCTTCGCCCGGTCCCAGAAAAACCGCAGCATTTCATAGGGAAGATAATAAAAGAGATCCTTATGGGAGTAATAGATCAGGAAAAAGGCGACCCCTTTCTGTTTCTCAAACTGCCCCATAAACTCCACCTGATGTTCATGGATATTCTGCAGGGAGAAGGTGTCTGCCGCACACTCCTTGGCATCAAAACAGACAGGGATTCCCTGCACCGCGCCGATATAATCCACCGTGCTCTTCTGATCAAAATAAGCCAGTGTGATATGACGGCTTTCCTTATCAATATTGATGGGGGTAATGGGCGTTGGCACTTTCTGGATCAGCGCAAGTCCATGCTCCAGATACTTTTCGTTTGTCCGGTTGATCAGATCTTCTAACGTTGAACCGCGTAGTCCGCGGGAGTTCCATGTGGCCATGCGCCTGTTCCCTCCGCCAATTCGTTTAACGTGAATATTTTACCACAAGCGCAGACACAATTCCAGTCAAAACCCAGCCGCAAGCAGCGGGGTGATACGATTAATCCGAAATGATGCAGCCGTTTTCCTTAAGCTCTTCCAACGGGGCATAATCACTGATATTATTGTAATCCAAATAAAGTGTCGTCAGGTTGGTCAGTCTTCCTAATGGTGTGACGTCGCTGATTTCATTACCGTTTAAATAAAGTTTTGTCAGATTGGTGAGCCTCGCTAAGGGGGTGACATCGCTGATTTTATTGTTCCACATTTCAAGCGTCGTCAGATTGGTCAGCTCCGCTAAAGGAGTGACGTCACTGATTTTATTGCAGCCAAAATTAAGCCAGGTCAGATCAGTCAGCCCTGCTAAGAAGGTAATGTCGCCGATTTCATTATACCCCAAATCAAGTTCTGTCAAATCAGACAGTTCTGCCAGGACGTTGAAATCCTTAATATGATAATTATCTTGCAAATAAAGCTTTTTCAAATTTGTCAATCCGGCCAATACACTTATGTCTTCGATGTCATTATCTGTCAAATCAAGCTCTGTCAGATTGGTCAGTCCTGATAGAATGCTGATGTCGCTGATGCTATTGCTCCCAAGCCCAAGTATCGTCAGATTGGTAAGCCCTGCTAAGACGCTGATATCATTGATACAGCCGAAGTCAAGATTTCCGCCCAAACAAAGCGTCGTCAGATTCGTCAGTCCCGACAAGACACAGGGGTCGTTGATGAATGTAGCGCTCAAATTAAGATATGTAAGATTGCTCAGCTCTGATAATGCGCTGATATCGTTGAGTTGATGAATGTCGCTTAAACTAAGTGTCGTCAGATTTGTCAGCCCCGACAAGGCGTTGAGGTCACTTAGGTCATTCCCGCTCAAATCAAGTTCTGTCAGATGAATCAGTCCCGACAAGGCACTGATGTCGCTGATGCCATTATAGCTCAAATCAAGCTTTGTCAGATGAATCAGCTCCGATAAGGCACGGATATCCTTGATACGGCTTTTGCTCAGATCAAGCGCCGTCAGTTCCCACACATCACTGAGCATAATGTCGCTGTCATCTTCTCTGCCAAGCGCGAACCGCATCGCTTCCTCTAAGGCGTCGTCCTTCCAGTCCATCACATGGTCTTCAAATTCCGCGTTTTCCGTATTTTCTGCGTTTTCTGTTTCCGCACTGCTTTCCATGTTATCCGCGTTTTCGGATTCAGCGACAGAGGCTGCTGTGGTTTCTGTTTCCTGCGGCGGCGCAGACTGCGCGCTTCCGCAGCCGCTTAGCTGCGCGAGCATGGCCGTAGCTAATGTAATTGCAATCACTGTATGTTTCTTTTTCATAGCAGCTTACCTTTTATGACAGTCCCGTATTTTTGTGTGAGCTAACTTCTGAGACAGCCGTAAAAAGCGCCGGCAGCCTGCTGAAAAAGGTGCGCCTGCTCAAATCCTCAAAGGGCGCGTCAAGCGGCGGAAATTCTACCTTATAGGCATGAAGGAGCTGTGATTTCAGCCCGTATTTTTGACGATAACTTTCATTCCACGTCCTGTCTCCATACTTGTAATCGCCAAGAAGCGGGTGTCCGATACTAGCCAGGTGCGCCCTGATCTGGTGTGGCTTTCCTGTAATCAGCTCCACCTCCAGAAGAGTCTTATCCGATTCAATTTGAAGAGGCCTGTATTTCGTTTTGATGGGAGCGCTCTCCCCATGCGGTTCTTTGGAAATAAATACTTTGTTGTTTTTTTCCTCTTTTGACAGATAGCCCTCAATCAACTGTTCTTCCTCTATCCGCCCCTTCACATAAAGCTGATAATATTTATGAAGGGTTCTGTCTTTTAAAAGCCCGCCTAAAAGCTGTGCGCCTTTTAAGGTTTTTGCACAGAGCACAATGCCGCTGGTGTTTCTGTCAAGACGGTTACATACGGAGGGCTTGAAGGAACGCAGGTCGTCCGCCGTCAGAAAACCGCTCTGTAAAAGATAGCCGATGAGCCATTCGTTGAGCGATAAATCTGTCTTTTCCGCTTTTTGGGATAGGATGCCCACGGGCTTATCCGCCATCAGAACATGGTCGTTCTCATAGATGACCTGAATATCACAAAGCGTCCGATAGGCAGACGCGTAATCGGAAACAAGGCGTGCCCCGTTCTTTTCGGGAAATACCCCGTCGCCCGTCTTCGTTTTCCCCATAAACTTGGAAAGCGTCTCCTGTGCGAAAAATATTTTCACACAGTCTCCTGCGGCAGTCTTCTCGCTGCCGTCCGCTTTCCTGTCGTTTAAGGTAATATTCTTTTTGCGAAGCATTTTGTAGAGGAAAGCGCTTCCCGCGTTCGGCAGAAGCCGGTGTAGATATTTGTCAAAGCGCTGTCCTTCTTCTTTTACTGTAATTGTTATCTGATACATAGCATTATAGTGAAACTGCATACAGCAGATTCACAATGCCCTCCCTGTCTTTATGATCTTCCTCGTCAATATCCAACAACCGACTCAGCCGGTCAACATACTTGTCTTCCTCAGAAAAGAGATTAACCACCACATTTTTAATGCCATCCTGAGAAAGCATTTGTTCCAAATGTTTTTTCGCTTCGTTACAGTCACAGGCAGGATTTTCTGTAATACCGCAGAGGATGCCGCCCTTTAACGTCATATGGCTTATGGGATAATTTTTCTGATAGGAAGTAAAATAAAGATCATAAAAAGTTTCCAGTTTTTCATCGTAGGCCAAAAGTTTCTGATGCAGCGCCTCACCACATCCCTTCGCCCTCATAAATATAATGAAGTTTACCGCGCTTTTGCAGGCGGGAAGACATCCTAAAACAGCTATGATTGTGAGGAGATTCTTGTTAGAGCCTGTACGCACAATTCCGATCACATATAAGCCGATGCAGAGTAAAAAGAAAAACACGGTTCGACAGGCCGTGTATTTTTTCCTGTTTTTCAAATATCCGTAAGCGCCCTTTGGTACAAGAAATTGTTTCATGTGATCACTCTTTTTCTTTCTTCATAATTGTTTTAACCTGCGACGATTATAGATTATATCAGTCGCAGGATTTTCCGTCAAGACCGGCTAAGGGCGGAAACACCGCAGCAATATATTTTGGATTCCCTGTGTTGACAAGTATAAGAGTTTCACGGGAAGACCGCAGATAGATACGCCTCTCCCGTTTTTACAGTCGTCGATGGCCTTTTTCACCACGCAGGAAGTCTTCGCCATGGTAAGTTTTTTCAACAGGCCCAATTTGGAAACATTGTCGTAGGCGTTAGAGAGAAAGGGTGTGTTTACCGGTCCGGGACAGACGGCAGTCACGGTGATGCCTTTTCCTTTCAATTCTTGCTCCAGGGCCCGGCTTAAGGAGTACACGTAGGACTTGGAGGCGGCGTAAACGGCAAACGCCTGTTGGGGCACAAAGGCGGCTCCCGAGGAAAACTGTATGAGTTTGCTTCCTTTTCTCATATAGGGAAGGCATATCATGGTCATACGGGTCAAAGCCACAATGTTGAGCTGTACCATGGATTCAATCTCCTCGCGGCTCTGTCTCGCAAACGGCTTGTGCGTGCCGATTCCGGCACAGTTTACCAACACCGTGATTTTCGGATTACAGATGGAAAGCACCTCTTCAAACTGTTTTAGCGACTGCTCTTTTGTCAGATCGGCAGCTATGACCCGCGTTTTCATCTGCAGGGATTCAGAAAGCGTTTCCAACGTTTCTTTTCTGCGTGCAAGAAGCCAGATCTCGTCTGTTTTTCCAAGGCACTGGTCTAACTGGACGGCAAACTCCCGGCCCATACCCGAGGATGCGCCCGTGATAATGGCGATGTTCATAATTGTTTTTCCCCTTCCTGTCTATTCTTACCTTTTCTTTTTATGCACATTCCGTATCGTCTTTTTCTTGCCGTTTCTGCTGTTTGGCATCTTACGCTCCTGTGTTTCATCCTGCCTGCCTGCTTTTTTGCCGTCTGTGCCCCGTTTTCCACCAGGTGGCGGCCCCGCTGTCTTTCGCGGTTTAATCAGGCATTTTTTATCAAATCCGATCAGGTCTTCCCGCCCGCCCTTTTTAAGAGCCTCCTTCACCAACTCGTAATTGTTTGGATTGCGATATTGGATCAGTGCCCGCTGCATCGCTTTCTCATGGGGACCTCGGCAGACATACACCGGTTTGCCGCATCTGGGGTCGATTCCCGTATAGTACATGACCGTGGATACGGTGGAGGGCGTTGGATAGAAATCCTGCACCTGTTCCGGCATATAGCCCAGATCCCGCAGATACTCCGCCAGTTCAATGGCTTCTTTCAGGGTGGAGCCGGGATGGGAGGACATCAGGTACGGTACGAGAAACTGCTTTTTTCCAAGCTGCTCATTGATTTTATAATATTTGCGTACAAAACGTTCATAGACCTCTTTTTGGGGTTTGCCCAATTTTTCCAATACCGCGTCAGAAATATGTTCAGGCGCTACTTTGAGCTGGCCGCTGACATGGTGTGCAACCAATTCTCTGAAAAATGTGTCGTCCGGGTCTGCCATCAGGTAGTCGAAACGGATGCCGGAACGGATAAATACTTTTTTAACGCCGGGAAGGGCCCGCAGTTTCCGAAGAAGCGCCAGATAATCATCATGGTCCGCTTCCAGATTGGGACAAGGCTTCGGAAAAAGGCACTGCCGGTTCTTGCATACGCCCTGTGTCAGCTGCTTTTGGCAGGAGGGATGTCTGAAATTTGCTGTGGGACCGCCCACGTCATGAATATAACCCTTAAAATCTTTTTCCCGAATCATCTCTTCGGCTTCCCGGATCAGGGATTTATGGCTTCTGGTCTGCACGATCCGCCCCTGATGAAAGGTGAGGGCGCAGAAATTGCAGCCGCCAAAACACCCTCGGTTGCTGGTCAGGGAGAATTTGATCTCCGAGATCGCGGGGACACCGCCCTGCTCTTCATAGGAGGGGTGGTAGGTACGCATGTAGGGCAGATTGTAGATATCGTCCATCTCCTGCGTGGAAAGGGGTGGCTGGGGCGGGTTCTGCACCACGCAGACACCGTTAGGATAAGGTTCAATCAAAGTTTTCCCGTTAAATGGGTCGGTATTGTTATACTGGGTCAGAAAGCTGTCCGCATATCTTTTCGGCTCCGCTTTCATTTCATCATAGGAAGGCAGCATGATGCTGTCGTAGATACCGCTTATGTCTTTTGTCCGGTAAACCGTTCCCGGTATAAAGGTGATATCCCGGACCGCGATACCGTGCTCTAAAGCTTCCGCGATCGCGACGATAGATTTTTCCCCCATGCCGTAAGAGAGAAGGTCTGCCTGGCTGTCCAGAAGAACGGAACGCTTAAAACTGTCTGACCAGTAGTCATAATGAGCCATGCGGCGCAGACTGGCCTCGATGCCGCCGATAATCACGGGAACGTCTTTGTAGCGCCTGCGAATCAGGTTCCCGTATACCGTGACGGCCCGGTCAGGCCGCTTTCCCGCCCCACCTCCGGGCGTGTAGGCATCCGCAGGGCGGCGTTTTTTTGAGACAAAATAGTGATTCACCATGGAGTCCATATTGCCGCTTGACACAAGAAAGGCAAGCCGCGGTCTACCGAAAACCGCTATACTGTCCTCGTTCTTCCAGTCGGGCTGTGAAATGATGCACACACTGTAGCCGTGGGCCTGCAAAACCCGGCTGATGATGGCATGACCAAAGGAAGGGTGATCCACATAGGCATCCCCAATCACATAGACAAAATCGGGTTGTGTAATCCCCTGCTCTTCCATTTCCTGTTTTGAAACCGGCAAAAATCCCATCGCTTTTCTCCCTGGCTTAACATTCGGCGAGAATCTGCGTTTCGGCCTGCTTTGGCCCAACGATAATTCCCTCTTCCATCAACTCTGTGAAATGATACGTGTAATAATCCGCCATTCGTCGTTTCTCTTCATCCTGATGCTCCGAATACTTATCGTAGACGGCGCAGACCTTCATACCCGCAGACAGGCCTGCCTGAATGCCGGGGATGATATCTTCAAACACAAGACAGTTTTCAGGCGATACATGGAGCGCCTGCGCTACAGCCAGATAAATGTCTGGCGCAGGTTTTCCCTTGGAGACATCGCAGGCCGTCATGATACAGTCAAAATAGGAAGTAAAATGATGGGCGTTCACAAGCGCTTCCACAAGCTCTCTGGAGTTGCTGGTTGCGATCCCGATCTTGATGCCGTTCTTCCTGCAATATGCCAGAAGTTCCGGAACGCCTTCTTTCACCGGCACTTCAAAAGAATATTTATCTTTTGCCATACGGTTCCAGTCCGCCTTAATCTCATCCAACGTGCAGGGAAGCTGAAACCGATTCTTAAAATAGGCCGCCGTCTCGGAAAAACTCATGCCCTCAATACAGGACTGCAGATTTTCGGGCAGGGAAATTCCGAATTTTCCCAGATACGCAATATCTATATCCCGCCAGATCCACATGGAATCCACCATGGAACCGTCCAAATCAAAAATGATCGCTTCTGTCATTTATTCTATCCTCCCGTATATACATGTACAAAGGCATCCCTACAGAATCAGGAGAAATGCCATGTCAACCATGCAAAAAAACATGCAGTGCCTGTATCAAAAGGCGCTTTCGCTTCTCTATATGGGCCTGGCGCTCTATTTGACCGTTCTGCTTCTTCGTTACCCTGCGCTGTCCCTCCAATATGCCTCCACAGGGCTTACGCTGTGGTTACAAAAAATGATTCCGACGCTTTTGCCCTTTATGATTCTATCGGGAATCATGATTTCCATGAATGTAACGCAGCAGTTTGTAAGTTTGCTGCATCCCGTCCTGCATTTTTTCTTTGGCACTACGCCGAACGGTTCCTATACATTGCTTATGGGGTTTCTATGCGGCTTTCCCATGGGCGCGCGGATTGCGGGCGAACTGCGGCGTAAGGGACGAATCTCCAAAAAGGAGGCAGAAAGCCTGTTGGCCTTCTGTAATAATATCGGCCCCATTTACTTCCTGAGCTTTGTGGTTTCTACCCTGTCCCTGGAGCGGCCCGTGCTGCCCTTTCTCCTGATGTACGGTGTACCATTTTTTTATGGCATGGCGCTGATGCGGATATTTCCAGTCTTTTCTCGATTGGCAAAGCCGTGGAAACACTCGACTGACTCAGTCAGTCCAACAAAGGAGACCCACAATGAATCGAGTATAAGGAAAGACAGCGCGCCGGAGGAACTTCTTCCGGCCATAGACTCTGCGATCCTCTCCGGCCTCATAGGGATCGGAAAACTGGGCGGCTACATGGTCTTTTTTAATCTGCTGAACATTATGTTTGTGCCCTTCCCCAATCTGCCGCCCTTTTTGCTGCATCTGTATCAGTGTATCCTGGAAATTACGAGCGGTATCGCCGGATGCGGTAATGCCCACCCCTATCTGGTGCTGATTTTACTCCCCTTCGGCGGCTTTTCCTGTATCGCCCAAACGTTCAGTATGATTCGCGGCACGGACCTGAACATCCGCCCCTACCTGTTCCACAAACTGATGCAGACAGGAATTACAGCGCTCTGCTATTTTGTCTTACGGCCGTTTTCGTAAGCGAATGTTTTACCGTTTTCTTCTTCGTCTCCGCCGCCTTCGCCTGCGTTTCCGGCTCTTTATGATCAGGGCCATGGCAAGCGCCATACCTACCACAGACAACGCGCAGACAAGACAAACGGTCAGGAAATACTTGACGGAAGGATCGTTTTTTGGTTCCTCCGGTTCCGGTGTCCTGCGCACTTCTATCGTATCGCCTTTTGCCGCTTCCCGTTTTCTCTCAAGCTCTGCGGCTTCCGCCTCTTCCGCGGCCTTTGCGGCGGCTTCGGCAGCCTCCTTTTCGGCAAGCTCTGCGGCGATCTCCTCCTCCGTCTTGTAATCCATGGAAGGGAGGGGAACCAGATTGCTCTCGGTAAAAAGGTCGTAACCGTTATAGGCTCTGGCAACGATCTGGGGAATAATATGGGGCGGCACCTGTATGGTGAAGGTGATGGTGTCCTGCGTTTTATCTCCCCAGGCAAGTCTGGGTACGAAGGTCTCCCCGCCGTCATAGCTGTAATCGTAGTAGAGCATACCGCTGTCATAGTCCGTGGCAGAAAGCGCCACTGTAATTTCCCCGGTTTCCATCTCCTGTCTGGTCACTTCTATCATACAGACATCCGGCTCCGTCGTGTCGGGACGCACCACTCCCGTGGGAACCGGCACGTCAAGGGTGGGATAATCGCTGTAATCCACCCCGAGGACATCGGATTTCAAATGGAAATACTTTGCCACAGAGGCAGCGTCCAGACGACCGAAGGCTTCCCACTGCGCCCTTCCCTCGCAGAAGGGGCGGTCGTTCTCATGATCCATATGGCAGTGCTCGATCAGCACGCAGGGAATATTCTGTTCCACGGAGTGGCGGATAATGCCGTAGTAATCCACGCCTTCGTCGTTCAGCCTGGTCTTGATGCCCCGGGAATAGAGGCCTAGCTTTTCCAGGGCCTCCATCTCGATATCGGCAAAGGCATAACCCTCGCTGTAATATCTGTCGAAAGCCGACACCCAACACTCTGCGCCGAAAAGCGTGTTGTGGTCTTTGGAGAGGTTAAAGTGCAGGCAGAACAGAAAATCCGCATCCACACTTTTGGCAAAATTTACCCGCTCTTCCAGGGAAAGACGCTGATCGCCCGTTCTGGTCAGATAAACGGTCACGCCCTCATATTTTTCCAACTCTTCCTTCATGGCCTCGGCAAGAATCAGGTTCATTTCCTTCTCCATGAAGCCGTCATATACGCCGCCCTCCGGCCGGCCGTCGTCCGCCATGCCGCCGTGGCCCGGGTCGAGAACGATCACCAGGTTTTCTTTGGGGAGTTCCTGCACCGCGTCCTCTGCGGGCTGCGGCACAGACTCCTCCTGCGCGGACAGAGTTTTTGCGGGTAAAAGGCATAGGGCCACCACAAGAAATAAAAGGATAGCGCCCTGGAGGATGCGGAATATTTGATTGCTGCATAAATGTCTGAAAGAAATAGTCATGGTTCTCCTGTGTGGTACAAATTTCTGTCTGTTGGGTTATTTTGCCAAAAGAGAAAAGAACAAGCCGGCTTCTTTCGGAAACCGGCTCCCTCATCCCTTTTCAATCCGCTGTCTTTCGCGGTTTATGTAGCTACATCAGATTCAATTCCTGATTCGGCTCAGGCTCTGTCTCGCCCTCCGCCTCCTTGAGCATTTTCTCCACCTCTACGGGACGCAGTTCCGCACGGTTTGCCTTCACCACTTCATTGTAACTGCTGATCGTGTTATAAAAACTCTCATAATGCTCCGTGGTCGTTGTGAGCGTAGCGGTCATGGCATTTTCCAGATTGGAGAGCATTTCGTCGAGATATTGCATGGCGGATGTACGCACACCGTTGGCCTCCATGGTCGCATTGTTTAAAATATCCTGTGCCTGCTTCGTAGCCATGCGCACGACTTCATTGGCCTGTGCATATGCCTGCTGCATAATCTCGTGCTCATTGATCAATTCCGTGGTCTGTACCGTCGCATCCTTGATCAGGGCCTCCGCCTTGGTTCTGGCATCATTTAAGATCGCTTCCTTGTTGGAGATAATCTTCTGATAGCGCTTGATTTCATCCGGTGTTTTCATGCGAAGTTCCCGCAGGAGTTCGTCGATTTCCTCTTTATTTACGATGATATTCGTCTTGGACAAAGGTTGGAATTTACATCCGTCAATGTAATCTTCAATCTCGTCAATCAATTGTTCAATTCTACTGCTCATGCTTGCTCCTATCTCTTATATCCATATTTTTCATAGATCATCCGTCCCACAAAGTCCGGCACGCACTCTGAGATATCGCCGTTAAAACTGGCTATTTCCTTAACCGTAGTAGAACTTAAGTATGCGTATTCAAGACTGGTCGTCAGAAATACCGTATCCAACTTTCCCTCGGAAAATTTACGGTTGGTCTGGGCAATCTGCAGTTCGTATTCAAAATCCGTGATTGCGCGCAAACCTCTAACTGCCACATGGATATCCTTCCTTGCGGCATAATCGACAAGCAGACCACTAAAAGAATCTATCGTCACATTCGGTAGATCCGCGGTCGCTTCCTCTAACATTTTAACACGTTCTTCCACAGAAAACAATGGAGTCTTTGTTTTATTGTTCAAGACGCTTACCGTCAATTCGTCAAAAATTGCGGAAGCGCGTTTGATGATATCCAAATGACCATAGGTCACCGGATCAAAACTTCCCGGATAAATTGCTGCCTTCATTGAAAGCCCCTCGCATTGCCAATAGAAAACTGGAAAACCGATTCCAATACAAAACTCATGATACCATATTAAAACACTTTTGTCGAAATGTCTTCATTTATTTTAAATTTTTTTGGAAAATCACGCAAAATATTATATTTTTCGACAAAAAAGGTGGCAATTCGTCTTATAACGCTTCTCCTTTTCCACCGAAAAGCCCAGTTCCTCCGTCCATGAAAGGTCTGACTGCAGGGAGGTTTCCATCACGATCAGAGTATTTTCTGTCACCCAGGACAGTTCTTTTAACACGGAAAGCGTCCGGCGTTCCAGGCCGCAGTCGTAGGGCGGATCCATAAAAATGATGTCGGCTTCCTTCTCGTGGATCCCGTATAGGGCGGAGAATACATCGGTCTTTAGCACTGTCGCCCGGTCTGCCAGATGGGTAAACTGGAGATTGTCCAGAATACAGGACAGCGCTCTTTTGTCGCTCTCCACAAAGTAAGCGTGTCTTGCGCCGCGGCTTAACGCCTCAATCCCGATTCCGCCGCTTCCGCTGAATAAGTCCACAAACAACGCCCCGCCCAGATACGGCTGCAGCATATTAAACAAGGTCTCTTTGATCCGGTCCGTGGTCGGTCTGGTATCCATCCCCTCCGGTGTCTTCAAACGCAGGCTTTTCGCCGTTCCTGCTATGACTCTCATATTTGCTCCTGACTCTCAGATGCCTGTTTATTGCAGTCTGAGTTTCACTCCTTTACTGTCACGGTGCCCGAGCTTGATTTTATTTAGCTCAAGGGTCCGCTCCCCGTATTCGATGGTATGTTCCACCGCGTTCTGGGAATAATACACTGCCTCAATTTCATCTTTGGCAGAAAGTTTCATGCCCCGGACTCCAATCGCGCCTTTCTTCTTTTCCGGAATCTCCTCCACCGCAAAGCGCAGGAAGTAGCCGGATTTTGACTGTAAAATGATGTTTCTCTGTTCCTTGAAGGCGGTCACGCTCACCACCTCGTCACCGTCCGCCAATTTAGTGGCAGCCACGGTGCGCTTGGCCACGTCAAATTCCCCGCCGTCTACCACCTTTAACATCGCCTGTTTGGTGGCAAAGATGACACGGTAGAGGTTCAGGTCGCTTTGGCTGGCCGCATAAACTAAGGTTTCTTTTGCGGAGTCGTAATTGCTCACATTGTCGATGGGCACGCCCTTATCCCGGAATTTCCCGAAGGGTAAATCCATGGCCTTCACGGTATGGAGCTGCCCCGTGTTGGTAAAGAGGCATATCTTACCTGTATTTTTGCAGACAAAAGCGTAACGGTTTTCCGCGTCGGCGGCCTCCTTGTTGCGCTCGTAGGTAGCCATATCTATGGTCTTTGCGTAACCGAAGCGGTCCATCAAAAAGACGATGTCCATCTCTTCCACTTTTTTCTCCACATAGACGGCCTCCTCTGCGTTGGTGATCTGGGTTCTTCTCTTCCGCTTATATTTTTCCTTGATTTCATCCAACTCGTTGATGATCACCTGCGCCATGGAATCCCTGCGAGCCAGAATATCTTCATAGCGGTAAATATTCGCCATGGTATCTTCATGCTCGTTAATGAGGGCTTCGATTTCCAGACCGATCAACTTATAAAGACGCATCTCCAGAATGGCGTTGGCCTGCTTTTCCGTGAACATAAGCTGTGCAGCCATCACCTTGGATTCCTTGGACTTGAACTTAATGCCGTCGGTCTTTCCCTCCACCAGGCAGCCTTTGGCCATGGCCCGGTCTTTGGAACCCCGGAGAATTTCAATAATCAGGTCGATCACATTGCAGGCCTTGATCAATCCCTCCTGAATCTCCTTGCGCTCCAACTCCTTCTCCAGAAGATTCCGGTATTTTCGTCCTGCCACCTCGTACTGGAAATTGACGCTCTCCCGGATGATGGCCTTCAATCCCAGGGTCTCCGGGCGGCCGTCCGAGATGGCCAGCATATTGACACCGAAGGTGTCTTCCAGACGGGTCTTTTTGTAGAGCATATTTTTAAAATTCTCTACATCCGCATCCTTTCGAAGTTCGATCACAATGCGGATGCCCTCCTTGGAGGACTGGTTTGTGATATCCACGATATCCTGCGTTTTTTTCGTCTCCGCAAGGGCCGCCACATCCATCAGGAATTTACCGATGTTTGCGCCGATCATGGTGTAGGGGATCTCGGTAATTACCAGATTTGTCTTGCCGCCTTTGGCTTTCTCCACCTCGACCTTGCCCCGCAGTTTGATTTTCCCCATACCGGTTTCATAGATTTCCAAAAGCTCGTCCTGATTGATGACGATGCCGCCGGTTGGAAAATCGGGGCCCTTCACATATCGCATCAACTCTCTGGTGGTGATATTTTCATCTAGCATATAGGCCTTTGTGGCATCGATCACCTCGGCAAGATTGTGAGGCGGGATGTTGGTCGCCATACCCACCGCAATGCCCTCTGATCCGTTGATCAGAAGATTTGGAATTTTTACGGGAAGGACGCTTGGCTCCTTCTCCGTCTCGTCAAAGTTCGGAATGAAATCCACCACATCCTTGTCCAGATCGGCCAAGAAGGCTTCCTGGGTAATCTGTTCCAGACGGGCCTCCGTGTAACGCATGGCAGCCGCGCCGTCCCCCTCGATATTGCCGAAGTTGCCGTGGCCGTCAATCAGGGGCAGCCCCTTTTTGAAATCCTGGGACATGACCACCAACGCTTCATAGATGGAGCTGTCGCCGTGGGGATGGTATTTACCCATGGTATCGCCCACGATACGGGCCGATTTCCGATAGGGCCTGTCATAGCGGATGCCAAGCTCGTGCATGTCGTAGAGGGTGCGCCGCTGCACCGGTTTTAAGCCGTCCCTTGCGTCCGGCAGGGCTCTTGCGATAATCACGCTCATGGCGTAGTCGATATAGGATTTCTGCATTACCTCGGAGTATTCCGTTTTGATGATTCTGTCGTTCATAAACTACTTCCCTCTTTACCTGTTAGGCTTTTGTTATGCACCATTTTTACAAGATATTCTGTTGTGCCCTCCTGATAAGCGCGCTCCCTCGTCAGGACAAACCCGCGTCTTTTATAAAAACGGATGGCCTTATCATTCTTTTCCAACACCCACAGCCAATCTGCATTCTTTTTTTGTAATGCAAATTCGATTAACTGCGTGCCGATACCCATGGACGCAAAAAAACTGTCCACATACAGTTCCTCGATCTGGGTTCTCTCTATGTGAATCATTCCTTTGACAAAGGCATCGTCATAGACCCAGATATTTTCAAGGCTCTGGGGATGCTCCAGATAGGCTAGCGCGATGGGAAGCACCTGTATTTCCCCGAAGGACACCGGATCGTTTTGAAAAATCGGCCTGTAGTTCATCCGTTTGGTAAAGACAAGGATTTCCGCCAACCTTGAGGCATCCTCTGTCGTTGCTTTTCTGATATCAGACATCCAGCTCCGCCTCCTGCGCGTTCTTGTAGATGAACGCTTTTCTCGGAGGGACCTCCGTCCCCATAAGCATTTCCGTCACCTCGCTCGCCATGCGGGCATCCTCGATCTCCACCTGCTTTAACATCCTGGTGTCGGGATCAAGGGTGGTCTCCCAGAGCTGTTCGGCATCCATTTCGCCAAGACCCTTATAGCGCTGCAAGGTGAAAGGCCCTTTGTGTCGTTTTCGGTATTTTTCCAACGCCTTATCGTCGTAGAGGTACTCTTCCGCCCCCTTCGACGGCATGGCTTTGTAGAGGGGCGGCATGGCAATATAGACATGCCCCTCATAGATCAGCTCCGGCATAAAGCGGTAAAACAGGGTGAGCAGCAGGGTGGATATATGGGCACCGTCCACATCCGCATCGGCCATGATGATGATCTTGTCGTAGCGCAGCTTCGAGATATCGAAGTCGTTGCCGTACCCTTCCGAAAACCCGCAGCCAAAGGCGTTGATCATGGTCTTGATCTCGGCGTTTGCCAGTACCTTGTCGATACTTGCCTTCTCCACATTAAGAATCTTGCCGCGGATCGGCAGGATTGCCTGATACATGCGGTTTCTGGCGGTCTTGGCGCTGCCGCCTGCGGAATCTCCCTCCACGATGAAGATTTCGCATTTGGAGGCATCTTTGGATTCACAGTTGGCAAGTTTTCCATTGGAGTCAAAAGAAAATTTTTGCTTTGTCAGAAGATTGGTCTTGGCCTTCTCCTCTGTCTTTCTGATTTTGGCTGCCTTTTCCGCACAGCCGATAATGCTCTTTAAGGTGTCCAGATTGCGGTCAAAGAATCGGACGATCTCGTCGCCTGTGACTTTGCTCACCACCTTGGCCGCATCCTGATTGTCCAGTTTGGTCTTGGTCTGTCCCTCAAAACGGGGATCGGGGTGCTTGATGGAGATGACCGCCGTCATACCGTTTCTCACATCCGCGCCGGTGAAGTTCACATCCTTTTCTTTCAGAATGTTTAGCCCCCGGGCATAGGTGTTGATCACGTTTGTAAACATGGTCTTAAATCCTGTCAGATGGGTGCCGCCCTCAGCGTTGTAGATATTATTACAAAAACCAAGCACATTCTCGTGGAACTCGTTCACATACTGGAATGCGCCCTCCACGGTGATCCCCTCCGCTTCGCCTTTAAAGTAGATCACGTCGTGAATGCTTTCTCTGGATTTATTCATATCTTTGATAAAGCCGACAATTCCCTCCGGCTCATGGTACTCGATATGTTCAACCTCAGGGCCCCTCTTATCCTCATAGATAATCGTAAGCTCCGGGTTTAAGTAAGCGGTCTCGTGAAGACGGCTCTTTACGTCATCTTCCTTAAACCGGGTCTTGTCAAAGATGGTATCGTCCGGCAGGAAATTGATGGTAGTACCCGATTCCCTCGTCTTTCCAATTGAGGGGAGCAGCCCGTCTTTCAATTCCATCGTGGGAATGCCCCGCTCATAATGATCCTCATAGATCTGCCCGCCGGTTTTTACCGTCACATGCAGATAAGTGGACAAGGCATTTACCACCGAGGAACCCACACCGTGAAGTCCGCCGCTAGTCTTATAGGCGTCGTTATCGAATTTACCGCCTGCGTGGAGGGTCGTAAATACAAGCCGCTCCGCGCTGATGCCCTTTTCGTGCATGCCCACAGGGATACCCCGTCCGTTATCCGAGACGGTGGCGGAGCCGTCCGCTTCAAGCGTCACCCGGATGGTACTGCAAAAGCCCGCCAGATGCTCGTCCACCGCATTGTCCATAATCTCGTAGATCAGGTGGTTTAAGCCCTTTGTGGAGACGCTGCCGATGTACATGCCGGGACGAACCCGGACTGCCTCCAGTCCTTCCAGAACTGTGATGCTGGAGGCATCATATGTGTTTGTATCTGTCTTAGCCATAATTACCTCTTTAATCTAATAAAAACCACAATACGGTTCGATTTTGCTCCGCGTAAAGTTTACCATACATTTAGTATTTTTGCAAAGAATAAATACAAGATCATGTGCCAAGATCATGTGCCACCGCCTGCGCGGCTTCATTCTTCCACCCGGTACAGATATTCCCGTCCCCGCTTTCCGTCCCTTTGCAGGATATCCAGATACATCAGAGTCGGAACGGCATCCGCTGCCAGTTCCCGTCTGATACCCGCCGCCTTCGCAAAATCCGTAATCGTGAAGGGTTCCGGCAGGTCAATCGGGACAAACTGCATGAAATCTTCCCTCCGCTCCACCCGGATCTCATCAAAAAGGGAGAGGGGCATTCTGTCATAGCGGGAAGAACCCCGCTTTTTATTGCGGCTCCATCCGTTTAACAGACGGTATTCATCCATATCGATCAGGGGAAAGGAGAAGGACAAATTGGGGTCTTTCAAAAAAGTCTTGATCCGATACAGCTCCGAAAATGCATGATAGGCGTTTCCCGTCACCGGTGATTTGTGTTTTTCGGAAAGCGCCCCGCTCTCCTCGTCCATCCAGATCAACCATTTAAAATGCGGGATCGGCAGCACCACCGTGACCGGATAAAGTGGCAGAAAAGCAGCCAGTTTAGGCCGCAGTTTGCCGAAATTGCCATTCTGGATTTCAATGATGTGTCCCTTATTATAAATGTCTGCAATAAACCCTTCCACCGGCACTTCATGGCAGTCCTCATCGGGTTCATAAGCAAGTTTCATCACCGCATGAAGCGTTTTTTCCTGCAGAGTCCCAAAACCGTGGGGATCATTTTGCTTTAACAACACTTTCAATTTTGCCCGTTCAAATGATTCCTTATCCATAGCTATCAGTATACCAGATGTTGTGTAATCGAACAAGTGTTTTCACAAAATGTGACATAACGATTTACAAATATATTTTTTGGGAGTATACTATAATAGATTATTTGTGTGAATTGTTCTGTATCACGGAAGCGACAGCATAAACCGGAACTTGAATGGAAATAAGATGCAAAATTGGAAATCCCGCCTGAAAAAAGGCATGAAAAATTTCAAAAGTGTGTTAAGCGGCAAGCGGCAGATCACGAACCGCCTCAAGTTTCATGCCCTGATTGCTTCTATTGCGTCCGTGCATGTGCTTTTGCTTGTCATTTTCTATGTTTTCCATGTCATGCCAATGTTTT
>CAMXPV010000003.1 GCA_947245585.1 uncultured Lachnospiraceae bacterium | reverse complement strand
AAAAAAGAACCTCTGCTGTGCTGCTGCATAACAGGGGTTCTTTGACAGTCTGAGGGGCGTTATCTTAGCGCCCCTGTCCGATTTTTTTGTCGCTGTTTAGTATGTGGTTTACCAACCACTCCGTCAGAAATTCCATCAGCTCCTCCAACGTTTCCTGTTGGTTTTCGTCCACATGTTCCAGATCGGTTTCTTCCAGTCTGGATACGAACGCTTCATGAGCTCTTTTCTGGGCTTCCAGTCCTTCGTATTGAATGCTTTCCATGTAGAACTCTTCATCCTGAAAATGGAATTTTGTGTATTCTTTCAGCTCTTCCAGAAGTCTTACAATCTCGTCATATTTGTCCAATGCCATTTCGTCGGTCATCACGCGGTATACATCCCCGATGATGCGGAACAGCTCTTTGTGCTCCTTGTCGACGATTGCGATACCGGTGTGATACTTTTCAGTGAACTCCGGTGCCGTCCATTCATCCGAGGGTTTCAGCTTGCCGATCATCAGATCGGAACTGATGATATGACGGTACAGCCAGGTGACAAGATAGCGGAGCAAATCTTCCAATATCGCCTGCTGTTCGTGATCGGAAGAAAAGGAGTTGGTGATGCCGTTGATTTTATCACGAAAGAAGAGATGCTGACGCTTCTGCAGATTCAACTCCGGATGATGGATGCTTTCCATGTAGTCCTCTTCGTGTGCAAAGTGTTCTTCCGCATACTGCTCGAGACGCTCCACCATCTCTACAATACGGTCATATTTGTCGCTGATAATCTGATTGTCCAGTAAATCCTGAGTTTCGTTTATGATCCGAAACAGTTCTCTGTGTTCGGCGTCAATTTGCTCCACGCCGATCAGGCAGTCCTCTGTAAAATGATACATATCAAACGCCCTCCTTCTATGTAACTCTATTTCTATTATATATCATGTCAGCAGGAAATCAAGCGTCAAGCGCGAACCACATAATCAATACTTGAATGAAAAAGAGGACAGGTGTATAATATTTGAGAGATATTTTACATAGATAGAACCGTAAAAAGAGGGAAGGAAGTGTTGACTTTGAAGGAACATCAGGGAAAGGTAAAAAGCCTGAAAACCACATTGGTTTTGGTCTGTGCATCGCTTGGCATTGTCATAGGAGTGGTGGTTGGCGCAATCGGTGTCATGACGATCCGAAATATTTCCAACGGCGCTTATGACGAGTATGCAAAGGCGATGGACGACGGGTATCGGACGGAAATCAAATCGCAGGTGCAGAGTGTGCTGACGATTTTGCAGGCGGAATATGATAAAGTAGGAACAGGGGAGCTGACGGAGGAGGAGGCCAAGCACGAGGCGGCCGAAATTGTCCGCGCCATGCGTTACCGCGATGATCAGAGCGGTTATTTCTGGATTGACGACAAGGATTACATACTGATTATGCACCCGATCCTTCCTGAGCAGGAGGGAAATAACAGGTATGATCTGGAAGACCAGAACGGTATCATGATCATTCAGGAAATCATGAAGGTCTGTCAGTCAGGGGAAAAGGGCGGCTATAATGAATTTTATTTTACCAAGGCAGACGGTGTGACTGTGGCGCCAAAGGTGGCTTATTCCGGTTACTTTGAGCCTTGGGGATGGGCAATTTCCACGGGTAACTATGTGGATGATATGGAAGAGGAGATGCAGGGAATCAAGAATTCAATTGTCAAAGAGTTTCGCAACTCCTGTATTCTCATGGCGGGCTGTTGTGTGATTCTGCTGTTGATCACTGTGGCAGTATCTTTTGTTGTCGGAGAATTTTTGGTAGTGCCTCTTCGCAGGGTGAAAGATTTTGCGGTCAGCATTTCGGAAGGCGATCTGACGGCGGACGTGGTTGTAAAGCAGAGAAATGAGATGGGCGTGGCGGCGGACAGCCTGAATACAGCCAGACAGAAGATCAATAGTTTAATTACGGCGATTGCTGATACCTCACGCAATATAGAAAATATGACCGTGGAGTTTGAAAACAGTTTCCATCAGATGGAAAAATCCATCGGTGAGGTGGATATTGCGGTGGAGGATATCGCTAAGAATATTACCACGCAGGCGGCTTCCACCTCCGATGCCACCGGGGAAGTGGGCAAGATTGCGGAGGGAATTGACAGAACCACCAAAGAAGTGGCGGATCTGCGGGATAACTCCGATTCCATGAGGAATCTGAGCAGACAGTGCTCGGACAAGCTGCAGGAGTTGGTGGAGGCAAATATGCGGACGAAAGAGGATGTGATCAGCATGCAGCAGCAGGCTGAGGCGACCAATGAGGCGGCGGATGCGATCAAGCAGGCTGCCGGACTGATTGATGCCATTGCAGATCAGACAAATCTGCTTGCCCTGAACGCTTCCATTGAGGCGGCGCGTGCCGGAGAGAGCGGCAAAGGCTTTGCCGTAGTGGCGACGGAGATTGGCGCGTTGGCAAACCAATCGGCGCAGTCGGTGAGCGAAATCTCCAATATTATCAATGATCTGGTAAATAAGTCCGTACAGTCACTGCAGATTATGGAGAAAGTGAATGGAACGGTGGAACGCCAGGTGAATGTATTGAATGATACCCAGAGCATTTTTAAGGAGTTGTATACCAATCTGGATCAGTGTATGGCATCCATTGTAAATATTGAATCCATGACGGAGGAGATAGAGGTTCAGCGGCAGGGAATCACCACGGTGCTTGATACGTTAAACGGTCTGGCACAGGACAACGCGGCTTCTTCCGAAGAAACATCCGCTATGACTGAAGAGTTAGGGCAGATTGTGGCAAGATCAAAGGAAATGGTAGAGGATTTGAAGAGCGATGTGGATCATCTGGTAGGCGGTGTCGAGCAGTTCTCTGTATAAAAAATAAGGATTAGGAGTGAAAAGGCATTGAAAGCAAAATGTTTTCAATGCCTTTTTTAGAATGGCCTGGAAAAATAGAGCACCTGCCTGTATTATTTCCTAATTGGAAAGATGCCAAAGCACCAGAGCAGATACGGGAAGATCATGATGGCTGTCAAAGCCGTCCAACCGATGTTTTGTCTGCTGATGGCCATAAAAAGAAAGACGATCAGCATAAACAGATAGGGCCCACTGATAAACCGGAACAGGATTTTCCTTTTGTTTGATATAGTGTCAATGCCGTCTTCGTCAGGATGGGTCATGCTGCAATGTACGGTTGCGCCGAAGCGGTCAAAGGCGCGTTGTGCGGTGTATTCTACGCCATCAAGTTCAAAGACAGGATACATCCCTTCTTTGATCAGAATCAGGTCCCGGTTGTTTTCATTTGCATATTGGAACAGCGCTTCTGAAAATTCTGCGGGATTCATTACCATGGTATCCGGTTTAAAGGAAAAGCGGCGTTTATGCTGTCCCGCAGCGTATTTTTTATAATCTTCGATTATTGACATAAATTTCCCTCCATTTCTTTCTATTTGATTCATTTTTTCAATGATTTTGTCCGGATTCAGCGTGTCGGTATCCGTTTTTAGAATATCCTTGCAAATTTGAATGCAGCTTTGTAATTTCTGCTGTCTTGTCTGCAGTTCGATGAGATGCTGTTCCAGTACGTTGGAAAGCGGTACTTCTGCGGACAAAATTTTACCGATTTCTTCCAGAGAAAAATCCAACATTCTTAAAAGCTTGATTTTTTTGAGCGCAGCCAGATCGCTCTCCGAATATTCCCGGTAATTATTTGTATCGTTTCTCATCGGATGGAGCAGCCCTTTTTTTTCATAGAAACGAATATTTTGTTTCGTGACTCCTGTCATACGTTCCATTTCATGAATGTTCAATGGAAATGAGGCCCCCTTTCTCGTGATTTATTAATCTGAGTATAAAGGATATAGTTGGTATAAGGTCAAGAGTTTATAAGCATTTTTTGTTTTCCGATTCTGAAACTATTTGTTGACAAACAGGAAAGCCCTATGTATAATTGTTTGAGTATGGATGGGAGTCTGCTATGTTCATAAACCTGACAGAGGTGTTGACAAACGAGGACAAAGTGATTGCAAGGCAGGCAGAAGCGCAGATATCTGAGGTTTCTGTCGGCGGCGAAACTTATTCGGTGTGTGACTTTACGCCGGTCGATTTTGTTTTTACCAACACAGGCAAGGGCAGGGCGAAGATCGAGGGCAGGGTGGAGTTCATTTTTGATGCGGACTGTGACAGATGTTTAAAGCCAGTCAGGCAGAAGATGCAGCTTTCCTTTGTCAGAGAGGTGTGGGCGCCGGATGCGGCGACAGATCCTTCGGCCTACGAAGAGCAGCCTTTTGTGGAAGGTTTTCAGTTGAATGTGGAAGACTTACTACTCAGTGAGATAGTGACAAGCTGGCCTATGAAGATACTGTGTAAGCCGGATTGTAAGGGGATCTGCCCCACATGCGGCAGGGATCTGAATGAGGGGACATGTGATTGCGATCATTTTGTACCGGATCCCAGAATGGCGGCGATCAAAGATATTTTCGAAGCGGATAAGGAGGTGTGACGATGTCTATTTGTCCTAAAAACAAATCTTCTAAGGGTAGAAGAGATAAGAGAAGAGCAAATTGGAAAATGACTGCTCCTACATTAGTAAAATGTAGCAAGTGCGGCGCGTTGATGGTGCCCCACAGAGTATGTAAGAAATGTGGAACGTATAACAAAAAAGAAATCATCGCAGTTGATTGATCGATGTGCACGGGCTTTTCGGGAACCTCTCGAAGAGCCTTGATTTTTATATGTGGATTTAGTATGATATTGTAGAGCCAACCTTGAAAACACGGTGTGTTTGCTTGGCTTGGAAGGAGAACGGATGAGCGAATGGATTAAGGTGGCCGTAGACGCTATGGGCGGGGATAACGCTCCTGTGGAGACGGTAAAGGGCGCAGTGGAAGCGGTAAATGAAAGCGAAAAGATAAAGGTTTATCTGGTCGGAAAGCAGGATGTGCTAGAGAAAGAACTGGCAGGCTATACATATCAGAAGGAACAGATTGAAGTGGTACATGCCTCTGAGATTATCGAGACGGCGGAGCCGCCGGTGATGGCGATCCGCAAGAAGAAGGATTCCTCATTGGTGAAGGCTTTAAATCTGGTGAAGGATGGTACCTGCGATGCCTTTGTGTCTGCGGGCAGCACCGGAGCCACCCTGGTGGGCGGTCAGGTGATTGTGGGGCGTATCAAGGGTGTGGAAAGGCCGCCTCTTGCACCGCTGATCCCCACGGCAACGGGTTGTTCTCTTCTGATTGACTGCGGCGCAAATGTGGATGCGAGACCATCCCATCTTGTACAGTTTGCGAAGATGGGTTCCATTTATATGGAGTATGTGATGGGGGTGAAGAATCCCCGGGTCGGCCTTGTGAATATCGGCGCCGAGGAGGAGAAGGGAAATGCGTTGGTGAAGGAGACCTTTCCTCTTTTGAAGAATTGTCCCGACATCAATTTTATCGGCAGCGTGGAGGCCAGGGATATTCCGGCAGGTGCCGCCGACGTGGTAGTCTGCGAGGCTTTTGTGGGAAATGTGATTCTGAAAACTTACGAGGGCGTGGGACTTACGTTGATCAGCAAGGTGAAGGAAGGAATGATGACCTCCCTGCGCAGTAAACTCGGCGCGCTTTTGATCAAACCGGCGCTTAAGACGACTTTAAAGGCTTTTGACTTAGAACAGTATGGCGGCGCGCCGCTTCTGGGATTGAAAGGGTTGGTCGTAAAAACCCACGGGAGCTCTAAGGCAAATGAGATAAAGAATTCCATTTTGCAGTGTATCACCTTTACGGAACAGAAGATCAGTGAAAAGATCCGGGAGAAGGTCGCACCTTGTGAATAGAATTTCTAATTTTACGAGAGAGGTCGTATAAACAATGGAACTGGAAAAATTACGGGAAGTGATAGCGGAGGTCTTGAGTGTGGATACGAAGGAGATCACATTGGAGACTACCTTTCTGGAAGATCTGGGTGCAGATTCTTTGGATGTGTACCAGATAATCATGGGAATTGAGGAGGCCTTTCACATCGAGATACCGGCCGAGAAAGCGGAGCGTATCACCACGGTGGGCGAGGCGGTGGATTTGATTAAGAACAGCAGGGAGTAAGCAAAGAGCCCTTTCTGATAAGGAAGGGCTTTTCCATGCGGAGGTTTTTATGGTGGAAGAAGCGTTTGATACATTGGAAGAAAAAATTGCATACCGGTTTCAGGATGACATGCTGTTACGTCAGGCGCTGACCCATAGCTCCTATGCCAATGAGATGAAAATTAACCGGTACGGAGATTATGAAAGATTAGAATTTTTAGGAGATGCCGTTCTGGAATTTGTGAGCAGTGATTTTCTCTACAGGCAGAGGGAGGAGACAGCGGAGGGAGACCTGACCAAGCTTCGGGCCTCCATGGTCTGTGAACCGGCTCTCGCTTACTGCGCAAGGGAGTTTGGACTGGAACGGTATATTTTGCTCGGCAAAGGCGAGGAGGGTACGGGTGGCAGGAACAGGGATTCCATTGTGTCGGATGTGATGGAGGCGCTCATCGGTGCCATTTATCTGGATGGGGGAATCGAGAAAGCTTCTGCGTTTATTAAGCGCTTTATCTTGTCTGATCTGGAGAACAAACAGCTTTTTTACGATGCGAAGACCATTTTACAGGAGCTTGTGCAGCAGAGAGGGGAAGGACCGCTTCGCTATTGGACGGTGAGGGAAGAAGGGCCGGACCACGATAAGATCTTTGAAGTGGAGGCCTATGTGGGAGAGAAAAAGGTAGGCCGTGGAAGCGGTCATTCCAAGAAAGCGGCACAGCAGCAGGCGGCATATCAGGCTCTCCTTACCATGCGAGAGGGATAGCGGGAATTCAGATATAGACGAGAGGTAACTATGTATTTAAAAAGTATAGAGGTACACGGATTTAAATCATTTGCCAATAAAATAAACTTTAAGTTTCACAACGGCATCACGGGTATTGTAGGGCCAAACGGTTCCGGAAAGAGCAACGTGGCGGACGCGGTCAGGTGGGTGCTCGGAGAACAGCGCATCAAACAGCTCCGCGGCGTTTCCATGCAGGATGTCATCTTTTCGGGAACGGAGATGAGAAAGCCTCTCGGCTACGCCTATGTGGCAATTACGTTGGATAATTCCGACCATCAGCTTCCCATTGATTATGACGAGGTGACAGTTTCCAGACGGCTTTACCGCTCCGGGGAGAGCGAGTATATGTTAAACGGCACACCCTGCCGTCTAAAGGACGTTAACGAGCTTTTTTATGATACCGGTATCGGTAAGGAGGGGTACTCCATTATCGGACAGGGGCAGATTGATAAAATATTGAGCGGCAAGCCGGAGGAGCGCAGAGAGCTCTTTGACGAGGCGGCCGGGATCGTGAAATTCAAGAGACGCAAGTACGCGGCCCAGAAGAAGCTGGAAGCGGAGAAGCAGAATCTTGTGCGCGTCAACGACATTCTGGCGGAGCTTGAAAAGCAGACGGGGCCGCTTGAAAAACAGGCGGACAAGGCAAGGATTTATCTGCGCAAGAAGGAAGAGTTAAAAACCCTGGACGTGAATGTCTTTCTGTTGGAAAATGTACGGATCACGGGTCAGTTGAAGGAGATCGACGGCAAGCTTCAGATTGCGGGATTCGATTTACAGGAGACCACGGAAAAGTATGAGTCCGCCAAGGAGGAGTATGAGCGGATTCAAGGCCGCATTGAGCAGTTGGATGCAGAGATTGAGGCGGCCAGAGCCACGCTCACGGATACCGGCGTGATGCGCTCCAAACTGGAAGGCGAGATCAATGTCTTAAAGGAGCAGATTCACTCGGCAGAGGGAAATGAAGAGCACTTGCAGAGCCGTATTGCGAGTATTAGCGAACAGCTCTCCGAGAGGGATAAGGAACGGGAGGCGATCCTTTCCGAGAAACAGGAGATCGATGAAAAGCTTGCCTTATTGGAGGAAAAAAGAACCCAGGCCAGAGAGCTTCTGGAAAAAACCCAGAGTGAGATTGAAACTTTAAATGCGCACATTGAAAGTGGGAAGAATACGATTATAGAGGCGCTGAACAATCGCGCCACCATCAAGTCCAAACTGGGTCGTTTTGACACCATGTTGGAGCAGGTGAATATCCGTAAGGCGGAATTGAATTCCCGTCTTCTTCGGGCTAAGTCCGACGAGGCGGAGCAGACGGAGACCATCAAGAAATTAGAAGAAGAATTTGAGAATATCACAAGGTCGATTCAGGAGCTGACGGAACAGCAGGAGCTCATGGAAGAAAAGCTCGCGGGTGTGCGGGACGAGTTGGCTGCAAAAGATCAGAAACTCAGAGACACGCAGGTGCTCTATCATCAGCAGAAGTCTAAATTGGAGGCGCTTTCCAACCTGACGGAACGCTATGAGGGGTATGGCGGCAGCGTGAAGGCGGTCATGGAGAAGAAGGACACGGAGAAGGGTATTATCGGCGTTGTGGCGGATATCATTCAAGTGGACGCAAAATACGAGACGGCCATTGAGACGGCGCTAGGCGGAAATATCCAGAATATCGTCACGGAGGATGAGGAGACGGCCAAGCGGATGATCGGCTTTTTGAAAAAGGCAAAAGCGGGCCGCGCTACCTTTTTACCGCTTACGAGCATTACCCATCCGCAGGAATTTAAGAACCCGGAATCTTTGAAGGAGCCGGGTGTGGTAGGCATGGCGGATGAACTGGTCAGGATTGAGAAAAAATATAAAAATGTGGCCAAGGCTATGTTGGGCCGCATTCTTGTGGTAGATAATGTGGACAATGCGGTGAAGATTGCCAGAAAGTTCGATTATGGCATTCGCATGGTCACGCTGGAGGGGGAACTTCTGGTTCCCGGCGGTGCCATCAGCGGCGGCGCATTTAAAAACAACTCCAATCTTTTGGGCAGACGCAGAGAGATCGAGGAGTTGGAGAAAAAAGTCAAGCAGTATGTGAAAGAGATTGATCAGATTTTAAATGAGATCGAGGAGACCAAGCGCGGCCGCAACAAGATGCGGTTGGAGATTGAGGATATCAAGGGACAGATCCAGCGTAAGTTTATCGAGCAGAATACCGCCAGAATGAATGTAATGCAGGCGGAGGAGAAAAAGAGCGAAACTACAGAGGGATTTGGCGAACTTAAAAATGAGGAACAGGATATTGAGAACCAAATAGGCGAGATTCGCGCAGGCAAGGAAGGGGCTGCAAAAGAGCTAGCCGATTCCGAAGCCCTGGAGAAGAACGTGGAATCTCAGATCGGCGAATTCCAGAAGCAGTTGGAGGAAAAACGGACGCTTGAATCAGAACAGGCGGCGCAGGTTTCTGAGTGGGACGTGGAAGTGGAGAAGATGCGTCAGAACGCAGATTTCAAACGGCAGAACCTGGAGCGTGTGGACGGGGAGAGAGACCGTTACAGGGCCGAGCTCAACGAGGTAAAAGAGGGACTGCATCTGGGCAAGGAAGAGGTGGAACGCAAGAAGGAGAGCATTCTCGAAATCGAGAAAACCATCGAAGCCTCCCACACGGCTCAGACGGACGCGGAACTCAAACTGAAAGAAGATGTGGGGACAAAAGAGGAGCTTACCGGCAGACAGAAAAACTTTTTCAATTCCAGGGAGGAGCTCTCTCAGCGCATGTCCGCACTGGACAAAGAAGTGTACCGCTTAAATGCGCAGAAGGAGAGGATGGAGGAATCCATTGAGTCCCAGATTAATTATATGTGGGACGAGTATGAGATTACTCTCTCCGACGCAGAAGGGCTCAAAAACGAGGAGATGAACGATCTGCCTGCAATGAAGCGGGATATCAGCGGACTGAAGGACGAGATCAGGAAACTGGGCGATGTCAATGTGAACGCCATCGAGGATTACCGCAATCTGATGGAACGGTATACGTTCTTGAAGACCCAGCATGACGATCTGGTGGAGGCGGAAAAAACCCTGCTGAATATCATAGAGGAATTGGACACTTCCATGCGCAAACAGTTCAATGAAAAATTTGCCCAGATTAACCGGGAATTTGACAAGGTATTTAAAGAACTGTTCGGAGGCGGAAAAGGTTCTCTTGAATTGATAGACGGGGAGGATGTACTGGAGGCGGGTATTCTGGTAATTGCCCAACCGCCCGGGAAGAAACTGGTAAATATGATGCAGATGTCCGGCGGCGAGAAGTCTCTGACGGCGATCTGCCTGCTTTTTGCGATCCAGAATCTGAAACCTTCGCCATTTTGTCTCCTGGATGAGATCGAGGCGGCTCTGGACGAGAACAATGTGACCCGGTTCGCAAAGTATCTGCATAAGCTGACAAAGAGCACCCAGTTTATTGTGATTACACATAGGCGCGGCACAATGGAGAAGGCGGACCGGCTCTATGGTATCACCATGCAGGAGAAAGGTGTCTCCACATTGGTGAGCGTCAACCTGATAGACAAGGAATTGGAGGATTAGCCGCAAGGGGCATTCTCCGAAGTGGGGAGAGGATGATATGAGCGAAGAAAAGAAAGGCTTCTTTAGCAGGCTGAAAGATGGCCTCACCAAGACCAGAAATAATATCGTGCACGGGATAGACTCGGTGTTTGGCGGTTTTTCCAATATCGACGACGACTTCTACGAGGAGCTAGAAGAGATACTGATTATGGGCGATATCGGGGTGAAAGCCACCGGGGAGATTCTTGATAAACTGCGGGATCAGGTGAAGGAAAACCATATCAAAGAGCCTGCCGACTGCAAGGAATTTCTGATTCGGAATATTAAGGAGCAGATGCAGGTCGGTGAGACGGCCTATGAGTTTGAGGAAAAACAGTCGGTGGTTTTGGTGATCGGTGTCAACGGCGTGGGGAAGACCACAACGGTGGGAAAGCTAGCCGGACAGTTGAAGAGTCAGGGAAGAAAAGTGTTGATTGCAGCGGCGGATACATTTCGCGCGGCGGCAGGAGAACAGCTTGCGCAGTGGGCTGACCGGGCGGGTGTAGATATGATTGGCGGAAACGAAGGCTCAGACCCGGCCAGTGTGATCTATGATGCCGTGAATGCGGCCAAAGCGCGGAATGTGGATGTGCTTTTATGTGATACGGCGGGAAGGCTTCACAATAAGAAAAATTTGATGGAGGAGCTGAAAAAGATCAACCGCATCATTGACAGGGAATTTCCGGATGCGCACAGGGAAAATCTGGTCGTGTTGGACGGCACCACCGGGCAGAATGCTTTGCAGCAGGCGAAAGAGTTTGGTGAAGTGGCGGATCTGACGGGAATTATCCTGACAAAGATGGACGGGACAGCAAAGGGTGGCATCGCGGTGGCGATCCAGTCGGAGCTGCAGATTCCGGTCAAATATATCGGTGTGGGCGAGAGCATAGAAGATTTGCAGAAGTTTGACGCGGATCAGTTCGTTGACGCGTTGTTTGATGTGGCACAGGAAGAAAAAGAGGGGGAGTAAACATGAAAGAACTTTCATTGGATCGGTTTGAGGAAGCCTATAATGTTGTGAAGGAAGTCGCTTCAGAGACAAAGTTGGTGTACAGTGATTATTTCAGTGCGCAGACGGGAAACAAAGTTTATTTAAAGCCGGAGAATATGCAGCTCACGGGGGCTTATAAGCTCAGGGGCGCATATTATAAAATCAGCACGTTGAGCCCGGAGGAGCGGACTAAGGGACTGATTACGGCCTCTGCCGGAAACCATGCGCAGGGCGTGGCCTATGCGGCGAAGTGCTACGGTGTGAAGGCTGTGATTGTGATGCCGACAACGACTCCCTTAATCAAAGTAAACCGCACCAAAGGCTACGGCGCGGAGGTCATTCTCCACGGCGATGTATACGACGAGGCCTGTGCTCATGCCGAGGAATTGGCAGCAAAAAACGGGTATACCTTTGTACATCCCTTTGACGATTTGGCGGTGGCTACCGGACAGGGAACCATAGCGATGGAAATTATAAAAGAACTTCCCCTTGTGGATTACATTCTGGTTCCTATCGGCGGCGGCGGACTGGCCACCGGTGTGTCCACATTGGCGAAACTTTTAAATCCCAAGATTAAAGTCATTGGGGTGGAGCCGGCGGGTGCGGCCTGTATGCAGGCTTCTGTCAAAGCGGGCAAGGTTGTGACCATGGATCATGTCAATACCATCGCGGACGGCACGGCAGTGAAGACGCCGGGGGAGAAGATTTTCCCCTATGTCAGCAAAAATTTGGACGATATTATCACGGTGGAGGATGAGGAGCTTGTGGTGGCTTTCCTCGACATGGTGGAAAACCACAAGATGATCGTGGAAAACTCCGGCCTTCTCACGGTGGCGGCATTAAAGCATCTGAATGTAAAAAATAAGAAAATTGTCTCCATCTTAAGCGGCGGCAATATGGATGTGATTACCATGTCCTCCGTGGTACAGCAGGGCCTGGTGCTGCGTGACCGGATCTTCTCGGTTTCCGTACTCTTGCCGGATAAGCCGGGAGAGCTCTCACGGGTAGCCGACGTGATTGCGAAGGAGGACGGCAACGTGATCAAACTGGAGCACAACCAGTTTGTGTCCATCAACCGGAACGCGGCCGTGGAGCTTCGGATCACACTGGAAGCGTACGGGACGGAGCATAAAAACCAGATTATGCAGGCGCTTAAGGATCACGGTTACCAACCGAAACTGGTGAGGGCGAGCGTGTAGAACTTGCAAATATGGATATGATAACTGTAAATCAGGAAAAAGGTGGGGCTCATATTCATGAAAAAATATGGTATTATAACAGCAGCGGCGTTCGTCTATGCCGTGGGTGTCAGTCTTTTTACGGATCCCAATAACATGGCGCCGGGCGGCGTGACGGGAATTTCCATTATACTGAGCAGAATTTTGCCGGTAAGCACGGGAACGCTGATCATGCTTCTCAATGTGCCGATTTTGCTGTTTGCCGTGTGGAAATTTGGAATAGGATTGACGATATCTACGATTTATGCTACGGCGTTGATATCTGTTTTTACCAATGTGCTTTCACTCTATGAACCGGCCACGGATGATATCCTGCTTGCGGCGCTTGTGGGCGGCACATTGACGGCCGTCTCCATCGGTGTGATTTTGCGCGCGGGCGCGACCACAGGCGGTATGGATATTATTGTAAAAACGCTAAGGCTTCGCTTTCCCCATCTAAAAACGGGAAAAATATTTTTTATCGCAGACGCATGTATTGTCACACTTTCCGGCATTGTGTTCCGAGATCTTGAAGCGGCGCTGTATGCGGCAATCTCGGTGATCTGCACATCCTTTGTGATGGATATTGTGCTTTATGGCAGGGATGAGGCAAAAATGCTGTATATTATCAGTGGGAAGGCGGAACGGATTGCGGAGAGGCTGTTGTCGGACGCGGGGATCGGCGTGACATATATAAACGGGCAGGGTGCATATAGTGGAGATAACAAGAAGGTGATCCTCTGCGTGGTGAAAAAGCCTGTCTCTCCCAGAGTGGAAGAGATTGTGAAAGAGGAAGATTCCGAATCCTTTATGATTATTACCAGTGCGACAGAGGTGTTCGGAGAGGGGTACAAAAGCTACTTTAGTGAGCGCGTGTAGCGGACGCATAAAAAAGGAGAGTTTATGCAGGAGAATCATTTGCAGGGAAAGCGCAGCAAAAAGAAACGAAGGAGAAGTGAGAACAGTTTACTTGCGGGCTCCATTCTTCTCTGTATTGTTACGCTGACGGCGGTTACGATCTGTCTGGTGATGGTATTCCAATACCGGGCAGTCCAACAGAGAAATACGGCGGTTATGAATGAATTGGAAGCGATCAGGTTGGACGAGGAAGCGACGTACAGCCAGGCGGAGGTGGACGCGCTGATTGACAGTGCGGTGGAGGAAGTAAAGGAGAAGACGGAAGAGGAAACGGTCGAAGCTTTTCTTGGCCAGTTGAAGGAGCAAATGACTTCCGGCGAGGGAACAACGCAGATGCTTCGGAATTTCTTCCCGAATGAGATTGTGGTGGCGGATGCCGGGCAGTATTACTTTTTTCCGATTCTGGAGGAGTTGGCCAAGAATACATATGATCCGGAAGCCTTTATGGCGGATGGGGATGGCGTGATGCATTATTACGAGAACGGGGAGCGGATTTCCCATAAAGGGATCGATGTCTCCAAATATCAGGATGAAATCGACTGGAAAAAGGTAGCTTCCGACGAGGTGGAATACGCCTTTATCCGTTTGGGCATACGGGGGTATACCGAAGGGGACATTATCGAGGATGAAACCTTTGAGGACAATATCAAAGGAGCGCTTGCAAACGACATAGATGTGGGCATTTACTTCTTTACGCAGGCTCTGAGTGAGGAAGAGGCGGAGGAAGAGGCAGAGTATGTGATTGAATCTATCGCTCCTTACAAGGTGAAATATCCGGTGGTTCTGGATGTGGAGGCAGTGACCAGTACGAAGGCCAGAGGGAACGATCTGACCAGTGAGGAGCGCACGAAATACTGCATTGCTTTTTGTGAGAAGATCAAAGAGGCAGGATATACGCCTATGATTTACGGTAACTTAAAAACCTTTACGCTTCTTTTGAATATAGAGGAGCTTGAGGAATATGATAAATGGTTTGCCTACTATGACGAATCCTATTATTTTCCCTATGATTTTAAAATCTGGCAGTATACCAACAAAGGGGAGATTGCAGGCATAAAGGGAGATGTGGATTTAAATATCAGTTTTGAGTAGACGCAGACTTTAAAGCGATAGAATACAAATAGAAAGGCAGGGTTACAGCATGAAGTATGAATTTGAAGGCACTGTGGAGTTTCGGGAGAATGAGAATACCATTGCCGTTCCCTTCAATGTGTGGGAGGTATGCGAGAAGGTGGGTGACGCGCCGGTGAGGGTCTGTTTTGACGATGTGTGTTTCATCTGCGACCTTCTTCCCAAGGGGCAGGGGTACTATGATATTCCGGTCAGCAATGAAGTTCTCACGAAGGTGGAGCTTGGGAAAAAATATCTGATCTCTATTGAGATTGTAGGCAACGTGATGAGTATGAGCGGCGACAGTCATTACAGTGTGGAGAATCCCATCCGCAAAATTGATGGTGTGGAATTGGTGACGCAGCCCTGGGACGGCCTGTGCGGACAGTCCTGTATCGCTATGATTGCAGGAACGACGTTGGATGAGGCCTGCGATATTATGAAATGCCGGGAATGGCAGGCGAATATGAGCAAGATGATCGCCACCTTAGAGTATCTGGGAATCCGTCATGCGGATAAGATTGTATATACGCTTGGCAAAAGCGTGGATCTTCCGAAATGCGCCATTATTATGGAGCGCATGGGCAGATACAGCCACTATCTGGTAGAATACGACGGAAAGTTTTACGATCCCAATCTGGGCGTGCTAAAGGAGTTTGACATGACCAAGATGGTTGGATATCTGGAAATCGTCGTCTGAAAAGAAAAAGCTGTCTCCGCATTTGGCGGTAGGCAGCTTTTGTATTTTATGTAGAAACTCAGAATCAACTTTCGTTCATCTTCCCGATGGCCTCAGAGATATTGTTGGCATCCTCGGTGATCTTTTTGTAAATCTCCGTGGACTGTTTGGAGAATACGCCCATCTGCTTTGCAATCACGCCAAAACCAGCGCCTGCCGCGCCGACGCGGGCAGTTTCGATGGAAGCGTTTAAAGCCATGATTGTCTGCTTGGAGGCAAGCGCTTCCAACGCTTTGGTGTTTTCCTTGATTCTGGATACGGCATCGTTGGCGTTTACGATCTCGTCCTCCCAGACATGGATTTTTTTATATTCGGTCGCGTTCATATATTCCTGTAAAACCATGCGGTTGATCACATCGTTTAAAAGATCCGCGGCGGATCGGATGGCCTTTTCAGAGCGTACAGGCACTTTGTGGACAGCGCGGACATAGGAAGCAGGATCGATGCCAAGCTCTTCGGCGATTTGCGTAAACTTTTCCTCGTTCGGCTCTTGGGGGAGAACTTGTCCGCCGATGACGGCGCCTAGTTTTTCTCCATTCAGAGTAATGTCGATGGAAAAATCCATAAGTCCTGCGTGGCACTCATAGACACCATGTCCCTCGGCATCACATTTTTGGCAGCGCTTAGCGCCTTCTGCACAGCCGCGGGTGTGTTTCATACAGAAATCGGTAAACCCACTTCCTCTGGTAATATAATTGCCCTCGGTGTCAATGGCGACGGCGGCAAGTCCTGTGGCCTCCGAAAATGCGTCTTGAATTTTCTGCAATTGAGTGATATCCATAAAATCTGAAAGCTTCATAACAAGTATCCCCCTGTAAATTATTATCATAAGAAACCGCAGTGCGCACTCGAAAAACCTACGGTTTCCCTCGTTAGCGGGCATTCGCCCTATGTGTCCATTCGGATAAACGTATCGGTGAGCAAGCTCCCCTCTTCGCTTATCCTCTGTCCACGCACTGCTCATTGCTATCGCGTACATTATACCATTTTTTTGCCGGATTGCATAGCTTGTTTTGTGGGTTTTTTCACTTGTTTCTCGTTTTATTTCAGATAATTTACTGCGAGAATGGATATGCCCAGAACGGCAAGTACAACGCCGGTGGCGCGGTTTAGGGTGGCGGCAGATGCCTTGTTGGCGAATTTTGCGGCGATTCTGGCCCAAAGCAGAGTGGACGCAACACAGAAAACCAGACACAGAAGATCCGGCATTCCGCCGATGGCAAAATGGCTGACAGCTCCGGTAAATGCTGTAAAGGTCATGATAAATACACTTGTTCCGACAGCTGTTTTCAGTTCATATCCTAAAAGACTGGTCAAAAGCAGGAGCATCATCATTCCACCGCCTGCGCCGATAAAGCCGCAGATGAAACCGACAACGGCGCCACTCAGAATGGACTGAACAATGCGCTTTTTGACGCTCACCGCTGCCATGGTTTCTTTGGTAGTCATAACCGGTTTTACGATAAACTTGATGCCAAGAAGCAATGTCATAAATACGGAAAAACTGCCCATGGTGGTGTTGGGAACCAGACTGGCGATAAAACTTCCGACCAGTGTAAACAGCAGGACAGTGACCATCATGACAATACCGTTTTTGATATCAAGATTTTTGTTTTTTCCGTAGGTGTATGCACTGACGGCGCTTGCAAGGACATCGCTTGCAAGGGCAATCCCCACAGCTTCATATGCCGGAAGCCCCAGGAAAGTGATCAACATGGGACTGATGACGGCGGCTGCGCTCATGCCGGCGAAGCCGGTTCCTAGGCCGGCACCGATCCCGGCGATAAAACAAATCAAAAATTGAAACATAGCGTTATCCTCCTGATCTATTTATTCTATAACAAAGGAAAAATTTGTCAAGGAGAGAAGCGGGGGCCGGAGCAGTGGAAAAGCGCCGTAAACGCTGAATTCTTGCGCACTGCCAAAATATAAAGTATAATATATTAATTATTACGAAAAAATATATAAAATTTGGCAAAGATACAAGCTGAATCGTGAGGAGAGAACGATATGAAAGAAACCGCAAAGTTATTTTTGAAGGAAATTTTGATTGTTGCAATCGGCGCGGTTGTGGGAGTGATGGCTCTTGCAGCGACCTATCTTGTTCCACAGAACAGGATGAAAGACAATGCTTGGGAATCCGCCATTTTGATGCATAGAGAGGGACTCGGCTCATTCATGTGGCCAACGGTGAAGATGACGCAGCTTGACGGCTATACGGACGGGTTGATGCTGAACACGGCCTATACGGAAACGGACGATGGAATCAGGGACATTCTGCTGGATACAAGGGTGCAGGTGGGCGGAATCAATCCCATGGAATCCTTCTATGAAATGATCGCTTTGGAAAACAAAGACTATAGTGTGGAGACTTATGGAAGGTACTGGCATGGGTATCAGATCTTGTGGCGGCCGCTTCTTTGCTTTTTTAACTACGGTGAGATCAGGCAGATTAACATGGCGATACAGCTTGCTTTGGTTTTTGCGTTTCTGTATCTGCTGTTTTCGACAGGAGAGAAGGCACTGGTTATCCCCTTTTTTGGGATGTATTTATTCCTGACGCCGCTCAGTCTTTTTAGTTCCATGCAGTTTTCTCCCTGCTTTTATCTGATGCTGTTGGCTTCCATGGCCTTGGTCGGATTGCGGGCGCATTTGAATGATACGAGGCGCAATTATCTGTTTTTGCTAACGGGTATTTTGACCGCTTTTTTTGATCTGCTGACCTATCCGTTTGTGACACTTGGCATTCCGCTGATTACCTATCTGGCGATAGACCAGGAGTGCAGGGAAAACTGGAAAAAAAGCATAAAAGATATTATATTTCACACGATTTCCTGGGGGATCGGCTATGTGGGCATGTGGGGAGCCAAGTGGGTTGCAGCATCCGTTCTCACGGATGAAAATGTGATTATGGATGCGGTAAATCAGGTGAAATTCAGAAGCGGTCATTATGAAAAGGGGCGTTCCTTTGCGACTACCTTGTGGCTGAATTTTGATGCCTGCAATATGAAATCAAGTTGGGCTGTCTTGATTTGTCTGGCGTTATTGCTTCTGGTGTGTGTGATCATAAACTTCCGCAGGAATGGAATACAAGTTTTTCCTGTCACCGCGTGGATCCTGTTGGTGGCGCTCTATCCGTTTTTGTGGTATTACCTGACCATGCATCATTCTAGCGATAATTCTTATTTTACGTGGAGGGAGTTCTCAATCTGTGTGTACGGGATTTTGACGGCACTTTCGGTGAATGCGGGGCTGTCAAGAAAAAACACTTGACACGATCTTTCCAGTATTGTACAATGCAACAGTCGGCTGTTGTTACCGAGAAAACAGTTGGCAGGGGAAAAACATGGAAAAGATCGTAGAACAGGGTTTATTGTATGATTTTTATGGAGATCTGCTGACCGGGCACCAACAGGAAATCTACGAGAGCGTCGTGTATGAGAATCTTTCCCTCGGAGAGATCGCAGAGGCGGAGGGCATAAGCAGGCAGGCGGTTCACGATATTGTGAAGCGATGCGATAAGACGCTTTTGGGATATGAGGAGAAACTTAAGTTGGTTGCCAGGTTTGCGAGTATCAAAGAAAAGATTTCGCAGATCAATGCGCTTTCCGTCAGGTTTGAGAGCGGAGAGCTGAAGGACCAGAAACTTTACGGATCGCAGATCAGAGATTTGTCTGATCAGATCATGCAGGAGCTATAGCTCATTGTACCGGCATTCCGGTACAGTGGAGAAAGGCGTAAGACAGATGGCGTTTGAGAGTCTGACGGATAAACTGCAGAATGTGTTTAAAAATTTGAGGAGCAAGGGACGCCTCACGGAGGAGGATGTCAGGACTGCCCTGAAAGAGGTCAAGATGGCTCTTTTGGAGGCAGACGTGAACTTCAAGGTGGTGAAGCAGTTTGTAAAGGCTGTGGAAGAGCGCGCCGTCGGAGCCGATGTGATGAACGGCTTAAATCCCGGGCAGATGGTCATTAAGATTGTCAACGAAGAGATGGTCTCGCTGATGGGCTCCGAAACAACCGAGATTGAGATGCAGCCGGGCAAGGCAGTCACAGTCATTATGATGTGCGGCTTACAGGGTGCAGGTAAGACCACCACCACGGCAAAGATCGCCGGGAAGCTTAAGCTGAAAGGAAAGAAACCGCTGCTTGTGGCCTGTGACGTTTATCGTCCGGCGGCGATTAAACAGTTACAGATCAATGGAGAGAAGCAACAGGTCGATGTGTTTTCCATGGGGGAGAATCACAGACCGGCGGACATTGCGGCGGCAGCTTTGGAGCATGCGAGGAAGAACGGCCACAACGTAGTGATTCTGGATACGGCAGGCCGGCTCCACATAGATGAAGAGATGATGGCGGAGCTGATTGGGATTAAAAACGGCATGGAGGTACACCAGACGCTTTTGGTGGTGGATGCCATGACAGGTCAGGATGCCGTGAATGTGGCAAAAGAATTTGACGAGAAGGTCGGGATAGACGGCGTGGTATTGTCCAAGATGGACGGTGACTCCAGAGGCGGCGCGGCGCTTTCCATCAAGGCAGTGACGGGAAAGCCGATTCTCTATATCGGTATGGGAGAGAAGCTTTCCGATTTGGAGCAGTTTTATCCGGACCGCATGGCGAACCGGATTTTGGGCATGGGTGATGTGCTCACGCTGATTGAGAAAGCGCAACAGAATCTTGACATAGACGAAGAAAAAGAAAAAGAGATGGCTGCCCGCATGAAGAAGGGCAAGTTCGATTTCGAGGATTATCTTGAAAGCATGAAGCAAATGCGGAACATGGGCGGCCTTTCCGGAATCTTAAGCATGATGCCCGGTATGGGAAAACAGATGGCAGACATTGAATCTGCGGTGGATGAAAAACAGTTGGCCCGCATGGAGGCGATTGTTTTAAGTATGACACCGGAGGAACGGCAGAATCCCAAGCTTTTAAATCCCAGTAGAAAAGGCCGAATTGCAAAAGGAGCCGGAGTGGACATTGCGGTTGTGAACCGATTTATGAAACAGTTTGAACAATCGCAGAAAATGATGAAACAGTTTCCCGGCATGATGGGCGGTAAGAAGGGACGCGGCCTGTTCGGCGGCATGGGTGGTATGAAATTCCCATTTTAGGGTTTCAAAAATAAATTATTTTACAATGGAGGCAAAGAAAAATGGCAGTTAAGATCAGATTAAGAAGAATGGGACAGAAGAAGCATCCTTTTTACAGGATTGTAGTGGCAGATTCCAGATCCCCCAGAGACGGCAGATGTATTGCGGAGATCGGCACATACGATCCCAATACTGACCCCAGCACTTACAAGGTAAACGAGGAGGAAGCGAAGAAATGGCTCGCAAACGGTGCACAGCCCACAGAGATTGTAAGCCGTATCTTCAAGACAGTTGGCGTGACAAAGTAAGAGAGTTCCAGATCGCTTTTGGAGGTGGACTATGAAAGAATTGGTTGAAGTGATCGCAAAAGCTCTTGTTGAGAACCCGGACGAAGTGGTGGTGACACAGAAGGAAGACGGTAAGAATATCACCGTGGAACTTCATGTGGCTCCCTCCGATATGGGAAAGGTTATTGGGAAACAGGGACGTATCGCGAAAGCGATCCGCTCTGTTGTCAAAGCCGCGTCATCTAAGGACAATAAGAGAGTGGATGTAGAGATCATCTGACAAATCTGGCCCCACAGAGGAATCTGTGGGGTCTGCTTATACGAATCGAGTCAGAAGGCGGAGAAGATAAATCAGGGAGTTGTGAATGGGAATGGCAGACAACAGTAAGAATGACGAGTTACAGGTGGGTGTGATCACCCAGACCCACGGAATCCGGGGAGAAGTCAAGGTGTTTCCCACCACGGACGACGCGAACCGCTTTAAAAAATTGAAGGAAGTGACGCTAGATACCGGGAGGGAGCGCATTTCCATGGAGATTGAGGGTGTCAAATTTTTTAAACAGTTTGTGATTTTGAAATTCAAGGGATATGATTCCATCAATGACGTGGAAAAATATAAGAAGGGAAAGCTTCTGGTCACGCGGGACAAGGCGGTTAAGTTAAAAAAGGACGAGTATTTTGTGGCCGATTTGATCGGCTCATTGGTGGTCACGGACGAGGGAGAAACGCTCGGTACACTGAAAGATGTTCTGGCTACTGGCGCAAATGATGTTTATGTGGTGGGCAGGCCAGACGGCACGGAGGCGCTGCTTCCGGCGATCAAGGACTGTGTGAAAACGGTTGACATGGAAGAGAAGAAAATTACGGTGCATATTATGGACGGGTTGTTATAATGTTACATTTTCATATTTTGACGCTCTTTCCCGAAATGGTGATGCAGGGACTGAATACCAGCATTCTCGGAAGGGCAGTGAAAAACGGACATATTTTTATAGAGGCGGTTAATATCAGGGACTACACGCTTGACAAACATGGTAAGGTGGACGACTATCCCTATGGAGGCGGTGCGGGAATGCTGATGCAGGCCCAACCGGTATTTGATGCCTATCAGTCGATTGTTGACCGCGTTGGCAGGGAAAGGGCTAGCCGCGTTATTTATCTCACGCCGCAGGGAAAGACTTTCTGTCAGGAGATGGCGCAGGAAATGGCAGGGGAGAGCGATTTGATTTTTCTCTGCGGGCATTATGAGGGAATTGATGAGAGGGTGCTTGAAGAAATCGTGACGGATGAGGTTTCCATCGGCGATTATGTGCTGACGGGGGGCGAACTTCCCGCTATGGTGATGGCTGATGCCATCGCAAGACTGGTGCCCGGCGTTCTCCACAATGGGGAGTCATCACAGACGGAGTCCTTTGAGGACGGTCTTTTGGAGTATCCGCAGTATTCCAGACCGGAGATCTGGCATGAGAAGAGAGTGCCGGAGATCTTGCTTTCGGGGGATCACGCGAAGGTGGACGCATGGCGGAGGGAACAGGCGCTTTTGCGGACGAAAGAAAGACGGCCTGATTTGTATGAAAAGTATAGGGAGAGGCAGTTTTAGGGGATGTTATTACCTACGAATGTTTGGTATGCTATTTTTATGAAAGGCAACTTTTGATAGGAGAGCAGAAGGTGCAGATTCCGAAAACATTGATTCGGATTTTGCACTTTTTTTCTGCTTTTGTGAGCAAAAAAAGGGCTCTCAAAACTCCAGAAAATGGGAAAACCACAAGATGTTGAAAAATTTCCGGGGGGGGGTATACAACATATTGTAGTTTACAAATAATCTAAAAAACGTTTGCAAAAGCGTTATGTCTACTGTATAATAAGAATCATGAAGCGGCTTCAGAAGTACCAGAAATGAAAAAATGATAGGGGATAAGGGCAGTAGGACAAGCGGTGTGAAAATCCCTGTTAAGGAGGAGAAGGATCATGAGAACAGTAAGAAAATGGTTGGCGTTTATGTTGGCGGTGGGCTTGATGGTATCGGCGATGTCGGTGTTTGCGGCGGATGAAGAAGAAACAGGTGGTAACGGAGGACAACAGACGGAATCAAATGGACCACAGCAGTTTAATCAAGCGGACGCACCTACTAGCGGCATGACGGAGGGTGATTTTTGGTGGAGTTCGAATGAATCTAAGATGTATGTGTATAAAGGAGGAAAGTGGGTGCTTACAGATTCCTATGGCGGCTCCAGTTCCGATTCTGGTTCCAGTAGTTCCGACTCCAAATCCGCCGCAGAGCGTGAGGCAGAGGCAAGAGCGGAAGCAGAAGCTACGAAAGAGCGCCTGATACAGGAGCAGGCGAGCGCAGAGGCAGTCCGTCTGGTGGGCGCAGCGATGGATGAAGGTTTTGCCGATGTAGGCGATATGTACAGAGCAGCAGAGAAAAATATGTCCGCAGGCGAGTTTTACAATAATGCAGTTGTGAGCACTCCCGGCATTGAGAATGCGATGACCGTAGGACAGGGCGGTAATCTTGTTGTAGACGGACAGGTGACCAATATGTCTGCGTCTATCAGCAAGGTGACCAACCGCGCTTATGTGGATTCCGTCCGCATCGAGCAGGAGGGAACGGTTTTGAATGTGGTTGAAGTGAGTTATCCCGCAGTGGAGGCGACGATCAACTTCTATACACCCGGCATCACAGGGGAAGAGAGCATCATTGCCCTGCAGTACAATGCAGGCACATGGGTTGACGTAGAGGTAGCGGAAGTAAGAGCAGACCATGTAACCCTGAATATGAAAGGGAACGGTGTCGTTGCGTTTATCGCGCAGTAAGCGTTCCGTAATGTTATTAAAGTAGAAAACTTTGTAATTTGTATATAAGTGTGGGGAAGCCACTGCCGTGTGATATGACTACGGCAGTGGCTTTTTTTGCATATAAATCTATAAAATTTCTTTAATAGAATAGTAAATTGTGTTATGATTTAGCTAAAAAAGGAGCATAAGTGTGAAACTTTATCATGGTACAAATTGTAGTTCTGCAATTAATATTATAACAAATGGCATAGATTTGAAATATAGTAAACCGTATCTTGATTTTGGGGCCGGATTTTATGCAACACCTAATTATGATCATGCGGTAATTTCGGCATTGAGAGCGACTGATAAGTATAACAGGAAATATAGAAAACTTGAAGAGCCGTACATAGTAAATATGAATTTTGCATTAAGAAAAGATTTAGATTTAACAGTAGCGCAATATGTAAGACATAGCGAAAGATGGGGATATTTCGTTTTAAATAATCGGTTGACAAAAGAAATATTGGATGCATATGATATAAAAGAACATAATCAAGATGGCAGATATGATATTTGCTACGGAGAAATTGCCGACGGGAGTATAGCAAATATAGCATATTTGGTTAATAAAGGTGTTAAATCTCCAAGAGATATCGATTTTCATAATTTTTTAAAAGATAATGGGAAACCATATCCGTTGCAATATTCATTTCATACGCAAAAGGCTTATTCTTGCATAACATTATTGTCATGTGATATAATAAAAAACAAAGAAAAATATATGAAAATGATGGAAAGAAGGTGAGCAGTATGACAAATGCAGAAATAAGAGAGTTCAAGGAATTTGTAAAAGATGTATTGATAAGACAGTATCATATGAATGAAGTAGAGGCGTATCGTGCTGTTCGCGATTCTTATTTATCTGAAGCATTGCGGCGTGATAAAGATTATGTTGAGCATGATACAGTTGAGGAATGGGCAGAGTTTATTCATGAAGAAATGAATAATAGCGGATTGTTGATGATGTAGGATATATAGCAGAAAGAAAACGGCGTAGTTGCCTTTATCGCGCAGTAAGATTATATTATAAAAACCTCTTGCATTTACCAACACAATATGGTAAGTTATTAATGTTGTGATGAAGGGTGGTCCTCTGCTACAGACGTATTAAGAACATCCGGAGCATATCAGGAGGAGAATATGAACGATATTATTAGAGAAATTGAAGCGGAACAGTTAAAGGAAAATGTTGACGATTTTAACGTAGGCGATACCGTTAAGGTGTACGGTAAGATCAAAGAGGGTAACCGCGAGAGAATCCAGGTGTTTGAAGGCACTGTTTTAAAGATTCAGGGCGGCGGCAACAGAACGACCTTTACCGTGCGTAAGATGTCAAACGGCGTAGGCGTAGAAAAGACATGGCCCATGCACTCTCCTAATGTGGAGAAAGTCGAGGTTGTAAGACGTGGTAAGGTGAGACGTGCGAAACTGAATTACCTGAGAAACCGCGTCGGCAAGAAAGCCAAGGTAAAAGAGTTAGTGAGATAAGCGGAAAACATAAGGCAGATACCTCGAAATATGGAGGTATCTGTTTTTTGAGTCTACGGCAAGAGGAAGAGACTGTGGCTAGGAGAAAGGGACTTACTTTTTATCAAAAGAAAAAAAGGCTGAACCCAAGGCTGCTAAAGGATATCATGGAATTGTTGGTGGGCGGTGCCGTCGCCGTTTTTCTGGCGTTTGTTCTTGTGTTTTCGGTGGGAATGCGGACCAGTGTGATCGGTGACTCCATGGAACCTGCGCTGCACAATGGGCAGGAAATATTGATGAACCGTATTCTTTACAGGATATCTACGCCCAGGCGCGGGGATGTCGTTGTTTTTCTGCCAAACGGGAACCAGAATACGCATTTTTACGTGAAGCGGGTGGTAGGACTGCCCGGTGAGACAGTGCAAATTCGGGATGGCAGCGTTTATATAGACGGGGTGCTTTTGGAGGAGAACGAGCTTTTCGACAAGATTGCAGACCCCGGTATTGCGCAGAATGAACTCCTTCTGGGCGGAGACGAGTTTTTTGTTTTGGGAGATAACAGAAACAGCAGTGAAGACAGCCGGTCAGGCAATATCGGCGCGGTGAAGAAAGATGATATTGTCGGTAAAGCATGGTTTCATATGGCGGCTCAGGAAGATTCCATGGGCATGATTGAATAGAGGGGACAGAACATGAATTATCAGTGGTATCCGGGGCATATGACGAAGGCGAAGCGCATGATGCAGGAGAACATCAGTCTCATTGATCTGGTGATTGAGTTGGTGGATGCCAGAGTTCCCCTTTCCAGTAAAAATCCGGACATAGATGAATTGGGAAAGAACAAGGCCCGGCTGATTCTTCTGAATAAATCAGATTTGGCAGACCCGGAGGCAAATAAGCGTTGGATGTCATATTTTAAGGAGCGTGGCTTTCATGTTCTTGAGATTAACGCCAAGACCGGACAAGGGATGCGTGCCATTCAGCCAAAAGTACAGGAGGCGTGCAGGGAAAAAATTGAGCGAGACAGAAAGCGTGGAATCAAAAACAGGCCTGTCAGGGCGATCGTCGTGGGCATTCCCAATGTGGGAAAATCCACTTTTATCAATTCCTTTGCGGGAAAAGCATGTACGAAGACGGGAAATAAGCCGGGTGTAACCAAGGGGAAACAGTGGATCAGGCTGAACAAAGAATTGGAGCTTTTGGACACGCCGGGTATTTTGTGGCCTAAGTTTGAAAGTGAAGAAGTGGGCAAAAAGCTTGCCATGATCGGGTCCATGAACGACGAGATTTTACAGATGACGGAGCTTGCGTCGGAGCTTTTGGCCTATCTGATGGCATATTACGGAGAACATTTGTTTGCCAGATACCAGATTGACGGTGAGACAGAGCTTACGCCCGTTCAGGCGCTTGATTTAATCTGTGAAAACCGCAAATGTTATAAAAAAGGACAGGAGCCGGACTATGAAAAAGCGGCGGCCCTTTTGGTGGATGATTTCAGAAACGGCAGAATAGGAAGAATTACATTGGAAATGTGTGACCAACAGCAGGAGGAAGAGCAGGAGTGAAGAGAGTATTGCGGGAGATTTTGAACACGAGTCTGTATCTGCTTGGCGTTTTGTGCCTTGTTTATCTGGTGATCCATTTTGTGGGACAAAGGACGCAGGTGCAGGGAAGCTCTATGGAGCCGATGCTCAGTGAAGCGGATAATTTGATTGTAGACAAAATCAGCTACCGCTTCCATGATCCGGAGCGGTATGACATTATTGTATTCCGCTTTTTGGGGGAGAAGGACACCTTTTATATCAAGAGAGTCATAGGTCTGCCGGGAGAGACGGTACAGATTGACGAGGAAGGAAAGATCTATGTGGAGGGAGAGGTGATTGATGACTTTTACGGCAAGGAAGTCATAGAGAATCCGGGCAGGGCATACGAGCCGATCACGTTGGGGAAAGACGAATATTTTGTTCTGGGAGATAACAGAAACAACAGTACCGACAGCAGGGATCCTTCCGTAGCAAACATCAGGAGAGAAAACATAATTGGGAGAGCATGGCTTCGGATATGGCCGCTCGAAAAGATTGGATTTATTAAACATCGCTAATGGGCGGGAGAAGGATAAATGGCAGAAAAGATTGGAACCATAAGAGAAAAATTACAGGCGGCAGCTATCGAAGAGCTGCCTGCTTTGTTTTCGGAGTATGCAGACGACGAGAGAGCGGGTGTGCAGGCGGAAATTACCAAGGCGAAAAAGCGTATTGCGGCCTATGAAAAAGAGGTAAAGCGGACGTTAGATTTACAGCGGTATGAGAGAGAATATGCCGCCTATACGCATATCTGCGGCATTGACGAGGTGGGAAGAGGCCCGCTTGCAGGTCCGGTGGTGGCGGGAGCGGTGATTTTGCCGAAAGATTGTGACATTTTATATATCAATGATTCCAAGAAACTCTCCGAAAAAAAGAGAGAGGAACTTTATGAGGTGATCATGGAGAAAGCGGTGGCAGTGGGACTTGGTTACAGTACGCCGGCCCGCATTGATGAGATCAATATCCTGCAGGCGACCTATGAGGCTATGCGTGAGGCTATTGGAAAGCTGTCTGTTGTGCCGGATCTCTTACTAAACGATGCCGTGACCATACCGGGTGTAGAGATGAGGCAGGTTCCTATTATCAAGGGAGACGCGAAAAGCATTTCCATTGGGGCGGCAAGTATCGTGGCAAAGGTGACGAGGGACCGCCTGATGGTACAGTACGATGAGGTGTATCCGGTGTACGGCTTTGCCTCAAACAAGGGATACGGCGCGAGGGCGCACATCGAGGCGCTTGAAAAGTACGGGCCCTGTCCCATTCACAGAAAATCTTTTATCACACATTTTTGCGAGGTATAGACTTGAATCTGGGAAGCATATTTAAAAAAGAGAGTCAGAGTGTAAGGGCGGGCGACACAGTGAAAGTTTCGGACTCCGGAAACAAGGGAGAACGGCTTATGCGCCTGCAAAGCGAGATTCGGAATTTGAAGCCGGGCCAGACGATACAAGGAACGGTGGTGAGCAGGAATGGCAATTCGGTACAGATTGAATTGGCGCAGGATTATGCCATCAACGCCAAGATCGACAAGAGCGTGAGTCTGGCGCTCGGCCAGATGATGAGTTTTGAGGTCAAGTCCAACAGCAATTCGTTTATGTCGCTTGCGCCTCTGTACACAAACACAGCGAACACGGCCACGATTTTGCGTGCGCTTGCGGCGGCAGGACTGCCGGAGACCAGTGCGAATATTGAGATGGTTGCGAAAATGATGGAGGAGGGTATGCCCATCGATAAGGACTCTATCCTGAATATGAGCAGACTGCTTCTGGATTTTCCCGGCCAGAATCCGACCTCCATCATTCAGATGACGAAGCTTGAACTGCCCGTGACATTGGAGAATATCGAGCAGTTTGAGCATTATCAAAATGCGAGTCATCAGATTCTCTCGAGTGCGGAGACCATTATGGAGGAATTGCCGCAGACTTTTACAGCCCTTGTGAACGAGGGGCAGGGCGAGCGGGCGCTGGCTTTCTACAGCGCTGTTATCGATATTTTTACCGACGGCGGCGCACAGGACGGAACCGTCACCTTACAGCAGAGTGCAGATGGCACAGCTTTGGCGGGCGATGCGGCGGCGCAGGAGGCCGCGCAGGGTGCGGGGACTGAGAATGCCGGGAATGCCGCGGCCAGTGGAGCAGCGCAGATAGCGGATGCGCTTTTGGCCGATCTGCCGGAGGGCGCGGCGCAGGCAGAGCAGCTTATGGCCGAGGCTGCTGAGACAAAGGAGAATGGGGAGGGCGCACAGACTGCAGGGCGGGAACCTGTTTTGTCGGAGGCCCAGTGGAAGCAGTTGGGAGATACCCTGAAGGGTCTTGGCGTGGACGAACAGACAGCGGAGCAGATCAGAAACGGCGAACTGCCTGCAAAGGACGTACTGCAGTTAATCCGCCATCTTCTTACCGGAACGCAGAGGAAGGATGCGCCGGATCAGGCCCTGCAAAGGCTCCTTGGCGGAAATGAGTTTAAACAGCTGTTAAAAGACCAGATTGGCCGACAGTGGATGATAGAACCGAAGGATGTGGCGGACAAAAAGCAGGTGGAACAGCTCTACGAGAGGATCAGGGAACAGACGGCGAGACTTTCCCAGGCTCTTGAGACAGCGGGAAAGGGCGATGCGCCTGTTTCAAGAAGCGTCCAGAATCTGCAGAGCAACGTGGATTTTATGAATCAGATGAATCATCTGTACACCTATGTGCAGCTGCCCTTAAAGATGCTTGGCAACAATGCCCACGGCGATCTTTACGTCTATACAAACAAGAAAAATCTGGCGGCAAAAGACGGGCAGGTGAGCGCGCTTCTGCATTTGGATATGGAGCATTTGGGGCCTCTTGATGTCTATGTGACGATGAAGGATAAGCAGGTGTCCACAAACTTTACGGTGATGGACGAAAGCGTTTTGGATTTGATCGGGGAGAATATAGAAACTTTAAATAAGAGATTGGAGAGCAGAGGGTATTCTTTGAAGGCGCAGATGCATGTGAAGGAGGACGACGGAGAGGAAGAGGAATCTTCCATCATGCAGACTCTGCTGCACCAACAGAAGAATATTTCGGTACTCAGCAGGACTTCCTTTGATATGAGAGCCTAGTGCGGGTGAAGAGGTAAGAATATGGCGGAAAAAAAGCAGGAGAAGGAAAAAGTAAAACAGGCGATTGCCCTGGAATACGACCCGGACGACGAAGCGCCGCGCGTCATTGCCTCCGGCAGAGGCGCGCTTGCGGAGCGCATCATTGAGAGGGCGAAGGAGGCGGATGTGCCAATCCATCGGGATGATAAACTGGCAGATACGCTGTCCCGGTTGGAGATCGGGGAAATGATTCCGCCGGAGCTGTACGAGGTGGTGGCGGAGATCTTGATATTCGTGGATTCCATGGATAAGGTGAAAGCCAAGATGGCGAAGGGTACATGAGGATGAATACGAGAGCGGCAGGGGCACAGAGAGAAGAGCAGGTCTGTGCCTATTTACTTTCTCAGGGCGTGAAAATTGCGGAGCGCAATTTCAGGAACCGGCAGGGAGAAATTGATATCGTTGGCTATGACGGGGCTTATCTTGTCTTTTTCGAGGTGAAATACCGTTCCGGAAAAAGCAAGGGCAGCGCGGCGGAGGCGGTGGGGACGGCCAAGCAGAGGAAAATATGCAAGGTGGCGGATTATTACCGGTATCTGCATCACTGTGCGGAAGATACGCCGATCCGATTTGACGTGGTGGCTCTGGACGGGGAAAGTATACAGTGGATTAAGAACGCGTTTAACTACATATGTTAGGAAAGGAGCAATATGAACTGGCACAGACAGGAAAACAGCAGGCAGATGCGTGTGAACAGGGAGGGGGAGATGGTTTATCTCACCTTTCCTTTGTTGGAAGAGCAGGAGTGGGTAAATCATCTGTTTACCACCAGAATGGGCGGCGCAAGCGAGGGAATCTACAGTTCCCTGAATTTAAGTTATACCAGAGGGGACAGGAAGGAAGCGGTAGATGAAAACTTCAGGCGCGTTGCGGACACGCTGCATTGTAGTGTGGAAGATATCGTCTGTTCTGATCAGACCCACACCACCAATCTGCGGGTGGCAGGTAGAGCGGACGGCGGAAAGGGCATTACAAGAAAGCGGGATTACACAGATGTGGACGGCCTTTTGACAGATGAGCCGGGGGTGTATCTGGCGACCTTTTTTGCGGACTGTGTGCCTTTGTACTTTGTAGATGTCAAGAGACGGGCTATTGCGCTTGCCCATTCCGGCTGGCGTGGTACGGTGGCCCGCATGGGGCGGTGCGTGGTGGAGAAAATGGGGGAAGTTTACGGCACGGATCCTGCCGATCTGGTGGCGGCGGTGGGCCCTTCCATCTGTCAGGACTGCTATGAGGTCAGCGAGGATGTGGCGGATGCCTTTGCCGCAGAATTTCAAAGGCCGGGACAAAAGCGTGAAATCTTGCGCGAAAAAGGCGGCGGGAAGTATCAGCTTGATCTGTGGAGGGCCAATGAGATTGTGCTTACGGAGGCGGGCATTTTACCGGACCGGATTCAGGTAACGGATCTGTGTACCTGCCACAATGCGGATTATCTTTTTTCCCACCGGGCAAGTAAGGGACGGCGCGGCAATCTGGGTGCATTTCTGGGAATCCATCCAAATTAAGAGAAACTTAATGAAATTCCCATCTATTCCTTTATGATTCTATGTTTAACTAGTTATGATGAGATACCGGATCGGTTTACGGAGAGGAGAAAGCCATGGCGAATATACTGGTGTGTGACGACGACAGAGAGATTGTGGATGCGATCGAAATCTATCTCTTACAGGAGGGATATACGATCTTTAAGGCCTACGACGGACAGGAGGCCATCCGCATCCTGAAAGAACAGCAGATCCATCTGCTTCTCATCGACATTATGATGCCTAAGATGGACGGGATTCACGCCACCATAAAAATTCGGGAATATTCCAGTGTTCCCATTATTTTCCTCTCGGCCAAGTCGGAGGACAACGACAAGATTCTGGGATTGAATATCGGCGCGGACGATTATATCACAAAACCCTTTAATCCGCAGGAACTGGTGGCGCGGGTGAAATCCAATCTCCGCAGATACACCATGTTAGGGAATCTCAACACGGAGAACAACGCCCTTTTTCAGGTGGGTGGGCTGTGCATCAATGACGACACGAAGGAGGTGACGGTGGACGGGGAGAGCGTAAAGCTGACGCCTATCGAGTACAATATTTTACTCCTGCTTGTAAGAAATTGCGGCCGTGTGTTTTCCATTAATCAGATTTATGAGAGTATCTGGAATGAGGAGGCCATCGGCGCGGACAACACGGTGGCGGTTCACATCAGGCATATCAGGGAAAAAATTGAGATCAATCCCAAGGAGCCCCGATATCTCAAGGTTGTGTGGGGGATCGGTTATAAGGTGGAAAAGGACGCTTAAAATGGGCACATAGAGGGAAGGAATATGGGAATGGAAAATACAGAACGTGAAGAGAACAGGGAGATTCTCGAAGACACACAGGATATCCAATATCCTGAGATAAAAGAAAAAAAGGAGAAGAGACGCAAAAAGGAGAGACGTCCGAAAAACAGACGCTTTCTCAGGACAGCGCTTCTCGGCGTACAGCATATCGCTTTGGCGGTTATGGTGTTTGCCATGATTGTCGTGACGGTGGGTACGACCATGGAGATTCAGTCGGCCAATCATTCCTGGGGCGGTACGATTGAGTATGTCAATTATACACCCGATCCGGGTACACCGTTTGAGGATTCCAGGGTCTTTAATCAGATTTTTGGCCATGCGGCAGCGGACATCATCCGCTTCGGCGTGGTGAGCAGTCAGTTGGAGACGGACGGCGTTTTTGACGGCGCAAAGATTGTGGATGTGACGGCCTATAATTACCGCAGCAGCGGACTCCCGGAAAAGTATGTGACCGCCAACTATCGGCTGGAAGACCTGCTCAAATGGCAGAAGTACGGATTTGAGTGGACCACTGAGAGAATGACGGCGGCGGAAGCGGCAGACTTTTTAGCGGGAAAGACACAGATTACCACCATCGATCCGGACAGCGGTTACCGCAATACCTCGGATGCCGGTTATCTGAAATCGGATGTGGAGAGTTATACGACAGTCAAGGATGTAACGACAGACAAGGCTTTCAAGGCGGGCGTGTCATATAGCGTCGATGATTCCGGCTTTGTGGAAGGATATGAGCCGGCAAGCGCCCTTGGCGATCACGCGGAAGTGGTGGTCGAGTATGGGGATTCTGCGCAGACGGAGACGACACGCGCAGAGGTTGAGGAGCAGGTCCTGTATTCTGATGGTGAGGATGGCGATATGACTGCCGCCGAATACGATGTTCTGGTGAATCGTTATAAGACCGTAGACGGCAGGAAACTGGAGGACTATGTATCTGACTGGGAGCTCTACTATGATCTTTGCCACAGTGTGCAGAACGCGGCAGAGAGCCTTTTCTATAACTACGAAGAATACATTACCTATGCTGATTATTACAGCATGGAAAACTCCAATGTGCGCTATCTGATTGAGAAGAAGGTGGGGAAGGAAACCCAGTATTACAGCAATATGCCCGAGGGAAGCAGTGACAGGGAAATGGCGCTTAGGAAGATGCAGGATTACGGGACACAGGAAAAGATGGGGGAGCCGTTAGATGAGAGATTTATCTATTACAGTCCTGCGGATATGAAATATGTGACCAACACTGACATTAAAGAGGAAACAATCAGCAAAATTCTACAAAGCTATGACTATGCGTATCCGGAGTCGGTTAGAATCTGGCTCAGTGTAGACACTTCCTACCCGGCAGCGGATGCTTTTAGACAGGGCAGGGATTATCTGCCAAATCTCTGGATGTGGTTGGCGGCGGCCATTGTCTGCGGCCTTCTGTATCTGATACTCTTGATCTACCAGACAGTGACGGCGGGAAGGGAGTATGACGAGGAGGGAGTCAAGCAAATCAGGTTGACTGCTTTTGATCGGATTCCCACAGAGGCGGCCCTGCTCATCGCCTTCGGCGTGGCTTTCCTTGCAGTCTGGATTTTGGTTGTGATGGCGGAACTTGCGGGATGTGATCCCACCGATACTGCATATTACCGGGAGGCAATTCATCAGGATTGGTTTGTAGCGGTCTTCCTCGGGATCGTATTCCTGGCGGATCTGGTGTTTACCTTTTTCTTCTACAGTCTGGTCAGGAGAATCAAGGCGAGGGAGCTGTTTCATAATTCTTACCTCTACCGACTGCTTCTGAAATTAAAGCAGCTTGCGTGGCAGGTATATGACAACGGAGGAATCGTTCTGCGGACATGGGTGCCTTACGGCGCGTTCCTGCTGTTTCATCTGATTGTCCTGGAGAGCAGCAAGTATGGGGACTTCGATATACTTCTGATTTTGTTCATCTGTATCGTGGATGTGCTTGTGGGCGTTCTGCTTTATAAGGATGCGAAAGAACGGCAGGGCATTGTGCAGGGCATAGAGACCATAGCCGGAGGCCAGGTGGAACACCAGATCGACACGGAGGAGCTGCACGGCGATAACAAAGTCCTTGCCAATTCCGTCAACAGCATCGGAAAGGGCATCAAGGAGGCCGTGGAGATCAGCATGAAGGATGAGCGCATGAAGGCCGATCTGATCACCAACGTGTCCCACGACATCAAGACACCCCTCACCTCCATTATCAACTATGTGGATTTGCTGAAAAGGGAGCGGGTAGACAACGAAAAGGTACAGAATTATATCCGCGTACTGGATGAAAAATCCCAACGCTTGAAACAGCTCACGGACGATCTGGTGGAGGCAAGCAAGATTACTTCCGGAAATATCAGTTATCATTTTGAGCGGATCAATCTGACGGAGCTGTTGAATCAGACCATCGGGGAATTTTCCGAGAAGTTTGAGACAAAGAATCTGACTACGGTCATGAACGTGCATACCCGGAATGTGGTGATCGAGGCGGACAGCCGCAGGATCTGGCGCGTGATGGAGAATCTGTTCAATAATGTCTTTAAGTACGCGATGGCGGGTACACGGGTGTACGTGACGCTGGATAAGCGGGAAAGCGGCGGAGAGAATGGGACGGAGCAGATCGAGATATCCATCAAGAATATTTCGGAGAATCCCCTGAATTGTAAGCCGGAAGAATTGACGGAGCGGTTTATCAGGGGAGACGAGTCGAGAACCACGGAGGGGAGCGGTTTGGGCTTGTCCATAGCAAAGAACCTGACCATAGCCCAGAAGGGCAGCTTTGAGATCGAGCTGGACGGCGATCTGTTCAAAGTATTTTTGGTATTTCCGGCAGTCGGGGAAACCGTGTGATTTATAAGGGAATCAGAAAAAGGAGGGCGAAGGCCCTCCTTTGTTTTGAACCGAGTCCGCGAAGCGGATTTTAAATGTCCAGTCCGCTCACTTCACGGTTGTTATATTTTGCGAGAATCTGATGAATCTTGTCCGTGGGCGTGTAGATGTTTGCCATGGAAGCGTCATGATTCATAAAGTCGATGATCGAGGCCATGAATTTGCTCATATCCGCCTCTATGTAGTAAGGCTTGTCCTTTAATTCCGGTGGCTGATAGCAGAGATTGGTGGTCACGATCCGGTCAATGTAGCAGCTTTCGTAAGCTGCGTCAAAAGCGGATAGCCCGTCCGTAAACAGACCAAAGGTGCAGCAGACGAAGACCCGTTTCGCGTTCATCTTTTTTAGCTGTTTGGCAGTGTCGATCATACTGCCGCCGGAGGAAATAATATCGTCGATAACGATGACATCCTTGCCGTCCACATTGTCTCCCAGAAATTCGTGGGCGACGATGGGGTTCTTGCCGTCTACAATGGTGGAGTAATCCCGGCGCTTATAGAACATGCCTGCGTCTACGCCGAGAACGTCGGCAAGGTAAACGGCTCTGTCCAATGCGCCCTCATCGGGACTGATCACGATGGTATGTTTCTTGTCAATGATCAGGTTTTTCTCCATGCGCAGCAGTGTCCGTATGAATTGGTAAGGAGGCATGAAGTTGTCAAAGCCTTTGATGGGAACGGAGTTCTGCACACGTGGATCATGGGCATCGAAGGTGATGAAATTGGATACGCCCATATCCATCAGCTCCTTGATGGCGTAGGCGCAGTCAAGGGATTCCCTGCCGTTTCTTTTGTGCTGCCGCCCCTCATAGAGATAGGGCATGATCACATTGATTCGGTGCGCTTTGCCGTTTATGGCGGAGATGATTCGCTTTAAATCCTGATAATGGTCGTCGGGTGACATATAGTTTGTGAAACCGTTCATGGTATAAGTGATGCTGTGATTGCACACATCCGTGAGCAGGAAGATATCCTTGCCGCGGACAGAATCGCTAAGAACCGCTTTTCCTTCTCCGGTTCCGAAGCGGGGACAGTCCACCTCCATCAGGTAATTGTCCTCCATATAACCGTGAAAGGCGGGGTCATTTTTGACATCGTTTTTGAGATTGCGGCGGTACTCCACCAAATGATGGTTGATTTTTTCCGCCAGAGGAAGAGCGGCTTTGGGAGCAAGAAGCTTCATGGCAGCCACTGGCATAGAATGTTCAAGTTGTTCTGTGTTAGGCATTTTTTCTCCAATGAAAGCGCATCTTGGCGCGATTTGTATTTTATGTACTAATGTGTAACTACAAAAATTATATATCATTACAGGGGGAGCCTGTCAAGCGGATTCAGTCTTTATTTCCCAAAATAAAAGCGCGTTTTTCTTTACAAGCGGGACAAGATGTTGTAAAATCAAGCGGTATATGACTTGTTTGCTGTAGAATAGAGAGGTCGCAATATGAGCAAAAAAGGGACCAAGCCGATCGTGGCGGTGGTGGGAAGACCGAATGTGGGAAAATCTACCCTGTTTAACGCTTTGGCCGGTGAGAATATAGCTATTGTGAAAGATACGCCAGGTATTACCAGAGACCGGATTTATACAGATGTTTCATGGGTTGAACGGAATTTTACGCTGATCGATACCGGCGGTATTGAACCGGACAGCAAAGATATCATCCTTTCCCAGATGCGCGAACAGGCGCAGATCGCCATAGATACGGCGGACGTGATTATCTTTCTGGTGGATGTCAAACAGGGCCTGCAGGATGCGGATGCAAAAGTGGCCGACATGCTCAGAAGATCGAGAAAGCCGATTGTTTTAGCGGTCAATAAGGTGGATGATTTCAAAAAATATATGGCGGATGTCTATGAGTTTTATAATCTGGGCATCGGGGAGCCCTTTCCCATATCAGCCTCCAACCGTCTCGGTTTCGGTGAGTTTCTGGACGAGGTGGTTTCCCACTTTGAACAGGACGGGCAGGAAGAGGAAGAGGATGAACGCATCAAGGTGGCTATTGTCGGAAAACCGAATGTGGGAAAGTCTTCTGTCATCAACCGGCTGATCGGCGAAAACCGCCTGATCGTCTCGGATATTGCGGGCACCACGAGGGACGCTGTGGACACGGAGATCACACACAATGGCAAGGAGTATGTGTTTATCGACACGGCGGGACTCCGGAGAAAGAATAAGATCAAGGAAGAGCTGGAGCGTTACATGATTATCCGCACGGTGTCTGCAGTGGAGAGGGCGGATATCGCCGTGCTTATGATTGATGCTGTGGAGGGCGTGACGGAGCAGGATGCCAAAATTGCCGGAATTGCCCATGATAGAGGAAAAGCCGTTATTATCGCGGTGAATAAGTGGGATGCCATCGAGAAGGATAATCAGACGGTGAAGGAGTACACGCAGAAGATCAGACAGGTGCTGTCTTTTATGTCCTATGCGGAGATCATGTTTATCTCGGCGGTGAGCGGACAGCGGCTGATGAAACTTTACGATGTGATTGACGCGGTGAACGAAAACCATTCCATGCGCGTGGCGACAGGCGTGTTAAATGAGATTGTGACAGAAGCGGTGGCGTTGCAGCAGCCCCCGGCGGATAAGGGGAAACGGCTTCGGATTTACTATACCACGCAGGTTGCGGTGAAGCCGCCTACTTTTGTGATCTTTGTGAACGATAAGGAATTGATGCATTTTTCTTATCTGCGGTATTTGGAAAACCAGATCCGCGACACTTTCGGGTTTGTGGGAACGCCCTTAAAATTTTTTGTCAGAGAGAGAAAGGAAAATAAGTAAAAGTGGTACGCGTTATTTGTTTATTGATCGGATATGTGTTTGGGCTTTTTCAGACAGCCTATATTTACGGAAGATTGCATGGCGTTGATATTAGAAATTACGGGAGTGGCAATGCGGGGACAACGAATACGCTTCGGGTGTTCGGGACGAAGGCAGGGCTTCTGGTGCTTGTGGGCGATATCATGAAATGTATTCTGGCGGTTGTGATTACGGGTATTATTTTCGGAAGCTCGCACACGGACATGATCTATCTTCTGAAGATGTACACGGCGGCAGGTGCGATCATTGGACATAATTTTCCTTTTTATCTGAAATTTAAAGGGGGTAAGGGGATTGCAGCCACAGCGGGCTTGATTTTGTCTTTTCACCCTTATTTGATTCCCATGGGAATTATCCTGTTTTTCGGTGCGTTTTTTATCACACACTATGTTTCTTTGGGATCGCTTTTGGTGTATGCGGGCTTTTTGATCGAGATGATTATTCTCGGACAGATGGGTGTTTTTGGCATGACGCAGACACGTCTGAACGAGATGTACGTTATTCTTGTTTTGCTGACGGTGATGGCGTTCTGGAAGCATCGGGAGAATATTAAGAGATTGGTAAGCGGCACGGAGCGGAAGACATACCTGACTCATAAAAGCACAGAGGAAAAGGAATCTTAATGGAGAGGGATTATAAAAAGGAGGGGATCATATGGCGGATATCAGTATTATAGGCGCGGGGAGCTGGGGCACGGCATTGGCGGTGCTTCTTCACAAAAACGGGCATAAGATTACAGTCTGGTCGATTGTGGAGTCGGAGATTGAGATGCTGAACAAGGAGCGTGAGCACAAGGATAAGCTGCCTGGCGTCAAACTTCCCGACGATATGGTATTTACAACGGATCTGGAAGCTGCGGTGACTGGCAGGGATGTGTTGGTGCTGGCAGTGCCTTCCCCCTATACAAGAAGTACGTCCCATTCGATGAAGCCCTTTGTAAAAGAGGGACAGATCATTGTGGATGTGGCGAAGGGAATCGAGGAAAAGACGTTGATGACGCTTTCCCAGATCATTGAGGAGGAGATTCCGCAGGCCGAGGTGGCAGTGCTTTCCGGACCTTCCCATGCGGAGGAGGTTGGCAGAGGCATACCGACCACTATCGTTGTGGCGGCATCGAAGAAATCTACGGCAGAATATCTTCAAAATATTTTTATGAACGAAGTGTTCCGCGTCTATATCACGCCAGATGTGCTTGGTGTGGAGCTTGGCGCGGCCCTTAAAAATGTGGTGGCGCTTGCGGCCGGGATTGCCGACGGGCTTGGCTACGGGGATAACACGAAGGCGGCGTTAATTACCAGAGGGATTGCGGAGATCGCAAGGCTGGGTCTTGCCATGGGCGGCAGAATCGAGACGTTCAGCGGGCTTACCGGTATTGGAGATCTGATTGTGACCTGCGCGTCCATGCACTCCAGAAACCGTCGGGCCGGCATTCTGATTGGCAAGGGCTATACCATGGAGCAGGCCATGGACGAGGTGAAGATGGTGGTGGAGGGGGTGTACTCCGCGAAGGCAGCCATGGGGCTTGCAGAAAAATACCACGTGCAGCTCCCCATTATCGAGCAGGTGAACGCGGTATTGTTTGATGGGATGCCTGTAGACGAGGCGGTAAAAAACCTGATGCTGCGGGATAAGAAGATCGAGAATCCGCTGATCCCGTGGGAGGAAGCGTGAGAGGCGGCGCTTAAAGCCATCCTTTTATAATCAGGAAAATGAGCAGTACCGGCAGGATATAGGTGACATAGACGCGAATACCTGTCGGTATTTTTATGCCTTCGCCGGTATTGGCTTCCTTGTGGTACTTTTCAAACCCCCAACCGTATTTTGTTACACAGAACAGCAGATAGATGAGGGAGCCAACCGGGAGAATTACGTTGCTGACAAGAAAGTCTTCCAGATCAAGGATTGTGCTTCCCTCTCCCAACGGTTGGAAGGCGGACCAGATATTGTACCCAAACACGCAGGGCAGTGAGAGCGCAATGAGAGCAATCAAATTGATGGCACAGGATTTTTTCCTGCTCCAGTGAAACAGATCCATGCCGCAGGAGATAATATTTTCAAACACGGCCAGTATGGTGGAGAATGCCGCAAATGTCATAAATATGAAAAACAGGGTTCCCCATACCCGGCCTCCTGCCATGTGGTTGAAAATATTCGGCAGCGTAATAAAGATCAGGCTTGGGCCCATATCTGGGCTGATATCAAAGGCAAAGCAGGTTGGAAAAATGATGAGACCCGATGCAAAAGCCACAAAGGTATCCAGAATGGCAATATTGATCGATTCTCCCAGAAGGGTCCTGTTTTTGTCAATATAGCTGCCAAATATGGCCATAGCGCCGATGCCCAGACTCAGTGTAAAGAATGCCTGATTCATAGCGGCTGTTATTGTTTCCAGGATACCCACATCCCGCATTCTCTGTACATCGGGAAGAAGGTAAAATTTCAGCCCTTCTGTGCCGCCGGGCAGCGTCATGCCGCGCACAGCCAGAACTATGATAATCAAAAGAAGTAACGACATCATTATTTTAGTCATTCTTTCGACGCCTTTTTGCAGGCCGAAGGAGCAGATCAGGATGCCCGCTACTACGATAATGACCATGACGGCGGTAAGTACAGCCGGGCTTTCCAACATCTCCTGAAACATGCCAGACACCTGGGTCTTGTCTTTTCCCGTAAATTTTCCGGTCAGCATCAGATAGAAATAGTACAGCATCCAACCCGCCACTGTGGTGTAGAACATCATCAGCAGATAATTGCCCGCCATGCCAAGATAACCGTGCAAATGCCATTTCTGACCGGGCTTTTCCAGTTTCGAAAAGCTCTTGATAATACTTTTTCTGCTGGCGCGCCCTACGGCAAATTCCATGGTCATCACCGGGATGCCCATAGCAGCCAGAAAGAACAGATAGAACAGCACAAACATGCCGCCGCCGTACATGCCGGCGATGTACGGAAACCGCCATACATTGCCGATGCCGATTGCACACCCCGCCGATAACAGAATAAAGCCCATCCGTGAGCCGAATTTTTCTCGTTCCATTTTTATGCCTCCGTTAGCGAATCATCCCGCAGATTTCTGTCGTGGTCTTCAATTTATTCATAGAGTAAATGTGAATGCCGTTTACCCCGTTCTTTTTCAGGTCGAGGATCTGGCGCACCGCATAGTCGATTCCGGCCTTTCGCATGTCCTCTTTGTTCTCTCCGTAGACAGCGATCAGATCGGCAAGCTCCTTCGGCACGGAGGAGCCGGAGAGCGATACAGTGGTGCCGAGCTGCTTTGCCATTGTGATGGGCATGATGCCGGCGTGGACGGGTACATCAATTCCCATGCCGCGGGCCTTTTCCATAAAACGGTAAAAACAGGCGTTATCGAAAAACATCTGGGTCACCAGAGAGGTAACGCCTGCGTCTACCTTTTCCTTTAAATGCTTTAAATCCTCTTCAAAGCTGGGGGCTTCAAAATGTTTCTCGGGATAGCAGGCACCGGAAATCTGTAAGTTTGTGTGAGCCTTTAAATGGCGAACCAGATCGGTGGCATAAAAGAATTCACGGCTGTTAAACTGTTCGTCCGTCATATGTTGGGGCCTGTCCCCACGCAGGGCAAGCACATGGTTTACGCCTGCGTCCTTGAGAGCCTCACAGTTTTTCTCAAGGTCTGCTTTGGTGAATCCAACGCAGGTGATGTGGGCGATCGCGTCGATGCTAAGTTCTTTTTGAATGAATGAGGCGATCTCGATGGTTTTTCCTGCGCGGGAACCGCCTGCACCGTATGTACAGCTTATAAAATCGGGATGCAGTTTTGCGGCTTCCCTCAAAAAATCAAAAATGTTTTCAAATTCTTCTTCTTTTTTCGGGGGAAATACCTCGAAAGAGAGACTTGTATTTTGTGACATATCGTAGGTTCCTTTCTGTTTTCCTTGCTTTTACATCTGAAATATCGTAACATAAATTTATAACGTGCGCAATAAGCGAAAACCGTGAGAAAGGAAATGAATATGGCAAATACGAAATTTAACAGCACGGCTGATTATGTGGCATCCGAAGAGCTTTTGGCTAGCGTGAATGTGGCGATTGCCTTGCAGAAGCCGCTTTTGGTAAAGGGGGAGCCAGGTACGGGAAAGACGATGTTGGCGCAGGCGGTGGCGGCTTCTCTGGGAAAGAAGCTGATTATCTGGAATATCAAGTCCACCACCAAGGCGCAGGACGGTCTTTATATGTATGACACGATTCAGAGATTGTATGACGGCCAGTTTGGAGAGGAGGGCGTGGATGACATTGCCCACTATATTAAACTTGGTAAGTTGGGGGAGGCTTTTGAGTCCGACGAGCAGGTGATTCTTTTGATTGACGAGATCGACAAGGCGGATTTGGAGTTCCCCAATGATCTGCTCTGGGAGCTTGACCAGATGGAATTTTATATCCATGAGACGAAGCGGACGGTCAAGGCGAAGCACAGACCGATTGTGATTATCACTTCCAACGCGGAGAAAGAACTGCCGGACGCATTCCTTAGGAGATGTATTTTTCATTACATTGATTTTCCGGATCAGCCGCTGATGGAGGAGATTGTGAGAACCCACTATCCGGATGTGGAGGAGAAGCTGTTAAAAGATGCCATGGAGGTGTTTTACTGGATTCGCTCCATGAAAGATATCCGCAAAAAGCCTAGCACTTCGGAGTTGATTGACTGGGTAAACGCCTTGCAGATCGGCGGTATTCCCACAGACAGGCTCAAGGAGGAACTGCCGTTCATCGGGGTGGTGGTCAAGAAGGACGAAGATTTGGAGACGGTAAAGAACAGGACGGACTGATGAGGGTTTCATATGTTCAGTAAATTTTTTTATACGCTGAAAGAAAAAGGATTGGATGTGTCTTTGAGCGAGTGGCTGACTTTGCAGGATGCCTTACAGCAGGGGCTTTGCCACAGCAGCCTGACGGAATTTTATTATCTTTCCCGCATGATTCTGGTCAAATCGGAGACCGAGTTCGATAAGTTTGACATGGCCTTTGACGAAGTGTTCAAGGGGATTCAGTCGGAGAACGAGGTGAGTAAAAATATGCTCCGTTGGCTGGATAAGCCGGAGATGCAGGATGTGTTTGAAGAGATGCGCCATGAGATGAATCAGGAAGTGGTCACCATGGACAAGGATGACATCGAAAATAAGTTCAAAGACAGGCTGCGGGATCAGGACGAGGAGCATAACGGCGGCAGTTTCTGGATCGGCACCATGGGAAAGACTTCTTTCGGCAATATGGGCGGTAATATGGGCGGCATCCGTGTGGGCGGCAGCACCGGTTACCAGTCTGCTTTTCAGGTGGTGGGAGCCAGAAAGTACCGTGATTTCAGAAACGATAAAGTGTTGGATAACAGGCAGTTCCAGATGGCGCTTCGTAAGCTGCGGCAGTTTTCCACCAAGTTGGATATTCCGGAGACGGAACTGGACATAGACGGCACGATAGACGCGACCTGCAACAATGGTGGCTGTCTGCAGATCGTGATGGAAAAGCCCCGCAAAAATGCGGTAAAACTGCTCCTTTTGATGGATTCGGGCGGCACCATGATTCCCTACACGACGCTTTTGAGCGAGCTGTTTCAGTCAGTGCATAAATCGAATCACTATAAGGATGTGAAAACGTACTTTTTCCATAACTGTATCTACTCCCATCTTTACAAGACGCCGGAGTGCGAGAACGGCGAATGGATTGAGACGGAATGGATGTTCCGCAATCTGGACAGCGACTACAAGGTGATTATTGTGGGGGATGCGGCTATGGCGCCGGAAGAGCTCTATTCCACCACGGGAAATTACAGGGGGCCAAACGGCGGGCTTTCCGGTATGGACTGGCTGCTTTTGATGAAACGGCATTATAAAAAGATTGTGTGGCTTAATCCAAAGATGGCACCAGGTCATGCACCCTGGCGGGAAGCGGAGACGGCCATTAAGGGCCTCTTCCCCATGTATAAACTGACGGTGGACGGTCTGAATCAGGCGATGATGAAACTGATGGTGACCAGATAGCGGGCGCGCATAAGCACAATATTTTCAAGATGCTTGTGCGCGTTTTATTTTATGATATAGGAAAGTCCCTCGCTTATCCGAGGCTGCGAAGCAGATCTCGCAATCGAGCGAAGCTCGATTTTTTGTACGATTGACTTTAACGAGTAAAAGTGTTAAAGTGGTGAATGTAGTTTTTGCATGTATGGAAGGGGGATCGGTTATGGCAACATTAGAAGAGATCCGAGATCGGTTTCAAAATGATCATTTTGCTTCAAAGGCAGTGGGAATTGTGATTGACAGTGCGGAGCCGGGGAAGGCAGTCTGTTCCCTGCAATTGGAGCCGCATCATATGAACGCAAACAATGTCCCCATGGGAGGAGCCGTTTTTACTCTGGCAGATTTTACCTGTGCCGTAGCGGCGAACGGGTTTGAGGAGAGAAATACGGTCAGCCAGAATGCATCCATCACTTTTTTGGCACCGGCCAAAGGAAAGCGGTTGATTGCGGAGGCTTCCCGTTTGCGGAGTGGGCGTACCACTGCGCTTTTGACGGTGGATATTCGGGATGAACTTGGCACATATGTGGCGCACGCCACGGTGAACGCCTATGTAGTGGAATCATAACGAAGGAGGAAGAGGAATGGTAATCACGGAGTTTTTGGAGCGCAATGCCCGGCTTTACGGGTCGGACACCGCGCTTGTGGAATTGAATCCCTCTCAGGAACGCGACAGCGCGGTGACATGGCGGGAGGCGAGCCTGATTGAGAGCGCGGGAAACGGCGCACCCTATCGAAGGGAGCTGAGCTGGGCTGACTTTGACAGACGGGCAAACCGCTTTGCAAATCTGCTCTTAAGCCGCGGGATGGAGCGGGAGACGAAGGTGGGGATTCTGATGATGAACTGTCTGGAGTGGCTGCCCATCTATTTTGGCATTCTGAAGGCGGGCGGCGTGGCAGTTCCCATGAATTTCCGGTATTCGGCTGATGAGATCAAGTATTGCCTGGAATTGGCGGACGTGGAGGTGTTGGTTTTCGGACCGGAATTTATCGAGCGGATGGACAGCATCGCGGACGATCTGCCGGGCGTTGGGATGATGTTTTTCCCGGGGACAGACGGACCGGATTATACGGAAGACTGCCTGAAACTGATGGGATTTTGTTCTTCCAGCGCGCCCCCGGTTGCGCTGTGTGAAGAGGACTATGCGGCGATTTATTTTTCCTCGGGTACCACGGGATTCCCCAAGGCAATCCTGCACAATCATCGGTCACTGCGCTCCTCCTGTGAGACAGAACAGAATCATCACGGACAGACGAAGGAAGATGTGTTTCTCTGTATTCCGCCGCTGTACCATACCGGGGCAAAAATGCACTGGTTTGGTTCTTTGATTACGGGCGGGAAAGCCGTACTTCTTAGAGGCGTGAAGCCGGAGTGGATATTGCGGGCGGTGACGGAAGAGCAGTGTACCATCGTGTGGCTTTTGGTGCCATGGGCGCAGGATCTTCTGGACGCTATTGATTCCGGTAAAGTGGATATGGACCATTATCTGCTAGAGCAGTGGCGGTTGATGCACATCGGCGCACAGCCCGTTCCGCCAAGTTTGATACAGCGTTGGAAAAAGCATTTTCCGCATCACCTGTATGACACGAACTATGGTCTGAGTGAATCCATAGGCCCCGGCTGTGTGCATTTGGGTGTGGAAAACATACATAAGGTAGGGGCCATCGGAAAGCCGGGCTATCACTGGGAGGCAAAGATTGTAGACGAGCAGGGACAGGAAACTGTGCAGGGAGATGTGGGAGAACTGATTGTGCACGGCCCCGGTGTCATGCTCTGCTATTACAAGAACCCGGAGGCGACGGCGGAAGTCTTAAAGGACGGTTGGCTTTATACGGGCGATATGGCGCGGATGGATGAGGACGGATTCATTTATCTGGTGGACCGGAAGAAAGATGTCATTATCTCCGGAGGCGAGAACCTGTATCCTGTGCAGATAGAGGACTTCCTGCGCAGAAACGATAAAATTAAAGATGTGGCGGTGATTGGCCTGCCGGATAACAGGCTTGGCGAGATCGCGGCGGCTGTCATAGAGATCAAGGATGGCGAAAGCTGTACGGAGGAGGAGATAATGGCATTCTGCAATGACCTTCCGCGCTACAAAAGGCCCAGAAAGATCATCTTTGAGAAAGTGCCCAGAAACCCTACGGGCAAGATAGAAAAGCCGGTGCTCAGGGAGCGGTATTGTCACGGCAGTCTGGTGGAAGCCCAGATTAAGAATTAAATACACAGTTTGGATGGAAAGTTGAGGAAGAGAGCAAAATGGACCTGTTTATTAAAGTAATTATGCTTGTTATTTTTTTCGGCGTTATGATTGGAATCGGGCTTTACTGCCGAAAACACGCCACGGATGTGAACGGATTTGTATTGGGCGGCAGGAGTGTTGGCCCGTGGCTTACCGCCTTCGCCTATGGAACCAGTTATTTTTCAGCGGTGGTATTCGTGGGGTATGCGGGGCAGTTCGGATGGAAATATGGGATCGCGGCTACCTGGGCCGGGTTGGGAAACGCCTTTATCGGCTCCCTTCTTGCGTGGGCGGTGCTGGGGCGGCGCACCCGTATTATGACGCAGCATTTAGACAGCGCCACCATGCCGGAGTTTTTTGGCAAGCGGTTTGAGAGCAAGCCCTTAAAACTTGCGGCTTCGGCGATTATCTTTATCTTTCTGATCCCTTACACGGCCAGCTTATACAATGGATTGAGCCGTCTGTTCGGCATGGCCTTTGACATTGATTACAGCGTGTGTGTGGTGGTTATGGCTGTGCTTACAGGAATTTATGTCATAGCGGGCGGTTACATGGCGACTGCCATCAATGATTTTATTCAGGGTATTATCATGATTTTTGGAATAGTGGCTGTTATTTTTGCGGTACTGCACAGTCAAGGCGGATTTCTCGCCGCGCTTGATAAGTTGTCAGCGGTGAGTGACGAGACGGTCTCTGCGGCCCCCGGTGTGTTTAATTCCTTCTTTGGACCCGACCCTGCGGGACTGTTGGGCGTGGTGATTCTGACCAGTTTGGGGACCTGGGGACTGCCGCAGATGGTGCAGAAATTTTACGCCATCAAGAGTGAGAGCGCCATCAATAAGGGAATGATTATTTCTACCTTTTTTGCTCTTGTGGTGGCAGGCGGCTGCTATTTCTTAGGCGGTTTCGGGAGACTTTTCAGTGATAAGATTGACATTGCGGCGAACGGGTATGATTCGGTGGTGCCCACCATGTTAAGCGGCCTGCCTACGATTTTGATTGCAGTGGTGGTAATTCTGGTGCTTTCCGCGTCTATGTCCACCCTGTCCTCCCTGGTATTGGCATCCAGCTCCACCTTGACGTTGGATTTCATTAAAGGTAATATAATAAAAGAGATGGATGAGAAGAAACAGGTGAAATGGATGCGGGGCCTTCTGGTAGTGTTTATCTTGATTTCCGTGATTCTGGCGTTGATCCAGTACCGCTCCAATGTTACTTTTATCGCGCAGCTCATGGGTGTGAGTTGGGGCGCGCTTGCAGGCGCATTTCTAGCGCCGTTTCTCTATGGTTTGTATTGGAAACGGACTACGAAGGCGGCCTGTTGGGTGAGCTTTCTTTTCTCCACGATCGTGATGCTTGCCAATATATTTGTTCGCCCGTCATTTCCGGCTTATTTGCAGTCCCCGATCAATGCCGGCGCATTCTGTATGTTGGCGGGACTTGTGATTGTGCCTGTGGTGAGCGTGGTGACTAAAGCGCCCGGGGAGAAGAAACTGGAGGAGGTGTTCTCCTGTTACGATAGGAAGGTAACGGTTTCCGTAAAAGATTCCATCGGCGATGAAAATTAACAAAAGAAAGGAATGGATATCTTTATGAAAACACTGATGCTTGGCAACGAGGCGGTTGCCAGGGGACTTTATGAGGCGGGCTGCAGCTTTGTGTCCAGTTATCCGGGAACGCCCAGCACGGAGATTACCGAGTGCGTGGCGAAGTATGACGAGGTTTATGCGGAGTGGGCACCCAATGAGAAAGTAGCCCTGGAAGCGGCGTTTGGTGCTTCTGTGCGCGGGAAACGGAGCTTTTGCGCCATGAAGCATGTTGGATTAAATGTGGCGGCCGATCCCCTTTTTACAATTTCTTATACGGGCGTGAACGCCGGATTAATCATAGGTGTGGCCGATGATGCCGGGATGCACAGCTCCCAGAATGAGCAGGATTCCCGCCATTATGCGCAGGCGGCTAAGATTCCCATGTTGGAGCCTTCCGATTCCGCGGAGGCGCTTGCTTTTGCCAAACTTGCCTATGGGCTTTCCGAGAAGTTTGATACGGCGGTACTGATCAAGATGTGCACCCGCGTCAGCCATTCCCAGAGCGTGGTGGAGACAGCGGAGCGGGTAGTGCCGGAACAGAGGAAGTACGAAAAGAATCCCGCAAAATATATTATGATGCCGGCGTACGCAAAGAAAAAACATCCGGTTGTGGAGGAACGCACGAGAGCGCTCGCTGCATGGGCTGAGAAGACAGAAATCAACCGGATTGAACAGGGGCAGGACACTTCCGTTGGTATTATCACGTCTTCCACCTGTTACCAGTATGTGAAAGAGGCCTTTGGGGATACATACCCCGTCCTGAAATTGGGCATGATCTGGCCCATGCCGGAGACAAAGATCAAGGACTTTGCCGCTTCCGTTGACAGGTTGGTAGTGGTGGAGGAACTGGACAGTTTCATTGAGACCCATTGCAGGAATCTGGGCCTTGCCGTGACCGGGAAAGAGCTGTTTACCGAGATCGGTGAGCTGAGTCAGAATGTGGTGAAGGAGAAGCTTGGGGGCAGCGTACAGACAGGCGCGCTGCTCGGAGAGGAGATTCCGGCAAGACCGCCCGTGATGTGTGCGGGATGTCCACACAGGAGCCTCTTCTATGTGCTTAAGAAATTGAATTTAACCGTACTTGGTGATATCGGGTGTTATACATTGGGCGCGGTTGCCCCCTTAAATGCGATCGACACTACCGTATGTATGGGTGCGTCCGTCTCCGGACTGCACGGTTTCATCAAGGCGGGAGATGAGGAGAGCGCAGGAAGGACGGTGGCGGTGATCGGTGACTCCACTTTTATTCATTCCGGCGTTACAGGACTGATTAACATTGCTTACAATGAGTCCAACTCCACTGTGATTATACTGGATAACTCCATCACGGGTATGACGGGCCATCAACAGAATCCCACCACGGGCTATAACTTGAAGGGCGATCCCTGTACCAAGATTGATCTGGAGAGCTTGTGCCACGCCGTAGGCATCAGGAGGGTGCGAGTGGTAGATCCCTATGATATGGAGGCTTGCCAGAGCGCGATTCAGGAGGAGCTTTCGGTAAAGGAGCCTTCCGTTATTATTTCCCGCCGGCCCTGCGCGCTGTTAAAATATGTGAAACACGCCGGCCCCATCTGTTCCGATCCGGAAAAGTGCAAGGGCTGTAAGGCATGTATGAACATTGGTTGTCCCGCCATCAGCATGGTGGATGGCAAGGCGGTGATCGACGAGACCCTCTGCGTGGGCTGTGGCGTTTGCGAGCAGCTTTGCAAATTCGGGGCACTCGGCGCGGAAGGGGGACGATAAGATGGAAACAAAGAATATCATGATTGTGGGCGTGGGCGGACAGGGGACTCTGCTTGCGAGCAAACTTTTGGGGCGGCTGCTTCTCACAAAGGGCTTTGATGTGAAGGTGAGTGAGGTGCACGGCATGAGCCAGCGAGGCGGAAGCGTTGTCACCTATGTGCGCTATGGAGACAGGGTCTGTTCTCCCATCATAGACAAGGGACAGGCGGACTGCATTCTTTCTTTTGAACTGTTGGAGGCAGCCCGCTATACGGAGTACATAAAGCCGGGCGGCAGAATGATTGTGAACAGCCAACAGATCAACCCGATGCCGGTGATTGCCGGCGCGGCGGCGTATCCGGAGAACTTGGTTCAGAAGCTTTCGTCCCTGGATGTCAAGGTGGATGCCTTTGATGCGCTTTCCTTGGCGGAGGAAGCGGGAAGCAGCAAGGCGGTCAATCTGGTGTTGATGGGGAGATTGGCTAAGCATTTCGATTTTACGGACGAGGAGTGGATGGATGCGATTGAGCACAGCGTGCCGCCCAAATTTTTGGAGATGAATAAAAAGGCGTTTGAAGCCGGGCGCAGTGCGTAAAGCGTATTAGGACAGGAAACGAGAAGGAGAATAAACTTATGGAACGGTATTACCAGAAAGAAATTGAGACGGCGGACAGGGAGCAGATTCTCGCATGGCAGAATGAGCGGTTGGTGAAACAGGTGCGTCATGTGTGGGACGATGTGCCTTACTACCGCAAAAAGATGGAGGAGAAAGGGGTTACGCCGGAGGATATCCAGGGCGTGGAAGACTTACATAAGCTGCCTTTTTTGACAAAGGACGATCTGCGGGAGGCGTATCCTTACGGTCTTTTGGCAAAACCCCTGAAGGACTGCGTGCGGATTCAGTCCACATCCGGCACCACGGGGCGCAGAGTGGTTGCTTTCTATACGCAGCATGACATAGATTTGTGGGAGGACTGCTGTGCCCGCGCGATCACAGCAGCAGGCGGCACTAGCGGCGATGTCTGTCATGTCTGCTACGGTTACGGACTCTTTACGGGCGGCCCTGGTTTAAACGGCGGCAGCCATAAAGTAGGCTGCCTGACGCTGCCGATGTCTTCCGGCAATACGGACAGACAGCTGCAGTTTATGGTGGATCTGGAGGCGACAATTCTCTGCTGTACACCTTCCTACGCCGCGTTTTTGGCGGAGAGCATCCACGAGCGCGGCCTGCGGGATAAGATTAAGTTAAAAGCGGGTATCTTCGGCGCGGAGGCATGGAGCGAGGAGATGCGTCAGGATATCCAGAATAAACTGGGGATCAAGGCTTACGATATCTATGGTCTTACAGAGACTAGCGGCCCCGGCGTTGCCTTTGAGTGCAGCGAGCAGACCGGCATGCACATCAATGAGGATCATTTTATCGCGGAGATCATTGATCCGGATACGAGGGAGGTTCTTCCGGAAGGCAGCAAGGGCGAGTTGGTATTTACCTCGATCACGAAGGAGGCATTCCCGCTTCTGCGTTATCGTACCAGAGATATCTGTGTGCTGACCAGAAAGCAGTGTTCCTGTGGCCGGACTCATGTGAAGATGAGTAAGCCCATGGGCAGAAGCGACGATATGCTCATTGTCAAGGGTGTCAACGTATTCCCGTCCCAGATTGAGACGGTGCTTTTGGAGCAGGGATATCAGGCGAATTACCAGATCATTGTTGACCGCGTCAACAACTCCGACACCATTGAGGTAAAGGTGGAGATGACACCTGAAAACTTCTCCGATAATCTGGGTAAGATCACGGAGATGGAGAAGGGATTGGTATCCGCCCTCAAGGCGATGCTCGGTATTTATGCGAAGGTACGTCTGGTGGCGCCTAAGTCCATTACGCGAAGTGAAGGCAAGGCAGTGCGCGTCATTGATAACCGGAAGATTTAGGACTGGAAAGTCAGAGAGGAGATAACATATGACCATACCTCAGATATCTGTATTTTTGGAAAATAAGGCGGGACAGCTTGCGGACATCACAGGGATTCTTTCGGAAAACCATGTGAACATGCGGGCGATCAATATCGCGGAGACAGCGGATTACGGCGTACTGCGTCTGATTGTGGACGATGCGTCGAAAGCTTCCGCCATTTTGTTGGAGCAGGGCTTTATCCTGACCATGACCCCTGTTGTGGGCGTGGCGGTTCCTGATACGCCCGGCGGTTTGAGCAAGGTGCTCGGTGTGATTTCCGCAGCGGAAATCGACGTGGAGTACATGTATTCTGTTTTTGGGCAGAAGGACGGGCAGGCCTGCATGATCTTCCGCGTGGCGGACACGGACGGCCTTGCGGAGATTCTTACCAAGAACGGGATCGCCATGATTTCGGGGGAGGATCTGGGACTGCATTAAGATTGGTTTCAATACAGCTAAACCATAGGTCTACCGGACTAAACTGGCGGTCGGTTGAGTGAATCGGGAAGGAAATGTTACGATGTGGTCATTAAAAATGAAAGGAGTCAAGAAGCAATGGAAAAGAAAACTCTTGGCATAATGATTGCATCATTAAGGAAAGAACAAGGACTGACACAGTTGGAATTGGCTGAAAAAATGGGTGTAACTGATAAGGCGGTTTCCAAGTGGGAAAGAGATCTCTCCTGTCCGGACGTGAATACCATTCCGAAGCTTGCAGAAGTGTTTGGAATCAGTGTGGATGAGTTGATGCAGGTTAAGGCCGCGTCTTTGGATGGTGGAAAGAAAGATATCACGCCGATGATTCACATGATTATGAAGGCAGTTGCGCTTGCTATGGGTGTCGGTGTAGTTGTTCTTTCCGTTTTGAAAGAATTGGATGTAAATTCCGGATTTGGAATGCTTGGAATAGGCTTGTCCTGTCTTGCCATGACAGCCTTTGCCAAAAAAGAAAAGGAATAAGAGGAGCAGGAAGGCCGCGTCGCAGCCGAAACTGTTTCGTGAATAAAGTCTAAATTTTAGGGGCTGCCTCATGGAGAGGGGCCTCTTTTTTTATAAAAATTGAAAAAAGCGCTTGCCATTTTTTTACCGGGGGGGGGTATAATGAATGAGTCAAACATACATTTTATGAAGAGAAGGAGAGACAAACACATGAAGAAAATAAGAAAATATCTGGCATTTTTAATGGCGATGGGTTTGATGCTGTCTGGCATGACTGTATTGGCAGCGGGGAGTTATGGAACAGGCGGAGCAGGAGAAATACATGATTTTGGTTACAATCATCATTATATAGGATTGGAGGAACCTTCTGTATCCAATACACCGGACGGCCAACATCCGATAGTAGGCGATACTTGGAAGGGTGATGGTAATGTGTGGCATACCTTTGATGGCATAAGGTGGAAAGAGGGTTACTTCCCTGAATACAGGTCTGCTTCAAGGCCTTCTTCATCTTCAGGTTCTTCCAAGTCTTTAAGCAGTGCGGAAAAAGCGGCGATTGCTGCGGCGAAGGAAAAGGAAGCGGCGGAGCGGAAGGCACTGGAAGAGGCAAGCAGGGAAGCGGTGCGTCTGGAAGGAGAAGCGGTAGCGCAGGGCTTCGTGAACGGGGCGCAGATGCAGGATGCAGAGGCGGCAGGCAAATCTGCGGACGAGTATTACAATAATGCGGTGTTAGATACCCAGGGCATCGAGGAGGCAACGCCTGTTGCTCAGGGCGGCAATCTGATCGTGGACGGCAAGGTAACCAACATGACAGCGAGCATCTCCAAGGTGTCAATTGCATTCGTGGATTCTGTCCGCGCAAATAAAGATGGTATCGTATTGAATGTGGTAGACGTTCAGTTCCCGGCCGCGGAGGCAACGATCAATTTCTATATGCCCGGCGTGACAGACGGCGCCAATATTGCGGCGGCACAGTACATTGACGGTGCATGGACAGATGTGGAAGTTATGGAAGTGAGAGCCGACCACGTGGTATTGAATTTAAAGAGCAATGGTGTTGTTGCGTTCCTGAAAAACTAAACTGCCTGTCATAGAATAAAAAAAGGTTGACAAAGCCCGGAAATTCGTATACATTATAAGGCAGTAAAGCTTTGCAACAAACAAAGAAGACAGGCGTTGAAGAGAACAAGTAGTGGATCAGGAAACGGACAGAAAGCAGCCGGCGGATGAGAGGCGCGCGGGAACTCTTCCATGAATACATCTCGGAGCTTCATGGCGGAATAGGGCGGAGACGTTTCTTAGTAGGCCGTGACGGAGGAATGCACGTTATAGCAGGAGAGTATCGTCATAGGCGGACGTAACAATGTATAACAAATGTTATTCTATGACCGTACCCGGTGAGGCGGATGATGCGAGTCATTCGTGAAATTAGGTGGTAACACGAGTTTAACCCTCGTCCTGATGGCAGGACGGGGGTTCTTTGCGCGCATAAGCAGAGTCGAAATGCGGAGAGGAATGGAGGAAATCATGGGAATCTACGAAGAATTACAGGCGAGAGGACTTCTCGCGCAGCTCACAAACGCGGAGGAGATCCGCGAACTGATCAACAACGGGAAGGCGACCTTTTATATCGGGTTTGACCCTACGGCGGACAGTCTGCATGTGGGACATTTCATGGCCCTTTGTCTGATGAAACGGCTGCAGGAGGCGGGCAATAAGCCGATTGCCCTGATCGGCGGCGGAACGGCTATGATCGGAGACCCTTCCGGGCGCACGGACATGCGCTCCATGATGACGAAGGAGACGATCGATCACAACTGCGAGTGCTTTAAGAAGCAGATGAGCCGGTTTATCGACTTTTCCGAGGGAAAGGCTCTTATGGTCAACAATGCGGACTGGCTGCTTGATTTAAACTATGTGGAGTTTATCAGGGAGGTCGGCGCGTGCTTTTCTGTCAACAATATGCTGCGGGCGGAGTGCTACAAGCAGAGGATGGAAAAAGGGTTAAGCTTCCTTGAATTTAATTACATGATTATGCAGAGCTACGATTTTCTGGAGCTGTACAAGAGATACGGCTGTAATATGCAGTTTGGCGGGGACGATCAGTGGAGCAATATGCTTGGCGGTACAGATTTGATCCGCAGAAAGCTTTCCAAAGACGCTTATGCCATGACGATTACCCTGCTTATGAACTCCGAGGGTAAGAAGATGGGTAAGACACAGAAGGGTGCGGTGTGGCTTGATCCCAACAAGACGACTCCCTTTGAGTTTTATCAATACTGGCGGAATGTGGACGATGCGGATGTGCTCAAATGCCTGCGTATGCTCACTTTCCTGCCTCTTTCGCAGATTGAGGAGATGGACAAATGGGAGGGCAGCCAGTTAAACGAGGCAAAGGAGATTCTGGCCTATGAGCTGACGAATCTGGTGCACGGAGAGGAGGAAGCTGATAAGGCGAAAGAAGCTTCCAGAGCGCTTTTTGTGGGTGGAACCAGTTCGGAAAATATGCCAGCTGTAACGTTAAAGGACGAAGATTTCAGGGATGGCAGTATTGATATTCTCGGCATTCTGGTTTCCGGCGGACTGGCGGCTTCCCGCTCCGAGGCGCGCAGGGCCGTGGAGCAGGGCGGCGTGTCCGTGAAGGGCGAGAAGGTGACGGATGTAAAGACTTGCTACACAAAAGAGGATATTGCAGCGGAAGAGTTTATCGTAAAGAAGGGTAAGAAGAGTTTTAAAAAGATTCTTGCATAAAAAGCAAGGTTTAATAACATGCGTAATGCAAAAAAGAAAGAGGTGTTACTATGGAAAAGAGAGCAAAGGGAAGAACATTAATGTCATACGCACCGGATATCAAGGTGGTGGACTGTACACTGCGAGACGGTGGACTGGTGAATGATTTTTTCTTTACGGACGAGTTTGTGAAGGCGCTGTATAAGGCAAATATCAAGGCCGGCGTGGATTACATGGAGTTTGGGTACAAAGCGTCCAAGGAAATGTTTGACGTGAATAAGTTCGGCAAGTGGAAGTTCTGCGATGACAAGGAGATCCGCGCCATTGTGGGAGATAACAAGACGGATATGAAGATCGGCGTTATGGCGGATGTGGGCCGGTGCGATTATAAAAAGGATATCGTAAACAAGAAGGACAGCCCGGTGGATCTGGTGCGTGTTGCAACCTATATCAATACCATTCCTGCGGCCATCGCGATGATTGAGGATTGCACGAAGAAAGGCTATGAGACGACGGTCAACATTATGGCCATTTCAAAGGCCAACGAGACCGATCTGGACGCGGCGCTTGATCTGCTTGGACAAAGCAGTGTGGGTACGATTTATCTGGTGGACAGCTATGGTTCCCTCTATCCGGAGCAGGTCAGAAGACTTGCGGATAAATATCTGGAAGTGGCTGATAAGTATAATAAAAAAGTGGGTATTCATGCCCACAATAATCAACAGTTGGCCTTTGCCAACACCACTGAGGTTGTCATTATGGGCGTGAGCTATCTGGATGCGACCGTGAGCGGAATGGGGCGTGGGTGCGGAAACTGTCCCAGTGAATTGCTGTTGGGATTCTTAAAGAACCCGAAATACAATATCAACCCGATTCTGCGTTTTATTGAGGAACAGATTGTGCCGCTTCGAGAATCCGGTGTGTCGTGGGGGTACGAGGTGCCCTATCTGTTGACAGGCCTTTTGAATCAACATCCCAAGTCCGCTATTCAGTTTATGAAGGAGAACAGAAAGGATTACCACGAGTTTTATTTAGAGCTTTTGGAGAACTTCTAACCATAGATAGATAACGGTTGTAATTTACGTATAGATGGAAGGGGTGTACCATGAAGTCAAACGGGAAAAAACAGAAAGACGAAGAGCTGGAGTTCCTTGATCTGGATCAGGAATACGGTGTGTCAGATGAGGATGTGTACGATACGGAAGAGGAGGAAGAGTACGACTTTTCGGAGGATGAAGAAGAGTATGATTCCGCGGATGAGGACGATGGTTTTGATGATGACTTTGACCGGGAACTCGATGAAAATACCCTTCGCTTTGTGAAACGGGTGTTATTTCCTGCCGTGATCGGGCTTGTTACAGTCGTGATCGCAGTGGCGGCATTTTTTCTCTTCCGGGGCGGAAGGGAGAAGGAAGTCCCTGTCATGGAGGAAGTTTCCGAACCCCAGGAATTGGCCGGGGCGCAAAATGAAGAGCAGGATGCAGAGGCGGATTCGGAGGAGAATGCGCAGGCGGCGCAGGAGTCAGCCGGGGAATCAGCAGAGGAGCAGACAGGGGAAGAAGCACAGAAGGCGCAGGATGACAGCGGCGCAGCGCAGGAGGATCCGGAAACGGAAACCATGGGCACGGAGCAGGGGACAGAGGTGGATGTGAGTCAGCTTCTTTCCTCCGGGGCCGTGGCGGAGACCGATGAGATTACGCTTGGCATTGATGTGGCCAGATACCAGGGGACGATTGATTGGGCGCAGGTGGCGGCTTCCGGCATAGAGTTTGCCATGGTGCGGGTTGGATACCGTATGGATGGCAGCCGTGAGATCGTTGCAGACAGCAACGCCAGATATAATATGCAGGAGGCCCAGAAAAACGGGATTAAGATCGGGGCATATTTCTTTTCCACCGCCACAAGCAAGGAGGAGGCAGTGGAGGAGGCAGACTGGACAGCTGACTATATCGCCCAGTACCAGATTACATATCCGGTAGCCTTTGACTGTGAGGGCTTTGAACGTGCCGACAGCGCGCAGTACGGACTTTCCGCCACACAGCGGACAGACATTGCGATTGCATATCTAAACAGAATTTATGAGAGGGGCTATACGCCCATGTTTTACTCATCCATGAATGAGATGGCAGGCGATGCCAAATGGGAAACTTCACGAATTGAGAAGACTTACCGGATCTGGGTGTCGCAATATCCCTCGACACCCTATCCACAGACGGAAAAGTCTTCCTATCAGGGAACCCATGCGATGTGGCAGTACACCAACCGGGGAACGGTTCCCGGCATCAGCCAACCGGTGGACGTGAACATTGCTTACTTTGGCTATGAGGGAACGGCCGGTGCGATAAGTGAGGAGACACCGGAGGAGGCTCGGGCGGATGTGGAGGCGTTGATGCCCTTTTCCCAGGTGGATGAGGAGGTAACAGCCAAGGATGCCACCAATCTGCGTAATATTCCCAGTCAGGGGGATGACAGCACGGTGGTGTATACCCTGAAAAATGGAGAAACTTTGAAGAGAACAGGGGTTAGTGACAGTGGTTGGTCAAGACTGCTCTACAACGATCAGACCGTCTATGCTGTGAGTAGTTATTTGACCACGGATCTTGGCTATCAGGTGAAGGAGCCGGAAACACAGGAGGGAGCCGGAAGCGGAGACGGGTTAAAAACCCGGTTTGCGGAGAGAAGCGAACAGGTGACGGCAAAGATCGAAGTCAATCTGCGCAAACTTCCCAGTGTAACCAATCCCGACGCAGTGGTAGCCGCTACCCTGCACAACGGAGAATATGTGACCAGAACAGGTATCAATGAGGATTATGGATGGTCGAGGGTAGAGTATAACGGAGAGACTCTGTATTGTATATCCAGTTATTTGACACAATAGGAGGGGTTGAAAATGAGAAAACAGATTGCAAAGAGGCAATTCGATGAAGAACGGGCGTTATATAATCTGCAGGACGCAGAAGTGGTGGATTGCATTTTTGCGGGGCCTGCAGACGGCGAATCTGCATTGAAGGAATCAAGGGATGTACGGCTGAAAGGTTGTAGTTTCTCTTTGCGGTATCCGCTGTGGCATGTGAAAAAGTTTGCGATGGAAGACTCCACTATGGATGAACTGACACGGGCGGCCATCTGGTACGCATCGGACGGCGTGATACAAAACTCAGTTTTGAACGGGATCAAGGCCGTCAGAGAGTGTGAAGACATCCGGTTGGAGAACTGCCGTATTGTATCGCAGGAGTTCGGTTGGAAATCGAAAAAGATCGCGATTACAGATTCGGAAGTCGAATCGGAGTATTTGTTCTTTGACAGCAGGGATGTGAAATTGGAACGGGTCAAAATGAAGGGAAAGTATTCGTTTCAGTATATGAAGAATCTGGAAATTTCCGACTGTGTACTGGATACAAAGGACGCGTTCTGGCACAGTGAAAATGTGACGGTGAGAAACTCCGTGGTGAAGGGGGAATATCTGGCGTGGTTTTCCGACGGATTGACCCTGATCGACTGCAAAATCATTGGGACACAGCCCTTGTGCTACTGCAAAAACCTAAAGCTGATTAACTGTACCATGGAAGAGACCGATCTCTCATTTGAGTATTCCGAAGTGGAAGCGGATGTGAAGGGCCATGTGATATCCATTAAAAATCCGAAATCGGGAAGGATTACAGTGGACAGTGTGAGTGAAATTATAAAAGAAGCTCCTGTTATGGAATGTACAGCGGAAATTTTTGTGAAGAGCAATAACGGATGATACCACGAAAAAGCTGCACGTTATTATATGATATTGTGATAGAGAAAGACTCTCCGGACTGGTTAACTTAAGTCGGAGAGTCTTTTGTTTGAAATTGGATCAGATGTCAAAAAATGGAAAATATTAATTCCTGTTTTAAAATACAAGTAGTTTTTCTGGCTGATTTAATTTTTGTATATCGCTTTCAAGTGATCCATTTTGGCCCCTGCATTTACCAGGAGGGCATCCAGAATCGTGATGGCCGCCATAGACTCCACCACAACCACCGCCCTTGGAACAATAACGGGGTCATGTCTGCCCTTGATGGAGATGCTGATTTCCTCCCCGTCTCTGTTGACAGTGTTCTGCGGAGAGAAGATGGAAGGCGTTGGCTTTACATAAGCGCGCAGAAGAATGGGAGAACCGTCGCTGATGCCGCCTAAAATGCCGCCTGCGTGGTTGGTGGTCTTAACAATCTGACCGTTATTCATGCGGAAGGCATCGTTGTTTTCCGATCCCCGTCGGGCGGATACTGCGGTGCCGTCCCCGATCTCCACTGCCTTGACAGCGCCGATGGACATAACCGCCTTGGCCAGATTGGCATCCAGTTTTTCAAAGACCGGATCGCCCAGGCCGGCCGGAACGCCGTCGATCACGCACTCGATTACCCCGCCGGAGGAGTCATAGTTTCGCATACAGTCCTCCAAATATTGTTCCGCGCGGATCGAGGCTTCTCTGTCCGGCATAGAAGTGGGGGTTTCCCCAATGGCTTCCCTGTCAAATGCGTTTGGGTCAATGCACACAGGACCGATGGATTTGGTGTAGGCGGTGAGGCGTATGCCAAACTCAGACAGGGCCTTTGCGGCGATGGCTCCGGCAGCCACACGACCGATGGTTTCACGCCCGGAGGAGCGTCCGCCGCCCCGATAATCACGAAAGCCGTATTTTTGGTCAAAAGTATAATCTGCATGGCCCGGACGATAGCAGGCAGCAATCTCGCTGTAGTCCCCGGAGCGCTGCGAAGTATTCCGAATGAGAAGGGAAATAGGGGCGCCCGTGGTTTTCCCCTCAAATACGCCTGAGAGAATTTCTACGGCGTCAGCTTCTTTGCGGGGGGTAGTCATGCGGTTTTGTCCGGGCCTTCGCCGGTTCAAATATGACTGAATATCGTTTGTATCGAGGGGGAGTCCCGCGGGACAACCGTCCACAACAACACCCAGTCCGGGGCCGTGTGATTCGCCCCAAGTGGTAATTCGATAGATAATTCCCAGTGTTGATCCTGCCATTGTCTGATCCTTTCTTAAATTGTGTGAAGTTTTCTGATAAAAGCATGCAGGATATCCTGCAAAATTAAATTTCATGTGAAATATAAAATGTACAATTAAATACAATCGCACAAAGCGCCTGTGGAGAAAATGTACGTAAAAACATTAACACTTGGAAAAGTATGGGAATACAGGCCATTTTTCCTTTACACAGCATATCATATTCTAGTAAAATTGCAAGAGCGCCAAACAGAAAAAGGAGGGATGAAACCGGGTGGAAAAGGGGGAAGAAACTAGGGGGAAGACTTTAAAAAATCAAATCGAAAGGGGAAAGAAATAAAAAAAGGGGCGAAAAATGACAGATTTACATAAAAAAGGGTGTACAAAAAAATTTTATGTGTTATGATATAAGACAGAAATTATAATTATGTCAATTATGTCAAATTTGGGGTTTTGGATGGATAAAACATTTCGGCAAAATATAATTGCATATTTTATGGGGGCAGCCAAAAAGCATAAATGGATGAAGTACCCTTGTCTGGCGGCAATGTCAATCTCTCTTTTCTTTTATTATATAGGGAGACATTTTGTGTCCAATGGGAAACGATATGCCAGTATGGTATTTGTGGCAGTTTTTTCCATGAGCAGCTGCAGCTTTTCCTTTGCTGTGTTCGCGGAACGCACCGGGTTTGCAGGCGCGCAGGAGACTTATAGCGCGGTTGTTGAGACATCGGATATTTCGTTGGCGGAGGTTGATCCTGTTACGGTGCCCGATGAGGTGATTTTAGACGGGGACGGAATCGTTACGGAGCATGAAGAAGAGGGATTGGAAACTTATACTCTGGATGATCTGTTGGAACATCATGAACATGAGGGGATCGGGGAACATTCGGACTATGTGAATCAGGAGCCCGTAATGAGCGTGGAGGAGCTGACTTTTGACTCTTCCGATTGGAGGCTTACACTGATTAACAAGCATCATCCCATTCCGGACGGGTATGATTTTAAATTGGGAACCTTTATGTCGGGAATGCGCTGCGACGAGCGGGTGATCGAAGATCTGCTCCTGATGATGCAGGCGGCTAAGGCGGATGGACTGAATTTAGTGGTCAGATCCCCGTACAGGACTTCCGATCGTCAGGAAAACAATTTTAATGACAGGATCAAATCCTATATGAGACAGGGATTTTCTTATATGGAAGCCTATAAGGCGACATCCAGAGTCATTACGGTTCCGGGATGCAGTGAACATGAGGTGGGACTTGCACTGGATATCACATCGGATTCGTATAGTGAACTGAAGCAGGGCTTTGCCGATACGGAGGGTGGAAAGTGGCTGGCGGAGCACAGCAGCGAATACGGTTTTGTTCTGCGTTATCCGGAAGGGAAAGAGTATATTACGAGTATTGAGTACGAGCCCTGGCACTTCCGGTATGTGGGCAGGGAAGCGGCGGCAGTCATGAAAGAGGAAAATCTTTGTCTGGAAGAGTTTTGGGATAAATATCTATAGTTATTCTATTTGGAAAGAGGGCATTATGTATCAGGTTTTAAAAATGGAAGGCAGGGCTAAGCGTGCCGCGCTTACAACCGTACACGGCACAGTGCAAACCCCTGTCTTTATGAATGTCGGGACAGTGGCGGCCATCAAAGGAGCCGTGTCCACGGAGGATCTGGAAAAAATTGGAACGCAGGTGGAATTGTCCAACACGTATCATCTGCATGTGCGGCCGGGCGATCAGGTGATCAGGCAGTTGGGCGGCCTTCATAAATTTATGTCATGGAATAAGCCGATTCTGACAGATTCCGGTGGATTTCAGGTGTTTTCACTGGCAGGGCTTCGCAGGATCAAGGAGGAGGGGGTATATTTCCACTCGCACATAGACGGAAGAAAAATATTCATGGGGCCTGAGGAGAGTATGCAGATTCAATCGAATCTGGCTTCCACCATTGCCATGGCCTTTGACGAATGTCCGCCGAGCACTGCACTAAGGGACTATGTGGAGGATTCCGTGGCCCGCACAAGCAGATGGCTTGTACGCTGTAAACAGGAGATGGCGCGACTGAACGGGTTGGAAGATACCATAAATAAAAAGCAGTTGTTATTTGGAATCAATCAGGGGGCGGTTTTTGATGATATCCGGATTGACCATGCAAGGCGGATTGCGGAGCTTGACTGCGATGGTTATGCGCTGGGAGGTCTGGCGGTGGGGGAGAGCCACGAGCAGATGTATCATGTGATTGAGGAGACGGTTCCCTGGCTGCCGGTGGACAAGCCTACCTATTTGATGGGTGTCGGGACACCGGCGAATATTTTGGAGGCGGTGGAACGGGGCGTTGATTTTTTTGACTGCGTGTATCCTACAAGAAACGGGCGGCATGGTCATCTCTACACCAACGGCGGAAAAATAAATCTCTTTAACGCGAAATATGAATTGGATGAAAGACCGATCGAGGAGGGATGCCCGTGTCCGGCGTGTCAGAGATATTCCCGCGCTTATATCAGGCATCTGCTGAAAGCAAAGGAGATGTTAGGCATGCGCCTGTGCGTCCTGCACAACCTTTATTTCTATAATAAAATGATGGAGGAAATCAGGGAAGCGTTGGACGAGGGACGCTTTGCTTCCTATAAGAAACAGAAGCTTGACGGGATGCAAAATGGCAAGGACTGATGAAAATTTTAGGAAGGGGCTTGTTTTTCCTGTTTAAGTTGTGTATGATAGGCTTTAGTATTTTATTGAAAGGATAATGGAGGAAACGATATGGGATTGTTATTAACGGCTGACGCAGGTGCCGCTACGGGCGGTGGTCTGATTATGATCATTTATATTGTCATTATTGTCGCGTTCATGTATTTTATCATGATTCGTCCGCAGAAGAAGGAACAGAAGCGGATGGCGGCGATGCTCGCAGAGATGGCTGTGGGCGACTGTGTATTGACCAACAGCGGATTTTACGGGATTGTGATTGACATTACTGACGATACGGTTATTGTTGAGTTCGGCAGTAACAAAAACTGCCGCATTCCTATGCAGAAGGCGGCGATCGCCCAGATAGAGAAGGCGGAAGCGGAGTAGGTTGTAATAGTAATACAACATAAATAAAATTTTTTAGGAGGAGTAAGTTATCTATGAAGAGGAGATCAATGAAAACTATCGTGTGCGCAGCGCTTTTGACGCTGGCTATGTCTGTAACTGCCTGCGGCGGTTCCAAAAAGACGTTGGAAGAGTACATGAAGGCTGATCAGGCAGCAATGCAGGAGCTTGAGAACCAGATGGAGGCTATGGGAGACGAGTCAACGGATATGGCGGTGGAGATAACCGGCAACAATGTGGTTTATACTGCTACCCTGAAGGAAGGTTATGAAGTACCTGAAGAGAACATAGCGCTTATGGAAGAGAGCCTTGATTCACTGGAATCTGCTTTTGCGGCGATTGCCGGTGCGTTGGATGATGAGATCGGTGCGGACAAAGGAACCGTGTCGTTTGGTATCAAGTACTGCAATCCCGACGGAAGCGTACTTGTGGAGAAGAGTTACAAAGCACAGTAGGAATCAAAAAAGAAAATAGGAAGTAAAACAAAAAGCCGGCTCGGAAGTGATCCGGCTTTTTGAAGAATTTATGGGAACGGAGGAGCCTTATGGAACTTAAGATTACCTGTATCCCCGGCGATGGAATCGGGCCGGAAATCGTTACTGAGGCAAAGAAGGTGTTGGATGCGGTGGCGGAAAAATATGGACACGACATGCAGTACACGGACATTCTGATGGGAGGCGCGTCCATCGACGTGCACGGCGTACCCCTGACTGACGAGGCAGTGGAGACGGCAAAGAGTGCGGATGCGGTGCTCATGGGCTCTATCGGTGGCGATACCACCACGTCTCCATGGTATAAGCTTCCGCCGAATCTGCGGCCGGAGGCAGGACTTCTGGGGATTCGTAAGGCTTTAAACCTTTTTGCAAATTTAAGGCCGGCAGTTTTGTATGAGGAGTTGGCGCAGGCCTGTCCCCTGAAACAGGAAATATCGGGGAACGGCTTTGATATGTTGATTATGAGGGAACTGACGGGCGGCCTGTATTTCGGCGAGAGGAAGACGGTGGAGGAGAACGGCGTGAGAAAGGCGGTTGATACGCTGACTTACGACGAGAACGAGATCCGCCGGATTGCTGTCAAAGGTTTCGACATTGCCAGAAAGCGCAGGAAGAAAGTGACTAGCGTGGATAAGGCCAATGTGTTGGATTCCTCCAGACTCTGGCGCGCGGTGGTGGAAGAGGTGGCAAAGGATTATCCCGATGTGACTCTGGAACATATGTTGGTGGATAACTGCGCCATGCAGTTGGTGAAGGATCCGACTCAGTTTGATGTCATTTTGACGGAGAATATGTTCGGTGATATTCTGTCCGATGAGGCCAGTATGGTGACAGGTTCCATCGGTATGTTGGCTTCCGCTTCCCTGAACGATACAAGATTCGGCCTGTACGAACCTAGCCACGGTTCGGCTCCCGATATCGCCGGGAAGGATATGGCGAACCCGATTGCCACGATCCTTTCGGCTTCCATGATGCTTCGTTACAGCTTTGATCTGGATAAGGAGGCGGATGCCATCGACAGTGCGGTGAAGCAGGTGCTGCGGGACGGCTACCGCACGGGAGATATCATGTCCGAGGGCTGTGAGAAGGTTGGCTGTAAAAAAATGGGCGATTTGATTGTGGAGAGGATCAAATAATGCCGAAGATAAGCAGGAAAGACAGTGTTTTTTGGCTGTTTTTCTTTGTGATGGCGGTCTATTACGGTTGGCGCATGTTTACGCTGATCCCGTGGTATGACGAACTGTATACCTATTTTTATTTTATCAGCAGAGGCCCGGTGTATGCAGCGATTCACTGGCCTCTGCCGAACAATCATGTGGGCTATTCCACACTCTCAGCCTGTCTGGGGATATTTGGATGTGCACCTGTTGCCCTGCGTGGTGTATCCTATCTTTGCAGTCTGGGAAGTCTGATTTTTCTGTACCGAATTTCACAAAAGTGGTTTACAGACGGAGCAGAGCTGATTCCCGTGTTTGTGTTTGCGGGAATGAACGGAGTCAACCAACTGGCGGTGCAGGGCAGGGGGTATGCGCTTGTGACGTTCTGTTATCTGGCTGCGATTCTGTCCCTGCATTATATAGTGGTAGAAAAATTAGATAACAAACGTAATTATATTGCGTTCGGCCTGGCACTGGTGACAGCTCTCTGGGCGATCCCAAGCAGCCTGTATATGGTGATGCCGGTCTGTTTGATCGGGGGTTTTGTCCTCCTTTTGGATCGGGATTACAGGCGGCTTGTAAGGCTGATGATTACTTCCCTTGTGAGTGCGGTGTGCACGGCAGGAATTTATTGCCTTTTGTGGTTGGCGATCGGTTCCAACCTTATCACGAAGTGGGAGGATTTCCCTTTTTATCAGGGGAGGCACATTGATGTTATTATCCACAGACCCTTTTTGGCGCTTACTGAGGGAATGGAGTACATGCTTGCAACCCCCTATATCCAGAGCATGACGAGACAGGAATTTAACGGGCAGGCGGGACACTGGCTGAATACCCTGTTTGGCACACAGCTGGCTCCTATGTGGGGACTTGCGGGAGGCCTTATGAAGATCCTGCTTGCGGCAGGGCTTGCCGCCGCGGTTGTCTGTCTGGTGAGAAGGCCGAAAAAGGCTTTTTTGGAGTGGTATTTTGTGTTGACGGCGGCGCTTTTATCGTTGGCCCTCCTCATACAGTGTAAGCTTCCCTATCAGCGGGTGTTTTCCTTTCTCGGTGTGTGGGCGGCGCTGCTTTTGGGATGGCTGATACAGAAGAGCGCGGCGTTGCTGCGGGAGCATTCGGATTCCCGGTGGAAGAACAGGATTGGCAAAGGCTTTCTGGCGGCGGCGTACATTTTGGCAGGCATTGCATGGGCTTTTGTGTTGGCCGACAGGTCACCCTACAGCATGCGGGATGAGTTGCTTGCAGATGCCTTCGGGCAGATAGAGATAAAAGATACGGATGTTGTGGCGTTGACGGACTGCGATCAGGAGTATCTGTTCCTGTATCTGTACGGAAAGCGGGATGCGCAGACCACAAGGGATATCGAGGCAGCCGACATCATTATTCTGGATAAAGCCCTTCTTGGGCTTCCCTACGATTACAGGGAGGGGCCCGAAGAATGGAAGTTTTATCTGACGGCGGAGGATGTGGCCGCGAAAGCGGGCTATTTGGAAGAAAATATGTCGCAGGTGTATGAAAACTGGCACTTTGTCCTGTTGCAGCGAAAGCAGGCGCGAACGGAGTGAGCATGTAGTATAGAAGGAGGAAAGCATCTATGAAAAGTGACAATGTAAAGGCGGGCGTACAGCAGGCGCCCCACAGAAGTTTATTTAACGCCCTCGGTTTTACGAAGGAGGAAATGGACAGGCCCATGGTGGGTATTGTCAGCTCCTACAATGAGATCGTCCCCGGCCATATGAATCTGGATAAGATTGTGGAAGCGGTGAAAATGGGTGTGGCCGAGGCCGGCGGCGTGCCGGTGGTGTTTCCTGCGATTGCGGTCTGCGACGGGATCGCCATGGGCCACATTGGCATGAAATATTCATTGGTGACGAGAGATTTGATTGCGGATTCCACCGAGTGTATGGCGCTCGCGCACCAGTTTGACGCGCTTGTCATGGTGCCTAACTGCGATAAGAATGTACCGGGACTTCTGATGGCGGCGGCCCGGATCAATGTGCCGACTGTCTTTGTGTCGGGAGGCCCCATGTTGGCAGGCCATGTAAAGGGAGAAAAGAGAAGCCTTTCCTCCATGTTTGAGGCGGTTGGTTCCCATGCGGCGGGTACCCTTTCGGACGAGGAACTTTTGGAATTTGAGGAGAAGACCTGTCCCACCTGCGGTTCCTGTTCCGGTATGTATACTGCCAATTCTATGAACTGTCTCACGGAAGCGTTGGGCATGGGACTTCGTGGTAATGGTACGATTCCCGCAGTTTATTCTGAGCGCATCAAGTTGGCGAAACATGCGGGTATGGCGGTGATGAAGCTGTTGGAAAAGAATATCAGGCCGAGAGATATCATGACGAAGGACGCGATCCTGAATGCCCTTACGGTGGATATGGCCCTTGGCTGTTCCACAAACTCCATGCTGCATCTGCCGGCCATTGCCCATGAGATCGGCTTTGACTTTGACATTTCCTTTGCCAATGAGATCAGTGAGAAGACGCCAAACGTGTGCCATTTGGCTCCGGCAGGTCCGACCTACATGGAAGATTTGAACGAGGCGGGCGGTGTTTACGCGGTGATGAAAGAACTGGCAGATATCGGTCTGCTTCACACGGACTGCATGACAGTTACGGGGGAGACGATCGGTGAGAATATCAAAGATGCGGCCAATAAAAATACAGATGTTATCCGAAGTGTGGAGAATCCCTACAGCAAAACCGGCGGTCTGGCGGTTTTGAAGGGAAATCTTGCGCCTGACGGCAGTGTGGTGAAGCGCTCCGCCGTGGTGGAAGAAATGATGGTTCACGAGGGTCCGGCCCGCGTGTTTGAGTGCGAGGAAGATGCCATTGACGCGATCAAGGGCGGAAAAATCGTGGCGGGCGATGTGGTGGTGATCCGCTATGAAGGCCCCAAGGGCGGTCCTGGAATGCGGGAAATGTTAAATCCTACCTCGGCCATTGCAGGTATGGGGCTTGGCTCCAGTGTGGCGCTGATCACGGACGGACGTTTTTCCGGCGCGTCCAGAGGCGCATCTATCGGCCATGTGTCGCCGGAGGCGGCTGTAGGAGGCCCGATTGCGTTGGTGGAGGAGGGCGATATCATCAGCATTGATATCCCGAATATGAAACTGGATGTCAGGGTGTCCGATGAGGAATTGGCGGCGAGACGGGCGAAATGGCAGCCCAGAGAGCCCAAGGTGACAAGCGGGTATCTGGCCAGATACAGAGAGATGGTGACAAGCGGCAACCGGGGCGCGATTCTAGAGACGTGCGAAGGAAAACACTAAACAGGCAGGAGGATAAGACATGGTATTGACAGGTGCGCAGATCGTAGTGGAATGTCTGAAGGAGCAGGGAGTTGACACGGTGTTCGGCTATCCCGGAGGTACGATTCTGAATGTGTACGATGCGTTGTATCAGCATAGCAGCGAGATTACCCATATTTTGACGTCTCATGAGCAGGGAGCTACCCATGCGGCGGACGGTTATGCCAGAGCAACAGGGAAGGTGGGAGTTTGTCTGGCAACAAGCGGCCCGGGCGCGACGAATCTGGTGACGGGCATTGCCACAGCGTATATGGATTCAGTGCCCATGGTGGCGATCACATGTAATGTCAATCTGCCGCTTCTGGGAAAGGATTCTTTTCAGGAGGTGGATATTGCGGGAATCACCATGCCGATTACCAAGCATAATTATATCATAAAGGATGTAACGATTCTTGCGGATACGCTCAGAAAAGCATTCCTGATTGCAAAGAGCGGAAGGCCAGGGCCGGTTCTTGTGGATATCACGAAGGACGTGACGGCTAATAGCTGTGAATATGAGAAAAAACTTCCGGATAGTGTGGAGAAGCCTGCACGCTATACAGAAGAAGAGTTGGCGGAAGCCCTCAAGCTTTTGGAGAGCGCGGAAAAACCCTTTATCTATGTAGGCGGCGGCGCGGTGATTTCAGAGGCTTACGGGGAAGTGAGAGAGTTTGCAAAGCTGTTGGATGCGCCCGTCTGCGATACCCTGATGGGAAAGGGTGTGATCGACGGACATGATGAGAGATACACGGGGATGATCGGTATGCACGGCACCAAGACTTCCAATTTTGGTGTCAGTGAATGTGATCTTCTGGTTGCGTTGGGCGCGCGTTTTTCCGATCGCGTGGTGGGTAACCCGCAGAAGTTTGCAGAGCATGCAAAGGTGCTGCACATAGATGTGGATGCGGCGGAGATCAACAAAAATATCAAGACGGACGTTTCTCTGGTGGGTGATCTGAAAGAAGTTCTCTCCAAGTTGAATGGGCGGCTTGCAGCGCAGAAACATGAGGAGTGGATGGCGCATATTGCCGGATTGAAGGAAAAGTATCCCCTGAGCTATGATGGGAGCGTGCTTTCCTGCCCGTATATCATGGAGGAGATTGACCGGGTGACGAAGGGCGAGGCCATCATCACCACGGATGTGGGACAGCATCAGATGTGGGCGGCACAGTATTACCGCTACAGCGCGCCGCGGACGCTCCTTACATCAGGCGGTCTTGGCACCATGGGCTACGGTCTTGGCGCGTGTATCGGCGCGAAGATGGGACAGCCGGACAAAATTTGTATCAACATTGCGGGCGACGGATGCTTCCGCATGAATATGAACGAGCTAGCAACGGCCAGCCGCTACAACATACCGATCATTCAGGTGGTGATCAACAATCATGTGCTTGGTATGGTCAGACAGTGGCAGACCCTGTTCTATGGACAGCGGTATTCCCATACGGTTCTTGACGATGGCGTGGATTTTTGCAAAGTCGCGGAGGGGTTAGGCTGTGAGGCGATTTTGGTGACAACGAAGGAAGAGGTTGCGCCGGCTGTTGAGAAAGCGATTGCTTTAAAAAAACCTGTGTTATTAAATTGCATGATACCGAAAGATGACAAGGTATTCCCCATGGTGCCTGCAGGGGCGCCGATCAGTGATGCTTTTGATGCGGGGGATCTGGAGAAGAGCTGATTGTATTATGAAGAGATTACTAAAGCATATGGTGGTTATTCTGGGCATTGCTGCCTTCAGCCTGATGGCGGTTTATGTTGGGCTTGCCGTTTACTACCGTAACGCGTTTACCTATGGAACGTGGATCAATGGGGTCTATTGTACAGGAAAGAGTATTGAGGAGGTCAATGAAGAGCTCGCAAAGGAGTTTACATATGAGGGTGTCACCGTCATGGATAAGGATGGCAACAGCTATGTGATCTCTGCGGAAGATATTTCCTATCGGTTTGATTTCAGGAAGGCGCTTGAGATTTATCAGAAACGCCAGAATCCATGGATGTGGGTTGACAGTCTTCTGGGAAAGCATGAGGTAGAACTGGCACCAGTGGTATCCTATGATCAGGAGGCGTTTGAAGCCTGTTTTGCGGCACTGCCATTTTGCCAGGATGAGAAAGGGGATAAGGACCGCAGGGTAGAGATTGTCCGCACACCGCAGGGCTATGCGCTTGTGAATGAGCGGGTAGATGTTCTGGCGCTAGAGCAGGCCAGAGGAGCAGTGCTTGCGGCTGTTGAGGATTCACGGACGGCTGTGTCCCTTGTGGAAGCCGGATGTTATCACGATCTGGAATTGACGGCGCAGATGCAGGAGACATTGGATATCTGGGAAAAATTGGCGCGTTTCCAACAGTGCGGCATTGTCTATCAGATGGGAGAGGAGGAGGTTCCGGTGGACGCTTCTGTGGTCTGCAACTGGATTGCGACGGACGAGGGCGGCCATTTCCTGTTTGATGAAGCGGGAGAGTTGCAGCTAAAAGAGAATGCGATCGAGGATTTTGTGGAGGAGTTGGCAGCTGAGTACGATACGGTGGGTGTCAGCAGACAGTTTTTATCCACGAGAGGAGATTTGGTGACGGTGGAAGGCGGTCTTTATGGCAATCTTATTGACAAGAAGGCGGAAGTGGCCTATCTGACGCAGGCTTTTTATGATAAGAAAAATGAAGTGCACAAACCTGTCTATACGCAGGAGGCGTGGGTGCAGGGCAAAGAGGATATCGGTTCCACTTACATAGAGGTGGACATGGGAGAGCAGAAGATGTACTACTATGTGGATGGTGTCCTAACGATTGACACGCCCATCGTTACGGGAAATACTTCCCGTAGAATGGGCACCCCCTCTGGTGTTAATTATGTGTACGCGAAACAGAAAAACCGCGTACTTCGTGGGCCGAATTACGCTTCCCACGTGGATTTCTGGATGCCGGTGAAGGGGAATATCGGCATTCACGACGCGGCATGGCGGGGGAAATTCGGCGGAACCATCTATCAGACAAACGGTTCCCACGGCTGTATCAACACGCCGCGCTCAGCGATGGAGCAGCTCTTTGATATGGCGGAGGTCGGGACACCGGTGGTCATGTTCTATTAACAGCTCAGCCGGAGCGATAAAAACATTGACGAATATAGGATAGAGGCGTAAAATGAATTTTGGTTTTTGTAAACGGAATCGAATGAGAACGGGAGGAGAAAACAGTGTCCAGAGTATATAATTTTTCAGCGGGCCCTGCGGTTTTGCCGGAAGAGGTGCTGCGGGAAGCCGCGGAGGAGATGCTTGATTACAAGGGATCGGGAATGTCGGTGATGGAGATGAGCCATCGGTCGAAGGTGTATGACACGATCATCAAGGAGGCGGAGGCGGATCTGCGCACCCTGCTTAACATTCCGGATAACTATAAGGTATTATTTTTACAGGGCGGGGCGAGCCTTCTGTTTGCGTCCGTGCCCATGAATTTGATGAAAAACCGCAAGGCGGGCTATATCCTGACCGGGCAGTGGGCGAAGAAGGCTTTTGCGGAGGCGAAGATTTACGGGGAAGCGGTGGAACTTGCCTCTTCTGCAGACGAGACCTTCTCCTATATTCCGGATTGTTCCGATCTTCCCATAACAGATGATATGGATTATGTTTACATTTGCGAGAACAATACGATTTACGGAACCAAATACCATACGCTGCCAAACACCAAGGGAAAGATTCTGGTTTCCGACGTGTCTTCCTGCTTTTTGTCGGAGCCCATGGACTTGACCAAGTACGGTCTTGTTTATGCGGGTGTACAGAAGAATGTGGGCCCTGCGGGCACACAGGTGGTGATTATCAGGGAAGACCTGCTGACGGAGGAGACCCTGCCAGGCACCCCCACCATGATGAAGTTCAAGGTGCATGCGGACAATGATTCCCTGTACAACACGCCGCCCTGCTACGGTATTTATATTTGCGGCAAGGTGTTCAAGTGGCTGTTGAAAAACGGTGGTCTGGAAGCGATGAAGGATTTGAATGAGAAAAAGGCCAAAATCCTCTATGATTTCCTTGATGAGAGCAGTCTCTTTAAGGGCACGGTGAGAAAGGAAGACCGGTCCCTTATGAATGTACCGTTTGTGACAGGAAATGAGGAGACGGATGCTGCGTTTATCAAGGCGGCGACGGAGGCCGGCTTCGTGAACCTGAAAGGCCACAGAACCGTGGGCGGTATGCGTGCCAGCATCTACAACGCAATGCCCATAGAAGGTGTGGAGAAGTTGGTTACCTTCATGAAGGAATTTGAGGAAAATCATAAATAGAAAGAAGGAAATCCCGATGTTTAAATATCATTGTTTAAATCTCATCGCGCAGGTGGGCCTGGAGAAATTCAGCGATCAGTATGAAAAGACGGAAAAGATCGAGGAGGCGGACGGCATTTTGGTGAGAAGCGCTGCCATGCATGACATGGAACTACCGGAAAACCTGTTGGCAATCGCACGTGCAGGCGCAGGCGTCAATAATATTCCCCTCGATAAATGTGCGGAAAAGGGTATTGTGGTCTTTAATACTCCCGGTGCCAATGCAAACGGCGTGAAGGAGCTTGTCATTGCCGGTATGCTCCTTGCTTCCCGCGACGTTGTGGGCGGTATCGAGTGGGTGAAAGAAAATCAGACGGACGAGAATGTGGGCAAGAATGCCGAGAAAGCCAAGAAGAATTTTGCGGGCACGGAGATCGAGGGCAAGAAATTGGGCATTATCGGTCTGGGTGCGATTGGTGTCAGGGTGGCCAATGTGGCAAAGCATCTCGGCATGGAAGTTTACGGTTATGACCCTTATGTTTCCGTGGATGCAGCGTGGAACTTAAGCCGGGATGTGAAACATGTGATCCACGTGGAGGATATCTATCAGGAGTGCGATATTATCACCATTCATGTGCCGCTGATGGATGCCACCAAGGGCATGATCAACAAAGAGGCGCTCGACCAGATGAAGGACGGCGTAATTCTCTTGAATTTTGCCAGGGATTTGCTTGTGGATGAAAAGGCTGTTCTGGAGAGCATCAAGACAGGTAAGGTGCGAAAGTATGTGTCCGATTTCCCGAACGCCACCACGGCGGGGCAGGAGGGATGTATCGTGATCCCGCATCTTGGCGCATCTACGGAGGAGTCTGAGGACAACTGTGCGGTGATGGCCGTCAAGGAATTGAAGAACTATCTGGAGAACGGAAATATTGCCAACAGCGTAAACTATCCGAAGTGTGATATGGGAATCTGCGAGCAGGCAGGCCGTGTGGCGATTTTCCACAAGAACATTGCCAACATGATCACGAAATTTACCGCCTGCTTTGGCGACAACAACATCAATATCTCCGATATGACCAACAAGTCAAGGGGAGAGGTAGCTTACACCATGCTTGATATCGAGCAGCCCGCCTCCAAAGAGATTATCGAGAAGCTCCAGTCTATAAACGGTGTGTTCCGTGTGAGAGTGGTAAAGTGATCGAGCCTGCGCTTGATCTGGTATTGAAAAGTAAAAGCCCGCCGGGAGATTCTAGCGGGCTTTTTGTGCGTCAATTTTGAATTGAGTCAGCTCAGCCGGTTGGCGATGGAGGAGAAGTCAGCGCCTTCCTCGTCATCCAGAGCCGCCTGCAGCTTTTTGTCCGCCTCCACGGCGGCCTCGCTGGCCAGATCCATATAGAGAATGAAGATATCCTCCACGGATTTGCCGGTTTCTTTGGCGATTTCCTCCATGACAGGCTTTAACGCCTCCAACTGAAAGGAAATCCGGGTTTTCTGGGGATCGATATCCGCCAATGCCTCTTCGGCATAGGCGTTGATTTTATCAAGAATTTTTTGCTCTTCTGCTGTCATGTCTGTGCTTCCTTTCTTTTAGATATTATTTCGCCGTGCGCACTGTTCATTTTAACACAAAGTTCTTGTGGTGCCCAGAGGAATTTGTTAAAATGAATACATACGTCCTGCCCGGGCAGGAGGAAGGGATTACTTATGGCGAATATTATTCCGTTTCAGGCGATCAGGCCAAGAGCCGATCTTGCAGAGAAGATCGCAGCGCTTCCCTACGATGTCTACAGCAGGGAAGAGGCGAGAGAGGTTGTGAAGGGAGACGATTACACCTTTCTTCGGATAGACAGGCCGGAGACACAGTTTCCGGCAGACTACGATATGTATGCCCCTGAGGTGTACGAAAAAGCGGGTAAGATGCTCAGTCAGATGATAGAGGACGGTCTTTTCATACAGGAGTCCAAGCCGGCATATTATGTCTATGAGTTGGTGATGGACGGCAGATCCCAGGTGGGAATCGCTGCCTGCGCCTCTGTGGATGATTATGAAAATCAGGTGATTAAGAAACACGAAAATACCCGCGCCGACAAGGAGGCTGACCGCATCCGCCACGTGGATGTGTGCAGCGCCCAGACAGGGCCGATTTTTTTGGCCTACCGCAGAAGAGATGAGATTGAGCGGGAGGTAAAGCGGGCGATGGCGGGGGAGCCGGTCTATGATTTTACAGCCAGGGACGGCATTACACACCGACTCTGGGTCATTGACGATAAGGAAGCTGTACTCCGGATCCAGGCGGCTTTTTCCGAAGTAGGGGAAATCTATATCGCGGATGGCCACCACAGATGTGCGTCGGCGGTGCGCGTTTCTCGGAAGAGGCGGACTGCTTTTCCGGATTATACGGGAAAAGAGGAGTTCAATTATTTCCTTTCGGTATTGTTTCCCGATGATCAGCTTATGATTATGGATTATAACCGGGTAGTGAAGCCGGGGAAAGACTTTGACGGGAGCGTGTTTCTGGAGAAGATCGGCGGTTCTTTTTTGGTGGAAAAACAGGGGAAAAACCCTTATAAGCCGAAAAGGAAGGGTGAGATCGGCATGTATTTTGAGGACGACTGGTACCGTCTCATTATAAATAACGATTGTTATACAGGAGATCCGGTGGAAGATCTGGATGTGGCGGTTTTGCAAAAATATGTGTTGGAACCGATCTTTGGCATTGTGGATCCGAAGGTGGATGCCCGGATTGATTTCGTGGGCGGCATCAGGGGACTTGCAGAGCTGGAACGGCGTGTGCATACGGACGCGAAGGTGGCTTTTGCCATGTTTCCAACGGATATTCATGAACTCTTTGCGGTAGCGGATGCCGGGAGGCTGATGCCGCCAAAGTCTACATGGTTTGAACCAAAGCTTAGAAGCGGATTGCTGATTCACCGGATCGAAAGAATATAAATTATAGAAAGGCAGAGGAACTGCGGATGAATAAAAGATTATATAAGCTGATGAACTGGGCACAGATTGAGGAGATTGTTTATTCGGAATCGGATCATCCCCATGACATTCTTGGCGCGCATGTGGTGGGAAGTTCTGTGTTGGTGCAGACATTCCAACCCGGAGCGAAGAACGTGCGGCTCCAACTTCTGGAGGGAGATAAGAGTTACCGCATGGAGGAGGCCGACGAGGAGGGATATTTTGCATTGCTTTTGCCGGGAAAGACGATTCCCGCCTACGAGTATGTGGTGGAAGCCGAAAACGGAAGCCTTAGGAAAGTGCGTGACGCTTATAATTTTGCACCGCAGATAACCAGGAAGGACACGGAGAAATTTGATGCGGGGATCCATTACAGTGTGTATGAGAAGTTGGGTGCGCATCCGGATGTCATAGATGGGATAGAGGGCACATACTTTGCGGTGTGGGCACCGAACGCCCTGCGCGTCAGTGTGGTTGGCGACTTCAACGGTTGGGACGGCAGGACCCATCAGATGAGACGGCTTTGGGATTCCGGCATTTTTGAGATATTCATTCCCGATGTGAAGGAAGGGGAATGTTATAAATACGAAATCAAGGTGAAGAGCGGATTGGTGTTTATGAAGGCGGATCCTTACGGTTTTGGAGCCCAGCTTCGGCCTGAGAGCGCTTCGGTGGTTCGGGATATTACGGGATTTGCATGGAAGGACAGCAAGTGGCTTAAGGAGCGTGAAACTCTTCAGGCAGAAGATCAGCCTATGAGCGTTTATGAGGTTTATCTGGGTTCCTTTGAGAAACCCTCTGACGGCAGGGAGTTCTACACATACAGGGAACTTGCGCCGAAGATTATAGACTATGTGAAGAAGATGGGTTATACCCATATTGAACTGATGCCGGTGATGGAGCATCCACTGGACGAGTCATGGGGGTATCAGGTGATCGGTTACTATGCGCCCACCGCGCGTTACGGCACGCCGGAAGATTTTATGTTCTTTATGGATGAGATGCACAGGGCCGGGATCGGTGTGATTCTGGATTGGGTGCCCGCCCATTTTCCCAGAGACACTTATGGACTTTCCTCCTTTGACGGCACCTGTCTGTACGAACATCATGATCCCAGGCAGGGATTCCATCCTCACTGGGGGACGCTGATCTACAATTATGGGCGTCCGCAGGTGCGCAATTATCTGATTGCCAATGCCCTGTACTGGGTGGAAAAATACCATGCAGACGGCATCCGCATTGATGCGGTGGCATCCATGCTCTATCTGGATTATGGGAAAAACGATGGGGAGTGGGTGGCCAACATTTACGGTGGTCATGAAAACCTGGAGGCGGTAGAACTCTTAAAGCACTTAAACTCTATTATGAAGAAGAGAAATCCGGGTGTGCTCATGATAGCGGAGGAGTCCACGGCGTGGCCGAAGGTGACGGGGGCTCTTGACGACGACGGCCTCGGTTTTGACCTGAAGTGGAACATGGGCTTTATGAACGATTATCTGGGTTACATTACGACAGATCCCTTTTTCCGTTCCGGGAGGCATAACGACTTGACTTTCAGCATGATCTATGCCTACAGTGAGAAATTTATGCTCGTGCTGTCACACGACGAGGTGGTGCATGGCAAGGGAACCCTTCTTGGCAGGATGCCCGGAGAGCGGGAGAAGCAGTTTGCCAACCTGCGCCTGACTTTTGCCTATCATATGACCCATCCCGGCAAGAAATTGCTGTTCATGGGACAGGATATCGGGGAGTACGATGAGTTTAACGAGAAGCGTGCGGTTGAGTGGGAACTTTTGGAAAATGAGGATCATAAAAAGCTCAACCAAATGATGGCGGCCTTAAATAAATTTTATGTGTCATCACCGGCGCTATACCGGAAGGACAATTCGTGGGACGGCTTTGAGTGGATCAATTGTATCACACCGAATGCCTGTATGCTGTCTTATATCAGGAAGACGGACGATGTCGGCGACATGTTGGTCGTGGTGGCAAATTTTGCCGATGCGAAGCAGGAATTTCGCGTGGGCGTTCCCTGTGAGGGGAAGTATAAAGAAGTCTTTAACACGGATGATCCGGCTTATGGCGGAAATGGTATCCTGAACAAGAATGTCTGCAAAACCATGGAGACGGAGTGGGACGGCAAGCCCTATGCCATCGATATGGTGAGCGCACCTCTGAGCATCAGTATTTTCTCCTACACGCCTTATACGAAGGAAGAGAAGGCGGAGATTGAGCATAAACGTGCGGAAGAACGTCGTCTGGCCAAGGAGGCGGAGGAACGGCGGCTTGCGAAGGAAGAGGCCGAGCGCACGGCGCAGGCAGCCGCGGAGGCGAAGGAGCAGGCAAAGCGAGCGGCGGCCGAGGCGAAGGAGTTGGCGGAGCGCGCGGCACGGCAGGCGAAGGAGAGCGAGAAAGCGGCTCAGCTTTTGGAGAAGAAGGCGCAGGAGGCGGCTGAGAAGCTGCAGGAGCTGACGAAGAAGTCAAAAGCGGCTGTAAGGAAGACGGCTGGTGCAAGGAAGACAGCGGGTGCAAGGCCGGGGAGAAAAAAGGCGGAAGACAAGGCTGAGAAGAAGTAGAGCGGGATTATGAATTGCAGGAGTGGAGAGCGGCATGGAAGAGCAGGCGATACAGGAACAGATTGAGGAGATTGAGTACATCGCGTCGGATGAGCTTCAGGTGGGAGCGATCGAGAGATATTTACAGGAACTGCCGGATACGCTGATCCGGTTTGGAGTCAGGGTGCTTCTGGCGTTAGTGGTATTCTTTGTGGGCGTACAGTTGATTAAGCTGATCCGCAGGATTCTCAGGAAATCCTTTGAGAGGCGAAACGTGGATATAGGCGTGACCCGGTTTTTGGATTCCTGTGTCAAGGCGGTGCTCTATATTCTGCTGCTCTTCATGATTGCCTCATCCTTTGGTCTGGACGCGACCAGTGTGGTGGCTCTGGTCGGATCCGCCGGTGTAGCCATCGGCCTGGCAGTGCAGGGAAGTCTTTCCAACTTTGCGGGCGGCGTGTTGATTTTACTTTTGCACCCCTTTAAGACCGGGGATTATATCAGGGACGGCGTAGGCAATGAAGGAACGGTGGAGGAGGTACAGCTTTTTTATACGAGATTGATCACGCCGGACCGCCATATGGTGGTGGTGCCAAACGGGACACTTGCCAACGGCAATATATTAAATATGAGTACGGTTGACAACCGCAGGATGAATATTAAGGTGGGGATTTCTTACGATGCGGATATCCGCAAAGCCAAGGAAGTCCTCCAGCAGGTGTTGGAGCAAGATCCCGGCGTTTTGCAGGACCAGGAGAAGATCGTGTTTGTGGATGAGCTTGCAGACAGCAGCGTGATTTTGAATCTGCGCTGCTACAGTTCAAACGAGATATTCTGGGAGACAAAGTGGCGTCTCACCGAGAATGTGAAGTATGCGCTTGATGAAGCGGGGATCAGCATTCCCTTTCCGCAGATGGATGTGCATATGTAATATTAAATTTCCAAGAAAAATCTCTTGCAAAATGGCAAGTTCCATCATATAATAGTCATTGTTGTAAGGTAATGCTGGAATAGCGCAGTTGGTAGCGCAACTGATTCGTAATCAGTAGGTCGAGGGTTCGAGTCCCTTTTCCAGCTTTGAAAAAACTTCGCGTGTGCGGAGTTTTTTTCGTATCTGGCATAGTCGAGAACAGGCGGATCGAGTTTTTAAATCGGAGGGACACAGGATGAATGTAAGCTTTAGAAGGCGAATAATCGAATGCGCGGGCCTGCTGTTTTTGCTTATGACAATGATGCTTACAGATTATAAAGAACGTGAGGACACAGAGATTTCCGGGATTTATGAACGCTTTTTAAATGGTGAGCTTACCGTGGCATATAAGGAAGAGCAGGTCTCTGTCGGCGAATTGTTCTGGGATAATGACATTGCGTACTGCTTTTATGATATAGACGGCGACGGGGAGGAAGAATTACATGTCAGGGACAGCGCGGCATATTACATAGTTAAGATATGTGATGAACTTCCTCAGATTATTTTTGAGGGGTGGTGGGGATATGAGCCGGTTGTGGCGGACGGACAATGCGGGATACTTCATTATTATTACGGATATGGAAGCGAAGAACTTGCATTTCAAACAATAGACGCAGACGGAAACAAGAAAAGTGAGGGGACGTTTTACTGGTTTGATGACAATCATAATGGAAACATAGACGAAGGTGACAGCTTCATAGGGTTAGGGTGCGGGGACATGGAAGAGGGCGGTATGGAGCAGTATGTGCAGTACAGGGAGGAACAGCTCGCAAAATTGGCGGGGAATGAGTTGGAATGGACAGATAAACAGTTAAAGAAATTTTCTACATGGCAGGAAGCATATGCTGATTTTATTAAAAAAACGGACGTTATGGTATCGGAATACGGAGAGTATTCGCTGATCTATGTGGATGAGGACAAGATTCCGGAGCTTTATATTGGTACAGGGTGGATGGCAATCGGAGAGTTTGTCGTTTCCTTTTATAAGGGAAATATCGGAGTTTTGAACCGGGGAAGAGTCGGACTGCAATATGTGGAGCACGGCGGGCTGCTGTATGCTGCGACCGGTAATACGGGATTTTATCCGTGCAATATTTATCAGCTTAAGAAAGGAAAGTTTTCTGAGATCGGGACAGGGTGGTATTCCGAGAGATTTGATGGGGAAACGATCTATGAGGATTATTTTTGGGAAGACAGTCCGGTGACGGAGGCTGCGTATCAAGCGTATATCGAGGAATTGATCGATACGGCAAACTGTGTGGAGCCGTCCGTCTTATTTACAAAGGAAGAGATTTTGAAAATGTTGGAGGAGAAATAAGAATGTAATCTATTGAGAAAATTTACTGACCAAGTCAGTCATATTTCTTTCTTGAGATTTTCTGAAAATAAACACCACAATAACTTGACATAATATCCCGACGTGATACAATATGTAGTATGCGAGCGAGGGAATGACATACATCAGAAAGGGTATTATATAGAAATATGGGGGCGTTTATTGCATGAAGATTATCAAGAGAAGCGGTGTGGAGGTTAATTTTGATCTGAGGAAGATCATTGCGGCTATCAGAAAGGCGAACAACAGCGTCAGGGAGGAAGACAGGCTGTCCGAGACGGAGATTGACGAGATTGCTTCCGTGGTGGCCGATCATTGTGAGGAGATGAGAAGGGCTCCCAGCGTGGAGGAGATTCAGGATATGGTGGAAAACCAACTTATGAAATACCGGGCTTACACCATTTCCAGAAATTATATTACGTATCGGTATAAGAGGGCGCTTGTCCGCAAATCGAATTCTACGGATGAGCAGATATTAAGCCTTTTGGAGTGCAATAACGAGGAAGTCAAGCAGGAAAATTCCAATAAGAATCCCACTGTCAACAGTGTGCAGAGGGATTATATGGCCGGGGAAGTGAGTAAGGATATTACGAAGCGTTTCCTGCTTGCGCCGGAAATTGTGGAGGCTCATGAACAGGGGGTCATTCATTTTCATGATGCGGATTATTTTGCCCAGCATATGCACAACTGCTGTCTGGTGAATCTGGAGGATATGCTGCAAAACGGCACTGTGATCAGTGAGACCATGATCGATACGCCGAAAAGTTTTTCTACCGCCTGCAATGTGGCAACCCAGAGTATCGCGCAGATTGCAAGCTGTCAGTATGGCGGACAGAGCATTACCCTTTCCCATCTGGCTCCCTTTGTGAATGTGAGCCGTGAAAAGTTCCGCAAAAAGGTGCGGGAAGAGATGAGGGAAATGGGCATTCCCGCTACAGATGAACAGATCAATGACATTGCCGAGAGGCGTGTGCGGGATGAGATCAAACAGGGTGTGCAGATCATCCAATATCAGGTGATCACGCTGATGACCACCAACGGACAGGCTCCTTTTATCACGGTATTTATGTACATTGACGAGGTGCCGGAGGGCAGACTTCGCGATGATCTGGCCTTGATCATAGAGGAAATGTTGAATCAGCGGATTTGCGGCGTTAAAAATGAAAAAGGTGTTTATATTACGCCCGCTTTTCCTAAGCTGATCTATGTGTTGGAGGAGGACAACATCCGCGAGGGCACAAAATACTGGTATCTGACGAAGCTAGCGGCGGAGTGCACGGCGAAGCGGATGGTGCCGGATTATATTTCCGAGAAAATCATGAAACAGCTGAAGGATGGCAACTGTTATACTTGTATGGGATGCCGTTCCTTCCTTACCGTTTATCATGACGAAAATGACCAACCGAAGTTCTACGGCAGATTTAATCAGGGTGTGGTTACCTTAAATCTGGTTGACGTGGCCTGTTCTTCCGGGCGGAATATGGAGCGGTTCTGGCAGATTATGGATGAGCGGCTTGATCTTTGCAAGCGTGCGCTGATGGCGCGGCATAACCGGTTAAAGGGAACACTCTCGGATGTGGCGCCGATTCTGTGGCAGAACGGGGCATTGGCAAGGCTTAAGAAGGGGGAGAAGATTGATAAACTTCTCTATGGCGGCTATTCTACCATTTCCCTTGGCTATGCGGGGCTGTGCGAATGTACCAGATATATGACGGGAAAGAGCCATACGGACCCTGAGGCGACACCCTTTGCCCTGAAAGTGATGCAATATTTAAATAACGCCTGTCACGAATGGCGGGAAGAGACCAATATTGATTTCAGTCTCTACGGCACGCCGCTAGAGTCCACAACCTATAAATTCGCAAAATGTCTGCAGAAGCGTTTTGGCGTGATCGAGGGTGTGACAGATAAGAACTATATCACCAACAGCTATCATGTGCAAGTGACAGAAGAGATCAATGCCTTTGACAAACTAAAATTTGAAGCACAATTCCAGGAGCTTTCTCCCGGCGGCGCCATCAGTTATGTGGAAGTGCCTAATATGGAGAATAATCTGGATGCGGTGCTCTCGGTGATGCAGTATATTTACGACAATATTATGTACGCGGAGTTAAACACCAAGAGCGATTACTGTCAGGCCTGTGATTACCACGGGGAAATGCAGATTGTGGAGAATGGGGACGGCAAGTTGGTCTGGAAATGCCCGAACTGTGGCAATACGGATCAGAGCAAGATGAATGTGGCCAGACGGACCTGCGGATATATCGGAACCCAGTTCTGGAATCAGGGACGCACCCAGGAGATTAAAGAAAGAGTTCTGCATTTGTGATCAAACTCGAGGTAGAGTATGTACTATGCGAATATTAAAAATTGCGATATCGCAAACGGACCGGGCGTGCGGGTGACGCTCTTTGTCAGCGGCTGCACCCATCACTGCGAGGGATGTTTTAACGAGGAAACGTGGGACTTTCAGTACGGCGAGCCATTTACGCAGGAGACCGCCGATGAAATTCTTGAAATGCTTGCACCGGATTACGTTGAGGGATTGACTTTGCTTGGGGGCGAACCGCTTGAACCGGTGAACAGAGAGGCGCTTTTACCGTTTCTGCGGGCGGTGAAGGAAAGGTATCCCGGGAAAAATATCTGGTGTTATTCAGGATATCTTTTTGAAAAAGACATTCTGGAAAGATTCTGCGCACAGTGGGAGGGGATGAGAGAGTTTCTCTCCTATCTGGATGTGATTGTGGACGGGGAATTTATTCTGGCAAAGAAGGATATCAGCCTGCAGTTTCGGGGGTCGGCAAACCAGAGGATGATTCGGGTGCAGGAGTCGCTGAAACAGGGGCAGGTTGTGCTGTGGGGAGCGGATCGTTGAAGCGGCATTAGGTCAAACAATATAAAATGTGGAGACAGTTGACAGCAGACTGTTTCCACATTTTTTACGTTTCTTATGCCTTTTTCCTGTAATAATGCTCCGCACTCTGAATCAGCTTGTAAAAAACCATGGCGATGGCACACAGGATAATAATGGAAGTAATCACCATGTTGAGTTGGAAGACCTGTGAGCCATAGATGATCAGATAGCCGAGCCCCCTTCTTGCAGCCAGAAATTCACCGATGATGACGCCCACCAGGGACAGGCCGATGTTAACTTTCATACTGCTTAAAATAAGGGGGACGGAGCTTGGAAGGATCACTTTCACCAGAGCGTCCTTTCGGTTCCCGCCCAGTGTGTAGATCAGTTTGCACATTTCCGGGTCTACCTGACAAAAGCCGGTGTAAAGACTGATGATAGAGCCAAAGACGGCAACGGAGATACCGGCCACGATGATGGTGTTTGACCCGGTGCCCAACCATACGATGAGCAGGGGCGCGAGAGCTGATTTCGGAAGCGCGTTCAGCACTACCAGGTAAGGTTCCAGAACTTCGGAGAGGCTGTTTTTGTACCAGAGGAGCGTGGCGCTGAAAAGACTTAGGCCGGTGACAAGGACAAAGCTTGCGATAGTCTCAAACAGAGTGATCCCGGTGTGGGTGAAGAAGGAACCGTCTGTAAGCATTTGGCCAAGATATCGTATAATGCCGGAGGGGCTGCTGAAGAAGAAACTGTCAATCCATGCGAGCCGGGAAGCAGCTTCCCAGAAGGCAAGAAAGAAAAAGAGCAGAAGAAATCTTCCGAAAGTGATTCTGTGATGGTGCCGGTGATGGTCGCGCAGGAAATTTTGTTGGCGCGCAGAGACTGGCTGCTGTGCGTTAGACCGTTGTTTTCCCATCTGTCAATACCTCCCATAGTTGATTAAAATATTCCTGATAAGCGGCGGTGCTCCGAATGGCGAGGGGGTCTTCCCGACTTATTTCATAAAGGATTGACATTTCCCGTTTTACACTGGCAGGACGTTTGGAAAGGACGATAACGCGATCCGCCAAGGTGATAGCTTCGGAGAGATCGTGGGTGATGAGGAGTGCAGTTTTTCCTGTTTCCCGGATGATGTTTGCGATGTCCGCTGAGACGAAGAGGCGGGTTTGAAAATCCAAAGCGCTGAAAGGTTCGTCGAGAAGGAGGAGATCGGGGCGGATCGCCATGGTGCGGATCAGCGCCGCGCGCTGCCGCATGCCGCCGGAGAGTTCGGAAGGTTTTTTGTCCTTAAAACTGTAGAGCCCGTAATCATGCAGAAGTTTAAGGATATAATCGGTGTTTTCCTTTGTGAGACTGTGGGTAAGTTCCAGACCGAGAATCAAATTTTGATAGACCGTGCGCCATTCAAAGAGATGGTCCCTTTGCAGCATATAGCCGATTTTTAAGGCGGAATCCGGGCAGTAGTCTTTGGAGGAAAGTCCTCTGTAGAGAATTTCGCCGTCCTCCGGAGGAAGCAGTCCTGCAATGAGGGAAAGAAGCGTGGACTTTCCGCAGCCGCTGGGACCTACGACCGCGACGAAGCTGCCTTCCGAAACTTGTAAATTGATGTGTGAAAGAGCGGGGGTTTCCCCCTTCAAATTATGGTAGGAGTAGGAAACATCCCGCAGAGATAGTATTGGCTGCATAGAAAATCGCTCCTTATGTAGTTAACGGCATCATGTTTTTCGCGAACCGAAATCTTATGAGTCGTTTACTACGAGTATAGAATATTTTATGACAGGGAAGAAAATATGTGTTTTGATTGAAAAGAAATCCAATTTATGGTATCATCAAATTTAGATTTAATTAAAATGGAGGTTTTGGCATGGCACAGTTGTGGGGTGGCCGTTTCACAAAGGAGACGGATCAGCTTGTATATAACTTTAACGCCTCCATCTCCTTTGACCAGAAATTCTTGAAACAGGATATCGAGGGCAGTATTGCCCATGTGGTGATGCTTGCAAAGCAGGGGATTCTGACAAAGGAGGAGAAGGATGCGATTTTAAAGGGTCTGACCGGAATCCGGGAAGACGTGGAGTCCGGTAAACTCCTTATTACAGAGGAATACGAGGACATTCACAGCTTTGTGGAAGCCAATCTGATTGAGAGGATTGGGGATGCGGGCAAGAAGCTGCATACCGGAAGAAGCCGTAACGATCAGGTTGCGCTTGATATGCGGCTGTATATCAGGGTGGAAGTGCTCCAAACGGACGGGTTGCTGAAAGCGCTTTTGACTACGCTGTTAAAGATTATGGAAGATAATACGGAGACGTATATGCCCGGCTTTACCCATCTGCAGAAAGCGCAGCCGGTAACGCTTGCGCATCACGTAGGCGCTTATTTTGAGATGTTTAAGCGGGATCGGTCGCGGCTTAAGGATATTTTTTATCGGATGAACTATTGTCCGCTTGGGGCGGGAGCGCTTGCAGGTACGACGTATCCGCTTGACAGAAGTTATACGGCATCGCTTTTGGGGTTTGAGGGACCTACTTTAAACAGCATGGATTCGGTGTCCGACAGAGATTATGTGATCGAATTTTTAGCGGCGCTTTCCACGATTATGATGCATCTGAGCCGTTTCTGTGAGGAGATCATCATCTGGAACTCCAACGAGTACCGTTTTGTGGAGATTGACGATGCCTATTCCACGGGCAGCAGTATTATGCCCCAGAAGAAAAACCCGGATATCGCCGAACTGGTGCGGGGCAAGACAGGGCGGGTTTACGGCGCGCTCATGTCCATGCTCACGACCATGAAGGGGATTCCCCTTGCTTATAACAAAGATATGCAGGAAGACAAAGAACTGACCTTTGATGCCATCGACACGGCGAAAGGGTGTCTTGCCCTGTTTGAGGGTATGGTCCGCACCATGAAGTTTAACAAGGATGTGATGGAAAAGAGCGCCATGATGGGCTTCACCAATGCCACTGACGCGGCGGACTATCTGGTGGGGAAGGGAGTTCCGTTCCGGGATGCCCACGGTATTATTGGCAGGTTGGTGCTCTTTTGTATAGAAAAGAACTGCGGCATAGATGAACTTTCCATGGAAGAGCTTAAGGAGATCAGTCCTGTCTTTGAGGAGGATATTTATGAGGCAGTCAGCCTGAAAACTTGTGTGGAGAAGAGACTGACAATCGGTGCGCCGGGACCGGAAGCCATGCGGGAGGTCATACGGATGCACAGAGAATATTTGGCAAGAGATTGGCAAGAGGAAACAGAATGAGGAGGAAATGAAAAAATGAGCGACAAGTTAAAAGTAGGAATTTTAGGTGGAACAGGCATGGTGGGACAGCGTTTTATCGCCCTTTTGGAGAACCATCCGTGGTTTGAGGTTACCACAATCGCGGCCAGCCCCAGATCGGCGGGCAAGACCTATCAGGAGGCGGTGGGCGAGAGATGGAAGATGGATACGCCCATGCCGGAGGCGGTTAAAAATATTGTGGTCAAAAATGTGAATGAGGTCGATCAGGTGGCGGCGGAGGTGGATTTTGTGTTCTCCGCGGTGGATATGACCAAGGATGAGATTAAGAAGATCGAGGAAGAGTACGCGAAGACGGAAACGCCTGTGGTTTCCAATAACAGCGCCCACCGTTGGACGCCGGATGTGCCTATGGTGGTGCCGGAGATCAACCCGGAGCATTTTGATGTGATAGAGTCGCAGAAGAAACGGCTTGGCACGAAGCGCGGCTTTATCGCCGTGAAACCCAACTGCTCGATTCAGAGCTACGCGCCGGTTCTTACCGCATGGAAGGAGTTTGAGCCCTACGAGGTGGTAGCTACCACTTATCAGGCGATCTCCGGTGCGGGCAAGACCTTTAAGGACTGGCCGGAGATGGTGGAGAACGTGATTCCTTATATTGGCGGCGAGGAGGAGAAGAGCGAGAAAGAGCCTCTGCGGATCTGGGGAAAAGTGGAGAACGGCGAGATTGTTCCTGCTGTAAGCCCTGTGATTACCTGTCAGTGTATCCGCGTCCCCGTGCTGAACGGCCACACGGCGGCGGTGTTTGTCAAGTTTAGGAAAAAGCCCACAAAAGAACAGCTTGTGGAAAAGTTGGTAAACTTTAAGGGCTTGCCGCAGGAACTGCAGCTTCCCAGTGCGCCAAAACAGTTTATTCAGGTGATGGAGGAGGATAACCGTCCGCAGGTGAAGCTGGATGTGGATTATGAAAACGGTATGGGCATCAGCGTGGGTCGAATCCGTGAAGACAGCGTATACGATTGGAAGTTTGTGGGGCTTTCCCACAATACCGTCCGCGGGGCCGCAGGGGGTGCGGTTCTGTGTGCGGAGACACTGAAAGCGAAGGGATATATTACGAAGAAGTAAAAAGGGATGAGGGTATAAATAAAAAATAAGGGGGAGGCGCCGTCAGAAGGGGACGGTGTAAGAGTATTGTGGTGGATACGAAAGAGAAGGGAAACGGGACAAAGCTGAACGGACAGGAGTATCGGCAGCTGCGTGATGACGAAAAGATGTTTCGTCTGCTGTGTGAGACATCGAACAGCGCATTTATTTATTACAATTACAAAGAGGACAGGGTCAGAACGTTAGCCAACTGGGGACATTTCTTTGATTTTACGATTTCGGATATGAAGGATCTCTCCAAACTCTATGAAAGCGTGGAAGAGAAATACGAAATTCCGCTGAGAGAAGGATTGTTTATTGAAAAACAGAACCGGGAGAGGCAGACTTTTGAGATTCGTCTGAGGGAGAGCAGCCTCTGTATAGAGGTGGAAGTGAATATCGTATATGATGCTGACGGGAATCCCACGGATAAAATTATTCGGTTTAAGGATGTGACCAAGCTGAACGCCCAGAAGGATGAGCTTGCCTATATGGCATACTACGATTTGATGACGGGGCTTTACAACCGCAATTATTTTGTGCGGCTTCTGGGGGAATTTCTGCGGCGTGCCCAAAAGGAGAAGTGCAAGGTCGCAGTGATGTTTGTGGATTTCGATGATTTTCGCAGAGTCAACGACGGCATGGGGCTGATCGCAGGGGATGATCTGGTACAGCTCTTCGGACAGTATTTGTCCGATTTGATGAGTGACCGCGTGGTGATCTCCCATTTCAGTACGGACATCTACTGCATTGCCATCTATGATCCCTGCGGCGCCAGAAGCGTGGAGACCATATATCAGGTCATCAAGAAACGGTTGGAAAAACCCTTTAAGCTGATGGACGGGCAGGAGGTTACCATGACGGTGTCTGTGGGTGTTTCCGAATATCCGGAGGCGGCCACAGGAACGCTTGAGTTGATTAACTGCGCGGAGATCGTCATGTTTAAGGCCAAGAGCCAGGGCAAGGATAAGATCCAGTATTTTGACGGGGCTATTCTGGAAGAATTTTTGCAGACTGTGACCATTCAGACCAAACTGAAAGAGGTTGTGTTTGAACAGAATTTTACCATGCACTTCCAACCCCAGTATGCGGCGAAGGATAAAAGACTTCGCGGGGTGGAGGCGTTGATTCGTTGGAAGGATAATAAGGGTGATATGATCAGCCCTGCGGTTTTCATCCCCATTGCGGAGAAGAATGGCACCATCGTTCCGATCGGAAACTGGGTGATCGAGAAGAGTGTGCAGACCTATGTGGAATGGCGGAATAAGTACCATTACCCGTTGGTTTTGTCGCTCAACGTATCGGCGGTACAGTGTAAACAAAAAGATTTTATCGACAGCCTGATGCAGATTTTGAGTCAGTATAATGTGAAGCCCGAGGAAATTGAGATTGAGATTACAGAGACGATTCTGATTGAAGACTTTGAAACCATAAGCAAACGTTTGGATGAACTGAGGGAAGTCGGGGTCAAGATATCCCTGGATGATTTCGGTACTGGTTTTTCTTCCCTGTCCTACCTGAAGGGACTTCCCATTGACACGCTGAAAATTGACAAGACCTTTGTGGATACGCTGCTCACGGATGTGAACACAAAGATTATCACGGAGTCGATTATCTATATGGTGAAACGGCTTGGATATGAGACGATAGCGGAAGGCGTGGAGACGCAGGAGCAGTTTCAATATTTGAAGGAACTTGGGTGCGATATTATTCAGGGATACTATTTAGGCAGACCGATGCCGGCCGAGGAGATTGAAAACCTCCTGGCAGATTTGACGGCGAAGGTATGATGAGGCAGGCGAAACTATGTTACTTGGCAGAACAACGGAACTGGGATATCTGAATAATTACTATGACCGGGACGGCAGTCAGATTTTGATTGTTTACGGACAAAAGCATATTGGGAAGACGGCGCTTGTAAAGGAATTTATGAAGGACCGGCCCGGATATTATTATCTTGCCAGAGCCTGTTCGGAGAGAGAACAGGCATATCAGTGGGGAAGGCAGCTTGTCCATGACGGGTACATTATAGATAAATTTCCCTCATTTCAGGAAATTTTTGAGAAGATTGCCCACCGGGTTACGGGCAAGAAAGTCCTGGTAATTGACGAGTTCCAGAATATCGTCCGGACCAGCGATTCTTTTATGAAGGATCTGGTTTCTTTTGTGCACAGCCAGTGGAACCGGGATGATGTGATGGTGATTCTCGTCAGTTCCTCCATCGGATGGATTGAAAACAGTATGATTACCCGGATCGGGGAGGCAGCTTACGAGCTTTCCGGACTGTTAAAAATAAAGGAGATGCCCTTTGCCGATCTGGTGGCGCGGTTCCCCAATTTCCGCATAGAAGAGTGTGTGGAGGCCTATGCCATTTTAGGGGGGATTCCCGGTCTTTGGAACCAGTTTGACGACAGGCTCACGATTCAACAGAATATTTGCCGCAATATTCTCGACTGTAACAGTTTCCTCTTTGAGGAGGGAGAGCGGATTCTCACGGAGCAGCTCAGGGAGCCGGGTGTTTATAACACCATCATGGCATCCATAGCGGCGGGGGATCACAAGTTGAACGACCTTTATCTCCACACAGAGTTTTCCAGGGCAAAGATCAGTGTGTATCTGAAAAATCTGATTGAGCTGGAATTGGTAGAGAAAGTTTTTTCTTATGATACGGCGGGTAAGGAAAATGTACAGAAGGGGATCTACCGGATCAGCCATCCCTTTGTAGATTTTTATTATACGTATATGTACCCCCATCTGAGCGATCTGCAGATGCTTTCGGTGGGAGAATTCTATAATCATTATATTATGCGGGATTTCAGACGATATGTCTCCGGCTACTTCAAACAGGTATGCAGACAGCATCTGTCGGGACTGGGAGAGAGACACCGGCTTCCCATCGACTGCGGCGCTATCGGTGAGTGGATAGGCAAGGTAGGGTCTTTGGATATCATCGCACAGGACGGGGAAGGCCGCACACTGATCGGTCTGTGTAATTGGGAGAAACCCATGACCTACGAGGACTATGAGAACCTTCTTCTCTATGCGAAAAAAGCGAAAATCAGCGCAGACTATGTTTATATGTATACGGCTTTCCGGTTTGATGAACGCTTAAATCTGGAGGCTAAAATGAAGGCGAATCTGAAACTGGTGCAGATCTCGGATCTCTGAGAATTGGTGGCTGGAAGTTTATGGGAAAGAATTTGTTTATTGCGGAGAAGCCCAGTGTGGCAAAGGAGTTCGCAAAGGCTTTAAAATATAATATGAAGAACCGCGACGGCTATATGGAGTCTGAGGAGGCAGTCGTGACGTGGTGTGTAGGCCATTTGGTGACAATGAGCTATCCGGAGGCCTACGATGAGAAATACAGGAAATGGTCTCTGGAGACAATTCCTTTTATTCCAAAAGAGTTTAAATACGAGGTCATTGACAGTGTAAAAAAGCAGTTTGGCATTGTGAGTGGTCTGTTGAACCGGGAAGATGTGGAGACAATCTATGTCTGCACGGATTCCGGGCGGGAGGGCGAGTACATATACCGTCTGGTAGAACAACAGGCGGGCGTGGAGGGAAAAAACAGGAGGCGTGTATGGATTGATTCCCAGACAGAGGAGGAAATTCTGCGGGGGATCAGGGAGGCCAAGGACCTTTCGGCCTACGACAATCTTTCCCACGCCGCCTATCTTCGGGCCAAGGAAGATTACCTCATGGGAATTAATTTTTCCCGGGCGCTCACTTTAAAATACAGTTATTCGATTAAAAATTACTTGAATGCGGATAAAGCAGTGGTTTCCGTTGGCCGGGTGATGACTTGTGTGCTTGGCATGGTGGTTAATCGCGAACGGGAAATCAGGGAGTTTGTAAAAATTCCTTTTTACCGTATTTTGATGCAGGCGGCCATTCAGGGAAACGACTGTGTGCTAGAGTGGAAGGCGGTGGAGGGGTCAAGGTATTTTCAGTCTCCTAAAATTTATAAGGATAACGGATTTTTGCAGGAGGCGGACGCAGACGAATTTTTGGCTTTTTTGCAGGAAAATCAGGAGGAGCAGCCTGTTGTCGAGAAGATAGAGCGAAAGAAAGAGACCAAAAATCCCCCGCTTTTGTACAATCTGGCGGAGCTGCAAAACGACTGTTCCAAACTGTTTAAGATCAGTCCCGATGAAACCCTGCGGATCGCACAGGAACTTTACGAGAAAAAACTGACCACCTATCCAAGGACAGATGCGAGGGTCCTTTCCACAGCAGTTGCTAAGGAGATTACTAAAAATATCAAAGGCTTGCAAAATTACCAACCGGTGGCGTCTTATGCGGCGAAAATTCTTGCGGAGGAAGGATTTAAGGGAATCGCCAAAACCAGATATGTGAACGATAAGCAGATCACAGATCACTACGCGATTATTCCAACGGGACAGGGGCTTTCGGCATTGAACAGTCTGCATCCGACTTCAGCCAAGGTTTATGAGATCATAGCAAGAAGATTTTTAAGTATTTTTTACCCGCCGGCAATTTACCAGAAAGTTACTTTGACGGCTAAACTGCGGGAAGAAACCTTTGTTTCAAGCTTTAAGGTGCAGGTACAGCAGGGATATCTTGAGGTTGCGCAAAATTCTTTTGCAAGAAAGCGCACGGAGGAGTATACTGAAGAGGAGAGGAATGAGGAGGAGCAGGGCACCGTGGCGGACGCGGATTTCATGCAGGCTTTGGGCGCGTTGAAAAAAGGCTCTTTTCTCGAAAAAAAGTCACTGGAGAAAAAGGAGGGAGAGACATCCCCGCCAAAGCGTTATAACTCCGGGACTATGATTCTCACGATGGAAAACGCCGGACAGTTTATTGAGGACGAGGAACTGCGGGCGCAGATTAAGGGCAGCGGGATCGGAACTTCCGCGACAAGAGCGGAGATTTTAAAAAAACTGGTACATATCAAATATTTGAATTTAAATAAAAAGACGCAGATTATCACACCTACGCTTTTGGGGGAGATGATTTACGAGGTGGTTGCGGGTTCCATCAGGCCGCTTCTGGATCCAAGGCTTACGGCCAGTTGGGAGAAGGGCCTCACGTTAGTGGCCTCCGGGGAGATTACGGAGGAGGAGTATATGGGCAAACTGGATGACTTTGTAACCAGAAGAACCAATACGGTCAAACAAATGTCAAATCAAAGCGCACTCTACCACAGATTTCAATATGCGTCGCAATTTTATAAGGGTGCAAAAAAAGAGAAGGGGTAAAAGAAGATGGTTGGATTACAGGATGCAGCGGTTACAGCTCTCTACACATTGGAGGAGACAATCGCAAAGGAGTTGTTTGAAGGGCTTACTTATCCATGGGAAGCGCTTCCAAAGATTAAAGATTTTATTATTTCACTTGGGGAAAAACTTCCGGAAGAGAAATACGAGAGAAGGGATGGTAATATATGGATTGCCAGAAGCGCAAAAGTCTTCCCGAGCGCTTACATTGGCGGGCCGGCCATCATTGACGAGGAGGCGCAGATCCGCCACTGTGCATTTATCCGGGGCAGCGCAATTGTGGGAAAGGGAGCTGTCGTTGGAAATTCCACCGAGCTTAAAAATGTGATTCTTTTTAATAAGGTTCAGGTACCGCATTACAATTACGTGGGAGACAGTATACTTGGATATAAGGCCCATATGGGAGCCGGTTCTATCACATCCAATGTGAAGAGTGATAAGACGTTGGTGGTGGTGAAAGCCGGCGGAGAGAATTGTGAGACCGGACTCAAGAAATTCGGCGCCATGTTGGGAGATCATGTGGAGGTTGGGTGCAATTCTGTTTTAAATCCCGGTACGGTGATCGGTAAAAATACGAACATTTATCCCACATCCATGGTGCGGGGAGTGATTCCGGCAGGCAGCATTTACAAGCGGCAGGGCGAGATAGCCGATAAGCAATAGCGTTGGATCGGAAATAGTGATAAACGTACAGAGAAATAATGTTTGAGGATGGGCGTATGGCGATTGATTTAAGTTTTGAAAACTTTAGCTCGATGATCGACAATGTAATAGCCGGGATCTGTTTTTTCGAGTATGAAGAGGGGGAAATGACTCCGCTCTACATTAATGATGGGTTTTTCCGTATGTTGGGCTATTCTAAGGTACAGGGGATGCGGTATTTGGAGAAAGTAGAGCGCAGCATCATACCGGAAGACATTCCAAAGTATAAGCAGGCTATCAGGGATGTGTTGAAGGACGACGGTGTGGTGAATGTGGAATTTCGTACCGTGACGGGAAGCGGCGGACTGCGTTGGCTTCATGTCAGGGGAAATCTCTATGCCAGAGAGGGGAAAAAATACACCATTGTCACGATCATTGAGGATGTGACTGAGAGAAAGAATGTGGAGGAGGAGCTGCAAAGACAGGCGGAGCGTCTACACATTTTGTCTGAGGCTGAGGGTGAAAAAATCATTGACTATAATGCCAGAACAGACGTTATGATCATCCGTTCCAACGATGAATACGGTATGGCTAAGGATGAGATACACAGCAGATATATGCAGCGCTTTGATGCTTCTACGATATTTAAGGAGGATGTGGCTTATTACAAGGCTGTTTTGGAAAGCCTGTTAAAGTCTCCCAAGCATGATACCATAGAGTTCCGAATCAGGCGCTTTGATGATGACTTCACATGGTATCAGGCTAATCTCACTTCCCTTTTGGGGGCGGAAGGTTATGTGACCCGTATCGTGGGCCGTATGATTAATATCAACGAGAAGAAGCTGAAGGAGATGGAACTTCTTCTGCGTGCGGAGAAGGATGCGCTGACGGGCATTTATAATCAGGGCGCAACCGAGCAGTTGATACACAGCGCTATAGAAGACAGCAACGATAATACGCTGAGTGCGCTGATGATTATTGATCTGGATAACTTTAAGGAGGCCAACGACCTTCTCGGTCACGCCAATGGAGACCAACTTTTGGAGAAGACGGCCGAAGCATTGAGGGAAATGTTCAAAGGCGGCGATGTGATTGGCCGTATCGGCGGTGATGAATTCTTAATCTATATGCGAAATCTGACCACGATCTCAGATGCGGACGAGATGGCAGGAAATATTGTAAAGAAGGTAAACTATGAGCTTGACTTTGAGGGGCAGCCGATTCATGTGACCTGCAGCGTTGGTGTTGCCGTATATCCGTATCACGGCAAGACCTACGAAGAGCTTTTTGAGAAGGCGGACAGAGCTGTCTACACGGTTAAGGCGAACGGTAAGGATGGCTACCGTGTTTACCATGCGGCTAGCACAACGGTATATCATGCCAACAGAAAAGTCGGCTATGATATGACAAAGACGTTGGATTATGAGAGAAATATCGAGGATCAGGTCATGCAGATTCTCTTTGAGGATAAGGTGTTGGAATCTGCACTGCGTTCCTCCATAGAGCTGATGACCGCAAAATACCAGTTCCACAGAGGATATATTTGCGGAAACGATTCCCTTCCCATTTCACGCAATATCCAATTTACCGTAAAACAGTATGCGACGGGTAAGGAAGCGGATGAACATTATGAATTGAAGCGTGTTGTAAACGAAATCCTTTACGCCTCCTTCCCGAGTGTGACGATGATTCACGACTATGATCTGACGGCTGAGGAGATGCATGACTATTTTCAGGCGGAAGGGATTAAGAGTATGCTCTACTATCCGCTTACATCCAAGGGTGAGTTTCAGGGCGCGATTGTCTTTGAAAACCACGAGGATGTGCAGATGGAGCTGTCAAAGAGCCAGATGGCGGAAGTGCGTTCCCTGTTCCGGCTGATGGAGGCAAATATCCTTCAGATCGGTTTGATGGACAGAATGCAGAATTTCGTGGCGCAGATTGCAGTTTTCGACAATATGGACAGCTTTGTCTATGTGGTGAATCCTGACAATTATGAGATTACTTTTATCAATAAGAAAGTGGTAGTGGATTCTCCCCATGTAAAAATCGGTGATGTCTGCTACAAGGCGCTGCAGAACAGGGACACCCCGTGCGAGAATTGTATTTTGCGCAATCTCGACAAGAATGATTCCCATTGCCGCTGTACGGAAGAAATCTTCAACTATTCACTCAGGAGTTGGACGAGGTGCAGCGCAAGTTGGTTGGAGTGCAGGGAAGAAAATGGGCTTGCCCTTCTGAACAGCTTTGATATATCGGAATACTTCATGGGGTAGAAATTGAGAAAAATTTAACAAACATCTGGATTTTTTCCCTCCGATATGAGACAATGAGACTGGCGGTTATGACAGGCTTTTTGGCCTGTTATCAAATAATTAATACATAATCGAAAGGAGTTATCACATGATCTATTCAAAAGAAGTTGAAGAAATGTGTACAGTGGCACAGGGCGTTCATCATGGCTGTGCTCCTATCCCCGAGGAAGCAAAGTGGGTGCAGGCGAAGGAAGTGAAGGATATTTCCGGTCTGACGCACGGCGTAGGCTGGTGTGCTCCTCAGCAGGGCGCTTGTAAGCTGACCCTGAATGTGAAGGAGGGCATCATTCAGGAGGCTCTCGTGGAGACCATCGGATGTTCCGGTATGACGCACTCCGCAGCTATGGCTTCCGAGATCCTTCCGGGTCTTACGGTTATGGAAGCGCTTAACACGGACTTGGTGTGTGATGCAATCAACACTGCTATGAGAGAGCTGTTCTTACAGATTGTATACGGACGTACACAGTCTGCATTCTCCGAGGACGGACTTCCGGTTGGCGCAGGTCTTGAGGATCTTGGCAAAGGCCTGAGAAGTCAGGTGGGAACGATGTACGGCACGCTCAAGAAAGGCCCCCGTTATCTGGAAATGGCCGAGGGCTATGTGACCGGTATCGCTTTGGATGCTAACGATGAAATTATCGGCTACAAGTTCGTAAGCCTTGGCAAGATGACCGATTTCATCAAGAAGGGCGACGACCCCAACACGGCGTATGAGAAGGCTTGCGGCCAGTACGGACGTGTGGATGATGCTGTAAAGATCATTGATCCCAGAGTAGAATAACAAACAGGAGGAGAAGATAAGATGGCTTTATTTGAATCATATGAAAGAAGAATTGATAAGATCAATTCCGTATTGAGCAGCTATGGCATTTCTTCTATCGAAGAAGCCGAGAAAATTACAAAAGACGCTGGCTTGGACGTATACGAGCAGGTGAAGAAGATCCAACCTATCTGTTTTGAGAATGCATGTTGGGCATACACGGTAGGCGCGGCAATCGCGATCAAGAAGGGCTGCAAGAAGGCGGCTGACGCGGCGGCAGCGATCGGCGAGGGCTTACAGGCATTCTGTATTCCCGGTTCCGTTGCGGATACCCGTAAGGTTGGTCTTGGCCATGGTAACTTGGGCAAGATGCTCCTTGAGGAGGAGACTGACTGCTTCGCATTCCTGGCAGGCCACGAGTCCTTCGCAGCGGCTGAAGGCGCAATCGGTATTGCAGAGAAGGCGAACAAGGTTCGTCAGAAACCTCTTCGCGTTATCCTGAATGGCCTTGGAAAAGATGCGGCTAAGATCATTTCCAGAATTAACGGATTCACCTTTGTGGAGACCGAGTACGACCCTTACACCAACGAGGTGAAGGAAGTGAGCAGAACCCCTTATTCCGAGGGACTTCGTGCCAAGGTAAACTGCTACGGTGCGAACTCCGTACCCGAGGGCGTGGCGATTATGTGGAAGGAGAACGTGGATGTGTCCATCACCGGTAACTCCACCAACCCCACCAGATTCCAACATCCGGTAGCAGGTACATACAAGAAGGAGAGAACAGAGGCAGGTAAGAAGTACTTCTCCGTTGCATCCGGCGGCGGCACAGGACGTACTCTCCATCCCGATAACATGGCGGCAGGTCCCGCATCCTATGGCTTCACGGATACGTTGGGACGTATGCACTCTGACGCACAGTTTGCAGGTTCTTCTTCCGTTCCGGCTCACGTGGAGATGATGGGTCTGATCGGTATGGGTAATAACCCGATGGTAGGCGCTACTGTGGCTGTTGCGGTTTTGATAGAGGAAGCCAGTAAAGCAGGCAAATTTTGATTGTATTGAGCTAAAAATTACAAAAATAGCATACTAAAGACAGATAAAACGCCGTGATTCATATGAATTGCGGCGTTTTTACATACAATACCGGCGCATTTTTGCTGAAAATCGGTGGTTGGTGCAATGCAGAGGCATTTTGCGCTCCCACCATAACGAAAAGCGAGAATAGCCTGAAACAGCGCGGGTTCTGGGGTTTTTGTATTTATGGGGTTTAAGATAATTTGAGATAATTTGAGTTCGTAGTAACCGGGTAGTAACCATATAGTAACCAGTCGTAGTAACCGATTTTAAAAATATTGACACAATTTAAAGAGCGGGAAAATAATGATAAAATCTGATAAAGCAAGAAATTTAAAATATCTTGTCGTATAGAAATAGCCGTGTTATAATTTGGCAAAGGAGTAATCGTGTTGCAAGGTGGTAGCCTCCCTAACTTGAAAAAGAAGGGAGGTGGTGCAGATGAGTACCTACGAAGTTTTAACAAGGAAAAGAATTTGATATAGGTGATATTATTTGAAACGGCTTCTTATGTATTTGAAGATGAAAATTACATTGAGATGTATGATTTTGAGCATAGTATTGAAGAGGATAGATATATTGCAATAGGCTGTGTTGGAGATGTGCTTTTTGTAGTATTTACAGAAAGAAAGGAAAATATCAGATTGGTTTCAGCCAGATTGGCGAATGAGGCAGAAAGGAGATTATATTATGACCAGAACATTCACTATTGAAAAAGGACAAAAACCTACGGAAGAACAGTTGCAGGAAGTGTTGGAAGCAAAGAATAAGCCGATTGTATTTGATGAGGATTCACCAGAGCTGTCACCGGCTATGTATAAAGCATTCATGAGTTCTGTAATCCAGAGAAATCGAAAGAAAAATGCGTAAAAGTATCAGCATACTTGCCCTGTTGGTTTTGACGGTTATGGTATGCAGAGCCGAAAAGTCGGAGGAAACAAGAACATTTTATAAAGAGGAAACTGAGAGTGGGGTGTCAGTGCGTATCGTGAGTTCCCGTGCCGGAAAAGAACGGGTGCTGATGGACTGTGTGTATAACACGGCTCAGTTTCCTTATTATTTTAATAAATATACTGTTTATGATGATGTCGATGATATTTTCTATCAGTTTTATATGGATAAGCCTGTCTGGGAAAAAACGATCCATGTAGATAATCCTGACAGGGAATATATCTTGTATTATGCTCAGAATATAAAATATGACAGTGAAGACAACGAGAAGGCGGTTGGTTATGAAGGGCACCTTTGGGTTTTGGATGAGGAAACCAGAATCGTGAAGCGTCTGTTCTGGCACAGCGATACGCCTTATACGAAGATTGCATGGAAGAAATCCGGACTTTTGATACGGTACGCCGATGGCAGTGAGCGGATGTGTACGCTATCAGAACTTTTGCAGGATCCGGTGGAGGCGGTCTGCGAAAAATGTATGCAGATTGACTTTGGGGTAGAAGAGTATGCCATTGACACAGTAAAATATGATGCGGCGGCAGATCAGATATATAGAGACGCTTACTACCGGGCAATCAGCGGGCAGGATCCGGTAAGGACTGCGGGAGAGGGGGATATTTATCTCAAGAGTTATTGGTACTATCAGGGAGATTCATCCATGGAGGATGAGATGTTTTTAGGAAATCTGATAGAACACTCTGAATTTTACTATATGGATTTTGATGGGGACGGTCTGCCGGAGCTGATTATGGATATTGTCGGGGATGGATTACATGTCCTGAAATACCTGCCAGAGGAAGAAGTGGTGGAACTGTTTTTTGGTTATGAGAGAGCGCCTTATTATCATCTGCTTGGCTCGGGGCAGTTGTACTATGAAAATGGTATGCTTGCCAACAAGAAGATATGGAGATATCATACTGTGGATGCGAACGGGCAGGACAGTCAGATAATTTCCTTTATGGAGGATGCGGACTACAAGCCGCACAGGGAGGATGAAGATATTTGGTGGGATATGGCTTATTGGATTTGTCTGGATGAGGAGTTGGGCATGGTTCAGGTGAACGAGGAGCGTTATCGGGAAATGACCAGACATTTTTTTGATGCAGTAGATCAGGCGGTTCCATCGAAGACATTTGAGGAAATATTCGGAGACAGGTTTTAAGAAACCCCGCAAGGATATCAGGCTTGCGGGGTGTTTTGCTTTTTACGGAAAATTGTGAAAAAGTCATATGGATGTCAGTTCCGCTCTGCCTCAACCATCCGTTCAAACTCAGCCGCGGGAACCGGTTTGGAATACAAATATCCCTGCAGGAAGGAAACACCAATACTGCGGATGATATCCTGTATTTCTTCAGTCTCAATGCCTTCGGCTACGGTCTGGATCGAAAGCTGCCGGCACATATTTACCACATTTTCAATAATAGACATGTCCGTCATATTCCCCTCGCGGATCAGGCCGCGCACAAACTTCTGGTCTATTTTCAGGACATCCATGGTGACATCGTGCAGCAGCCCGAAAGAGGCGTACTCCGTTCCAAAATCGTCCATGGCAATTTTAAAGCCGAGTTTTTGGAGTTTGTTAAATTGGTGGGAGAGCATTTTTGTGTCGTCGGCGTTACAGCTTTCCGTGAGTTCCACCATGACAAGCCGTGGGTCTACCTGTAATTCCTGCGCTGTTGAAATCAGTTTGTCAATAAACTCTCCATCCAATAGCTGAATGTAGGAGACGTTAAAGCTTACGCTGATATTTTTGTACTTTTTCTGCCATTTTGCGGCATGCCGCAGAGCCTCTTTCATGACCCATGTGCCGACTTCCCTGATTTCCCCGCTGTCTTCCAGAATCTTTATAAATTCATAGGGCGTGGCATCCTGTATGTCCGGAGTTTTCCAACGCAGTAAGGATTCACATTCAACTATATTTTTTGTTTTTGCGTCAAGTATGGGTTGGAAATATAATTCAAAACCCTCAAAGCCGTTATGGATGCTTTGAATCAAGGCTTCGTGGAGAAGACCCGTGCGAAGGTGGCGCTTTGAAATCTTTTCGGAAAATTCAGCGATCCATCCCTGCTTTTGTTCTTTGGCATATTCAAGGGAATGTTCCAGATTGCTCATCAGGGTATTAAAATCCGTTCCGTCTTCCGGATAGGACACCAGACCCGCAGAGACGGAAAAACTTTTCAGCCCTCTGATATTCATACAATAGTCGTTGACCTTTTCAAAGAGCCGACTTAATTGTTCCTTGGAACCGCTGGGGGACAGCACGATAAATTCATCGCCCTGAAGCCGGTAAACCCGGTCCTCTTTGCCAGCCAGTTTTGTAAGACATTCGGATAAAGCAACCAATACTTTGTTGCCGTAGAGGAAACCGTTTGTGTTGTTGATCTTCCGAAATCCGTTAATACCGAGAAGAAGGATAGCGCCGCTCCCAACGGAGAACTCATATTTCTGCATTTCATAGCTCGTCAGCAGGAGGGTGAGCGGATCATATTTATTCTGGTTGTCCAATCGTGTCATAAGTCCGGCGAAAACAAGCGGCTTTCCACTTTCGTCGGAGATCACGCTGCCCTTGCACTCCAACCACACATAGTCGCCGTACTTGTTCTTTGCGCGGTACTGGCAGCTGTGACGGTTGGATGCGCCGGAAAAGACGGCGTCAATATCTTTGAGATAGGCGGCGCGGTCGTCGGGATGGATATGCTCGATCCACTTTGGTCCTGCGCTTTCTATGTATTCTCCTTCCATATCAAAATAATCCACGGTATTTTTTGACCATCTGGACAGGTCTTTTTGCATATCACACACATAAATATAAATGTTGTCGGAAGCGTTTGCAAAGGATTCAAACAATTCGTTTTCCAGAATACTTTTTGTCATATGCAGGGACTCCTTTCGGAAAAGTGAGAAAATCAAGAAAACTTTTTTATTTTAATGGTACTATTTTACCATAGTTTTGGTAAAATGGAAATGTGAATCAGAAAAAAGAAGCGGATAAATGGCAAGATAGGTGGAGGAAAAATGAATTTACTCAGGGAAAAACTGATAGCGGTATGGAAAAGACTTTTGGAGGCTTACGCGGATTACCGGGTGACGGTGAGTGCGGTGGCGCTTCTTGCGATTTATGAGGCAATTAACAATTTTTTCTATATTTTTGAGTATGAGACATTGGGTAATCTGCTGATCGTGAGATGGTTTTTTGATTATACGGAGGAGATTTCTACCGGCTTGCTGCTTTTTATCTGCGGCTCTCTGTTTGTGGAAAGTTTTTTACCCTATACGCACACGGAAAAGCGGGCGAAAATCGCCAGACTTGTCTGTTTTCTGTTGGCTGCCGTGATTGCTGTGACTTTCAGCTTTTGCATCTATGCCATGCCGGCCGGGGAGGCCTGGCGGAATTTCCCTCTGTCCGACAGTACGCTCAGCATGTGGGCCGAACAGTATGCATGGGGGTACGCATTGCTTCTGCTTTTGGGTACAGTCTATTTTTGCCACAGGAAAAGCGGCATCGGATTTGCGGAATATATGCTGCATGTGTTGGCTGATTTTTGTGTCACAACAGCGGTTTATATTGTGCTGTCCATCGGCGTGGTATTGGTTCTTTCGGTGGCGGATATCCTGTTTTTTGACGGCGTATTGGGGAACTTTACCACAACAGGGACAATTCTGGTGACGGGCCTGTATTATGTGCCGGGGTGTATTACAGCCCTTCGCAATATGGACAGCGAGATAGATAATTCGCCGGGAAAATATCTGTTTCGCGATGTGATTACCAGTCTGACAATCTTTGCGATGATGATTGTGTATGCTTATTTAATCAAAATCCTTTTGTTGTGGGAGATGCCGTCCAATGAAATATTCGGCACTGTGACAGGGCTGTTTTGCTTCGGGATGCCGATATGGGTGATGGATTGTTATTACTGGGACGATTCCAGATACATGCGCATTGTACAAAGGCTGCCCTACGGTTTGATACCGCTGATTCCGTTACAGATTTATGCCATGGGCGTGCGGATCTACGAGTACGGCATGACGCCAAGCCGGTATTTGGGGACGGGCATGGTGGTGGTTGAGATTGCGGTTCTGGTGATCTGGTATTATTGGAAGGATAATATGGAGCGGGTGCTTTTGGTCCTGGGAGTGTGTGTGGCGATTGCATTTCTTGCGCCTGGCATCAATATGAACAGCCTGTCCGACAGATGGCAGGGCGCCATTGAAGAGAGACTTGCAAAGACAGGCACGGATATGGAGACCGATACGAAGGTGGAGAGCCACCGGATTCACTGCTGTCAGATGGTGGGCAGTCTGGATGTGGAGGGCTACGCAAGCTTTGCTATGCTGAATCAGAACCTCAGATACGAGGGAGCTAAAGAGAGCAGGATTCCTGTGGATTTTTCCGCCTTCCGCTTTTACGAAAGAGAAACCGGCACGGCGGTTATCGCGGATATCAGTGATTTTGCTAATCGGTGCATGGACTATGAAAAGGAACACCCTGATGCGGACAAGGAGGAATTTTCCGCTGCCATGAAGCCCTATCAGAAAATTGTCCTGGAGGACGGCAGGGTGCTGTATTTGAATCATTTTGAGATACGGTATGAGGACGGGATCAAGGACGGGGAGGACTATTTTGAGATTGAGTCGGTGAATATTTCTGGAATGCTGTTAGAAAAGGGGGAAGGGGGAAGAAACTCATTCGGGCTGCCGCTGATGGACGCTACCGTGCTTTTGGTGACGGAAAATAAAGGACAGGAGCATTTTGAAGAATATGAGTATGACAAAAAGGGGCGTATGCTGCGGTACATGGAGGGCATTGCCCAAAGCTTTGAGAGTACGGAGTATTGGTATGACGATGCGGGAAATTGTATGAAAAAAACCCGTTATGAAGTGCATCGGAAAAAAGAAGATCCCGAGGTGCTTGTTCAGAACCAAAAAGAATGGTCGGATTATTCTTACGGGGAGGACGAGGCGGGACAGCCCGTTCAGACAGAATGGGAGTATTATGCGAGCGGCAGCCTTCGAAGCATCTGTGAACGCGACAGCGAGGGAGAACGGCTGAAGGAGACTACATACAGGAAATCAGGACAGCTCTGGTCTGAACGTGTGTACGACGTTTCCAAACATCAGCTGTGGCTGACGGAATATGACGAAAAGGAGCAGGTGGAACGGCAGTACAGAACGGATTACGATGAGCAGGGAAGTGTGATTCTGAATGCCACCTATGATGGGGAAGGAAATGAGATCGGCGATGAAGGAGATTGCGATTGCGGACCTGACGGATTTGATTTTTGGGGACGGCGTTTTGAATACGAATATGATAACGACGGAAATTTGATCCGGCAGACAGGCTTTGATGAGCAGGGTAACAGGACGGGGTATATTGAAAAAATATACGACGCGCATGGGAATCTAATCAGTGAGGCAGTGTACGACGGGGAAGATACGCAGATGTATTATGAGAAGAATGCCTATGACGAAAAGGATCATCTGATATTCCATTATTACGTACACAGGAAAGAGTCCGGTTATGATTCTGACGGGTTGGGAAGAAAAGAGGGATATGAGTATGACGAGGCCGGACGGTGTATCAGAAAATGGGTAAGATCCTGTGACGAGGGGGAAGATGAGGAAATTCCGCCGGAGGATTCCGTTTACGTACAGTGGGAGAGAACATATGACGAACAGGGCAGATTGGTTCGATATACGAATGGCAGCGACAAATATGTTTATACTTACACCGCAGTCGGCGATCTGGACGGGGATTATCCCTATGAAAGGATAAAACTGCGCTGATTTCCTTGTTTTCCCATGTGGAAGCGTGTATAATAAACACAATAGTGCAGATGAATGGATTTTGAAGGAAATGGCAATACTCGGTATCAGAGGACGGCAGAGAGTGTATGGATGTCTGCATACTGCTGTACCGCCCGAAAGAAAGGAGTATTGACCATGATATTGACGGAAAAAGAGACGACCGCGCTGCGTGATTTGCAGACACAGGAGAAGTCCTGTATTACCAAGTATGAAAAATATGCCGCACAGGCAAAGGACACAGAGCTGCAGAGCCTGTTCCGCACCTTGCAGAGGGATGAGCAGAAGCATTTCCAGTCGATCGGACAGGCGCTTCACGGCAATGTACCGGACTGCGACTGCAACGATACGCAGGGAAGGGATTACGCGCCCAAGGGGACATACAAAGACGGCGCAAATGCGGGAGATAAGGAGCATGACTGTTTTCTGGCCACAGACTGTATCGGTACGGAAAAGCTGGTGTCAGGAGAGTACAATACCAATGTGTTTTCCTGCGATAATTCCGGTTTGAGGAAGCTTTTGGCTGACATACAGATTGAGGAGCAGAACCATGCGGAGATGCTTTACAAATATAAGCAGGCAAACGCTATGGCTTAGAAAGGCCATAAAAGGCAAAGACCGCGGAAAGCAGCTATGCGGGAACGCATGGCTGCTTTTATAGGATGAGAGGAACATATGTACAGTTTTTTGGTGGGATTCCAGATGCTGATGGTTCTGGGATGCATTAGTTTTGTAATCATTATGACGAGGCAGCGTGAAAACATGTTTTCCAAGCTGATGCTCTGTGTCGGTTTTTTCGGCGCGATTCAAAACGCCGGATATTTGTTGGAACTGCTTTCACGAAATATCAGTGAGGCGATGACTGCCGTGCGCGTGGAGTTTATGGGCGGCGCATTTATAAGCACTTTCCTGTTTATATTTGTGGCCAGATATAGCGGTTTCCATATTCCGGCCAAGCTTGAAGCGCTGATGTTTTTGTTGGATGGGTTGGTGCTTCTGTGTATATGGGGGTATCGCTATACGCCTATTTATTATTCCAGGGTTACTTTTGTGACCGAGGGATTGTTTCCCCATCTGATTTTGGAAAAAGGGCCGCTCCATTATGTTTTTCTGATACATATGTTTATTCATATGATTGGCTGCTTTGTCATGACGACGATGGCAAACAGAAGGCTGCGGACTGGGAAGCGGAATATTAATTTGACTGCTCTGGGGATATGCAGTATTTTTCCGATCCCCGGATTTTTGTGCAGTATGTTTCAGTGGATCGAGGGTTATGACGCGGTGCCGGCCTGCGAAGCCATCAGTATTATTTCTTTTGGGATCGTGATTGTTTTCTACCACATATTTGACATTACAATTTCAGCTCACGAGGATATTATAAAAACCATGGATGAGGCCGTGTTGATTGTGGATGCAGACAGCGGCTTTGTGGAGGCGAACGATAAGGCGAAGGAACTGTTCCAGAGTCTTTCCCATTTCAGAAAAGGGGAGCAGATCTGCAGAGAAAATCTGAAGGAAGTTTTCGGCGCCAACAATTATTTTGAGTATGTGACCTGTAACCATACATTTGAGGTACATGCCAACAAGATTTGGAATAACAGAATGTTGGTGGGATACTCGATTGTGTTTGTCGATATGACACAGAGCAAAAGGCAGCTTGAGCAAATGCAGCTTTTAAAAGCCAATGCGGAGAAAGCAAACAAAGCCAAATCGGAGTTCCTCGCAAGGGTTTCCCATGAGATCAGAACACCCATCAATGCAGTGATCGGCATGAATGAAATGGTGCTTCGGGAAACATCGCAGGAAGATGTGAAAAAGTATTCCATGGATATCAAAACTTCCGCCCATGCGCTTTTAGGAATCATCAATGATATTCTGGATTTTTCCAAGATAGAATCGGGCAAGATGGAAATTGTGCCAACGGAGTATGAGTTAAACAGTATGTTAAACGATCTGTATAATATGTTTTCTCTGCGGGCCCATGAGAAAGGACTGCGTTTTGAGGTGAATGTAAATCCTGATCTTCCGTCAAAGATTTACGGTGATGACATTCGTATCAGGCAGGTTCTGATCAATCTGCTGACCAATGCAGTGAAATATACCCGCAAGGGAACGGTGACTTTTGAGGTGACCGGTGAGCGAAGCGGTGCAGATGTTGTGATACATTTTATGGTTAAGGATACTGGTATCGGTATCAGGCAGGAGGAGATCCCGAAGCTGTTTTCCGCTTTTGAGCGTCTGGACGAGGAGAAAAACCGTGATGTGGAAGGCACGGGCCTTGGTATGAACATCTCTTTGCAGCTGCTCAAACTGATGAATACGGACCTGCATGTAGAAAGCGTTTACGGGGAAGGCAGCCGGTTCTTCTTTGCATTGCGGCAGCCCATTGTGGATGCGGAACCCATCGGCAATTTTCAGGAACGGGCGAAAAAAGCGGCAAGAGAGCACAATTATCACGCAAGTTTTACGTCGCCGGAGGCAGAAATTCTTCTTGTGGATGATAACCGTGTAAACAGGAGAGTTTTTTGCGGACTTTTGAAACAGACGAAGGTGCAGATTACAGATGTGGGAAGTGGAAGAGAGTGTCTGGACCATATCAGACAAAAGCATTATGACTTGATTTTTCTTGATCATATGATGCCAGAGATGGACGGTATGGAGACGATGCAGCATATGAAAGAGATGGAGGATAATCTCTGTAAGGACACGCCGGTTATCATGTTGACGGCAAATGCGATTATGGGGGCAAAAGAACAGTATCTGGCGGCCGGTTTTGACGATTTCCTGGCGAAGCCCATTGACCAGATCAAATTGGAGCGGTTGATGATGCATTGGATGCCGCAGGAGAAAATACATAGCAACACATAGATGGAAAAGAATTTTTAGAAAGAGGGGAAATTGCCATGAAAGAAAAGCTAAAGATCAAAGTGGAGGCGCCGCAGTATACGGTTGTGACAGGAGTGACCTTCGCGCAGGTGGACGCATGGTTTGATCATACGAGAAGAGATTTGAAAATGGATATCATTTATCCGGAGGACAAGACAAAGAAATATCCCTGTGTCGTATGGATCTGTGGCGGGGCATGGATTCGGCTTGATCGTTCTGCCCATCTGGCATATCTGACGGAGCTTGCCAGAAGCGGGTTTGTAGTGGCCAGTGTGGAGTATCGGACAACGAACGAAGGTCCTTTTCCCATTCAGCTGACAGATGTGAAGGCGGGAATCCGTTATCTGAGGGCATTGAGCGGCCGCTACAATATTGACCCGGACCGGATTGGCGTGATGGGCGAGTCGGCGGGCGGCTATCTGGCGGCCATGGCAGCGTTGGCGGAAGATAAGTCTTTTGACGTGGGTGCGTTTACGGAGTATTCCAGCAAGGTGCAGGCGGCCTGTCCATGGTATCCGCCGTCGGATGTGACCGTATTTAAATATGCCTCTCCGCTGGAGTCGGCGGCATCCATGGAATCGCTGCTGTTAGGCAAAAATGTAATGTTAAATCAGGAAGAGGCACTTAAAATCTGTCCGGTGAGTTTTGTGACGAAAGATGCGCCGCCATTCTTGATTATACACGGCGATAATGACCATACGGTTCCCTTTTTACAGGGAGAAATTCTGCACGATAAGTTGGAGAGTGCGGGCGCGGAAGTAAAGCTTTTGGTTTTAGAGGGAGCGGATCATGCGGATATGCCCTTTTTCCAGGAGGAACTTTGGCAGAGAATTATTGCCTTTTTCAAAGATAAACTGGGGGAAGCAAAAGCATGAGTTACTATTTAGTGGATTTTGAAAATGTAAAAAAAGATGGACTGGATGGCATTCACAAGTTGGGCGAGGAAGATAAAGTCTGCATTTTATATAGTAAAAATGCGGACAGTATCACTTTTGAGCAGCATAGAAAGATTATGGAGTCTAAGGCTGAGATTACGCTTTGTAAAGTGGATGTGGGCAGTAAGAATGCGTTGGATTTTCAACTTGCCACGCAGTTGGGGTTTTTGATTGCAAACAAGACTTCGGACAGTTATTACATTGTCAGCAAGGATAAGGGGTTTGAGATTTTGAGCGGTTACTGGAAAAGCAGAGGTGTTTCAGTGACTCTCATCGCGGATATCATGGGACGAAGCCATGATCAGGAAACACAGGAGCTGAAAAAGAAGTTGCAGGAGAGTTTGACGGAGATTCTCAGAGAAAATGACGATGTGACGGTGGAGGATGTCTTGAAAACCATACAGCAGTACAAGACGAAACAGGGCATTATGAATGCGCTGATGAAGAAATACCCCAGCGCGGATAACAAGAAATCCAGTAAAATCTACAAGACAATTAAGCCCCTGCTGTCCGATAAAAAGGGAAGCTGATTAAGGCAGGATAGACATAAAAAAACGGGGAAAAATAAGAGAGCAGGGAAAAGTAATTTGAAATCGGGTGAGAAGAGGAGAGAGAAAAACATGTTAAAGAAGAGAATGGTACGAGTGACAGGATTTTTCATTTTGCTGGCAGGTTTGACTTGCACTGCCTGCGGGAATAAAAAGGAGTCTTCCGATCATCTGGAAGGCGCTTTGACGGATATCATGGCATCACTTTATGCGAACGCCGATTTGGATGAGGGATTTCGGGAAAGTCTGGACGGCTATGAGACTGTTGAGATTACGGACGATCTGGAAACCTATATTTTGGGCACGGACGGGATTACCTATACAGAGGGTGTGGTGTCCATGCCAATGATGTCATCCATGGCTTATCAGTGCGTGCTGCTTCGAGTGGATGAAGCGGATGTGGAAGCGGCCAAACAGCTTTTAAAGGACAATGCCGATCCGGATAAGTGGGTATGCGTAAGCGCGGAGACTACCCTGATTGAGAGCCGCGGAAATGTGATTTTCTTTATCATGAGCGGTAAAGATGAGGCATATGCCATGAATACGGCGTTTCAAAATTTGTAATCGTGCAGGATATAAGGCAAAATATACGGAATAATGTTTGCCTAAAAATGGTTGACAAACAGAAACAACGTGATACAATATAAATATACAACGAAATGAAGTAAAAAATGCCATAAACAACAAATCGTTGTATCAGATATATGCGCACAATCATCTGTCATGAAATACAAGCAGCCTATATGCCTCTATATTAAGAACGTTGGCAATATTAAAAAGTAATTCCAACGAAACTTTGCGCATAACATTTGGCGCTTCAAGAGCGCTGATGTGAGAGCGGCTTGTACCAACTTTTTCTGCGAGTTGATCTTGAGTCAATTTAGCATGTTTTCGATAATATGCAATATTATATCCGATCTCTATATATTTTTCTGAATGGTCAAAAATATTTTGATCATAAATAGTATCTTTCATGACAATACCCCCTCTATCTATTCTAATATAAACATGATAAAATGGAAGTATGTATCAGATAGCAATTGCTATCTGATACATAACAAGGATAAAACGCTAAAAAGCTATTGTTATTTGTGAAACAACAAAATGTGTTATATATTGTTATAAGATAAACAAAATGTTGAAAAAAATTACAAATCATTCCATAATGATATTATAAATTAAAAAGGGATGATACTTATGATAAAGATTGCTATATGTGATGATGACAAGAAAGACAGAGATCAGTTTAAAGAATTCATAGATCGTTATGAAAAAGAATGCAATATAAAATTTTGCCTGCAATCCTTTGCGTCAGGTGAAGAACTTTTGGAGAGTCCATTTATGCCGGATATTATTTTTCTGGATATTGTCATGGATAAAAAGGATGGCATAAAGGTTGGGGTGGAAATCAAAAAGAGGAAACCGGAAACGCTCATCATCTACACCACTTTATTAAATGAAAAAATGAGTGTGGCTCTCAATCATGTACATTCTTTCGGGTATTTTGAAAAGCCGGTTGACAGAGAGAATTTTTTTAAAATATTGTCCGATGCTGTCCAAATGTTACAGAATAGGGATCAAAGGGAAGAGAAAATAAGATTCCGTTCCGATGCCAACACGATTCTTGAGCTGGTGGCTATGGATATTTATTATTTTGAATATAAGGATCGGAAGATAAAAATAGCAACAAAAGATGATATGTATATCTGCAAGGGAAAAATAAAGGATATCGCCCGTCAGATGAATCAGTACGGATTCGAGACAGCCCATCAGAGCTTTGTAGTAAATCTATACCGTGTAGAGAAAATATATGCGCATACCTTGGTAATGCAAGGTGGGAAAGAATTGCCCCTGGCACAAAAGAGGGCATCTGCGTTCAGAAAAAGATTGATGGAGGAAGTAAGGAAGGAATAACTTACAAACATAAGATGAAAGATGTTTTCATGTACATACAATTGCCCGATCTGGTTGGAAGATTGCTATCCTGTATCATAACAGTCTCTATTGTCTTTCGGTATTTTGACAGTAAGTATCGCCGTCTGCATCATGCGAAGATGTATTATGGGGGTTGGAAAATTGCCTGCTGCTGCTTGAACCTGATCATATACTTTGTTGATGAGCCGGCTATGAATCTGAGTTTTTGGATCCTTGTAATTTGTGTGACGAGTAAATGGTTTTATTTTGATGAAAACGTGCAGAAAATGCGATATTATATTACGAATATAGGCTTTATGGTATCGTATGCTATGTGCGAGTCTATAGGAGCGGTGTTTGTCAATGCAGGAGTGAAAATTTTAGATATCAGCCAAAATGATTCTATGATAAACTTCGTGTATACAATAGGCGGCTCCGTGTCTGCTATACTATTCTATTATTTTGTCTTAAAGCGCCTGTTTATAAAAGGGAAGAGAAATCGGTTATCAACGAGACAGTATGTGCTGTATACGGTCATAACGATACTTGTAATCATCAATATCGGAGTGATTCTCTTTTATACGCAATATGAACTTCATAAAAAGGAATATCTTTTTTTTATTGCAGAGGCGTGTTTCGTCATACTGCTTAATTTGTATGTCTTCTATCTATTGGATGCCTTTGCGGAGAATAGGGAACTAAAGTTTCAATTGGATTTATATGAAAAGCAGGAAGCAAATAATTATGCGTATTACACAAAAGAGGCGGAGCACCGCACGCTTGTATTGTCTGTTCTTCATGATGTGAAAAAGCATATCCGGGTTTTGAAAGGACTGCAAAAGAGCGAAGCGTCTGATGCGGCGGATCGTTATCTGGAATCTTTTGAAACAATGATAGCGCCAATCTGTCTGTTCAGATACTGTGAGAATGAAGTTTTGAATATTATCATAAATGAAAGAATGAGCGAATGCAAGGAGAAAGGCATTTTATTTCATGTTGATATAAAGGATATTGATATAGAATTTATGAAGCAAATTGACATTACTACAGTATTTGAAAATATTTTGGATAATGCTGTAGAAGCATGTGAAAAATCAGAGGATAAGCAGATAGAGCTAAAGATACGTCCTTTTGGCAAAATGATCTGTTTAATCCTTTCTAATACTTTCTCCGGAGAAATAAAATGGGATGCAAAAGGCAGACCGGTTTCACGTAAGGGAAAACAGCATGGAATCGGTTTAAAGAATGTGGAAAAAACATTGGAAAAATATAATGGATACTTACAGTTTTCCGTATTTGAACGGAAGTTTGTTGTTGAGATCATTTTCAACATATAATTTCAATTATCACTAATTACATTTTGTCTCATTTTCGTTTACTCTATTTCAGTTCGTTTCGGCTTAAATCAGCCTGAATTCCCAAAAAAATTGTCGATTATGTATGAAAAGTTGTCGATTAGGTAAATTCTATTGTAAATTTTGAAAAAATTGATATGATGTAAAACAAAAAAAGACAGGAGAAGAGAACTATGAAAGAAATGAAAAAAGTAGTATTAAAGAAACTTGCAAAGAGCGCCTATGCAAATGCCAGGGTAGAAGCTGATTCGGCATGTGCGTGTTTTTGCTATCAGCCTGTAATGCCTCAAAAGGTTAAAGAGTTAAGAAAGAGAAAGTAGTGAGGTTTCCCCGGAGTTTGCTATGACAGATAGAATATTAAATCAGATGCTCAGACTACATATAATTGACAGCGAGGAAGTGGAAATATACCGCTTTGGCCTGGAAGGATTGTTGCTTAAAATTGTGCATTATATATCCTATCTGCTCATAGCAGTGTTTGGGGGAGAGGTATTACAGTTTCTGCTATTCTTTGCAGCGTTTTTGATACTGCGGAAAAGCGCCGGAGGGTATCATGCAAAAACAAAAACAGGATGTTATCTTGTTTCCTGCCTGACAGTGGCGGCGGAAGTAATCAGTATCAAGTTTATCCCAACATGGAAATATGCGGCAGAGACAGGCCTGATCCTGATGATAGCTGCAGATAGTATCATAATACGAATTGCACCATTGGGCAATCGTAACCGCGATTTGGATGAAGAAGAAGTGAGATATTTCAGGAAAAGAACGCTGATGATTCTGGCGGTTGAAAATCTCATTATATTCCTGTTGGTCATAACAGGACAAATATACTGGGCCATATCTGTTTTGTTGGCTGTTTTGTGTCAGATGGTTTTATTGATATCAGAAAAAATAAACGTGCCTTTTTGAAAAGCTAAAATCGGCAGTTGATCTGTATGATTTTAGCTTTTTTGTTGAAAACGGAAAGGATGGGTTATGAAAGTTTTTAAGTGTGTGATGCAGGTAGTGATGATAGCCGCTATTATCACCATAGCCTATTTGTGCGGTACTTATTCGGCAAAGTTCGGACAAAATCAGAAGGAAAATAAAAGTACGATCATGACGATCGCTGTGGTCAATGCGGATGCCGGGGTGTTGACCGAGGGAGAAAAGAAGTTTTATTCCTCGGAATTGATGCTGTTTCCGGATGCGAATTTTAAGAGCACAAGTCTTACCGAAGCAAAGGAAGGCGTGAAAGACGGAAGGTATGCCGCGTATATTTTGATTCCGGAAAACTTTTCGGAATCAATCGAGAGTGTGAACGGGGAACCTGTGAAAACACAGATCAGATATGCCCTTTATGATAATCTGCGGCAGGATGTGGAGATCAAAGTAGTAAACGACATTCATAATTTTATCCTAAATCTCAGCACAAATGTTTCTTATATCTATGTAAACGCGATATTAAAAGAAGTGCATGCCGTGCAGGACGATTCCCAGACGATTATGCAAAACGATGTCAGGGATAGAGAAGCGATTGAAGAAGTGCAGAACGCGGAGCTGATCGCAGAGGTAGCATATGAGCCATTGGAAGTCAGCGAAGCGGAACTGGAATATATGGATTTATCCGCCAAATATGAGACACTGGAGCAGACAATTCTCAGTATCGACACCACGTACACGGATGCCGTAACGAGTGCGGAGGAAGAGTTTGCACTGGTGAAAGAGAACGGTATCACGATGAGCGAGCAGGTGGCGGAAGCATCAGGCGTGTTTGCTGAGGTTGATATTTCGACGGACACGGAAGGCAATTGTGTGTATGAAGGCGGAATGGAAAGTCTGGGAAGCGCAACGGAAGAGTTTGACGAAGCGCTTGCTGAAAAGAAAATGACAGTAAAACAAAGGCTGGGCTTTAAAGAAGGAGACGCAGAACCGGGACCGGAGCCGGAATTACCGGAAGATGAGGAACGGGTTTATCTGTCCAAGGATGATCTCCTGGAAAAAGTGGACAAACAGATTAACTATATGGAGGCGGTAAAGGAGTATCTGCCGGAGGAAGCCGGAAAAGGAGACGAAGGCGAAGACCAGGAAGGCGAGGACCAGGAAGGCGAAGAGCAGGAAGGTGAAGAGCAGGAGGGTGACGAAGGAGAAGAGGAAGAAGAGGAGTATGTATACGAGTTAAGTCAAAAAGGCGCAGAAGAAGCAATAGAAGATTTGAACGATTTCAAGTCGGAAATTAATGAGTATTATGAGAATGCGATCCGCGCAGTCAATGACATACCGGTTTCTTCGGAAATTACAACGCTTGTACAGGAGATTATCCAGGAAGAGATCGAGACGCCTTTGGTGGAGGAGATTACGCAGGAGTCCGGAAATGTGACGAATGCGCTAGATACGATGTTGGAAAGCATAGACGACTATGTGACGACGATTGACGAATACGACGCGATGTCGTATTTGGACAGCGAAGCGATTATGGGATATCAGGATTCTCTTCACGAAACCATATATGATATGGAAACGGAGATCATGGAGCAGGATGAAAAATATCTTACCTACATAGACGAGATAGAAAAGGTTGCAGAGAGCAACACGGAGATGCTGCAGGAAAGTCTGGATGCTTCCTATGAGCAGACCACGGAGAAGATCGAGGAAGTGATGGCGGGATTTCAGGAGAACCGGGAGGCGCTCAATGAATTGAACGTATCCCTGTTGGAGGGAGTTACAAAGAAGTTGCCGTATACCAGACTGGGGACTCTGGAGTATGCACAGGTCTATGATTTTATCGTACAGCCGGTGGTTGCTAACGATGAATCCGACCATAAAGTAGGAATCACACCGACGTCCGTATATTTGGACAAGATGGACTTAATTCGATTAGGCGCAGGAGTTACGGCACTTGTCACACTTTATGTTTCAGTGCTGATGATTCATAGAAAATTTACGCATGTAAATGAAAAGAGAGAGGAGGGAGAACTATGGCAGGCGGAATAACTATGACCTATGACGTTATGGATCAGGTGTCTAACGAATTGACGTCCATCGTAAACGAAATCGTTACGAACAAGGCGACCATGATGGAAAAGGTCAATTATTTATGCGAATCATGGCAGTCGGAAGCAAGTCAGAGACATCAGGAAGAGTTTTTGGCGGTCGGTAAAAATATCGACACGCTGACACAGCTTGCGGACGATCTGGTAAGCAGCATCAGGAAATATCGTGCAGATATGGAACAGCTGGATCAGAGCTACGCATAAAGAGCATGTTTCCCACGGCCGGTAGTTTTGCCGGCCGGATGGGAAGCCTGACAGGAAAAGACAGGAAGGAATGAGTATATGGGACCGGAAATGGAAGATATCAGCAATCTGCAATTGGATGTGGATTCTGTCAGAAACAGAGCAGGCGTGCGGTCCTCTCTGACAGATATCAATCAGATCTTTGTCTTTTCGGATTCCTTTAGAAAGACAAAAGAATCAGTAGAGAAAGAACAACAGGCGGCAAAAGAGGAACTGTATGGCACTGTATTCGTAAAAACACTTGGAAAAGAAACGGAATTGAAAGATTTTATGTTTTTGGAAAATACGGAAGAGCTGTTGGTGCGAAACGAACAGGAGGCTGTAGGGAGCCGGTCATGGTCTCCCCTGTGGATTTTACCTGTTATGGTCATCCTGTTTGCCACAGCGTTTTACTATAAATGGAACGGGAGAGGGAAAAAGAAATATGATGCTGACAATCAGTCTGAGGCAGCTGCCTGACAGTAAAAATATAACGGTTATGGTTGACGAAGAGCAGACCATATCGGGAACGCTGCGGATTTTGATACAGGCGGGCATTCTGAAAAACAAAACGTATCATACGGTGCAGTCCTACAGGAGCAAGGAAAGAATAGCAGTTACTTCGACCTATAAAAAGGGTAATATCTACAACGGCGATATTCTGCTGTTAAAACCATGATAGATGTAGTTGGATAGAGGGAAAGGAAAGGTTATGGAAAGTACGGAAAAAGGAATCCTGAAACAGACGGTTAAAAAATCAGAGCTGTGCGCACAGACAGCATATGACTATAAAAAAATGGCATACCCGAATGACAGACTCCTAAACTGCGCGATCAAAGAAGAGGCGGAGACTCTGGAAATCGTTTACGATGTGGAGGGGTACTATCCCTTTTCGGAGATCCGCAGACGTACACGAACGGAAAGGCTCTCTATTCTGGCGGATGCGGCGGGACTTATGTCCCTGCGGGCGGCATACACGTTTTCCCTTGCACCGGACAACCTGTATTTTGATGATAATGCGAGAGTCTATATTGTAAGCAGGGATGTATATAAAGAGGGCGAGGCGCAGGAAGGCGCTTTTTCAGAGGAATATAAAGCGTTGATCGGCTATTCTTTCCAGAAAAAATATAGCTATGAGGATTATCTGGAGGGCGGCGCGGACCTTCTGCGGAAGCATAAATTCCTGCAAAAGCTGGAGAGCCTTCGGGAGACTGAGGAAATCAGAAATTATATGAGAGAGGAATACCGCAGGCTGTCGGAAGATATCCGGGCGAGAAAATTTCTGGTGAACAAGACCGGATATCTGTGGAGTCGGATTTATATAGGGATCAGTGTTCTGCTCATCATAGCCGCAACGGCGGCCCTTTCCTACTACTACCTGATGGAAAGACCCCGTATAGAGGCCAGACTGCAGGCGGAGGCGGATTTTGTCAGGGGCGATTACATTCAGGTCATTAACGACCTGTCAAATCTGCCCATGCAGTATCTGGCCTATGACCAGAAATATGCGCTGAGTATCGCTTACGTCCGAATGGAAAGCCTGACGGCCGAGCAGAAGGAAAATATATTGGAAAGTCTTACCATCGGCGCGGATGAGAAGCTGATGGAATATTGGATATACATAGGCAGATTGAATCCGCTGGAGGCGGAAAATATCGCGATGCAGAGGTCGGACGACGAACTGCTGCTATATGCCTATATGTTGGAAAAAGATATCACAGAGACGGACATTGAGATGACAGGCGAGGAAAAGGCCGCCAAGCTTTCGGAATTAGAGGACAAGATAAAGAAACTAGCGGAAAAATATGAAACTGATGAACCAGCACAGAATTAACAGGAGGGAAAAGAGATGTCAGGGATAGGGAAGAACCGTGTATTTAACCGTGC
>CAMXPV010000002.1 GCA_947245585.1 uncultured Lachnospiraceae bacterium | reverse complement strand
CGGATTCATAGGTTATAAAATCCGCTGTTGTCGGCAGGGCGGTCATAAAGCCGAGAAAACCATATTTTTTTACAAAAACAAGCACAGTTTCTTTCAGTTCTTCTTCCGATGCCTTGTGCATGGCGGCAAGCCCGACATTTACCGCATCAATGACAAGCTGTTCTGCTTCCTGCATGGGATGATACATTTCAGGTTTGGCATCTTTGGAAACTGTTATGTATAGGTCACCTTTACTGTCTGTCTTATATTCATAGTTGCTGTACCGAATCCACGGTGCGCTGGTATGTTCAAATAAATTCCTCATAGAAAAGCTCCAATCCATTAATCCTGTCACATCATTTGATGTAACCTTTCCTATATTATAAGCAGTTACTTGTTATCGGTCAAGCTGTTTGCAATTTTCCGCCACAGGACATTTGTATTTAATGTTTTTATCCGTTGGATTTGCGTTTTTTCCGCACACCATTAGCAAGAAAATACTTCTCATCAAGCGTCATCGGCAGGCTGTTTTCCTTCCTATATGCGAGTATGCCGCTGTAAAGTTTCCGTATTCTTTTCAGTGCAGTTTCTCTAATACCCCGGATATTCCGGTCGGACTGCCCGATGTTATCTGCATACTCTGCTGCGGAATAATCACGCAGGAACAGATAATAGAGCATATTTTTAAGGTGCGGCTTTAGTTCCTTTAATATTTCCGATAAATCTGCATCCGTGACAAGTTCATGTATCGTTTCCGGGCTGTCAAATATGAGATCAAGAAAATCGCCTGCAAGCAGGAGTTTTCTTAAAACCATATCATAAGACGGTCTATCGGATAGGTACAATTCATCTGCATCCCATTCCAGAGGGACAGTGGAGCGTCCTATTTCGTGGTCTCTTTCTCTCCGCTCCCTGTTTTCGTCCAGTTTATCCCACCATTCAATGACTTTTTGGAAATCATCTTCCGTCCGTGCGCTTTCCTCAATACGCCGGAGGGCAAGCGTGCGGGCTTCACGGTGGAGCATATCCCCGTCCGATTCCGTTATGTAATTCTGCTCCCTGAATGCCGGAAGCTCGGCGTATTTTGGCATTTATGACCAGTCCTTTTCAAAAAATAAAATTTTGCAGCTGTTTTTTCAAAAACACTTCCGTTTTTGTAGCCGTTTTTCTCCTATTAGTGAAAGGAGTAATCCTTTCCAACTAAAAATTGGTTACAGGAAAGGAGAAACAGCTTATGGGTTACGGATAAAATCAAAATTAGGTTACTAAGAACGGAAGCACAGAAACTATTATAAAGGATGTGCGTATGAAGCGCAAGAAGGGATTGCGCACAAGAAAGGATTGCATGATGGAGACAGTAAAACTGAATAACGATGTGGTAGAAACCAGCCCGATTGCGGCTGGATTTTTTTACAGAAGAATCGGAGGGACGCTTTTCAAGGTCAGGGTATATACGGGTTCGGGATATGCCGACACGCTGGATGAAAAAATTCCCCGGTTAATTTTGAATGAAATGGTGACAGGCGCAGAAAGTTATGTTAAGATGGATTCACCACAGATGAGCCAGCCGCCGGAAAGGAGTTCTACATGAACAACAGGACGGCTGGAGACAACAGAATAACAGCTCTTTATGAGCGGCTCTCAAGGGACGATGATCTTGCGGGGGACAGCAACAGCATAGTCAACCAGAAAAAGATGTTGGAGGATTATGCAAAAAACAACGGGTACACGAACACGGTGCATTTTACGGATGACGGATTTTCCGGCGGCAGTTTTGAAAGACCGGGATGGAAGCAGATGTTAAGCCGGATTGAAAACGGCGACATCGGCACAGTCATAGTAAAGGACATGAGCCGTGTCGGGAGGGATTACCTTCAGGTAGGATTCTACACGGAGGTATTCTTCCGGGAAAAAGGTGTCCGTTTTATCGCTGTTTCCAACGGTGTTGACAGTGACAACAACACCAGCAGTGAATTCGCCCCTTTTTTGAATATCATGAACGAATGGTATCTGCGTGACTGCAGCAGGAAGATCACCGCAGTTTTGCGGGCAAAAGGGAAAGAAGGAAAACCGATCACAAGCAATCCGCCATACGGCTTTGTGAAAGATACGGAGGATAAAAACCACTGGCTCGTTGACGAAGAAGCGGCGGAGGTTGTGAGAAAGATTTTCCGTCTGACCGTGGAGGGCATGGGACCGTACCAGATCGCAAAGCGGCTTACGGAGGAAAAGGTGGAGAAACCGTCCTTTTATCAGGCGACAAGGCAGAGGGGCAATTACCAGACCATGTGCGATTTTGAAACTCCCTACAACTGGACGGGCGGATCGGTGGTGCGGATACTGGAAAGACCGGAATATATGGGTGATACCGTAAATTTCCGCAGCCACAAGGAATCCTATAAGGATAAGAAAGCTGTTAAGAATAGCAGTGATGAGATACTTGTTTTTCAGGATACCCATGAACCAATCGTAGACCGCAGGACGTGGTATCTGGTGCAGGAATTAAGAAAGACGGTGCGGAGAGTGGATACCAGCGGGGAAGGAAGCCTGCTGACCGGAAAGCTCTACTGTGCGGACTGCGGCGGAAAAATGCACTACCGCAGAAGCACGACAAGGGCGGCAAGAGACTGGAGGGGTATCCCGAACGGTGGGACAGAGCGCACATCCGCAGGCTTTAACTGCGGCACTTACAACAGCAGCAGGAAGCAGTATAAGCAGGTGTGCTTTTCCCATTCCTTAAAAGAGGACACGGTAAAGCAGCTTATCCTTGAAACGATACGGTATGCCTTAAAAAGCGTCCGCATGGACGAGGCGGCGTTTATAAAAAATACGCGGAGCGCATCAGAGGTCAGGGATAAAGGCGAGGTCAAAAAATTGAAAGCAGAACTTTCCAAAAAAGAGAAACGTTTTGCAGACCTTGACCTGCTGATTAAAAAAGTGTACGAGGACAATGCAATGGGGAAGCTGCCGGACAGACGGTATGAAATGCTTTCTTCCGATTATGAGAAGGAACAGCAGGAGCTCGAAATCTCCATGCAGGAAATCCGTGAAAAACTTGCACAGTTTGAGGATGACACGGATAGGACGGAGGAATTTCTTTCCCTTGTCCGCAAGTACACCGACATTCAGGAACTCACGCCCGCCATTGTGAATGAATTTGTTGATAAGGTCATGGTGCATAAAATAGAGGAAATCGACGGGGAACGTGTGCAGGAGATCGAGATTTTCTTAAATTATATCGGGAAGGTGGAGCTTCCGGCGCAGGAGCTTTCCGAGGAAGAAATGGCGGCGGAGGAAAAGAAGCGGAAACGCCGTGCATACAGCCGTGCCTACCTGAAAGAATACCGTAAAAAGCACAGACCGGAAATCCGGCGTGTGATTGAAGGAGCAAGGGAGGCGGACAAACAGAAACAGATAGCGGAGGCGGAAGCATCAGCGGACGGACTCCTGCATACGGACGGCACGGAACAGGTTGCATCTATGGTAGCAGGGGAAAACAAGATTATTGTAGAGGGCAGCCTTCCGACCAAAGAGGAAGTGAAAGCAAAATATGGCAGATAGTTTGATAATAACAACAAGCATGAAAGTGAGGATTTTGATATGGCAAAACTTAGAGATTACAACATGAACGGGACAATTATTTTAGGAGTCGATGCAGGCTATGGGAATTATAAGACGGCAAGGTGCTGTTTCCCGACTTCCGTGAGCAGGAGCAGTCAGCCGCCTGTCTTTACAAGAGACTATCTGGAATACGAGGGCAGCTATTACACTATTGGCGAGGGGCATAAGGATTTTGTTGCTGAAAAGAACATGGATGACGATAATTATATCCTTACCCTTGCCGCCATTGCAAAGGAGCTGAAAGCGAGAGGGTTATCGGCTGCAAAGATACACCTTGCGGTAGGGCTTCCGTTAAAATGGGTGCAGGCACAGAGGGATTCCTTCCGTGAATATATGATGCAGAACCGCCATGTAGATTATAAATATGCAGGTAAACGATATACGGTTGACATCGTTGACTGTACGGTCATGCCGCAGTGTTATGCGGCGGTAGCGGAGAGCCTGCCGGATTTCAAGGGGATGCACATGGTAGCGGATATCGGCAACGGGACGATGAATGTAATGATACTGAACAATGGAAAGGCGAGCGAGAGCAAGTCGTGGACGGTGAAGCTGGGTGCAAATGAATGTTTTATGGCGATCCGCAGTCTCATTCTGGATAGGAAAGCGGAGGAACTTCCGGCGGAGATCATTGAGAATTATCTCAGATATGGCAGCACTGATATAGGAGATGAATACAAGGCGCTCATGGAGGAAGCGGCAAAATCTTATGTGGATAAGATATTTGCGGAACTGAAGGCGCACGGCTATAATCCTAACCTTATGAAGCTGTATGTCATGGGTGGTGGGGCAAAGGTTGTGGAGCTTGTCGGGGATTATGACCGTGACAATGTTACCTTCAACCATGACATACGGGCAAATGCCAAAGGATACGAATATTTCTGCTATATGAAACTCCGCAGGCAGAAAGCAATGGCATCAGCCGGATAAGGGGGCGCATCCGAATGAAAAGTAAAAACCACAATATCCGGTTCAACACGGAAAAGGCGGACGAGTGCAGGGCATGGGAGCTTCTGCACTCCCAAAAGGTTCGGCAGATGTTCAAGTCACAGAATAAATTTGTGATACAGGCGGTCAACGATTATTACGACAGATGTGTAGCAATGAGAAATGATCCGTATCTTGAAACGAGGGAGAAAGAGGACGCTTTTGCGGAGCGTATCGTGGAAGCGGTGGAGAAGAAAGTGCTGTCCAACCTTCCGACGCTGTTCGGGATGTATATGGCGCAGATGCAGGCTTTTTCCTTATCTGTTCCTATGGGAGCTTATGTGTCGGCACAGGGCGGCATGGTGTGCGGGCAGGCATTGGCAGACGGGACAGGAAATGGTGCCATGAATGGCACTGCTCCGAAAAATGAAACGGCGCAGAGCGGAGATGCCGAAGCAGAGCATTCCACAGAGCCGCCGGACAATGAACTGATTGATTTTGACGCATTTTAATATGGTTATGGATAAGGCTATGGTAATTGGTTTTACTGTAGCCTTATTTTTATGAAAATCGCTATGATTAAGCGTGAATGTAGCTGTATTTTAAGAAAATAAGGACAAAGGGTAGCCGAAAGGCTACAAAACAAGGACAAAGGGCAGCCATATAAGGCTGCATAATAAAGGGCGGGCATTTAAGCCCGCAAAATAAGGGCAAAGAGCAGCCGGAAGGCTGCAAATAAAGGCGTAAATGTAGCCGTCTGTTTTGAAGCTGGAATACCAGTTTTCAGGCAGGCGGTTTTTTGATGTCTGTGAAGCATCTGCTCTACGAACGGCTTTGGAGTGGTTCGGGGAGTGTCAGGAACTAATTTCCGGGGGAGGGCGTAAGCCCTTCCCTAAGCCCTCGGCGTTTGAGAGCGAAATACACCCTACGCACAAAACTTCGTTTTGTACTCCGGGGATTTCGCCCTTGCAGGGGGCAAATTTGCGCCTGCGCAAATTTACAGTCCGAAAGAGCCGGACTGTATTTATCCATACCGCCCAGAGGACGGGCGCATGAATGGCGATGCTGCTTACGGCTACATTTCAGGGCAGATGTGCAGCATCGTCATAGGGACTTCATAAAACGAAGCCCTTATGCGGCTGTCAGAAAGCGACAGCCGTAAATTGCCCGTATTCGGACATCGGTTCGCAGACAGACGTCTGATAATGACTGCTCACAAAAATCTGCGGCGGCAGATTATCTATAAAAAGAAAGGAAAATCGCATATGAGGAGAAATTCATTTATAGAAATGGCAAAACTGCATGATTTATCGGGGCGCATCACTTATATTTCAAGCCATGCCAAACAGGAGCATCTGTATGAAGTCTATGCAACGGAGCCGGACAGGGCGTTCTGGCGGGAACTTGCCAAGTGTAATCAGGAAGAATTTGAAAAAAGCGGGACGAATGGAAAGTGCATCGAAGCAAGGGAGCTGATGATCGCCCTGCCGGAAAGTTTCATCAACCATGACCATGATGAGCTGCTGAAAAGGATGGTTGACGGATTTAAGGATAGGTACGGCGTGGAGTGTTTTGCTGCACTTCATCATAACAAACGGAAAACAAACCTGCATATCCATATGATATTTGCGGAGAGGAAACGGTTAGACCAGCCGGAAGAAAAGACTGCCACCCGGAATATGTTCTATGACGAGCAGGGGCGTCATGTGCGGACAAAGAAAGAGATACTTGGCGGGGACGGAAATATCCGCAAGGGCTGTAAAATCATCAAAAAAGGCGAAGCGTATGAACGCAGGATTTTTACTGTAAAAGACGGACGCTTCAAGCAGGAATCTTTTCTGGATGAGATAAAAGTATTATATACGGATCTGATTAACCAGATGGTGATTGACGATAAGGACAGGCTCGGCATATTTGATAAAAACGGTCCGTACCTTGCCACAAAGAAAGTCGGTAAAAATAATCCCAAAGCGGAGGCGATAAAAGCAGACAATGAAATCCGCATGGAATGGAACAGGGCTGTTGACCGTGCTATTATAAGCGGCGTATCCGAGACGGAGGTTGTGGAACTGAAAAAGACAGAAATCACGGAAAAGGTAAAGGAATCTGTGGAGCAGAACGGTAACAAGCCGGAGCTGTTCGGGGAGATTGTCAGGGCGGCGATTTTATTATTAAAGTGTCTGATTATAAAAGCTATGCAAAAGGTAATGGATATAGCGGAAAAAGTTATTGATAAAGCTGCTGATGCCATAAAGGAAATACCAAAAGAAATGGAAAGTCATGCCCATGTAAAAGCTGGTTCGGCGACTCAGCAGGAAAAGAAAAAGATACCATTTTCTGTTAATCTGCGCCAAGAAACGGATATGCAGAATAAAGCAGAACAGTCACAGCAGAAAAATACTGTCACAGTCAAAAAATCTATAATCGAACAGATAAAAGCAGAACAAAAATCTGTTCCTGCCGAAACAAATAGGTTGGAAACAGAAAGACCGCCGCAACCAAAACCTTCCGTACTCGCAAGTAAATATCCCCTTCTGAAAGAGATTGACAGTAAGCTCAAAGAGCAGAATAAAGCAATTTTTGAGCGTGAGAAAAAGCGCGATAAGCTGAAAAAGGAATTATCCGAATGTATGGGTATCTTTAAGGGTGGAAGACGGAAGGAATTACAGCAGGAGATTGACAGTATCGACAACCAGATTGCCAATATGAAAAAGCGGCTTTCATCCATCGTGAAAGAATATAACTTTGACTCTGTTCAGGCATTCTATAGGGAATTTGATGCATCAAAGAGAGAGAATCTTGAGTATCAGGCAGCTCGTGCGGAGTATGAGAAAATTCACGGAGAAAAAGCAAACGATATCATGAGCATAAAAGAACGGCTTAGACAGAAACAGCATGAGGTAAAAGAAAGGGAAAGCAGACGAGAGCATCAGGCAAGGCAAAAGGATAAAGGGGCGAGGTAGCAAAGAAAAACTTGTTTTTAGTCAGGGTAAAGACCATAAAATACAGAAAAATAATTAGAAGGGGATATTTCTTAAAAGGCATACAAAATTTGTTCGGTTATGATATAATTCAAATATTATGTTTATTGTGTCCGTAGGGTTTCATTTAGATTTAAAATAAATACGAAAAAATTAGGAGGAAATCAAATGGCAGCGTTTTTTCCGAATGTATTGGATAAATTTTTGTCACCTACTTTTTTAGAGGAAGTACGCAAAAAATTCCATTACGATGAAACACAAATACATGAATTTCAAGCAGTGGCTGAAGAAATGCTGCCATTGATGCGTGAAGAAGCCTTTTGGGAGAAAAGCGTATATTCTGGGAAAAATAAGCATCAAAGTGAATCGTACAGCGTGATATATGAGCAAGTTGTTATGTCTTTAGGTAACGGTATAGATTGTTTACAGGAAAGATATAGTGAAAGAAAAATGTTGTCACATAGCTATATGATTGAGGTACTGGCAGGCGAATTTCTATTGCAGGGATATGCCGCTTATAACTGCTATATTCAGAAAAATACGGACTGGCATGTTGCGAAATATCATTTTCTTGGAAGTGAGGAAGATTTTCCTTTGGAGATGCTGCCAGAGCTGTTAAAAACGCTTACGCCGCTGATTACCTGTAATTCAGCTTTTTGTATGCTGCCGAAAAAGAGTGTTGCATTTATTGCAGAACTTACGCGGGATGATAAGGTCAGGTGTAGAGGCATTTGCGTTGACTGTAGCAATCTTAATTGTTCAGGCAGAATGGCAGAAGGCAGCTTGGCATGGAAACGAGTGCCAGTCATGACCGATATGCAGTTGACTTATGGATATGGACAAATTTTCGGATTGTTCTAACAAGTTTTAGGTAACAAAAATTTGATTTGCAGTTATTGACATTAGGGAAAAAATGTGTTATACCTTGTACAATTGAATAAATAGTATACAGGTGTCAGAACAATGCGGGAAATGAGCATTGGTTTTGGTGAAAAGGGAAACAGGTGCAAATCCTGTACGAACTCGTCACCGTAATTAGGGAGTAGAAGCCGATATGTCACTGGGAATTAAATAAATCCTTTCCTGGGAAGACGGCTGATGTGATGATCTATAAGCCGGGAGACCTGCCTGAATGCTGTACAGAAACATTTGTTTCAAACCACGAGTAACTGGTTGTACGTTTTGAACTTGCAGAAAGCACGATGGAAGATTGTTTATTTTAGTGCATTTGGCAGGCTTATTTTGTGTATGAATCCTTTACCGTAGTTATTATGGTGGAGGATTTTTTTATGCGCAGGGGCGCACAGATGAAATTGTTGCTTGCGCAACGTGCGCCCCACGCGGCGAGTAGGGGAAGATGAATCTTCCCTACTCGATTAAAATTTAACATAATATCCCTGTAGAGCGACAGGACAGGGAAGGAAGCGAGGAGAAAATGAAAAAGAAATTAGTAGCTGTTTTATTAACTGGTGTTATGACCTGCTCACTGGTGCTGGCAGGTTGTTCAAAAGATGCCCCGGCATCGGCGGAAAATACCGTACAGTCAGAGGAGGGAGATACAAAGAGTGCAGAATCGGCAGAAGAGAATGACAGCCAAAATCAGGCGGATGAATCGGAGACAGGGGATGACGTTGTTTCTGATCAGGCAGCAGCAGATGAAGTTGCAGCATTGATTGATGCAATCTATGTACAAAAGAGAACAGAAGACACTGATGCGCAGTGCGCTCAGGCAAAAGCGGCATGGGATGCGCTGACGGATGCCCAGAAAGAACTGGTGGAAGGGGAAGAAGCCGATCCTGATTATTTTGGCAGGGATACAGGCGACGCTTCCAAAGACAATCCGAGAAATCAGGACGATATCGGAGAAAATGAAATTCTGGTAGTCAGTTTCGGGACTTCTTTTAATGACAGCCGTGTTGCAGATATCAAAGGAATAGAGGATGCAATACAGACAGCAAATCCTGACTGGTCTGTAAGAAGGGCTTTTACGGCGCAGATTATTATCAACCATGTGCAGGCGAGAGACGGAGAGTTCATTGACAATATGGATCAGGCATTGGAACGTGCAGTAGGAAACGGAGTAAAGAATTTAGTGGTACAGCCTACTCATCTGATGCATGGGGCAGAGTATGATGAACTGATGGAGACAGTTGAAGTATATAGAGATCAGTTTGAAACAGTAAAGATTGCAGAGCCGCTTCTTGGCGAGGTCGGTGCGGATGCATCTGTTGTCAATGAGGACAAAGCAGCGGTAGCGGAAGCAATCCTTGCGGAAGCTGTGGCGGACGCAGGTTTTGGGAGTTTGGCAGAAGCGCAGGAGGATGGGACAGCGTTCGTATTTCTGGGACATGGCACTTCCCATGCAGCAAAGGTAAGTTACAGTCAGATGCAGACACAAATGACAGACATTGGCTGTGTCAATGCATTTATCGGAACAGTGGAAGGGGAACCGGAAGAAACATCTTGCGAAGCGGTGATAGATGCTGTGAAACAGGCGGGTTATACAAAGGTAATCCTTCGTCCGTTGATGGTTGTTGCAGGAGACCATGCCAATAATGACATGGCAGGAGAAGATGAGGATTCATGGATTAGCATGTTCAAGGCTTCTGGAAATTTTGAAAGCGTGGATGCGCAGATTGAAGGTCTTGGTTCTATTCAAGCAATTCAGCAGCTTTATGTAGAGCATACGGCAGATGTAATGAAAGATTAACAGGCGGGTAAGAATCATGAAGAAGAATATAATAATTGCTATTGCGCTTCTCTCTGTCACGTTGTCTGGGGGTTGTGGAAATAACAATAATGCGCAGGAATCAGATTCTGCGGTAGATGTTACTGTAGAAGAGGATACAGAGCAATCATCAGAAACTGTAACGGAAACATTGCCTGAAGAACCAATGGAAAAAGAACCTGAAAGTGATGAAACAGATAAGCAGAATCAGGATACAGCAGAGCTGGCAGATGGGATTTATACAGCAGAGTTTACGACAGACAGCAGTATGTTTCGTGTCAATGAAACCTGCGAGGGCAAGGGAACGCTGACAGTAGAGAACGGGGAAATGACAATACATATTACCCTTGGTTCAAAAAAGATTTTAAATCTTTATCCCGGACTGGCTGAAGATGCGTCGGAAGAAGGAGCAGAGCTGCTTTTACCGACAGAAGATACAGTCACATACAGTGACGGTATGACGGAAGAAGTTTATGGTTTTGATGTGCCTGTTCCCTTGCTGGAGAGCGAATTTGATCTGGCGCTTATTGGGACAAAGGGAAAATGGTACGACCATAAGGTCAGCGTCTCCAATCCGGTGCCGCTTGAGAATGATGAACAGGTAAATGATGAAGTATCTTTGGAAGATGGTACATATAGTATGGGAATTACCTTTGCAGGCGGAAGCGGAAAGGCGGAAATTTTGTCTCCCGTATCAGTAACTGTGGCAGGTGGAAAAGCGATGGCAACCGTACAATGGAACAGCCCTAATTATGATTATATGATAGTGAATGGAGAAAAATATCTGCCAGTAAATACGGAAGGCGATTCTATATTTGAGATTCCTGTTCTTATATTTGATGAACCAATGGATATTATCGGCGACACTGTAGCGATGAGTAAACCTCATGAAATAGAATATACACTCACTTTCCATTTAGATACAGCAGTCAAAGAATAAAAGGCAAAAAATTTTCTAAGAAAATCTTTTTGCCTCCAAAAGTGGGGAATAAGATGAGAGGAAGAAAAAAGGCATCTGTTTTGTTTCTTTTGTTTCTTGTGGGGCTGCTATGGCTGTATGGCTGTGGCAGTCCTTCTCCCGATTCTGAAGTAATGGCAGATATAGAGGAAGAATCAGATTTGGATTCAGGAGAAGAACTGGTTTATGAGAGAAGCTTAGAGTTACAGTATGCGGAAAATTTTAAAGTTGATTATTATGAGGGCGGTTATACCCTGCTTACGATAACAATGGATGGCACGCAGTTTTTGATTGTACCGGAAAATGGGGATGTACCGCAAACTTTAGATAAAGAAATTGTGGTGCTTAGGCGTCCGATAAAAGACATCTATCTTGTGGCATCTTCGGCGATGGATATTTTCAGTGAATTGGATGGATTAAATTCTATTACTTTTTCAGGGCAAAAGGAAGATGGCTGGTTTATTGAAGCAGCCAGAGAGGAAATGCAAAAGGGTAATATCCTTTATGCGGGTAAATACAGCAAGCCGGATTATGAACTGCTTGTTTCAAATCATTGTGCGCTTGCCATAGAAAATATGATGATTTCGCATTCGCCTGAAGTAGTGGAAAATCTGGAAAACTTTGGAATCCCTGTTATGATAGACTATTCCAGTTATGAGTCACATCCGCTTGGCAGGGTAGAATGGGTGAAATTTTATGGGGCGCTGCTTGGAAAGGAAGAGGAGGCAGAAAGGATATTTACGGATCAGGCAGCAATTCTTGAGAGAGTAAGTGCATCTGAGAGAACAGATAAAACAGTAGCCTTCTTTTTCATTACTTCCAATGGTATGGTACAGGTACGCCAATCTTCTGATTATGTTCCGAAGATGATAGAACTTGCAGGTGGAAACTATATCTTTCAAAATTTAGGCGATTCTGAAACAAAGCGTTCTACCATGAATATACAGGTCGAAGAATTTTATGCCAGTGCAAAAGATGCAGATTTCCTGATTTATAACAGCTCTATTGATGGAGGTGTTTCCAGTGTAGAGGAGTTGCTTGATAAATGTGAGCTGCTTGCGGATTTTAAGGCTGTGGAGAATGGAAATGTGTGGTGTACAACAAACGATATGTACCAGCAATCCCTTGCAATCGGATATTTCATTGAGGATATCCATTCGATGATACAGGGAGAAAATGATGATATGAACTATCTTTATCATTTAGAGTGAAAGGCTGCGATTATGATGCATAAAAACAGAAAACATAGAAAAATTGCGGCTTTCTTTTTGCTTGGAGCCTGCGTTTTGATTTTTTTCATATTAAATATTTGTATTGGAAGTGTCAGAATTGCATTGCCGGATGTGGCAAGAATATTTAGCGGGCAGGAAAGTAATGGAACGGTAACAAGAATTCTGTGGGATATCAGGCTTCCGAGGGCGATAGCCGTGTTGCTTCTCGGGGGTGCGCTTTCTCTTGCCGGATATCTTTTGCAAACATTCTTCAATAATCCGATTGCAGGACCGTTTGTTTTAGGAATTTCTTCCGGGGCTAAAATGGTGGTGGCGCTTGTAATGGTTTTTCTCATGGGAAGGGGAGTCAGGATGACATCGGCAACTATGATTTTGGCTGCGTTTATTGGAGCTATGCTATCTATGGGCTTTGTACTTTTGATGTCCCATAGAATCCATAATATGTCAATGCTGGTAGTCAGCGGAGTTATGATAGGTTACATTTGCTCGGCGGTCACGGAATTAGTAGTTACCTTTGCCAATGATGCGGATATTGTAAATCTTCACAACTGGTCACGGGGAAGTTTTTCGGGAATGACATGGGAAAACGTAAAAGTTATGACCGTTGTGGTTGCCGCCGCGTCTTTGACAGTTTTTCTGATGTCAAAGCCACTTGGCGCTTACCAGTTGGGAGATGTTTATGCGCGGAATGTGGGTGTTAATTTACGCCTTTTGCGTGTGTGTATTGTAATTTTCTCCAGTATTTTATCTGCGTGTATTGTGGCATTTGCGGGACCGATTTCTTTTGTTGGAATTGCAGTGCCGCATTTGGTCAAGAAATTGCTGAATACAACAGAGCCAATTTGGATGATACCTGCCTGCTTTGTTGGGGGAAGTGCTTTTTGCTTGTTTTGTGATTTGCTTGCGAAAACAATACTTGCGCCAACAGAACTGAGTATTAGCACCGTGACGGCGATTTTCGGTGCGCCAGTGGTGCTTTGGATTATAAAACGAAAAGCAAATCTAAGGCGCTAAAGAACACCACCTAAGATTTGCTATGTTTCGTTTGGACGAAAAGAGAATCGAAAAGCATGAAGAACTATTATTTTTCCACGAAAAAAATGTGTGTGGGGTATGATAATAAACCGTTGATCAAGGATATGGAAATTGAACTGCGGGAAGGAGAAATCCTGTGCCTGATCGGACCAAATGGTGCGGGTAAATCTACCGTTTTAAAAAGTATTGCAGGGCAGCTTGGGTTACTTGGCGGAGCAGTATATCTTGGAGAAGATGATTTGTCTGAAATGAAGGCAGAGGAACTGGCAAAGAAAATGTCCGTAGTGTTTACGGAGAGGGTAAGGGTAGAACTGAAAAGCTGCAGAGACATGGTTGCAACCGGGCGTTATCCATATACCGGATGGTTTGGCATTTTATCCGAAGCAGATGAGCGGATTGTAGATGAAATGATGCAGCTTACCCATATAACAGACATCAGCGAAAAAGACTTTGGCAAGATAAGCGACGGGCAAAAGCAACGGGTGATGCTGGCGAGGGCAATCTGTCAGGAACCTGAAATTGTGATATTAGATGAACCGACGTCTTATCTGGATATCAAATATAAGCTTGAATTTTTGCTATTATTACAGGAAATGAGGGAGAAAAAAGGACTGACTGTTATTATGTCCTTACATGAATTGGAACTGGCAAAGATTGTTTCCGATAAAATACTCTGCCTGAAAGGAGAGTATGTGGAACGATATGGGACGCCAGAGGAGATTTTTGAATCGGATTTTATCGAACGATTATATGATATGAATGAAAAAGACTTTATTGGAAACGAAAAGCTTCTTGCGTATATGAAGCAGATTGGAAAATATGAGAGGTAATTATGGCAAAGGTTATTATGATTCAGGGAACCATGTCCGGTGCAGGAAAGAGTCTTTTGGTAGCGGGACTATGCAGGATAATGAAACGGGATGGATACAGAGTAGCTCCTTTTAAGTCACAGAATATGGCGCTTAATTCTTTTGTTACAGAGGAAGGACTTGAAATGGGAAGGGCTCAGGTCATGCAGGCAGAAGCAGCAGGGATTACCCCGTTGGTCTGCATGAATCCGATTTTATTAAAGCCGACAGACCATACAGGTTCACAGGTAATTGTAAATGGGCAGGTTCTTGGAAATATGAGCGCGAGGGAATATTTTTCTTATAAACGAGGGCTGATTCCGGATATTAAGAGAGCTTTCCGAAAGTTAGAGGAAATGGCAGATATCATTGTGATAGAAGGCGCTGGAAGTCCGGCAGAGGTAAACTTACGCGAGAATGATATTGTCAACATGGGACTGGCAGAGATTGTGGATGCTCCGGTATTGCTGGCAGGCGATATTGACAGGGGCGGTGTATTCGCACAGCTTTTAGGAACGCTGCTGCTGCTTACGGAAGAGGAAAAGAAACGTGTGAGAGGACTGATTATTAATAAATTCAGGGGAGACCGCTCACTGCTTGATTCCGGCATTGAGATACTGGAAGAAAAGGGAGGTATTCCGGTAACAGGGGTAGTACCCTATATGGATATACGATTAGAGGATGAGGACAGTCTGACAGAGCGCTTTAGAAAAAAAGAAAAAAGAAAGATAGATATAGCAGTCATCAGGTATCCCAGAATTTCTAATTTTACGGATTTTAATGTGTTTGAACAGATACCGGAGGTGTCTGTTCGCTATGTTGCATCAGCAGCGGAATTAGGATGTCCGGATATGGTCTTTTTACCGGGCAGCAAGAACACAATGAGTGACCTTGACTGGATGCGTGGGAGAGGATTGGAAGCAGCAGTTATAAAAATGGCGGAAAATATACCGGTTTGTGGTATTTGCGGCGGGTATCAGATGATGGGGGAGCATATTTCTGATCCAGAAGGAATGGAAAATGGCGGAACCATGAAAGGAATGGGATTACTGCCTGTCACAACGAGGCTGAAACGTGAAAAAGTGCGCCGTCAGGTACACGGTACAGTGAATAAAATGGAAGGTTTTTTTTCCATACTTTCAGGATTGGAGTTTAATGGATATGAGATACATGTGGGGGATAGCGGGCATTCTCCGAATAAATCTGAGTTGTTGAATATGGAAACGGCGTTTGTGACCGGAAGAAATAAAAATGTATGTGGAACGTATATTCACGGGATATTTGACAGGGCTGCGATTGCAAACGCTCTTGTGACTGCATTGGCTGAAAATAAGGGATTATTCATTGAATCCTGCATTGATTATAAGGATTTTAAAGAGAAACAGTATGATAAGCTGGCAGATATCTTATCAGAATATCTAAACATGGAGGAAATATATGGAATACTCAGGGAGGCACATATTAGATAACCATACAGACGAAACCTTGAAGAAACTTAATTTGCAGGAACCGGACTGTAAAATATACAAAAAGGTATTGAAAAATTGGGATTCCATAGCCAAGCCTCTTGATGGGATGGGAAGATTTGAAACGATCACCGCACAGATTGGCGCGATTTTAGGTACGGATGAAATTGATATTTCAAAAAAAGCTGTCATCATCATGTGCGCAGATAATGGAATTGTAGAGGAAGGCATTAGCCAGTCCGGTCAGGAAGTCACAGCGGCAGTAGCAGCGCAGATGGGAAAGGGTGCATCATCCGTAGGAAAAATGGCGGCGAAGATAGGGGCGGACACGATTCCTGTAGATATTGGAATCAATGGAAAAGAACAGATTGCAGGAGTGCTTAACAAAAAAGTCCGCTGCGGTACCAGAAATTTTAGTAAGGAGCCGGCTATGACAAGAGAAGAAACTGTCAGGGCAATTTTTACTGGTATAGGAATTGTGGAAGAGTGCAAAAGGAAGGGGTATCAAATCCTCGCAACCGGGGAAATGGGGATTGGAAATACGACAACGAGCAGTGCGGTTGCAGCGGCATTGTTAAGATGTGAGGCAGATGAAGTGACTGGAAGGGGCGCTGGACTTTGCGATGAAAAATTACAGCGTAAAAAGCAGATGATTACTGAGGCAGTCAAAAAGTATAAACTTTATGAAGCGGAACCTCTCATTGTACTCCAAACAGTCGGAGGATTGGACATTGCCGGGCTTGTTGGAGTCTGTATTGGCGGCGGCGTTTTCCATATACCGATAGTGCTTGATGGTGTGATCAGCATGGTAGCAGCATTGCTTTCAGAAAGAATTGCGCAGGGAACAATACGATATCTGATTCCGTCACATAAAGGCAAAGAACCAGCAGTTGAGAAACTTATGAAGGAATTAGGGATAGAACCTGTGATAGACGGCAGAATGGCATTGGGCGAAGGAACGGGGGCAGTGATGATGCTGTCGCTATTGGAAATGGCAATGTGTGTATATCGTAAAAGAACGCTGTTTTCAGATATCAGTGTAGAACAATATGAAAGGTATTTATCATAATGATGGTTTTGGTTGTTGGAGGAAGTGGAAGCGGCAAATCTTCTTATGCGGAGAAAATGGCTGTTTCTCTTGCACAGGCAGGTATGAGAAAATATTATCTTGCAACGATGCAGGTTTTTGATGACGAGGGAAGGAAAAAGGTTGATAGACATAGGAAGCTAAGAAATGGGAAAGGTTTTTTCACGATTGAGCAGCCTGTACGGATTTCCAGCGCACTGGAAAAAATGGAAGATGGAGACAGGGCTGTTTTGCTGGAATGTATCTCTAATTTGACGGCAAATGAGATGTTTTCAGAGAAAAAGGCTATGACGGAAATACAGGTTACGGAAAATGTCATACGAGATATAAAGATGCTGAAAGAGCAGACAAATCATTTAGTTGTGGTAAGCAATAACGTATTTGAAGATGGAATTACTTACGATGAAACAACAACGAAGTATATTCGGGCAATGGGAAAGATTAATCAAAAACTTGCGGCATTGGCTGACCGAGTAGTGGAAGTGGTAGAAGGGATTCCGGTAATAATAAAATAGTAGTGGTGAAAGGAAAAAGAAATGCAAGTGATAAAATCCTTTTTTATAGCAGTATCCATTTATTCTAAAATTCCTGTTCCCCAATTTGAATGGAAAGAAGATGACATGAAATATGTTTTTTGTTTTTTTCCGTGGATAGGGGCACTGATTGGCGGTAGCATTTATTTCTGGAATTATTTATGCGGCGTTTACCATATAGGGGTTGGGTGCAGGACAGTGATAGGGATGGCTATTCCGATTTTTATTACGGGTGGATTTCATGTAGATGGCTTTATGGATACGATGGATGCGATACATTCTTACAACCCAAAGGAGAGAAAGCTGGAAATATTAAAGGATTCCCATATTGGCGCCTTTACAGTCATTATGCTCGCTGCTTATGGATTGGTTCTTTTTGGTACATTTTCGGAAATAGAAAGTGATGCAATGTTAAAGATTGTATGCTGTGGCTTTTTCCTGTCGCGCTGTTTGTGCGGTATTAGTGCCGTTTCCTTTCCACTCGCAAAAAAAGATGGTATGCTTTATACTTTCGCAGACAGTTCCCATAAAAAGGTTGTGAAAGGCTCATTATCTTTACAGAGTGCGCTATGTGTTGGCTTGATGTGTTTCCAGTCTTTTCCCGCAGGTTTGATTGTGGCAGCGGCGGCTGTCTTAACGCTGGTTTATTATTATTATCGCAGCAGGAAGGAATTTGGGGGAGTGACCGGCGATACGGCTGGATTTTTTGTACTTTTTTGCGAAGGATGTATTGTAGTAGTTGCAGCATTTATTGATATTTTTATATGGAAAGAGTGAAAAAGATGAAACTAATAATAGGCGGAACTGCGCAGGGAAAATTGGAATATGTACTTCTGAAATATGATGTGCAAAAAAATATGGTGTGGGATGGTGTTTTGCCAAATGATAGAAAATTAAATAAGAACATAGTGGTTATCAATCACTTTCATCAGTGGGTTAAGAGCCGTATGGTGAGCGGGGGATGTCCGGAAGATGAAATTATGTCATTTTTGGACTGCAATGAGGACTGTATTATTATATGTGATGAGATTGGAAACGGGATTGTTCCAATAGATCCGTTTGAGAGAGAATACAGGGAACGTACAGGAAGGATTCTTGTGCAGCTTGCAATGAGAGCAGAGGAGGTAGAGCGCATCATATGCGGGATTGGACAGAAAATCAAATAATGCTGGTATTCATTAGGCATGGTGCAACGCAGGCAAACAAAGAACGAAGATATCTGGGAAAAACAGACGAATCCCTTTCAGGAGAAGGGATAGAAATATTGGAATCTTTTAAAATGCGGAAACTTTATCCTGATGTGGAGTACCTGTTTACCAGTCCCATGAAAAGATGTACGGAAACTGCTAAAATTATTTATCCCACATTATGCCCGATTATTATTCCAGAATGGGAAGAGATTAATTTCGGACGGTTTGAATATAGAAATTATGAAGAATTAAAGGATGATGCACAGTATCAGGAATGGCTCCGCAGCAATGGCACATTGAATTTTCCGGAAGGAGAAAGCAGAAAAGATTTTATCCTGCGTTGTAAAGGCGGTTTTATAAAAATGTGCCATGAATTGAGTCAGGTTTTCGGACAAAAAGCAAAGAATCCTGCTTTAGTAGGAATGATTGTTCATGGCGGAACGATTATGTCATTGCTGAGTTTGTATGGCGGAAAAGATTATTTTGACTGTCAGGTGTCAAATGGCAGGGGTTATGTATGCAGACTGACGGGAGTGAATGGCAGGACAACACAGGAAGATAATCTACAGATAAAGGTGGTAGCGGAAATATGAGGCATTGGATAAATTATCACATGATAGCCTTTTTCATGGGATTTCTTTTGGATTTGGTTTTAGGTGATCCTTATTATTTGCCGCATCCAATCCGTTTGATTGGAAAACTGATAGAAGGAGCCGAAAAAGTACTTCGTGGAATGGGGATAAGAGGGAAAGATAGTAAGGAAGATAGTAATGGGAGAGCGTTTCGACAGGGAATAGGACTTGTGCTTATTGTGGTCATCAGCGTGGTGGCAGTTACGCTTTTTCTGCTGTTTATGGCATATTGGCTTCATCCGGTTCTGGGAGTGGTGGCGGAATGTATTATGACTTATCAGATACTGGCAGTAAAATGTCTGAAGGTAGAGAGTATGAAAGTCTATCAATGTCTGAAAAATGGCAATATGGAGCAGGCAAGGAAAGCTGTTTCCATGATTGTAGGCAGAGATACGGAACATCTGGACGAAGAAGGTGTTGCAAAAGCAGCGATAGAAACGGTGGCTGAGAACACCTCTGACGGAGTGATTGCACCAATGTTGTATCTGGCAGTTGGCGGTCCGGTACTTGGATTTTTATATAAAGCGGTAAATACAATGGATTCCATGATTGGATATAAAAATGAAAAGTACCTGTATTTCGGAAGGGCAGCGGCAAAGCTGGATGATTTTGTGAATTTCCTTCCGGCAAGAATCAGCGCCTGCCTTATGATTATTGCATCTTTTTTGGCAGGCAGACACTTTTCGGGAACAGGTGCATGGAAAATTTATAAAAGAGACCGCAGAAAACATGCAAGTCCCAATTCCGGTCAGACTGAGGCAGTATGCGCCGGTGCGCTTTCCATAAGGCTTGCGGGAGATGCCAGTTATTTTGGAAAGATAGTAAAGAAACCGTATATAGGCGAGGCGGTACGAGGGGTAGAATACGAGGATATAAAATGGGCGAATTATTTGATGTACATTACTGCATGGCTGTGTGAGATGTTATGTCTGTTGGTAATGTACGCAATAGCAATGAGCAGTGCGCATCCGTAATTTGAAAAAATGGCAGCTTGCTGACAATTTTTTCAGAATGCGGATGCATAGGGCGAATGCCTGCGAACGAGAAAAACCGAATATTTTTTGAGTGTGCACTGCGGAATATGTGGAATAGCTGATGAAAGGAGCAAGGATGAGCATTCATGGAGGCGATGTTTATAGAAATCATGTGGATATTGATTTTTCGATTAATGTAAATCCGTTTGGTACACCGGAATGTGTAAAAGAAGCACTTCATAAGGCGGTTGAGATGTGTGGGAAATATCCTGATATGGAAGCGGAAAGATTAGGAGAGGCAGTCAGTACATTTCTTGGAGTGCCAAAGGAATATTTGATATTCGGAAATGGGGCATCAGAACTTTTTATGGCGATTGTTCATGGAATAAAACCGGGGAAGGTCGTGATACCGGTGCCTTCCTTTTATGGATATGAATATGCGGCAAAGTCAGTGGATAGCGAAATTATTTATTATGAGATGAATCAGGAAAATAACTTTTGTTTGAAAGAGAATATGAAGCGTATCCTGACAGAAGAGGTAAATCTTCTTTTTCTTGCTAATCCAAATAATCCGATTGGAAATCTTTTAGACAAAGAGCTGATGAAAGAGTTGCTCTTGCATTGTGAGTATAAAGGGATTTATGTGGTAGTAGATGAATGTTTTATTGAATTTTGTGGAAATCAGCTTTCTTTACTGTCTGAGATAGAGGAATATGAGCATCTGATAATTGTAAGGACTTTTACAAAAATCTTTACAATTCCGGGAGTGCGCTTAGGGTATCTGGTGTGTAAAAATAATGCGGTACATACAAAAATAGCCAGACAACTCCCTGAATGGAATCTTTCCTGTTTTGCGCAGGAAGCGGGATGTATCTGTGCGAAGCAGGCAGAGTTTATTGAGAAAACAAAAATTTATATTGAAGAAGAACGACAGTTTATGGAAAAAGAACTTATGCAAATAGGATTGAGGACATTTCCGTCTGTATCGAATTTTATCACGATATACAGTGATAAACCCTTATATGAGAAGTTGCTGAAAAAAGGAATTTTAATTAGGGATTGCAGTAATTTCAGGGGATTAGGAAAAGGATTTTACCGTATTGCAGTAAAGAGCAGAAAAGAAAATAAGATTTTACTGGAAAATTTATAGTATATGGGAGATGGAACATGGAACATTCTAAAATAGAATATCTGCCGCCGGAGGAAATTGAAAAACGGAGCTTTGAAATCATTACAGAAGAACTTTTGAAGAGAAATATCAGTCTCCCCAAAGAAGAGGAGTTCATTACAAAGCGGGTAATACATACCAGCGCGGACTTTGATTATGCCGAAACGCTTTGCTATTCCAAAGGAGCAGTGGAAATCTTGAAAAAGTTGATAAAAAACGGAGCTGATATCGTGACAGATACCAATATGGCATTGGCAGGAATCAATAAAAAGGTGCTTGCAAAGTTTGGTGGGGAGGCGCATTGCTTTATGGCAAATGAACATATTGCGCTTTTGGCAAAGCAAAGAAATATGACACGGGCAGCGGTCAGCATGGAAAAAGCGGCAACGATTGAAAAACCAGTTATTTTTACAATCGGCAATGCGCCAACTGCTCTGATAAAGCTGTATGAAATGATGGAAAAAACGGATTGGAAGCCAGCCTTTATTATTGGAGTTCCGGTGGGATTTGTCAATGTGGAAGCGGCAAAGGAACTTATATTAAAAACAAATATTCCATACATCATTAACAGAGGACGAAAAGGTGGAAGTAATATCGCTGCGGCAATTTGTAATGCCGCATTGTATCAACTTTAAGAAGGGAAGATAGAAATGCGATATGGTTTTACGACCGGAAGCTGCGCGGCTGCGGCTTCAAAAGCCGCAGCTTATATGCTGCTGACAGGATTAAAAAAGACGGAAATTACAATAGAAACGCCAAAAGGTATACTGTATAATGCAAAGATTCTGGATATCATGTGTGGGGAAAATGAAGTAAGCTGTGCGGTAGAAAAAGATGGCGGAGATGATCCGGATATTACAACAGGTACATGGATTTATGCGAAAGTTTCGTATGCAGAAAAAGGTGTGAAGGAACAAATTATCATTGAAGGCGGAGTAGGCGTGGGGAGAGTGACAAAACCGGGACTTGACCAGCCTGTAGGCAATGCGGCAATCAATCGCGTTCCGAGGAAAATGATAAAAAAAGAAGTATTAGAAGTTTGTAGATTGGCGGATTATAAAGGCAGCCTTCGGATTGAGATTTCAGTACCGGAAGGTGAAAAGCTGTGCGAACGTACTTTTAACCCAAGACTTGGCATTGTTGGCGGTATTTCCATATTAGGGACGAGTGGCATCGTAGAGCCTATGAGCAGTCAGGCGCTGATTGATACCATTCGGGTAGAATTGTGTCAAAGAAGGGTTTTAGGATTTGATTATGTTGCCGTTTCGCCGGGAAATTATGGTTTGGAGTTTATGAGGAAAACATATGGATATGATTTGGACAAGAGTGTGAAATGCAGCAATTTTATCGGTACAACCATTGATATGGCAGTGGAAATGGGATTTCAGAAAATGCTCCTGACAGGTCATATAGGCAAACTGATTAAGGTTGCAGGTGGAATTATGAATACCTATTCCAAAGAAGCAGATTGCAGGATGGAGCTTCTTGCGGCATTTTCCGTAAAGGAGCAGATAGAACCTTTGCGGGTAAGAAGAATATTGGAATGCGTGACAACGGAAGAAGCAGTTTCTGTTATAGAGGAAAGCGGGAAATTACAGCAGGTCATGGAGCAGATTGCAGAGCGTATCTGCTATTATATGGAAAACCGCGCCGGAGGAAAAATGAAAACAGATTGTATTCTGTTTTCCAGTGAATATGGAGAACTGGCAAAAAGTAAGGGGGTAGAGGAATGGTTTATTTTGTTGGGGCAGGAACAGGCGCAGTAGATTTGATAACAGTCAGGGGAATGCGCTTATTAGAACAGGCAGATGTGATTATTTATGCAGGTTCTTTGGTGAATCCCGAACTGCTTGCCTATGCAGGAAAAGACTGCGAGATACATAACAGTGCGAAACTAACATTAGAAGAAGTGATACAGATTATCGTTAGTGCAGAAAACAAGGGGAAAACAACTGTCCGTTTGCATACGGGAGAGCCGAGTATCTATGGAGCAGTCAGGGAGCAGATGGATGAGTTGGATACACTGGGCATTTCTTATGAGAGCTGTCCGGGGGTAAGCGCCTGTTTTGGCGCAGCGGCGTCCTTGAATCTTGAATATACGCTGCCGGGAATCTCACAATCCCTGATTATTACAAGAATGGAAGGCCAAACGAAAGTGCCGGGACTGGAAAGTATTGAGAGCTTTGCAGCACATAAGGCATCTATGGCAATTTATTTAAGTGCCGGAATGATTCGGGAATTAAGCAGACGGCTGGTTAATGGCGGGTATAAGGAAACAACACCAGCAGCACTTATTTATAAGGCAACTTGGGCTGAGGAGGAGGCGTACCTGTGTACGATTGAAACATTGTATGATGTATCTGTAGAGCATAGGATTACGAAAACAGCCTTGATATTGGTCGGAGATGCAATCGCGCATCAGTATTACAGAAAATCAAGGTTATATGCGCCGGATTTTTCGACCGAATACCGGGAGGCAAAACGAAAAGAATGAGATTAAGTATTATTAGCTTTACAGAAAATGGAAAACAACTTTCGGAAAGTATTGTAAAATTGTTGGAGAGGGAATTAGAAATTAGGTTATATACAAAATGTGAGGCAGGCATAAAAGACAATCGTTATTCAGATATCTTATTTGTAAAAATATCTGTTGGAGATTGGGCAAAGGAACGGATGCAGGAGCAAAACGCCTTGTTGTTTATAGGCGCCTGCGGAATTGCAGTCAGGGCAGTAGCGCCGCATCTTACGGATAAACTGCATGATGTACCAGTGCTTGTAATGGATGAAAAAGGGAAATATGTCATTCCGATTTTATCAGGACATATGGGCGGTGCAAATGATCTTGCAAACCATATAGCAAAGAAAACAGGGGCAGTACCGGTGATTACTACGGCAACAGATCTGAATAAAAAATTTGCTGTGGATTTGTTTGCAAAAAGAAATAACCTGTATATTGCAAATAAAGATGGGATTGTCAAAGTATCATCAAAGGTATTAGCCGGAAAAGAGATTACGATATGTATAGAGACGGGACATGAAATCACTTGTGAAGAAACTGGCGTGCGGATTGTTCCATATCCGCCAGACAGATTTGTTGATGTTGTGGTTACTTCCAAAGATGATGTGTTTGATACTTCTCTTTTGTTGAAACCGCGGGAGTATGTCATAGGAATTGGCTGTAAAAAAGGAAAAAAAGCAAATGAAATTGATAAATTTATTTCAAAAACAATAAATGAAATGGGAATTTCTATCATGCAGATTTTTGCGCTGTCCTCTATTTCGCAAAAGAGTGATGAACAGGGGATTATTGAATGGTGTCGAACAGAAGGGATTCCATTTTTTACATATACAGCAGAAGAATTACAGGAAGTAAACGGAACTTTTACAAAGTCTGTGTTTGTTAAGAATCAGGTTGGCGTTGATAATGTTTGCGAAAGGGCAGCAGTGAAAGCCTGTGGAGAGGGTGGAAAACTAATATGTCCAAAAGTTGCGGAAAATGGGATGACAATTGCGATTGCAATGCGAGTATAGCCGCATGGAGAGAATGGAAGGTATGTTTTGATGGCAAATAGAATTTATATTGTAGGAATGGGACCGGGCAGGGAAGAAATGATGACAGGAGAAGCATTGAATGTGTTAGACCAGTCTGATGTGATCGTTGGTTACACATTATATCTAAAGCTGCTTGGCGGGCGTTTTCAGGGGAAAGAAATGTTATCCACACCAATGCGTCAGGAGGAGGAACGGTGCAGGCTGTGTTTTGAGGAAGCTGAAAAAGGGAAAAAAGTAGCCCTTGTATGCAGCGGTGATGCAGGAATTTATGGGATGGCGTCTTTGATGTACGAGATTGGGAAAGCTTATCCGAAAACAGAACTTTACGTTATCGCAGGGATTACTGCGGCGAGCAGCGGTGCGGCAGTTCTGGGAGCGCCACTGAACCATGATTTCTGTGTTATCAGTCTGAGTGATCTGCTGACACCGTGGGATGCGATTGAAAAAAGGTTACATGCAGCCGCAGAAGGTGATTTTGTCATTGTACTGTATAATCCGTCCAGCCATAAAAGAAAGGATTATCTGATGAGAGCATGTGATATTTTACTGTGCAGCATGGAGGGGGAACGAGTTTGCGGATATGTTGAAAATATAGGAAGAGACGGAACAAAAATGGAAATCTGTACCTTAAAGGAGTTAAGGGACAGGGAGGTCAATATGTTTACCACGGTATTTATTGGAAGTTCCGGTTCGGAGAACATAAATGGGAAATTTGTCACAAGGAGAGGCTATAAGATTGAAAAAAATATTGATATTTGCGGGGACAACTGAAGGAAGAAAATTATCGGAATATCTTGCAGAGGCTGAAATAAATCATACAATCTGTGTGGCAACGGAGTATGGCGCAATTGTTTTAAGACAGCATCCCCTTATAAAAGTACATCAGGGAAGAATGAATCAGGAACAGATAGCAGAATTCATAAGCAATGGAAAATTTGATGTTGTGGTAGATGCAACACATCCTTTTGCTAAGGAGATTACTTATAATATACAGGCTGCATTGAAAGAAATGGAGCGGATTGGAATATCAATTCCATATTTGAGATTGAAAAGAGACGGTATTACGGAGAGAGAAAACGGCATTACCTATTTTGAAACAAACGAGGAATGTGTGAAAGCGTTGGAAGATACGGAAGGAAATATTCTTTTGACTACCGGAAGCAAGGAATTGTACAAATATTGTGTTTCTGAAGGAATAAAGCATAGATTGTATGTAAGGGTACTTCCAAGTGTGGAAAGTCTTTCTCTATGTACAGAGCAGGGTATTTGCGGGAAACAGGTTATTGCAATGCAGGGACCTTTTACTGCGGAGATGAATGAGGCTATCATTCGCCAATATGAAATAGCTTATCTTGTAACGAAGGAGAGCGGTGTGCCCGGAGGTTATCAGGAAAAGATAAACGCTGCGAAGAGAACCGGAGTGAGGATATTTGTAATTGGCTGTTCTGATGAGGGAGAAGGGTATTCTTTTTCTGAAATATGCCAAAAACTTGAAGATATAGGAGGAGAAAAATTTAGGGCGAAGAATCAGATAAAAGAGAATATGGAAATTATTCTGGCAGGTATTGGTATGGGACATGTAAACGGTCTAACGAAAGAAGTAGAGAGGGTGATTAGTGAAGCAGACATTTTATTAGGGGCAGAGAGAATGCTTAATGCTGTCTATTCTAAAGCAGAAAGACATCCTTTTTATCAGGCAGAACAGGTCATTCCTTATCTGCATGATATACAGAGCGGAAGTTTATTTGAGGAAAATAAAAAAGTTGTGATTCTTTTTTCGGGAGATAGTGGATTTTATAGCGGGTGTCAGCCTTTATATGCGGCACTGGAAAAAGAAATTACCGAAGGTCGCATAAAGGCATCTTTGCGTATTCTTCCGGGTATTTCTTCCATAGCTTATCTGGCTTCCTGCATTGGAGAAAGCTATCATGATGCGGCCGTTTACAGTATACATGGGAAAAAATTATACAACCTTGCACACCGGATCAAAAGCAGGTCAAAAACATTTCTGATTACATCTGGTGTAAAAGATATAAATCAGTTGGGAGAACTGTTGACAGATGCGGGAATGCAAAAATGTGAAATTATAACAGGATATCAGTTATCCTATGAGGAACAGCGGGTAGAGAGGCATACGCCGTTAGAGTGTATGGAATTGAAGGAGGAAGGGTTATATACATGTTTTGTTAAAAATCCATATGCTACGCAAAGAAGATTGACACATGGTGTTGCAGATGGTCAATTTATCAGGGACAGGGTTCCTATGACAAAAGAAGAGATTCGAGAGGTTAGTATCTGTAAGCTGCGATTAAAAGAAAAGGCGGTAGTTTATGACATTGGCAGTGGCACGGGTTCTATTGCAATAGAAATAGCGGGCATTTCTGACGATATACAGGTGTATGCGGTGGAGCAGAAGCATGAAGCAGTTTTATTAATTGAAAAGAATAAAAAGAAATTTGAACTGCAAAATGTAACAGTGGTAGAGTCGAGAGCACCAGAGGGATTAACTGAACTTCCAATGGCGACACACGCATTTATAGGAGGAAGTGGCGGCAGATTAAAGGAAATACTGGTGTCACTCCGACAGATGAATCCCGACATGAGGGTTGTGGTAAATGCTGTCAGTATGGAGACAATTTGTGAAATGAGAGAGATTTTATCAATGGATGATATGATAAAAGAAGAAGAGATTGTGCAATTACAGGTAAGCAGGGCAAAAAAAGCAGGAAATTATCATTTGATGCAGTCTGAGAATCCGGTTTGGATTTGTGCATTTGATTTCTGCGGCAAAGAGCCTGAAAGAAAGGCGTGATATTTGCATGAAAATAAAAAGAGTTATGATTGCCGCCCCTAAAAGTGGAAGCGGAAAAACAGTAGTCACCTGTGCCTTGCTTCAGGTATTAAAGGATTGCGGCTTGAAAGTGGCTTCTTATAAATGCGGACCGGATTATATTGATCCGATGTTTCATGAAAAGATAATAGATGTTCCGGCAAAAAATCTGGATACATTTTTTACAGATGAAGAAAAGACAAGGAAACTTTTTCAAAAAAGTGTAATGAAAATGGACTTTGCAGTTTTTGAGGGTGTTATGGGACTATATGACGGGGTAGGCGGAGTTAAGAAAGAAGGTTCTTCTTATCAGCTTGCAGAAGTGACAAAAACACCGATTGTGCTTGTTGTTGATGCGAAGGGAATGGGACGCTCCATTGTGCCATTGATAGCAGGATTTCTCGATTATGATAAAAAACATTTGATAAAAGCTATCCTGCTGAACCGAATGTCAAAAGGATACTTTGAATTGGTAAAGCCATTGATTGAGGAGGAACTGAAAATCCAAGTGGTCGGTTTTTTGCCTGAAAATGACAAACTGTACATTGAAAGCAGGCATTTAGGACTATTTTTGCCGGATGAGGTGAATCATATAAAAGAGAAATTACAGGCGGTTTCTGAATTATTTTTACAGACAGTTTCCGTAGAGCGTATCAAAGAAATAGCAGAAAGCGCGGAAGAACTGGAATCTGAAGAAATAGCGATAAAAGAAACCAGAATCGAAAGCTATGGGGATATTGGTCATGTGAAAGCAGTTAGTGACAGCCGTCCAACGATAGCAGTGGCAAAAGATGAAGCCTTCTGCTTCTATTATGCTGATAATATCCACTTGCTGGAGGAATATGGGGCAAATATAACATATTTTTCTCCGCTGCGGGATGAAAAACTGCCGGAAGGATGCCATGCCCTGTTAATTGGCGGCGGATATCCGGAATTGTATGCGGAACAGCTTAGCGCAAATACGAGAATGCGTGAGGCAGTCAGGAGTGCGGTTGAAAATGAAATGCCAGTCGTGGCAGAATGCGGCGGTTTTATGTATTTACATTCTTCTTTGAAAGATAAAGAAGGGTTTTCTTATGATATGGCGGGAGTTATTCCAGCAGCCTGCTATCATACCGGGAAACTGGTTCGTTTCGGTTACATAGAACTTCGGGAAAAGCAAAAGCACTTCCTGTTAAACGGCGGGGGAATAAAAGGACATGAATTTCATTATTACGACAGCACCTGTAATGGGGCGGACGTAATAGCAGTTAAGCCGGTGACCGGAAAAGAATATGCCTGCATTATAGAAAATAAAACGCAGTGGATAGGATTTCCGCATTTATATTATCCGTCAAATCCTGCATTTGCAAGGGCATTTATTGATAAGGCAAGGGTATATCAAGTAATGATATAGGAAAGGAAGTTTGGAAAAGTGAGTATGGAAAATTCATATCGATTTTTTGAGAACAGGAACTGTAAGTATTTTCCCTGTCATAAGGGATTGGAAAACTTAAATTGCCTGTTTTGCTATTGCCCGCTATATTTAAGGGATAATTGTCCGGGGAATCCTGCATATATAGAAAAGGATGGGAGAAAGATAAAAGTCTGCACAAACTGTACCTTTCCCCATCATCCTGAAAATTATGATGCGGTAATTCAGATATTGAAAAGGTAAGAGCGCATTATGATAACAGAGTATGGGAATGTACGAAAGCGCGTAAAGAAAAGTAATAGTAGATTGTCAGACAATCGAAGGTGTATCGTGATGAAGTGAGAGCTTTTAAACGATGCACCTTTTTAGATTCAATTCTGAGGGAGTGTATACTTGGTTGTCCAGATTTCAGGGAAGGACGGCAATACGGATTTATGATTGTGTTTGGTATTTGGAGTGAAGGTAACAGGATTTTGCTAAAAATTTACAAACACACTTGACAATATCTCTCTGACTCTATATGGGGAGAGGGGATTAAGCTGCTAATTGAGAATGACTCGGATAAAAATATCGGCATAGGGTGTAACGCCTTGATTGTAAATGATTATATGATAAGTGATTTGTTTTCCACATCAGTGGCTGCTGGAAAGAAGGCTAACGAAATTATGTACATTTCTTCCAGTCAGTTGGAGGCTGCGGGCATTTCTAATATTGGACAAATAGAAGTATATTTTCATATATATGATTCTGATAGTTGGGATACGTTGTTTGATTCGGAAGCTGCTGTAATTAAGACAGGCGCTTATGAAAATATGGATAAGGCGGTAGAAATAGAGGGGCAGGAGCTGTATGCACAGGACGGTATTCGTATTGTTGGACAGTATGTAGACGATAACAGCTTTTGGGGGATGGCAGTACTGTTATACATAGAAAATTCTTCAGGGAAAAAAGTAGGCATTAACTGTGATAATATGTCTGTAAATGGTTTTATGGTTACGCCTTTATTTAGCAGTACAATTTATGACGGCAAAAAGGCTTTTGATGATATTACACTTTTGTCTTCGGAATTAGAAGAAAATGGAATTACCTCAGTGGAAGATATTGAAGTGAATTTTCATATTTATGATGCGGAAACATATGAGACGATTACAGATACAGGAGCAATTAGCTTTCGTGTAAACTAATAAATTTTGAGGTAGGAGGAAAAATAAAATGGCAAGTGTAAAATGTCCAAAATGTCAAAATCTAATATCGGGAGTGCAAGCGGGGCAGTCAGTAAAATGTTCTAAATGCGGCTATGTAATGAAGCTTTCAGCTCCATCTGGCGTAGCAGCTTCTAGTGCTAACACAGCGTCACATGGAAGCAAGGATAGTGGTGCGCCGCTTGCAACATGGAAGCTCGTTTCAGGAATTTTATCTATGGTTTTATTTATATTAGTATCGTTCCAATCATGTGCTGCGGGCTTGGGAAACGCATTATCAAATAATGGAGAGGTAAGCGGGAGTGCGGGAATTATTGTTGCTATTATGCTTTTATCTGGCGGTATTGTATCTGTAGCGACAAGAAAAGGTGGAAAAGGCGGCGATATTGCATTAATTGTCCTGTATGGGCTTGGTGCGCTTATGGGATTTGCACTTGCCGGAAGTTATAGTGATCTTAGAATTTGGGCGTTCTGGTGCTTGATTTGTGTGGTGTGTGCAATCGTTTCTGTGACAAAGAAAAAATAAATTGAGTGAAGAGAAAGGACAAAAACATAATGGAAATACCCAATGTACAAGAGAATATGGAATATACATTTGAAGAATTACAATCAGTAAAAGATCGAAAAAAGATTCCAAAGTGTAGCGGGATATATAAGGTGTATATGCCCTCTGATTTTGTAGTAAAGTTTAGAGATGACTCAGATTCTCCGTATAAGGTATATGGAGTGGGTGAGCTGATAGAGAAATGGGAAAAAATATGTGACAATTCAGGATATGAGGACGGTTTATTATATATTGGAAAAGCAGATAGACTCAGAAAACGGATAAGTCAATATGTTCGTACAGGCTATGGTAAACGTGCAAATCATAGTGGTGGTAAAGCTGTTTTTCAATTAGAAAATAATAAACAGCGAAAAATTCAATTACGAAGAGGGAATGTCAGGTGTTGCGGCATGGACATTCCCTTTTTTGCATTTTTAATGAAAAAATAGTAAAATCCAAGTTGTATCATGAGTGTCAGGGCGGTATAATAATTACAAGTTTTTGTGTCGGTGTGTTACTTGCTACAAGCTCGTTACAGAAGAATAAAGATTGACTTGGATGATGGCGTGAAAGTGAATTATGCGAAATTCCAAGGAATTGAAGTTGCGCAGGAAGGGAAGAAAACGTTAAAAGTGGATTTATTGGTGAAGCTATAGAGGAGGGTTTCTGGCAATGGCAATTAAATCAATTCATATTTTAAATGTAATGGTTTTTCAGAGACAATGGCGTAAAAATAATGGGGATTGTAAAGTTGGTGAATTAAAACCGGATGATTTGCTTTCAGATGCTTTCCATTTGGACTTTTGTGATGGTATTAATGTCCTGATTGGTGAGAATGGGGTTGGAAAAACAACGATTCTTAAAATGATTTATGCCGCCACACAATGGTCTTTTGAAAAAACTACGGAAGGGAAAACTAAGAGGCTGCAGGATTTCTTTTCTAATAATCTGAAAGATTCAGAGGCTCTTAAAAGCTCAGACTATAAGGAAGGATATTGTTATTATAAAGTGTCAGATGGAGAGCATTGCTTTGAGAACAGCCTGTCGCATAATGGAATCTTTAATTTTGACGATTGGCTTGGACTAAATATTCCAGCAGTTTTTATACCGACAACGGAGATGTTGGCTCATTCTAAAGGATTCCTTGCCATGAATCAAAAGTATAATATGCCCTTTGACGGAACACAGGTGGATATTATTGTCAATGCATCACTGCCGGAGACTAGGGAAATATCGGAAGCCTGTCAGGCAATGCTAAAAAAGATAAGTGAGGCTATTGACGGTACCGTGGTGCAGGAAGATGATGTGTTTTACGTAATAAAAAAAGACGGGCGTAAAATTGAGTTTTCCCTTGAGGCGGAAGGACTAAGAAAACTTGGCTTATTGTGGAAACTGATCCGGAACGGATTATTGGAGAAAGGTTCTGTTCTGTTATGGGATGAGCCGGAAGCGAGTCTGAATCCGGAATTATATCCGCTTGTGGTAAGTATATTACTTGAATTACAAAAGAATGGTGTGCAGATATTTATAGCAACACACAGTTATAATTTTGCAAAATATCTGGAAATCAGACGTTCGGAAAGCAGCCAAGTAATGTTTCATAATTTATATAGGGGAACATCTGAATTGCCTGATACACTAGAGAAGGCAATGGGAACCAAAGACAGTAATCATAAAAAGGAAGAGATTTATAGTACTTCTGCATATAAGATGGAAGACTTAACACCAAACTATATTATGATGGCGGATAATAAACTACTGGATGAAGTTTACGATATGTGAGGTACAGGCATGGATAAGATTTTTATAGATGAGAATGGAGAATATGGTTTGGATTATTCCGCGGCTGTTTGGGCTTCAGATCAAATGCATCAAATTTATCATGATGCAAAGGTACCATTATCTGATGCAGATTTTGTTCTTGAAAATGTTGATGTGATTATGATGGTGGAATACAAGAATGCTGATACAAAAAAGGCAAAGGTGTTCAGAGATATGACTGGCTCGTTTAATCCAATGGATGATAGGAAATTTGCGTCAGTGGTGCGTAAGTTTTATGATTCTTACCATTATCTGTATTTGTTAGGGAAAGATAAACCGGTGCAGTACATTTATGTAATCGAGGCGCCAAATGGAGACTCTACGATGCGCAGAAGGCTTAGGGACAGACTAAAGACACAACTGCCATTTGCACTGCAAAAAGATTTAGATATCGGAAGACAGATGATAGATAAAGTTGATGTTGTAAGTATTGCTGAATGGAACGAAAACAGTACATATGGGAAATATCCATTTAGAAAATTGCAGGGGCAGACTGGGAAGTAACTCTGGGATAGGCCCAGATTATGGGAGGATGTAGGATTTGCAAATGCCTCAAATAGGCAGGGATACAGCATCCCTGCCTCAATACGCTTTCACTTCCTTCCACAGTTCATTATAAAGGGAATCCCCTTCCTCGCCAAGATAGATATAGGTTTCCATGTTGTCATACTGTGACAGATCGGGAAAGGCGATCTCAGAATTTCGGATGGCCTCGTCCTCAATCAATTCGCGTGCCGCCTCATTGGGTGTGGAGTAGGTGATATAGTCAAAGTTCATAAGTGCGATATCTTCCCGGCACATAAAATCGATAAACTTTTCTGCATTTTCTTTGTTGGGCGCATTTTTTAAAATTACCCAGGAATCAATCCACACGTTAGTCCCCTCTTCGGGAATGACATACACCAGATCGGGATTTTCCCGTTGGGTATAGATGGCCTCGCCGGAATAGATTACCCCGATGGCTGCCTCACCGCCGATCATTTTATCCCGCACCTGATCTACCACATAAGCCTGGATCAAAGGTTTTTGTTCGATCAGCAGGTCTTTTGCCGCTTCCAACTCTTCGGGATCGAGGGTATTCATGGAATTGCCGTTTAATTTTTCAGCCACCATAAAAGCGTCGCGGACGGAGTCCTGCATGAGAATATTATCGGCATATGTTTCGTCCCAGAGCTGTTCCCAACGGGTGATGGGTTCCTCCACCATAGTCTTGTTGTAGAGAATTCCCACGGTGCCCCAACAGTAAGGGACAGCATATTTGTTGTCCGGATCGAATCCCTTAGACTGCTCAAAATACTGAGCGCCGATGTTTTTCTTCACATTGGGCATTTTACTATAATCCAACTCGGAGAGCATGCCGTTCTGGATCATGCGGCTGATCATATAGTCGGAGGGACAGGCAATGTCGTAAGCGACAGCGCCGGACTCCACCTTGGGATACATACTTTCGTTGGTTTCAAACTCGTCATAAATGACTTTGATACCATATTCTTCCTCAAACATACGAATGGTTTCGGGGTCAATGTATTCGCCCCAGTTGTAGACGATGACCTGACCGTTTACGCCCTTTTCTGTGGAGCCGCAACCGCATAATGCCGACACTGAGAGCAGGATCAGTGCACACATTGCTTTTTTGAGTTGATAGATTCTTTTATTTCCCATGACTTTCGTCTTCCTCGTTTCTGAAACTATTCGCTTCTTCTTTTGTTCTTGTCTGTTGGAGACAGATTGATTAAAACAAGCAGCGTCAAAACCGTGATAAAAATAAGGGCCGAGAGCGCGTACATTTCCGGTTTGATGCCCTTTTTGATTTCCGTGTAAATTTTGGTGGAAAGGGTGTCCACACCCACGCCTTTTGTAAAATGCGTGATGATAAAATCATCCAGAGACATGGTAAACGCCATCAAAAAACCGGACAGGATGCCGGGCAGCAAATCCGGGAACATCACTTTAAAAAAGGCGTTTATGTGGGAGGCTCCAAGATCAAGGGCCGCTTCATAGGTGCTCACATTCAACTGCCGCACACGGGGCATGACGCTCAGGATCACATAGGGAATGTTAAAGGTTATATGTGATAACAGTATGGTTCCAATGCCGAACCGGATGCCGAGGCTGATATAGAGCAGCATCAGGGAAATTCCTGTGACGATATCTGCGTTTAACATGGGAATGTTGGTGATTCCCATAAGGATAGATTTTGTCCTGCGTTTCATAGCCATCATGGCGATGCAGGCCACAGTGCCGATGACAGTTGCGGCAAAGGAAGACAGAAACGCAATGGCCAGGGTGTTAAAAAGCGCCCGCAGAATTTCCTCGTTCTGAAACAGGGAGATATACCACCTGAAGGTAAAGCCGCCCCACTTTGCCCTTGTTTTACTCGCGTTAAAAGAAAGCACGATCAGGGTGCCTATAGGGGCGTACAGAAATAGGATAATCAAAGCGATGTATATTTTTTTCAGCACGGATTTCATAGCATGGAGCCCTCCCCTTCTTTATCGAAAATAGAGGATAAAACCATATTAATCAAAATAAAAATCATCAATACCATGGACAGGCCGCTGCCCAGATGCCAATTGGATATCCGCGTAAACTCCTGCTCAATCACGTCGCCGATCAGAAGGAGCTTGCCGCCGCCAAGAAGGGAGCTGATCACAAAGGTGGTGAGCGCCGGAATAAACACCATGGTAATGCCGCTGATTATGCCGGGAATGGAAAGCGGCAGTATAATGCGGATAAACGTATAAAAATGATTCGCGCCCAGATCATGGGCGGCGTTGATCACATTTGTGTCAATCTTTGCCAGAGCATTGTACAGGGGCAGGATCATAAAGGGCAGGAAGTTGTATACCATGCCGAGAATGATTGCTGCCGGTGTGTTGATGATCTTTAAGGCGGGCAGATGAAAGAAGGAGAGAACGTGGTTAATCACTCCGTTCTTTTCAAGCAGCGTCTGCCATGCCAATGTGCGGAGAAGGAAGTTCATCCACATGGGCAGAATAAAGATCAAGATAATGAAGTTGTGCCGCTTTACCTTCATGTTGGCAAGGATCATCGCCAACGGATAAGCAAGAAGGAAGCAGACGATGGTGCTTGCCAGTGATAGCAGGAGAGCAAGGCGGAGCGATTTTGCATGTCCGGCCGTGGTGATGGCAAGGATATTGTCCAGTGTGAAAGCGCCTGTCTTGTCTGTCAGGCCGTAGAAAAACACCATGCCCAGAGGGATAATGATAAATACGGCGGACCAGAGCAGATAGGGAGCTGACAGCCATTTGCTTTTAGATGTCAAGAGTTACCGCCTCCTCGTCCTCAGATTCTGGTTTGTTCATAATCTGGATATTGAAAGGGTCTACCTGAATACCCACTTCTTTTCCTACAGGGAAGAGGGTAGTGGATTGTACCAACCATTCAAAACCGCAGGCCTGTACCTCCATCTCATAGTGGACACCTTTAAAAATCAGATGGGTCACCACACCTTGAATCATACCTTCCGATGGCTCTACCAGAATCACGTCCTCCGGGCGGATAACAACGTCCACGGGGCGGTTGCATCCAAATCCGGTATCCACGCAGGCAAAGCGGGTGCCGAGAATATTGACCAATTTATCTTCAATCATGGTGGCGGGGATGATATTGCTGTCTCCGATAAAGTCCGCCACAAACGCGTTTTCCGGTTCATTGTAGATAGATTCGGGGCTTCCGATCTGTTGGATATAGCCCTGATTCATGACCACCACCGTATCTGACATGGTGAGGGCCTCCTCCTGATCGTGGGTGACGTAGACAAAGGTAATGCCCAGTTCATTTTTCATGCGGATCAGTTCGTACTGCATCTCCTGTCGCAGTTTTAGGTCAAGGGCACCTAGCGGCTCGTCTAAAAGGAGCACCTTGGGCTCGTTGACGATGGCGCGGGCGATAGCGATACGCTGCTGCTGCCCGCCGCTTAGGGAGTCGGGCATACGGTTTTCATAGCCCTCCAGATTGACCAATTTCAGCGCATAACGGATTTTGTCATCTATGTAACTTTTTGATTTTTTCTTTATTTTTAAGCCAAAGGCGATGTTCTCGGCGATGGTCATATGAGTAAAGAGTGCATACTTTTGAAAGACCGTATTCAATTGTCTTTTGTTGGGCGGAATGTTCGTGATATCCTGTCCGTCAAAGACAACACGTCCCTTGTCCGGATTGGTAAAACCTCCGAGAATGCGCAGTGTAGTCGTTTTGCCGCAGCCACTGGGTCCTAACAGGGTGACAAATTCGTTTTCATGGATGTTTAAGTTTAATTCATCCAGAACCATCTGCCCATCAAAGGATTTCGATATATCAATCAGTTGAATCAGTTCTTTGTTCACGAGAAGGAGTCCTCCAATTTTACTTAATTTGTTAGAAATTTGGCGGGGTGCTGACCCATAGAAATACGGCACCGCTTTTTCCGTTTGCACGGATATAGTGTTCTGAGTCCGGTGTGAAATAAAAAGCTTCCCCTTTGGCTGCTTTGACTGATCGGCTGCCAATCACAATTGTGATGGAGCCGGACAGCACATAGCCGAATTCTTCCCCTTCGTGGGGGAGGTCCGGATAGGTGGAACCGTCTTTTTCCAATGTGACGCGAATGGGCTCCATCTTATTTTTCTGAGCATTTGGAATGATCCACTCTACCTTATTATGTAGTTCGGCATCTACTTTTTCAAAGAAATCTTCTTTGCCAAAGACAATTTGCTCATCATCCGCGTCACGAAAAAACTCTTTCAGGTTGGTGCCGAGACATTGCAAAATATCCATCAATGTGGCGATGGAGGGTGAAGTCAGATCGTTTTCCAACTGGCTGATGAATCCCTTGGATAGTTCGCAGCGGTCAGCCAATTCCTCCTGTGTCAACCCTGTTTTATTGCGCAGTTCTTTTAGCTTGTTGCCCAGATCTACCCGGGCGGATGTGTTATCCATAAGTCCCCCATTCCACAAAAAAGTCAGTAAAAATAAACTAAAAGTTTACTAAAACTAAACGTACACTGCATTCCATTATACAAGAACGGCGATTGATGTCAATGGGAAAATGTAAAATAATATCAGAATTTAAGGATTAACAAGAGTGGAATAATATGCTAAAATATGTATAGCTATTCAGAGCAAAGGGAAAGGGCGTGATTGAAGCGATGGGTCAGGATAAATATGTGGCGTATGTGTCCACTTACACGACGGCGAAAGAAGATAATTACGGTATCAAAATCTATGATGTGGATATGAAGCATGGCAGGATGACGGAGAAAAATCAGGTGGAGATTACGAATTCTTCCTATATCACGATCTCCCACAATGAAAAATATCTCTATTCCATCACGGATTTCGGCGTGGAGGCTTATAAGATACTGCCGGGCGGCGATCTGGAAGTGATAAACGAGGGATCGATTAACGGCATGAGAGGCTGTTATCTGTCCACGGACTACGAGGATAAGCTGCTTTTTGTGGGCGGTTATCACGACGGGAAGATTACGGTGCTGCGTCTGCGTGGGGACGGCGGGATCGGTGAGATTACAGATGAAGTTTACCACAAAGGACTGGGCAGCATTGCGGAGCGGAATTTCAGGCCCCATGTGAATTGTGTGAAGATGACAAGAGACAATCATTACTTATGCGCCGCCGATCTGGGACTGGATCATGTGAATGTGTACCGGGTGGATCACGAGAGGGGGACGTTAAAGCCCATTGATATGATCCGCAGCGAGCAGGAGTCTGCCCCCCGCCATTTGAAGTTTTCAAAGGACGGCCATTTTCTCTACATTGTCCATGAGTTGAAAAATTATATAGATGTCTACACGTACGAGGAGAAAAACGGTATTCCGGAGTTTGAGAAGATTCAGACGATCTCCACCTTAAACGACTATCATGCGGGCGGTTCCGCAGCCAGTGCGCTCAATATTTCGGAAGACTTTAAATATGTAGTAAGTTCCAATGCCGGGGATAACAGCGCGACGGTCTATAAAGTCGATCAGAAGACGGGGATGCTGTCCAAGATTTTATGTCTCCCGATCAGCGGGGATTATCCCAAGGACGCAAATCTGTTTCCTGATAACAGGCATCTCGTTTCCTTAAACCACGAATCGGACACCATGACTTTCTTTACGGTGGATTTAAAGAACGGGCTTCTTGTAATGAACGGCAAGGAGATCAAGGTGGAACAGCCAAACTGTATTATTTTTCACAAATTGGTGGAATAAATTTGCCGGAAACTTTTTAATAGAGCCGCATAGACAGGAGTCCTCCTGCATATACATTTACCAGTATAGGCAGGAGGATTTTATTATGGATGTATTACAGAATAGTACATATGACTTGTATAAAGATATACAGCGCAGGACGGGAGGAGAAATATATCTGGGCGTGGTGGGACCGGTCAGAACGGGAAAATCCACTTTCATTAAGCGATTCATGAATCTATTGGTGCTTCCCTATATGGAGGATGAGCATGAGCGGGAGCGGGCGCAGGATGAGATGCCCCAGAGCGCGGGTGGGAAGACGATCACCACGACGGAGCCGAAGTTTATCCCCAAGGAGGCGGCTCATGTGAAGTTGGGTGCGGACATTGATGTGAAAGTGCGCCTGATCGACTGCGTTGGGTATATGGTGGACGGCGCCAGCGGCCATATGGAGAAAGATGAGGAGCGGATGGTAAAGACACCATGGTCGATGGAGGAGATTCCGTTCACGAAGGCGGCGGAGATCGGCACGAGAAAGGTGATCCGGGATCACTCCACGATCGGCATTGTGGTAACCTGCGACGGTTCCTTCGGGGAACTGCCAAGGGAGAGCTTTTTGGAGGCGGAAGAGCGGACGATCAAGGAGCTGCAGGCCCTTGGAAAGCCTTATATTGTTCTCTTAAACTCCGAGAAACCTTACGCGGAGGAGACGAGGAACCTGGCGGATGAGATCAGTGAGAAGTATCAGGTTACGGTGATGCCGATCAACTGTGAACAACTGAAAAAAGAGGATATCAATCACATCATGGAAAATATCCTCTATGAATTTCCGCTCACTATGATTGAGTTTTATATGCCCAAGTGGGTGGAGATGCTTCCCTGCGATCATAAAATGAAGAAGGACATCATCGCAAAACTCAAAGAGCTGATGACGGAGTTAAACCACATCCGTGATATTACGGCGGACCGGTTTTCTGTGGAGAGCGAATATATTAAGAAATGCAAGCTAGACGGCATCAATATGTCCGACGGCAGTGTGCGGATCGTGCTTGACGTGGACGATGCTTATTATTATGAGATGTTGAGCGAGCTTGTGGGTGAAAACATTGGCAGCGAGTATCAGCTCCTTGCCACCCTGCGGGAGATGGCGAAGATGAAGCGGGAGTACGTGAAGGTACTGCACGCTTTGGAGGCGGTGCGTTACAAGGGCTACGGTGTGGTGATGCCCGACCGGGAAGAGATCGTGTTGGAGAAACCGGAGCTGATTAAGCAGGGCAATAAGTTCGGTGTCAAGATTAAAGCGGAGAGTCCCAGTATTCACATGATTAAGGCCAGTATCGAGACGGAGATATCGCCCATTGTGGGGACAGAGGAACAGGCCAGGGATCTGATTCAATTTATATCTGACGCGGATACAGGCGAGGAGGGAATCTGGGAGACGAATATCTTTGGAAAGACCGTGGAGCAGCTTGTAAACGATGGCATTACAGGTAAGATTTCCATGATCAACGAGGAAAGCCAGGTGAAGCTGCAGGAGACCATGCAGAAGATTGTGAATGACTGCAATGGCGGGATGGTGTGTATTATTATATAACAGTTCAGCCAGAGGATAATCCGGACGGTAAATCATGCTCGCATGAATTTAACGGACGGATTGTCCTCTGAGGGAGCGTGCGCTGAGGTAAGCCGGGAATCTGAGAAAGGTTCCCGGCTTTTCCATAATTAAATTGCGGAGAAGAAAGTGGGATGATATAATAGTTGCAAAAGAAAAACAAGTGGAAAGGCGGTAACAACATGAATCCCGTATATGAAAAACTTTTAAAATGCTACGATTGTTACAAAACAAAAATTGATTTTGAGCCCAAGGTGGCGGTAGTGCTTGGCTCGGGGCTTGGCAACTTTGCAAAAACCGTGGATGTGAAGGCGGAGCTTCCCTACAGCGAGATCGAGGGATTTCCGGTATCAACCGTGCCGGGACATGCGGGAAAGTTTATTTTCGGTTATATCAATGAGATCCCTGTGGTGCTGATGCAGGGGCGCGTACATTATTATGAGGGATATCCCATCACGGATGTGGTGCTTCCCACCCGCCTGATGAAGATGATGGGCGCGAAGATACTTTTTTTGACTAACGCTTCCGGCGGGATCAATCCGGCTTTTCATGCGGGCAGTTTGATGCTGATTCAGGATCATATTTCCCTGTTTGCGCCGAATCCATTGATTGGCCCGAATGTGGAAGAGCTTGGGACAAGATTTCCGGATATGTCCCATGTCTATGATGAGGATCTGCAGGAGATCATCAGAAAGACGGCGAAGGAAAATGATATTGAGTTGTTTGAGGGCGTTTATGCGCAGTTGACAGGGCCTTCCTTTGAGTCGCCTGCGGAAATCCAGATGCTTCATAAGATGGGGGCAAGCGCGGTGGGTATGAGCACGGTGGTGGAGGCCATTGCGGCGAATCATATGGGCATGAAAATCTGTGGCGTTTCCTGTGTCAGCAATCTGGCGGCAGGCATGAACAGCGCGCCGTTGACCCATGAAGAAGTGCAGGAGGCAGCCAATGCGGTGGCACCCAAATTTGAAAAACTGTTGGTGGAATCTGTGACCAAGTTTGGGGAAGTGTTGTAAAAGGCGGTTTGTTCGTACAGGAAAGGGAAACAGATATGAATTATAGATTTTACAATGCGAAAATCTTGACCATGGAGACGACAGATATCATGGAGGGTGAGCTCTGGGTTCAGGATGACAAGATCCTCTATGTAGGAGAAGGGGGCGATGTGGCGGCGGTCTGCCAGTCGCTTTCGATCGAGAGTATCCTTTGGGACCGGGAAATTGATTGTGAGGGGAATCTTCTTATGCCTGGATTTAAGAACGCGCATACGCACTCTGCTATGACGTTTTTGCGCTCCAAGGCGGATGATCTGCCACTTTCCGAATGGTTGTACAATCGGGTATTTCCGATGGAGGAAAAGCTTAACGGGGAAATGATTTACCATCTTACGAAGTTGGCGGTTCTGGAGTATCTGACTAGCGGGATCACCACTATTTTTGATATGTACCTGACACCGGAAACCACGGCGAAGGCATGTGTGGAGATGGGAATGCGGTGTGTGCAGGTCAATACGACCAGCGCGCAGGAAGATTTTGAGGGAATGCTTGCGCTGATGGAGGAGCGGTATCACACCTTAAATCATTATGATCCGCTGCATTCCTATTTCATCGGATTTCATGCGGAGTACACCTGTTCCAGAGAGCTTTTGGAGCGGGTGGCGGCTATGGCGCACAAATATAAGGCACCGGTATTCGGACATCTCAGCGAGACCAGGACGGAGGTGGAGGGGTGTAAGGAGCGTTACGGGGTAACGCCGCTGCAGCTTTTGGATTCCATGGGCATGTTCGATTATGGCGGCGGCGGTTATCACTGTGTCTGGATGGATGAGAGAGATTTTGAAATCATGCAGAGAAAAAACCTGACAGCAGTGACAAATCCGGCTTCCAACATGAAACTTGCCAGCGGCGTTGCGCCGATTTCGGAGTATTTGAAGCGGGGAATCAATGTGGCCATCGGCACAGATGGTCCGGCCAGTAATAATTGCCTCGATATGTTTCGAGAAATGTTCTTGGTGACAGGGCTTGCCAAGTTGAAGGAGCAGGATGCGGCGGCGGTGGATGCTTTGGAGGTTTTGAAAATGGCCACGGTGAACGGGGCGAAGGCCATGAATCTGTCTGAGGCAGATGTGCTGGCAGAGGGCAAGCAGGCGGATGTTATCATGATCGATCTGCACCAACCCAACATGCAGCCCATCAATAATATTCCAAAGAATCTGGTCTACAGCGGCAGCAAACAAAATGTAAAGATGACTATGATTCGGGGAAAGATTTTATATGAGAACGGGCAGTTTACAAAAGCGTATGATGTGGAAGAAATCTACAGAAAGGCAAATGAGATTGTAACGAATCTCGGCTGAGAATGGACGCTTTGTTTTTTGCGGGCATGATTGTTTTTCTGATCGTGCTCTTCATGGGAATTGAATATACCAATCACAAAAAATTTCAAAAGAGAGCTCTGGAAAAATTGTATCAGGGATATGGCCGGGAAAGTGAGCGCAAGTACGGGCCGGAAGAAATGAATCATATCCGCATGTATTATCAGAAGCACCGGGTGGAAGGGCAGATTGATGATATTACATGGAATGATCTGCATATGGACGAGCTGTATCAACAGATGAATACTTCCCTGAGCGCAGCGGGAGACGAATATTTGTATTACCGGCTGCGGACACCGATTCGTGATAAGGCGCAGATGGAAAAAACGGAAGAACAAATCCGTTTTTTCATGGAACATGAAAAAGAGCGCCACAGCGTACAGCGTGTTTTTTATCGGATGGGGCGGATGCGGAAGTATTCGATCTATGATTATCTGGACCATTTGGATATTCTGGGAGAGAGAAAAAACGGTAAATATCTGTTATGGGATTTGGCCATCTTTGCCTGTGTTTTAGGGATGGCCCTGTCTATGCCGACAGGAATTGTACTTTTGCTTCTTGTGCTGTGCCATAATCTGATAGACTATTTTAAAGAGCATAAGGAGATAGAACCGTATATCAGCAGTTTCCGCTATATCCGTGGACTGCTTTCCTGCGTGGAGGAGATGAGAAGGGAGAACATCGCAGGACTTTCGGGGGAACAGGAGCAGCTGCAGGCGTGCTACCGAAAGATGAAAGTTTTTTTGCGAAATTCTTATTTAGTTATTTCGGCGGAGGCGGGGACGGGTAATCCGTTGGAAGTCGTATTGGATTATCTGCGGATGCTTTTTTATTTTGATCTGATCCAATTTAACAGGGCATTGGCGGCAGTCCGGGGACATATGGGTGAGATTGACGAAATGATCACGATCTTAGGGCGGATAGAAACGGCGGTAGTCTCGGGCGAGTATCGTACAAGGCTTGGGGAGGCATACTGTGTGCCAAATCTGCATTATGAGGAAGCGGCGGAACTGGTTTTTAAGGTGGAAGAGCTGTACCATCCCTTCCTGAAAGAGCCTGTCAAAAATTCGCTGACTGTTAGAAAGGGTGTGCTTCTGACCGGATCAAATGCGTCCGGAAAATCTACTTTTTTGAGAGCGGCAGCCACGGCGGCGCTGCTTTCCCAGACCATTCATACCTGTCCGGCATCCTATTATGAGGCACCGTTTTTCCGCATCTATTCGTCCATGTCCCTGCGGGATGACCCGGCGGGCGGTGATAGTTATTATATGGTAGAAATTAAGTCCATCAAACGAATTTTGGATCAGGTAAAAAGACAGGGTTTTCCTGTACTCTGTTTTGTGGACGAGGTGCTTCGGGGAACCAATACGGTGGAGCGGATCGCGGCTTCCACCCAGATTATGAAAATGTTGGCGGCACAGCGAATCCTGTGTTTTGCGGCCACCCATGATGTGGAGCTCACCAGACTTTTGGAGAGGGATTACGACAACTATCACTTTGAGGAGAGAATTGAGGGGAACGATATTTTCTTTCCGTACAAATTGTTAGAGGGACCGGCAGTTTCCCGAAATGCGATCGCGCTGCTTAAGATGCTTGGATATGAGGAAAAAATTGTCATGGAGGCGGAAGCCATGGCGGAGCGGTTCCTGGAGAGCGGACAGTGGGAGGAATAAAACGATGAAAGTCACAATCTATACGGACGGGGCGGCACGCGGCAACCCGGAAGGGCCGGGCGGCTATGGCGCTGTTGTGCAATATATTGACAGCAGAGGTACTTTACATGAACGGGAGTATTCGGCAGGTTATAAGAAGACCACCAACAACCGTATGGAACTGATGGCGGCGATTGTGGGATTGGAGGCGCTCACAAAATCCTGCGAAGTTTTGCTTATTTCCGATTCCAAATATGTGACGGATGCCTTTAATCAGAAATGGATTGACGGATGGTTGAAAAAGGGTTGGAAGACAGCCGGGAACAAGCCGGTTAAGAATGTGGATTTATGGGAACGTCTGCTTCGCGCGATGGAACCGCACCGGGTCACCTTCCAGTGGGTGAAGGGGCACGACGGGCATCCGGAAAACGAACGGTGTGACAAGTTGGCTACCACGGCGGCGGACGGTACAGATTTGCTTGACGACTCCCTTTGATTGGTGGTATCATAATGATAGTGTAATTGGAGAACACGGAAAGAGAAGGATGGGGAAGATGACTAATTTAATTTTATTTGTAAATTCTTTTTTATCGTATCTGCTATGTTTTGTATTGATTATTGCGTTGGTGATTGTTGCGTGCGTGATCGGCGTAAAGTGGAGAAAGAGTAAAGACGCGAAGGCGGGCGTAGAAGCGCAGACAGATGCGGCGGATGGCAGTACGACGGCTTAACGTTTCAGGGAATTGATAGGAAGAAAAAGGAGGGTGTTCAGCAGTGAACGCCCTTTCTGTTTATGGGCAGGGGAAATCATCCCTGCCCGATTATGTCGGCCCGTGTGCAGAGAAAGAGGGGGAAGATGAGAAGATATACCACAATTTTTTGGGATTTGGATCAGACATTGCTGAATTTTGATCGCTCCATGGAGTATGCGCTGCAGGAAGTGTTCATGCAGTATGGATTGGAGATCAACGAAAAAATTGCGGCGCGCTATGCTGTCATCAACCAAAGTTATTGGAATCGGCTCGAATCGGGTGAGCTTACCAAGGAGCAGGTGACTGTTGGGCGGTTTCAGACGTTATTTGAAGAATTGGGCATTGTTCATGTGAAGCCGGAGGTTCTGAACGCGGATTATCAACGGGCCCTCGGCAGTGTTTTTTTCTATATGGATGGAGCCAGACAACTGGTTACCTTGCTGAAGGAAAAAGGTTACCGGCAGTATGTTTTGACCAATGGAGTGAACGCAACGCAGGCAAACAAGATGAAACTCTCCGGGCTTGACAAAATCATGGACGGTGTGTTTGTCTCGGAGGTGATCGGATATCCCAAGCCGATGAAGGAATACTTTGATGCCTGTTTTGCATCTTTGCAGGAGGCGAAACGGGAGGAATGCCTTATGGTGGGAGATTCTTTGACAAGCGATATGCGGGGTGCACAGAACGCGGGTATTGCCGCCTGTTGGTTTAACCCGGAGAGCAGGAAAAAGGATGTGGATGTGCGGATCGATTATGAGATTCGTCGTCTGGAAGAGTTGGTACCCATATTAGAACAGGAGTAGGGAGATGGCACGATCTGCGAAACAGAAACAGAAATTGTTATATCTTTTAAAAATCCTCACGGAGCAGTCCGACGAGGAGCACTGTCTGAGTGCGCAGGCGCTGATAGAAGCGTTGGAGGGCTATGATATCAAGGCGGAGCGGAAGAGCATTTACGATGATATCGCCCAACTCATTGATTTCGGCTATGATATTGTGCTTGTGAAGGCAAAGACAGGCGGCGGCTATTATCTGGCCGGGCGGGATTTTGAATTGGCGGAGTTAAAGCTTTTGGTGGAGACCGTACAGGCATCCCGCTTTTTGACGGTCAATAAATCGAGGGAATTGATTTCCAAGATTGAAAAGCTGGCGTCCAGGGCAGAGGCAGGGCAGCTTCAGCGGCAGGTTTATGTGGCAAACCGTATTAAGACAGCAAATGAAAGCATTTATTATGTGGTGGATGATATTCACAGGGCGATCCAAAATAACAGACAGATTTCGTTTCAATATCTGGAATGGAATTTGAATAGGGAACTTGTGCCGCGAAAAGGCGGGATCCCCTATCTGGTCAGCCCATGGGCGCTGACTTGTAAGGATGAATACTATTACCTGATTGCCCATGACGGCGCAGAAGACAAGATCAAGCATTTCCGGGTCGATAAAATGGCCAGAATTAAGATTTTGGAGGATAAGAGGCAGGGCGCAGCGCTTTTTGAACGATTTGACATTGCGGATTACGCAAATAAAACCTTTGGCATGTATGGGGGACAGGAGGAGACTGTCACGTTGTTGTTTTTAAACAGTCTGATTGGCGTGGTGATGGACCGATTTGGAAAGGAGGCTTCCGTCCGCATCAGAGACGAAGAACACTTTTCCGTCAGGGTGAAAGTGGCGGTCAGCGGCCAGTTTTTCGGTTGGCTGACAGGACTTGGAGCAGGGGCAAGGATAATCGCGCCGGCATCGGTGGCGGAGGCCTATCAGAGGCATTTGAGAGAAACTCTTGCTCAATATGAGTAAAAAAGGGGTTGACAAATTTTTTTTGGAATATGTCACAAAATGACATATTCCTTTTTGTTATCTTTTAAAGAGGCTTTTCCTAAATGCGACATTGACATAACTTCCTTCTTGCCGTATACTGTTCCTAAACCGCAATATATTGTGCTGTTATGTCAACTGACACTATATTTTGTATAAACGTCAGCAAATATATTGTAAACAGAGAAGACTACGGAGGGGAAAATGAGTAGTAAATTTGAATCAGATCATTCGGACGCAGAGGATTACGGTCTTCAATATCAACCGGAAAAGGGTGTAAAGGTCATTAAGAAGGACGGAAGTCTGGAAGCGTTTAATGTTCAGAAGGTTATCGACGCGGTTGGGAAGAGCGCGTACCGTGCTCTTACCAAATTTACGGAAGAAGAGAAGCGCCATATCTGTCAGACGGTTGTCGATAAGGTGAACGAATTGGATGAAGAAAAGATTCCGATTCAGATCATGCACAATATTGTGGAGAGCGCGCTTGAGGATGTGAAGCCGATTGTGGCGAAAAGCTATCGCGATTACCGCAATTACAAGCAGGATTTTGTGCGCATGATGGATGATGTCTATAAGAAGAGTCAGTCGATCATGTACATTGGGGATAAGGAGAACGCTAATACGGACAGCGCCCTTGTGTCCACGAAGCGCAGTCTGATTTTCAATCAGTTTAATAAGGAATTATACCAGAAGTTTTTTATGACCACAGAGGAGATTCAGGCCTGCCGGGACGGTTATATTTATGTTCATGACATGTCCGCCAGGAGAGACACGATGAACTGCTGTCTTTTTAATGTGGCGGAAGTGCTTTCCGGCGGTTTTGAGATGGGCAATATCTGGTACAACGAACCGAAGACGCTTGACGTGGCTTTCGATGTGATAGGAGATATTGTCCTGAGCGCGGCAAGTCAGCAGTACGGCGGCTTTACAGTGCCGGAAGTGGATAAGATTTTAGAGCCCTATGCGGAGAAATCTTACAAGAGAAACGTGGCCAAATATAAAAAGCTTGGGATTGATAAGGAAACCGCAGAGGCGGAAGCGCTTGCAGACGTAAAGAAGGAGTTTGAGCAGGGCTTTCAGGGATGGGAATATAAGTTTAATACGGTGGCTAGCAGCCGCGGCGACTATCCCTTTATCACTGTGACGGCGGGGATCGGCACGGGCCGTTTTGCGCGGATGGCGACGATTCAGATGCTCAATGTGCGCAGAAAAGGACAGGGCAAGAAGGAATGTAAGAAGCCTGTGCTTTTCCCGAAGATTGTCTTTTTATATGATGAAAACCTGCATGGTCCCGGCAAGGAGCTTGAGGATGTGTTTGAGGCGGGTGTGAAATGTTCCGCAAAGACCATGTATCCTGATTGGCTGAGCTTGACCGGAAAAGGATATATCGCCAGCATGTACAAGCAGTATGGCAAGGTGATTTCCCCTATGGGATGCCGTGCGTTCCTCTCCCCCTGGTATGAGCGGGGCGGTATGCATCCGGCCGACGAAAACGATTCTCCGGTTTTTGTGGGAAGATTTAACGTGGGGGCTGTTTCCCTGCATCTGCCCATGATTTTGGCAAAGGCAAGGCAGGAAGGAAAAGATTTTTATGATGTGCTTGATTATTACCTGAATCTGATCAGGCAGCTGCACATCCGGACTTACGCGTATCTGGGCGAGATGCGCGCTTCCACGAATCCGTTGGCGTACTGTGAAGGCGGCTTTTTGGGAGGACATTTACAACTCCATGATAAGATTAAGCCGATTCTGAAATCCGCCACAGCCAGTTTCGGTATCACGGCTTTTAATGAGCTGCAGGAACTTTACAACGGCAAATCACTGGTGGAAGATGGGGCTTTCGCGTTGGAAGTGCTTGAGCACATCAACCACAAAATTGATGAGTATAAAGAAGAAGACGGACATCTGTATGCGATTTACGGGACGCCGGCGGAGAATCTTTGCGGGCTGCAGGTCAAGCAGTTTCGGGCAAAGTACGGTATCGTGGAAGGCGTCTCCGACAAGGAGTATGTCTCTAACAGTTTCCACTGCCATGTGACGGAGGATATCACGCCCATTGAAAAACAGGATCTGGAGTACCGTTTCTGGGAGATGGCAAACGGCGGAAAAATCCAGTATGTGAAATATCCGATTGATTACAATATCGGTGCAATCAAAACGCTGATCCGCAGGGCCATGGATATGGGATTTTACGAGGGTGTAAACTTGTCTCTGGCGTATTGTGATGACTGTGGGCATCAGGAGTTGGAGATGGATGTTTGTCCTGTCTGCGGCAGCCGTAATCTGACCAAGATCGACCGCATGAATGGTTATCTGGCCTATTCCCGCGTCCACGGCGATACGCGTCTGAGCGAGGCGAAGATGGCGGAGATTGCGGAGAGGAAAAGCATGTGATGAGATACCATAATATAACAAAAGACGATATGCTAAACGGCGACGGTCTGCGGGTGGTGCTCTGGGTTGCCGGCTGTTCCCACTGTTGTAAGGAATGTCAGAATCCTGTCACATGGGATCCGGACGGGGGGCTTCCTTTTGACGAAGCGGCCAGAAGGGAAATATTTGAGCAGTTGGAAAAACCTTATATCAGCGGTATTACCTTTTCGGGCGGAGATCCGCTTCATTCGGCAAACCGTCTGGGTGTGAGAAACCTGATGGAAGAGATACGGAGCAAATATCCTGACAAGACAATTTGGCTGTATACGGGCGACAGATGGGAAGATGTTCTGCATTATCCCATGATGAAGTATGTGGATGTGCTTGTGGACGGAGAATTTAAGATTGACTTAAAGGATACGAAGCTGCTTTGGAAGGGCAGCCAAAACCAGAGGGTGATTGACGTGCAAAAAAGTCTTGCGCAGACCGATCCCTCCACTCCGCTTCTTTACTGCGAGGATTATATGTGACGGGGAAGGAAAGACCGATGGAACATATTAAGATCAAATATTTTACAGACAGCATTGAAAAATTAACGTACATAGACGGTAAATCCGATTGGATCGATCTGCGGGCCGCCGAGGATGTGATATTAAAAAAGGGTGAGTTCAAATTGATTCCCCTGGGGGTGGCGATGGAGCTGCCGAAGGGATATGAGGCCCACGTGGTGCCGAGAAGTTCAACGTTCAAGAACTTTGGCATTATTCAGACGAACCATCAGGGTGTGATCGACTGCTCTTATTGTGGGGATAACGATCAGTGGTTTATGCCGGTTTATGCGGTCAGGGATACGGAGATTCATGTAAACGACCGCATTTGTCAGTTCCGCATCATGGAAAATCAGCCGAAGCTCGTGTTTGAGGAGGTGGAACAGTTAGAAAATGCCGACCGGGGAGGGCACGGCAGTACCGGAAAACAATAAAAAAACGAAAAAGGCAAGAGTATATCATGCAGGTACAGTCAGTGAAAAATGAAGAAAAACTGGTGAATACAATTATGTTTGCATACATTCTCGGCGTAGCGGTTGCGGGCTGGGGATTTGTTATGGTGATGTTAAACGGTGGATTGCGGGAGTGTGTCTTCTTGCTGACCGGTGGGTGTGCCATTCTGACAAGAGTTTTTGAGAAACAGTTGGGCAGCAAGGCCAAATATGTTTATGCCTGTATTCCGCCTGTGATCGGCGCGATTACGGCGGCAGTTGGCGGCGGCAGCGACAGCGCAGGCTACATCTGCCTGACACATTATTATTTTGTGGCGACGTTACTGTTGGTGCCCTATTATGAACAGAAAATTCTCAAGGTGAGCACAGTGGTGACGATTGTCGTGAATGCGGGAATGATGCTTCTGTTTCCTGCCGGCTTTCTGAAACTGCATCTTCCGATCGGATGGATATTTACGGGAATTGTCTATGTGATCCTGTTTGCGGCATGCTGCTTCATCGTGCATCGGGCGACATCCCTATTTGGGATGGTGGAAGAAAAGGGAAAAGAAGTGGAAAGTGTATTGGACTCGGTGCAGACGCTTTCAGACAGGCTGTACGACGCGGGGGCGGCTCTTTCCCAGATTTCCGAAAATGAGAGCGCGGCGGCGGAAGAGTTGGCAGCTACCAGTGAAGAATTGGTCGGTAACAGCAATACGCTTGGAATGAAGACAGATGAGAGCATGAGCAACCTCAGCGAGTTGAAAGAATGGGAGAGCGTTGTAGCCGACAATGTGGAAAAGGTAGAAAAGACTTCAAAAGATCTGTTGAATCAGTCACGGGAGAATGAAAAACTGTTGAACGATCTGCACAAGATAAACGGTGAGGTGTCGGATTCCATGCAGCTTACGATCGAGGTGGCACAGAAGCTGTCAGCGGCGGTTCAGGAAATCGGCGTCACCCTGAAACTGATCAGCGATATTTCTTCCTCCACGAATCTCCTGGCTTTGAATGCGTCCATCGAGGCGGCCAGAGCGGGAGAGGCAGGAAAGGGATTTGCAGTGGTTGCGACGGAGGTGGGGACTCTCGCAAACAGCACCCAGGATTCTCTGCGAGTGGTGCAGTCTGTGATCGAGCGGGTGCAGAATAATGTGAAGGAAATCACGGCACAGGTGGAAGAAAACTCATCCAAACTCGGTACGCAGAATCAGTATTTTGAAAATGTATTTCAGAGTATGCGGGATATGACAGGACTTCTCAACGAATCGGTCAGCGCGGTTCAGTCGATGGGGGACACTTTTGCAAAGCAGGCGGAAGTAATAGAGAGAACGGTATCCATTAATCAGGATATTGTCGAGGGCATCCGAAAAGAGAATGAGCAGTTCTCCTCCATCAACACCATGGCTGAGGGCAATGCGGGCGATACGGCGGAGGTAACCAAACAGGCCGGCATAATCAGCGATATGGTAGATGAGATGGGCCGGATTTTAAGAAGAGAAGCATAAAGAACCCATTATTTGCGGTGCATAAGAAAACGCCTTCCAAGACATACTATGGGAAACAATGGTAAGTCACGGAAGGAGTTTTTGCGTTGAACAATAAGGAAAAGATGACAACCTCTCTGCAGGAGAGCATGGAGTTTATGAAGGCGCGTTTGTCGCCGGATACCAGTTTTGATGTGGTCTACCGCGTGATTGATGTGGGCGGCAGACAGGCATGTATTTATTTTATTGACGGTTTCTGCAAAGATGAGCTGATGATGAAAATTTTGCAGTATTTTATCAGCCTGACACCGGAGAATATGCCTGAGAGCGCTTATGAGATGTCAAAGAAAGCCACGCCCTATGTGGAGGTGGATCTCAAGGATAAATGGGACGACATCATCTACAATATTTTGTCGGGTGTGTTTGCGCTCTTTATCGATGGGTACGACCGATGTGTCCTGATCGATTCCAGAACATATCCGGCCAGAAGCGTCTCTGAGCCGGATAAAGATAAAACCCTGCGGGGCAGTAAAGACGGTTTTGTGGAGACGGTAGTTTTCAATACAGCGCTGATCAGGAGGCGGATCAGAAGCACGAATCTGCGCATGGAAATGATGAATGCGGGGAAAAGTTCTCAGACGGACATTGTGCTTTGCTATATGGACAACCGGGTGGATCGGGGACTTCTGGAGAAGGTGAAAAAGCGGATTCAGAATATCAAGGTGGACGCTCTTACCATGAATCAGGAGAGTCTTGCGGAGTGCCTGTATCAGCGCAAGTGGTTTAATCCTTTTCCAAAGTTTAAGTTTACGGAGCGACCGGATGTGGCGGCAGCGCAGGTATTGGAGGGGGATATTGTGATTCTGGTGGACAATTCTCCTTCGGCGATGATTGTGCCGACCTCCATTTTCGATATCGTGGAGGAGGCGGACGATTATTATTTTCCGCCTGTCACGGGAACGTATCTGCGTCTGACCAGGTTTCTCATTTCCATCCTCACCTATATTATGACACCGACTTTTTTACTTTTGATGCAGAATCCGGAATGGATACCGGAGAGCTTTCAGTTTATTATGTTACAGGAAGCGCCGAACATTCCGCTAATTGCACAGTTTTTGATTTTGGAGTTGGCCATCGACGGCCTGAAACTGGCGGCAGTCAATACGCCCAATATGTTAAGCACCCCATTAAGTGTGATGGCGGCGTTGGTGCTCGGTGAATTTTCTGTCAACAGCGGTTGGTTCTCTCCGGAAGTCATGTTGTACATGGCGTTCGTGGCCATTGCCAATTACACACAGCAGAACTACGAACTGGGCTATGCACTAAAATTTATGCGTATCATCAACCTGATTTTGACAGCGATTTTTGGAATTTACGGTTATGTGGCGGCGGTTGCGATTTTTCTGTTTTCCATTGTGTGCAATAAGACTTTGTCGGATAAAAGCTATATCTATCCGCTTCTGCCTTTTAATCTCAGACAACTTGCGAAGCGGCTTCTACGGCTGCGTCTGCCGGAGGCGAAGCAGTAAAGAAATTAACTCTATTAGCTAATTGTAAGAAATATTTAGTTGGCTGATATAACAAATACGGGCATGAAATTTTATGGAAAATATATAAAAAACAAGAAAAACCATCTAGCTACTTGTTATTTTGTGCTTGCGATAGTAAAATGAATGCAAGCTTAGAAAAAAACGGTTTAGCTAATAAAGGGCTAAATATTTTAACTTAAAGAATAAGTATTTAGCCCTTTTCTAATTGGATTTAAGAGTTGTTAAAAATAAGGGAGATCAGAAAATGGGCTACGATGTACATGCACAAAAGGGGTTTGTTAACCGAGGAAATCTGTACCGCATGAAAGAGCTGATGCGTCGGGCAAGGCAGGGGGACCGTATCACATTGGCCTTTTTAGGCGGTTCGATCACACAGGGGTCAGTTTCTTCCCAATACACAAACTGTTATGCCTATTTGGTCTATGACTGGTTTGTGAGACGGTTTCCCAAGACCGCTTTTACCTATGTGAATGGGGGTGTGGGAGGAACTACTTCACAGTTTGGCGTATCGAGAGTAGAGGAAGATGTGTTGGCTTTTAAGCCGGACTTTGTGGCGATTGAGTTTTCGGTCAACGATGACAATACGGATTTCTTTCAGGAGACTTACGAAGGGTTGGTCAGGAAGGTATATGGAAACGCCTTTGCGCCTACGATTCTTCTGATACATAACATTTTTTATGACAGCGGCATCAGCGCGGAGGAAAAACACCGGGAGGTGGGAGCCCATTACAGGCTGCCAAGCGTCAGTATGAAACCGACGATCTACGAGCAGGTGGCTTCCGGGGTGATTCCCAATCGGGAGATTACGCCGGATGATCTGCACCCCAATTCGGATGGTCATGCGTTGGTTGCGGAAGTGATTACGAATTGTCTGGATCAGATTTATCAGCAGATGGACGAGGAGGAGGAACCCTTTCCCATGCCTGCGCCCTTGACGGCAAATGCCTATGAGGAAGCGAAACGTCTACAGAACCATAATTGTGTGCCGGTCTGCGAGGGATTTACGGCAGATGATACGCTTAAAAAATACGTGAACGATATGTTCCGCGACGGTTGGACGGCAGAGGAGCGGGGTGCAAAAATCACCTTTGAGGTGGAGGGAACGGAGATCGCCGTACAGTATCGGAAATCGGTAAAACACCCTGCGCCGGTTGCTGTTGCTGTGTTGGACGGCGATGAGGAACATGGGATTACATTGGATGCCAATTTTGAGGAAGATTGGGGAGACAGCCTTCATATCGATACGTTGGCGCATCACATGGCAAAAGGCAGACACAAGATTGAGATAAGGCTGACACAAACCCATGAAAACGATGCGGTGCCCTTTTATTTGGTATCGGTAATTACAGCGTAAGAAACGAAGAAAGGAGACGTACATATGTTTCGGAAGGATTTTGTATGGGGCGTGGCCGGCAGCGCCTATCAGGTAGAGGGAAAGGATCCGGATGACGGCGCGGGGAAAATGATTTGGGACACCTTTACGGAGGAGGGCGGTATTACCGATCACACGGATGCCTATGTGTCCTGTGACCATATGCACCGCTATCAGGATGACTATAAGATGATGCGTCTGCTTGGCGTGAAAGCTTACCGGTTTTCCATGAATTGGGCAAGGCTTTTGCCGGAGGGAACGGGACGTGTGAACGAAAAGGGTGTTGCGCTTTACCGGGATATGATTTTGGAAATGAAGAAGAACGGCATCACGCCTTATATTACGATGTATCACTGGGAACTGCCCCAGGCGTTACAGGATAGAGGCGGTTGGCTGAATGAGGAAATCATTGATTGGTTTGGCGAGTATGCAAAGGTGGTGGCGGAGAATTTCTCCGATCTGTGTGAATATTTTATTACCCTAAATGAGCCGCAGTGCTTTGTGGGGCTTGGACATCTGCATGGTGTCAATGCGCCGGGGAAAAAGCTGCCTGTGAAGGATACCTTTCAGATCACTCACAACGCGCTGCGCGCCCACGGGCAGGCGGTAATCAATCTGCGAAAATATGCGAAGCGGCCGATCAAGATCGGTTATGCGCCCACCTGCGGCATGGCCTATCCGGCAAGCGATGATCCTGCTGATATTGAGGCGGCAAGACGGGTATTGTTCTCCTTCTATAATCCGATCGACAACTGGACCTGGAATGTAGCATGGTTTTCCGATCCCGTATTTTTGGGTCATTATCCCGAAGAGGGCCTTGAAAAATTCAAGGAGTATCTGCCCAAAATAACAAAGGAAGATATGGAATTGATTGCACAGCCGTTAGACTTTATGGGGCAGAATATTTATAACGGCTATATGATTCGGGCAGGTGAGGATGGCGGGCCGGAGTTTGTGGACAGACCGGCAGGTTTCCCGAAAACTGCTGCGGGGTGGCCGGTGACGCCGGAGTGCCTGTACTGGGGTGTGAAGTTCTTATACGAAAGATATAGAATGCCGCTGTATATCACAGAGAATGGAATGTCCTGTCACGATATCGTTTCGCGGGATGGAAGAGTGCATGATCCCAACCGGATTACCTTTTTGGATAAATATCTGTCGGCACTGCAGACGGCGGCGGATGACGGCGTGGATGTGAGAGGGTATTTTGAGTGGACGTTTTTGGATAATTTTGAGTGGAACAAAGGGTATACCGAGCGGTTTGGTCTGGTGTATGTGGATTTTCAGACCCAGAAGCGGATTGCAAAGGATTCCGCTTATTGGTATCAGAGGGTGATGGAGTCAAACGGGGAGGTATTGTCAGTGAATCAGAAGGAAAAACCGATTTTATTTTTGAATCCAGTTTTCAAGCAGATGATCTGGGGCGGAGAACGCCTTGGCACAGACTGGCCCTATCAGATCCCGGGGGAAGGCACGGGAGAGTGTTGGGCGGTCAGCGCTCATCCGAACGGGGACTGTACGGTGAAAGAGGGCATTTATGCGGGAAAAACCTTGTCACAGCTTTGGAGGGAAGAACCGGAACTTTTCGGAAATACGGGGCTTGACAGATTTCCACTTCTGACTAAGATCATTGATGCAAAGACAGATTTAAGCATTCAGGTGCATCCCGATGATGCCTATGCGAAGGCGCATGAAAACGGCTCCCTTGGAAAGACGGAGTGTTGGTATATTTTGGACTGTGAGGAAGATTCCACATTAGTGATCGGTCACAACGCAAAGGATAAGGAAGAACTGACGGCCATGATCAGGGAGGGCAGATGGACGGAGTTTATCAGGGAACTGCCCGTAAAGAAGGGGGACTTTATCCAGATAGATCCCGGCACGGTGCATGCTATCAAGGGCGGTATTATGCTTTTGGAGACACAGCAGAACTCTGATATTACCTACCGTGTTTATGACTATGACAGGTTGACGGACGGAAAGCCCAGACAGCTTCATGTGGAGCAGAGCATCGATGTGATCACGGTTCCCGCAAAACCTGCGCAGGAGAGTGTGAAGCAGGCGGACAATCTGCCGAAAGATCAGAAAAATCTGTTGATTTCCTGTCCGTATTATAAGGTGTGGAAGATTGATGTGGCAAATCAAATTTCCTTCCAACAGGAGAACCCGTTCCTGATTATGAGTGTGGTTGCGGGAGAAGGCTTGATCAACGGACAATTGATACAAAAGGGGGATCACTTTATCCTGCCTAGCGGTTATGGCGAGGTGGCGTTACAGGGACAGATGGAGATTATTGCCTCCGCTGTTTGAGTGAAAATATTGCATTTACTTACGGCTCTCGGAAAGGTTTCTTTCCGGGGGCTGTTTTTGTATTGGGATTATGCTATAATAGCCGCAGACTCAGCAGACTACAGACATCGACAGGGAGAGACGAGGTATCATATGAAAAGAGAAAAGGGAAGTTTCAAGAAACAGGGTATCGTTTTCTTGTGTGCAGCCAGTGTACTTTTTGTTGGCTGCGGTGGGAAAGAGGCTAAACCGGAACAACTTGAGATTGAGCCAATCAGTGCAGATGCAGAGGAAACGGCGGCGTCCCATGAGGAAAATGCGGAAGATGCGGATGATGCGCAGGCTTTGTATGCGGCACAAGTCAGGCACTATTATGCCGGTATCTTGTCCCAGATCACGGCGGGGTGGCAGCTTCCTGACGGAGAGCTAGACACATCCTCCTTAGAAAACGGGTTTGGGAAGATGAGCGACAATCGTTTTGCAGTGACGGATATCGACGGGGACGGCAGGGAGGAACTGATCATCTGCTATGCCAATGCTACTATGGCGGGTATGATGGAGATTATCTATGACTTTGATCCGGTTCTTGGTGAATTGAATCGCGAGTTGACAGTGTGGCCGTCGCTTACCTATTATGACAACGGTATGGTGAAAGCGGAGGCTTCCCACAATCATACGCATGGGGAATTTTGGCCCTTTGCACTTTATCAGTATGAAGCGGAGAGCGATTCCTATCAGCAGATTGCTTATGTGCAAACATGGGATAAGGAATTGTATGATGAGTACGAGGGCCAGCCCTTTCCCGATGATCTGGACACGGATGGGGACGGGACGCTGTTTCATATTTCGGAAGGTGCGGAACCATCCTACGAATATGAAGACTTTAAATATAATCAGGCGGATTATGAAGCGTGGTATCAAGGTATGATGGAGGGCGCACAGGAGACAGCCGTTCCTTATCAACCATTGCAATACGAATCCTATGCCGATTTTGCGCCTGCCTATCTGAGACTGAAAGCCGAGGAAGCGGGCAGGGATCGAACCGATACGGCGGACGATCTTGGACTGTTGATTTTACACGAGGATCGTTTTCTTGACGCGGCAAAGAACCTCCTTTCAGAGAAATACGGTGTGGAGTTGGAACAGCCGGAGCCGAATTTTGAGGAGCATACGGTGGGATTGGTTGACGGGAAAGAGGTCTTTTCCTTCACGGCGCTAGATGCGGGCGACCTTTCTTATTCCGGTGAGAAAGTGGGAGATGTGACGATTTTCGGCATTTATCCCGGTATCAGTGTGGACAGCGCGTGGGAAAAGCTGCAGGCTTATGGGTTTTACGCGTCCCCTTATGGGGAAGCGGAGAACTGCCTCATTACCGGGGATGGGTTCGGCAATATCAGTATCTGGTTTTCGGCGGAGGATAACAAGGTGACGCAGATATCGGTTATGCCTTTTTGTGTATTTGCAGGGTAGCAAATTCGATGCGGAAAGGAACAAGATGAGCGAAAGAAACAAATGGAAATCTCTATATGGCGCAGTCGTTTTCGGTGTGATCGCGGTGGTCGCGGCTTTCGTTTTTGTTTTACTGTCTAATCGGGAAGACGGTGCAGAAGATGATATGGCTGTGGACGGGGTGATGCAGCGGCTGCGGAATGTGGATTGGAAGAATGTAGAACCGAAGAAGCTTGAAGACATAGATTTTCCGATGCAGGAGATTCTCTTTCTTGCCGAGATCCCGGAGGCGGATATCAGGATGTACGGCTACAACGACGAGGAGTATGACAGAGAGGGCGTTGCCGTATTTAAGGGAGATACGCCGTACTATTTCGACTGGTATTATACTTCACCCAGGCTTATTATGCCCCGGGTGTATTGGAATCAGGAGGACGGACAGCTGCAGGTTTCCCTGCACAATTTTACGGGGACGGGCCTTGCGGCGGAGGAACTTCATGTCCTGCGGCAAAACGGGGACGGGGAACTGGAAGATTTTTGCTTTGCTTATGGTGATTATAGATCTCTACTAGAGGAACGGCTTTCCTTTTCTTATGAGGAAGAAACCGGTCAGTTTACCCTATATGATAAGCAGGGAAACAGGGAACTGTATGCGTTGGATTTATCATGGATGGCGGAGGATGAGCAGCTTATGGAACAGGCAGACCCGGAGAAGCCGCTAGTGGATGCTTTGGGCGTGGGCGATATTGCCAGCTTTGAACTTGGGGACACGATTTCTCTGAAGGTGACGCCGGGCTATGTGGTGAATTGTTGGGCGGCACCCCAGTATGACGAGATGTTGGAGTTGGAGGCGGAAGTCTGTCTGGAGGAAGTGGAGGGAGAGATTACGTTTTCTCTTGGGGAGATCAGAAAATATGGGGATTGATTATTTCCTAGTAATCTGATATACTTAATAAGAAATCAGACAACAAAGATGCTAAGTTGATTTCTAAACAAGAGAACAGGCGGACAGCAGGAGGAGCATATGGCACGGGGAATCGGAACGAAATGTATTCATTTGGAGGAGGAAGGGGCGCGGCTTTCCCACTACGGCGCGGTCAGCTTCCCTATTTATCAATCGGCCACCTTTGCCCATCCGGGTTTTGGGCAGAGCACTGGTTACGATTACAGCAGGGCACAGAATCCAACGAGAGAGCAGGTGGAGAAGGTGGTTGCCTCTCTGGAAAATGGAATCGATGCTCTGGCGTTATCCTCGGGAATGGCAGCGATATCCCTGATGATGGAACTGTTTGCACCAGGAGATCATCTGATCGTGGATGCGGATCTGTACGGTGGGAGTATTCGTCTGTTTGAACATATTTCAAGAAAAAATGGAATAGAGTTTACCAGTATCGACTGCTGTAACGCGGACATAGAGAGCTGTATCAGGGAAAATACAAAGGCCATTTACATAGAAACACCCACCAATCCCATGATGCACGTGACAGATATCAAAAAGGTATCGGAGATTGCGAAACGGCATGACCTGTTTCTGATCGTGGACAATACGTTTTTATCGCCCTATTTTCAAAATCCCCTTGATCTGGGCGCAGATATCGTGATTCACAGCGGCACGAAATTTCTGGGCGGGCACAATGATACCTTGGCGGGCTTTCTTGTCACCAATAGGGAGGATTTGCGGGACAGACTCAGATTCTTGAGCAAGACAACGGGTGCGGTGCTTGCGCCTCTTGACAGTTGGCTGATCCTGCGGGGAATCAAGACCCTTGGCGTGCGCATGGAGAGGGCGCAGGAAAATGCAAAACGAATTGCAGAGTGGCTTAGAGAACAGTCGTGCGTTGCGAAAGTGATCTATCCGGGGCTTCCCGATCATCCGGGATATGAAGTCATGAAAAAGCAGGCCAGAGGCTTCGGCGCGATGCTCACCTTTCAACTGGAGAGCAAAGAATTTGCATTGGCCATTTTGGAAAAGGTAAAACTGATCCGGTACGCGGAGAGCCTTGGCGGGGTGGAAACGCTAATTACCTATCCGGCGACCCAGACCCATGCCGATGTGCCGAAGGAAATTCGGGAGAAGAACGGCATTACCGAGAGCACGCTTCGTATGTCGGTTGGCATTGAGGACGGCGACGATCTTCTGGCGGAATTGGAATATGTTTTTAGGAAGAGCAAGGCGGACTAAGCAGGCAGGAAATAGCAAAGAGGAATGAGTAAGAAGGACATTAGGAAAAAGGAGTATCAGTCATGGCAGAGAGAAATCTTGATTTTGATTGTATAATAGAAAGAAAAAATACCAGATCACTGAAATATGATTTTGCGGCAAGCTACGGAATGCCAGAGGATTTGCTGCCGCTATGGGTGGCGGATATGGATTTTAAAACTTCTTCCTATGTGGAGGATGCGCTTGTGGAGCGGGCGAAGGAGGGTGTTTTTGGCTATAGTGAGGTGCAGACGCCTTATTTTGAGATTGTGCGGGATTGGATGGTAAGCCACCATGATTGGCAGCCTGAGGAGAGCTGGCTTGTGAAGACGCCAGGAGTGGTGACGGCTCTTGCCATGGCGGTGAAGGCTTACACAGAGCCGGGCGATGCGGTGCTGATTCAGCTTCCGGTTTATTATCCTTTTGCAGAAGTGATTGTGGACAATGGCAGGCGCATGGTGAGCAATACCCTTTACCGGGGAGAAGATAACCGCTATCATATAGATTTTGAAGACTTTGAGAGAAAGATTGTGGAAAATAAGATTAAGCTGTTTTTCCTGTGCAGCCCCCACAATCCGGTAGGGCGTGTCTGGACGGATGAGGAATTAATCCGTCTGGGAGATATCTGTGTGGCGCATGGCGTGATTGTGGCGAGCGACGAAATTCATCACGATTTTATCTTTCAGGGGAAACATTCCGTGTTTGCCGGACTGAAAAAGGAGTATGAAGAGATCAGCATTACCTGTACTTCGCCGAGCAAGACTTTTAATTTGGCTACGATGGTAATGTCGAATATCTTTATTCCTAACCCGGATCTGCGGAGACGGTTCCAAAAGCAGCTTGACGCGGCGGGTATCAGTCAGCTTGGCGTGATGGGGCTTGTGGCCTGTGAGACCGCCTACAGCAAGGGTGAGGAGTGGTATCGCGCCATGATGGAGTATGTCCGCGGCAATATTTTGTTTGTAAAAAATTATGTGGAGGAACAATTGCCCGGTGTAACCATGACGGAGCACGAGGGAACTTATCTTGTCTGGTTGGATTTTTCAGGAACGGGCCTTTCGGTGGAAGAATTGGACGATTTGATCATACACAAGGCAAAGCTGTGGTTGGACAGCGGTAAAATATTTGGGGAGAGTGGAAGGGGATTCCAGAGAATTAACGTGACCTGTCCGAGAACCGTGCTGAAAGAAGCGATGGACAGGATTCGGAAGGCCCTTGCGGATATTGGAAAATGACAGGAAAATGGATTGGTTCGTTTATTCCCCGGCATGTGAGCAATCGCATTTTGTTGGGAGGATATCGGATGCTTTCACTATTTGGGGTGCCCGGTTTTATCAGGAAGAGGCATTACCGGGAAAATGGTATTCGGTTGGAAGAGACAAAATGGGCATTCTGGGATATGGCAGATGTCTATATTGAAAACCAGGCCGAGTGGAAGAAAATTCAGTTTGGCGTAGGGCGGCATCACAGTATGAGCTATGCCGGCTGTGAAATCATTGCCGCGTACAATGCAAAAAAAGCTTTGGACAGCCCGATGTCAAAACAATACATGGCGGAGCTGATTCGTACCTTTGAAACGCGCGGAGCGGCTCTCTGGGGCGCGTTTGGAACGACGCCCACGGCGGTTGCGGCTTATTTCAGAAAAAATGGCTTTTCGGTGGAGACAGCTTACGGGGAAGACGGCCTGACGGTGGATTCGATTGGCAGGAGACATGGTGTCATAACAGCCACTGTTTATAATGACAAAAACGATATTACCGCGCAGATTCACACAGTCTGCATTACCAGAAATCAGGATGGGAAATATGTGCTGCACAATGCTTACCGCAGGGATGAAAATGGCTGCTACACAGAGAGCGTACCTTATGAAACATTACAGGAGGCGGTGGCACATATTTCCGGTGGAGAACCCAAACTGATTTACTTGATCGGTATCGGGAAGAAAGGTGAAGGTGTCCCGTCTGCGGAAGGGGGAGAATGAGGCCGTCTGTTTTCAGACGGCCTGTTTGATTTCGCCGCAGCCTATTTTTTCTCCGGCATTTCCGGCGGGCTGGGAGGTGAAGTCATCCGGATTTTCATGTATAATGACAGACTTTCCTATGATTTCCGGAATGGTAAATCTCTTGTCGTAAAAGACGCTGTAGGCGTATCCCTGAGAGCCGAGGAGCGGCGGCATATCGCCGGCATGGTTCGGATGAATCGTATCTGCAGGGTTATAGTGTGATCCGGTGTGTTCAAAATGGCCGCTGCAGTCTCCGGATTCATGTATGTGCATGGCATAAAAATTACTGGAACCGGGGATATCCACATTGGGAAGGCCGAAAATCTGTGCTTCAACCAACACGCCGCCATAGATGGTATGATAGAATTTGACCATACCGCTCAAGGTGGAGGTTTCTGTATTTCCCCTGATCCAGGCTGTGGCATCGGGGTGGTCGCGCAAAAGAAGATCTGTGAAAGCGATTCTTGGAGTTGTCTGATAATTGTTCATAAAATCACTCCTGGGGTTTTTTATTATGTTATGGCCACAGACAGGGATTGGTGCAAAGCGACAGGAAAACTGCAGGATTATCTGTGGATGCAGGTATAGGACATTGGAGCAGCTACTTTTGGGCGCAGACTTGTAACCGGCGGAAGGTTTCAAAATGGGTGCCGTCCGGCTGTTTTGTTTTTTCTAACATTTCTGCGATGACTTCTTCGCGGAAGATATTTTTGAGTGGATCGGGTATACATGCTATAAATGGCACGATACATGGTTGGTCAATCCAGTTAATCATTTCGGCAGAGGTTTGGAAATAACGGTCCCTGTTTATTTCGCTGATCGTATAAGAGGAATAGCCGATGTTTGCAATCAGCTTCTCATAGTGATTTTTTGATGGCATAAACCAGGGTATTTCAAAGTTTGTGAAAAATTCTTTATAAGTATCTTCGGAAATCTTTTTCTGAATTACTTCAAGAAAATGCGCACAGTTGCCGTCGCTTCCAAAGTCCCATAACAGCTTGCCGCCTGTCTTTAACGCGGTAAGGGAATTTTGTAAAAGCCGGTTGTGATCTTTTACCCAATGTAAGGCGGCATTGGAAAAGATAAGATCAAATTGATTGGCATAGCTAAGATTGTTCATATCCATGTGAATGAAATCAAGATTTTTTCTGAGAATTTTTTGAGCTGTTTGAATCATTCCCACAGAGGCGTCTATCCCGATGACTTTTCCGGTTGGAACAAGCAATGCGAGCTGTTCCGTGACAGACCCGTCGCCGCAGCCTAAATCTAAGATGGTTTCATTGCCTTTTAATGAAATTTTTGAAATAAGATTTTTCCCCCATTCTCTTTGCGGGATAGCTGCTTTTTGATATTTTTCGCCGTCGAATTCATATGTTTTCATGAGCATTCTCCTTTTTATTTTCTTGCAGTATACTTCGATTAGAGATATAATTCAAATATATATAATTTATTAAAAGCATAAAATACTTTTATATGAGAGAGGTGAGAAAAGACGGAGACATATGACAACCTTTCAAGATATAAGATTTTTCTCGCGGTTGCCGAATGCAAAAGTATTTCAAAAGCGGCTGCAAAATTATATCTATCGCAGCCGGCAGTAAGTATTACGATAAAGAAACTGGAAGAGAGTTTGCATACCACTCTATTTATCAGAAAACCCAAAGGGGTTGCACTCACGGAAAACGGGAGAAAACTATATGAGAATGCAGGGCGGGCATTTCATATATTGTTAGAAACGGAAGACTGGATCAGGTTTCATCAGGGCACGGGATATTTGCGGATTGCAGCCAGCAACGTACTTTGTAAACATTTCCTTATGCCTTATTTACAGGAATTTACAAACACATATCCGGACACCGAGATTTCCATTACCTGTACCTCGTCAGCGGCGGCCTGCTCCATGGCAGAACAGTGCAGCATAGACTTGGCTCTGGCGGCCAGACCGGAAAAACTGGGAACGCTGCAGTATCATTCTTTGGGCATCATTGAATATATATTTGTTTGTACGCCGGCATATAAGGATAAACTGCGTTGCAGTGACGATGAAATTTTTGAGCGTGGCAATATTATGCTGCTTGATAAAGACAATGTTTCCCGCAGAAATTTGAATCACTATTATGAGCAGAATCAGATTAATCCCCTGCATATTCTGGAAGTAAATGAAATGGATCTGTTAATTGCATTTGCCAAGATGGGGATTGGTGTATCCTGTGTTGTCAAGCAGTTTGTGGAGGAGGAATTAGAGGCAGGGACGCTGATGGAAATAGAATTATCCGAACCGATATCCCCTCGTGAAATTGGTTTTTTGTATAACCGGGTTTGGCCTGTGAATGAGAATGTCGGGAGGTTTATAAATATGAAATAATAAAACATACAGATAGTAATTTGTATTTGATAAGGAGCGGATAGGTATGAAGAAATTGTTTCAAGCAATTCGTAAAGGTGAAATAGAAACGGTAAAACAGTTAATTCAGAGTAAACCTGAGTTGGTGAATTGCATTGCAAAGCAGCCGCCCAAAAAAGATGATGGACAGTCTCCTTTACAAGTTGCGTTAAAGACAGGTCATTTTGAAATTGCGGAATATCTGATTGATTTAGGTGCAGATCTCAATTTTATGGAGGATATTTCTTGCTGCAATTCATGGAGAGCGCCGGTTGTTCATGATGCAATCAACGCGGCTGTAATGAATAGCAGATGGAATACGAATAATACGCTTACAGGATTTCATGTGTTTTCAACAAAAAAGGACGCTGAGAAGGCATATGCTGTGCTGAAGAAGATGATTGATTTGGGTGCCGATGTAAATGCGGTTGATTCCTACGGAAGTTCAGGAATTTGGAGATTCTGTTCGCAGGCAAATCAAATATTGCCATCATATGATTATGATAATCATTGTGTAAAAGATGACAGAGTTTTTACAAAGGAATTGAAAGAAGATTTATCAAATATTTTAACTTTGTTATGTATAAGCGGTGCCGATCTTTCTTATGAATCGCCAAATACAAAGCATTGTGTTGTGGATTTTTACAGAGAAGGCCCCTTAGCAGAGCTTCTAAAAATGGGAAGCAGAAACGTTGAAGTATGAGATTTGAAAATGAGGCTGTTTTAGGCCGTTAATGAGGGAGGAAATAGATGGACAAAGAGAAAGTTTTATTCATAGCTGAAATTCCATATGAAACAGGTGAAATTCGTTTTCGGTATTCACGCAGGCTGTCGGAAGATGGGACAAAGTGGATCAGAGACGGTTTGTTTACGGAGTATTACCAAAATGGAAATGTCGCATCGACAGGTTTATATGAAGATGGTTTAGAAACCGGGCACTGGATGGATTATCATGAAAACGGCAAGATCGCAGCAGAAGGTGATTATGTCAATGGAAAAGAATTTGGAAAATGGTTTTATTATGATGAAAATGGGACGTTAGAGGAGGAAGAGGTTTTTGAGTAGCCCCGGATTGAACGCGTAGAAGTTCTTGGAATCAAGGTGATCCTGTACGATTCTCAGTGCTTCACCGAAATTAGCAATTTAAGTAAGTGCCTTCAAACCCAGTGTTTATCAGGGGTTTAGGATGTTTCGGATTTTGGGAATATGTAAGAAAATCAGGCTATCATATAGATGTTCAGATGAGAATTGATGAAAATAAAAGGTTTGTTTTTCAAGGAGATGTATATTATAATGATAGCAAATAATTTTGAAAATAGAAGATAAAAATAAGTATGAAGAATTGATGGCGGGGAGCTGGTTTTATTGAAAAATATAGATTTAAATAGTAATATTATCGAAAAAATAAAGATGGAAGCGCCTGAACTAATCAAGGAATTTATGAAAAATGATCTTGTAAAAATAATTCTTTATGGTTCCTGTGCAAGAGGAGACTTTAAGGAGCACTCTGATGTAGATATAGCGCTTCTTACGAAAGGAAGCCGAACTGATGCTTGGAAATATAATGATAAACTTGATGAAGTGGCAACAAAATTGGCAATGAAATATTTTGCCATTGTAAATTTTGTCCTTCTTCCTTACGATGAGTTTGAGGAGAAAAAGAGTTGGTATGGTTATTTTAAGAATATTGAGGAAGAAGGGATAAAGCTGTATGGATGATAAAGATTTTAAAGCTTTGGCTTTAGTACGATTTGGACAGGGCAAAAGAATGATACACTGAATCCAAAGAGCTTGTAAAAATGGATAGTTATAAATCTGCAAATAATAGGGCATTTTATGCCATTGAAAAATGTATCAAGGCGCTATTAGCAACACAGCACATGGATGTGGAAACACATAACGGAGCAGTATCACAGTTTAATCTTATTTTTATACATAGAGAAAATTCTTCTTTTACAAAGGATGATTATCAGAAGATTGCCAAAGCTGATCGTATCAGAAATGCCTCCGATTATGATGATTTTTATGTTGTCAATAAAGAAGAGACAAAGGAACTTCTTCAGTTTGTGGACGAGTTTCTTGGAAAGACAGAAAAATATATGCAAGAGATGTCCGCAGGAGACATTCTATGAAAAATATGGAATTTAGCGAGGTATGTGGTGAAGACAGTTACAATATGCGGAAGCATGAAGGGACAGAAATTTATTGCGGACGGTCATGATATAGACGAGTGCAATGATACTTGACGAAGACAATGAAATTTACTATTGTGTAGCTTCTGTATGGGATTACGATTAAACATATGGCTCATCTGGAAACTTTTCTATACAGTGGAAAACATCTTGCCAAAGGGTGTGAGGCAAATGGTTTTATGTCATTGCCGATACTTAATTCCATATTACAATGAATCATTTGTTATCAGCGTTTAAGCAGAATTAAAGAGTGATTCCAAGAAGTATCAGTATCATGGAACCACTCTTTTTTGATTTCAGTCTCTCGTATCAGTAGTTATTTCACATTTCCATCACAGCAGTCAAATCCTGGGTTGAACGCGTAGAAATTCTTGGAGTCAAGGCGATCCTGCACAATGCGAAGGGCTTCACCGAAACGCTGGAAGTGCACAACTTCCCTTGCACGCAGGAACTTGATCGGTTCATATACATCGGGTTCATCCTTGACAAGACGCAGGATATTGTCATAGGTGGAGCGGGCCTTCTGCTCTGCAGCCATATCCTCCATCAAGTCTGTAATGATATCACCTTTGGACTGGAACTCGCAGGCATTGAAAGGAACGCCGCCTGCCGCCTGCGGCCAAATACCGATGGTGTGATCTACATAGTAGTTGCGGAAACCGCTGGCTTCGATCTGCTCCATGGAAAGGTTTTTCGTGAGCTGATGGACGATAGCGGCTACCATTTCAAGGTGTGCTAATTCCTCGGTGCCGATATCCGTCAACACACCGGCAACCTCCCTGTAAGGGCAGGCATACCGTTGGGATAAATAACGCATGGACGCGCCCATCTCTCCGTCAGGGCCGCCGTATTGGCTGATGATAGCCTGTGCAATATCTGCATTGGCTTCTTTAATGTTTACCGGAAATTCTAATCTTCGCTCATAATTCCACATTATTTACAACCTCCTTCCCAAGGCATAGGTGCGAGAGACCATTGCCAGTCGTTGCACTCTGACACATCTACGCAGGAAATCGTGAGAGGCGTATACTTGGCGGAATACTCCTGTCTGGCCTGATTCGCCAACCGATTGTAATGGTTGAAATATTTCATGGCATTTTGATCAGTGGGATGGGTGTCCAGATAGAGGGACAGTTCGACGACTACGAAACTTAAGACTCCGATATCGTGTAGCAGCTTTTCCTGCTCGTTGGCAAATTGTGTGTTCATCTGTTACAACATCTCCTTCCTGTAAATGGTTTGTCGAGTTCAGGGAAGACGGTGCCGTTACAGAATCCTTTGTCAAGATTTTCACAGATTCCATTAAAGTGCTGCCATGGAACATAGGCCATTGCAATGGGAAAATCGTCGCAGGGTTCCCTGTAGAGATAATCCTTCATAACTAAATCCTTTCTATTGGTGCGCCGGGTATACTGACACACAAATTTCATGTGTTTTTAAGATTATAGTATGTTATAATCATCTAAGTGTGTCGTGTGAAGAGGACACAGTTTTTTCACAATTTGATACGAATAGAGACACAATTTGCCAGTATATTAGTGTGAGAAGTGCTTCTAAAACTCAGCAGCAGAGGATGCTTCGTTAAGAAGCACTAAGTCTCACATAGGAGAATGCCTAAAGTGCGGCATTCTCCAAACGGAGGAACATACAGTTTTACAATAAAAAGGGAGGCGTATAATTTGATACAGGTGGAGAATTTGGTTAAACGGTATGGCAGCCATGCAGCGGTAGACGACCTGTCATTTACGGTAGAGCAGGGAAAAATCTACGGCTTTCTCGGCCCAAACGGAGCCGGCAAGACTACCACGATGAATGTGATGACGGGTTATATCGCGGCGGACGGTGGAACGGTTGTGATCGACGGACATGATATCTTAAAAGAGCCCTTGCAGGCAAAAGCGTGTATGGGATATTTGCCGGAGGTGCCGCCTCTTTATCCGGATATGACGGTGCGGGAGTTTTTGCTGTTTGCCGCGGAGTTAAAAAAAGTGGCGAGAGCGGGGCGGAAGAAGCATGTCGCTGAACTGATGGAAACATTGAGTCTTACACAGATGAAAGACCGCCTGATCAAGAATCTTTCCAAGGGATATAAGCAGCGGGTGGGACTTGCACAGGCCCTCGTGGGGAATCCAAAGGTTTTGATTCTGGATGAACCGATGGTAGGTCTGGACCCCAGGCAAATTATAGAGATGCGGGATTTGATTAAGGGACTGGCGGGAGAACATACGGTAATTTTAAGCTCGCACATTCTTTCAGAGATCAGCGCGGTGTGCGATCATATTTTGATTATATCCAAAGGGAAACTTGCGGCCAGCGGTTCCCCGGATGAATTGCAGAAGAGGATGCGGGGCAGTGCAGAACTTTTGGTGACGGTGATCGGTGAACGGGAACAGATTTGCAGCTTATTGGAGAACATGGAAGCTGTTTCCGGCTTTTCTTTTGAGGACGGCAAAGAGGAGGGCAGTGTACTGGTCCGGATTGCGGTGGAAGGGGACACGGATATTCGGAAAGAATTGTCCGTTGCGCTGGCAGGGGCAGGTATGCCTGTTTTGTCCATGAACCGTTCGGAAAAATCACTGGAGGATATTTTCCTGGAGCTGACGGATGCGGAGACGGAGGCAGACGAGGACGAAGACAAAGTGGATGCGGAGTCTGTGGACGAGAGGGAAGAGGACAGAGACGCAGAGGGAGAGGAGGAGACCGATGAAAGCGATTTATAAAAGAGAACTGAGAGCGTATTTCTGCTCCTTCACGGGATGGCTCTTTGTGGCGGTAAATCTTTTTGTGATGGGCATTTATTTTATTGTTTATAATATGCTGATCGGCTATCCGACCATTGCGTATGTGCTGCAGAGCATTGTCTTTACTTTTATTGTAACAATTCCGATTCTCACGATGCGAGTCCTTTCTGAGGAGCGGAAAAACAAGACGGACCAACTTATTCTGACAGCGCCGGTCTCGGTGGGAAAGATTGTGATTGGAAAATATTTGGCACTTGTGACAGTGCTCTTTATCCCAACGGCTTTTATGGGCGTGCTGCCGTTTTTTTTGAGGTTGGGCGGAGACTTCCAGATGGGCGTTTCCTACGCTTCCCTTTTGGGATTTTTCCTGTATGGAGGTCTGGCGTTGGCGGTGGGACTTTTTCTTTCCGCACTGACAGAGAGCGTGGTGATCGCGGCGGTACTTTCTTTTGGCGCGCTGTTTTTGGGCTATATCATGCCGGGGATATCCAATTTACTTTCCTCTGCGGGGACATCCGCAGTCACAACGTTGTTTGCCCGCATTCTGGCATGTTTTGATATGGTAGGGCGGTTTGATACGCTGTCCTCCGGCTATTTTGAACTGGAGGCCGTGATTTATTATGTGACGGCCATAGGGCTTGCCCTTTTCTGTACCACACAGGTGATTCAAAAGCGCCGGTACAGCATTGCGGGAGGCGGTATAAAATTAGGCGCTTACAGTGTTTCAGGAATTGTGTTGGCAATTGTCCTGACGGTGGCGGTTAATTTGGGATTTAATTATGTGCCGGAACAGTATTCCTCTTTTGATCTGACACAAAACAGGCTTTATGCGCTGACACAGGAGACAAAAGATTTCCTGGCAGATTTGTCTGAGGACGTTACGATCTATGTGCTGGAGGAAGAAGGGGTACAATATGACGAAATGGAGAGCCGGTTGGTCAAGACACTGGAATTGATGCAGGAGCGGTCGGATCACATCCAGGTCACTTATGTCAGTCCCACAAAGAATCCGAATTTTTATCAGAATTATACACAGGAGCCGCTTGGGTCCGGCAGCTTGATTGTGGAGGGGGAAAAGCGAAACAAGGTAGTGGATTTTGAGGATATTTACACCTATGAGATGGACTACTATACCTATAGTTACCAGACTACGGGGTATGACGGTGAGGGACAGATTGTCTCGGCGATCGCTTATGTGACCACGGAGGATATGCCTGTCTTTTATGCGGTAGGCGGGCACGGTGAATTGGAACTGGAAGAAAAATTTGTGAACGCCATAGAGAAGGAAAATGTGTCCTGCGAACAGCTTATGCTTTATTCTGTTGATGAGATTCCCGAGGATGCGCAGGGCGTGATCTTAAACGCGCCCACTGGCGATTATTCAGAAGATGATGCCAAAAAGGTAATTGAGTATCTGAAAAAGGGTGGAAACGCACTGATTATCCCTACAATGGCGGAAGGGGAAATGACAAATTTTAAAACCATTCTGGATTTTTACAGCATATCGGAAGTGGAAGGGACGATTGTGGAGCAGGACCGTAACTTTTATTACCAGAATCCTTACTATCTGTTTCCAAAAGTAGAATCCACCGAAGTGACGGAGGCTTTGACGGACAGCCTGATTTTTGCACCTTTTTCTATGGGACTTTCCTATGACGACTTGCAGGAGGATGTGCTTTACACGCCGCTTTTAACCACAAGCGGCAGTGCTTTTTCTAAGACGGACCTTACGGATACCAGTGATTACAGCAGGGGGACAAATGATATTGACGGCCCTTTTGTGGTCAGCGTGGAGGTGGAAAAGAGCACGGAGGACGGCAATATTTCCCACGCTTTTGTGGTGGGTGGCGAGAGCCTTTTTACCGGTCTTGCGGATGATATGGCACCGGGCAATAATGTGAAGTTTTTTGGCAGTATGATCAGTCATATGGCGGATCATGAAATTTCCGTGACGGTTCCGGTTAAGAGTCTTGCCATGCCGAACCTGACATTCAAGGCGCAGACCGCCAATATAGCCATGATCTTGTGCGTTGTCGTGATTCCCCTTGCAATGCTGATCGCAGGTTTGGTGATCTGGCTGAGAAGACGCCGCCGTTAGGCACGGAGAGATTGACTTCCAGTGGACTTTGTGTAAAAATGTAAGTGTCGCTATAAAAAATAGCGCTGCCGTGGACAAAACAGTTTGCGGCTGTAGCAGACATTGAAATAGAGACTTGGGATGGGGTAGATATGAGAGGAATTGACACACAGGTTCGCAAAAACAGAAGGCGTATTTTTAAGGAAGTGGCGCATCTGGCCTATCATTCTGAAAATCTGAAGGATGATATTGAAGCGCTGCCATACAAGATTGTGGATTATGACGAGTCTGAATATGAGAATATATACAGGGATCGCGCCATTGTGCGTGAGCGGATTCGTCTGGCTATGGGATTGTCCCTGCGGCCGGAGAATGTGCCGGTACATTTGACACAGGGGCTTGAGGAGAGCAATATCTCGGAGAAGTATTATGAGCCGCCGTTGATGCAGGTGATTCCTTCGGCGTGTAATGCCTGTCCGGAGAACAGCTATTATGTAACGGATCGCTGTATGGGATGTGTGGCGCATCCTTGCCGGGAGGTCTGTCCGAGAGATGCCATTTCCATGGTGAATGGCAAGTCTGTGATTGATCCTGAAAAGTGTATCCGCTGTGGTAAATGTAAATCTGTCTGTCCCTACGATGCCATTGCCCATCAGGTAAGGCCCTGTGCGGGTGCCTGTGGTGTCAACGCTATTAAAAATGATGAGAAGGGCCGCGCGGTGATCGACAACGATCTGTGCGTTTCCTGCGGACAGTGTATGGTAAACTGTCCTTTTGGCGCGATTGCAGACAAGTCGCAGATTTTCCAGTTGATACGTGCCCTGCAGACGGGGGAGCAGATCATTGCCCAGGTAGCGCCTGCTTTTGCCGGGCAGTTTGGGCCGGATGTGACACCGGATATGTTAAAGACTGCTTTAAAGGAACTGGGCTTTTATGAAGTATATGAGACGGCCATAGGGGCGGATCTGGGAGCTATCGCGGAGGCGGAGCACTACGCTACGGAGGTGGCCACAGGGAAGCAGCCATTCAGCCTGACTTCCTGTTGTCCTTCATGGTCGGTGCTTGCAAAGAAATTTTTCCCGGAGACCATCGACAAGATATCGAATGCGCTGACGCCTATGGTGGCCACGGCAAGAATTATCAAACAGGAACATCCGGATGCCAAAGTAGTGTTTATCGGGCCCTGTGCGTCAAAGAAGTTGGAGGCATCCAGAAGGACAATCCGCTCCGATGTGGATTTTGTCATTACCTTTGAGGAGTTGACGGGTATCTTTGAGGCAAAAGGAATTTTACTGAAAGAGATACAGGCTTTGGATGAGCTGAAAGATGCCACGGGCGCAGGCAGAGGCTATGGTGTGGCAGGCGGCGTGGCGAGCGCCATCGAGGAGTGCGTGAAGGAATATTACCCGGATGTGGAAGTGCACATTGAGCATGCGGAAAGTCTTTCCGAGTGCAAGAAGATATTGATGCTTGCCAAGGCCGGTAAGAAAAATGGATGTCTGATCGAAGGAATGGCATGTCCCGGCGGCTGTGTGGCAGGCGCTGGCACCAATATCGCGATTCCGGCAGCGGCGAAGGCAGTGGCGGCATTTAAGGAAGCGGCGCCGAACCGGATTCCCGATAAATCATGTTATGCCTGCGACGGAGTGGACGAGAATTGACAGAAAAAGGGTTTCAAAAGGAGAAGTTATGAGTCAGAAAATAAGAACGAGATACGCGCCCAGTCCCACAGGGCGGATGCACGTGGGGAATCTCAGAACGGCATTGTACGCTTATCTGATTGCGAAACATGAGGACGGGGACTTTATCCTGCGGATTGAAGATACGGATCAGGAGCGTTATGTGGAGGGAGCGGTGGATATCATTTACCGCACTTTGAAAGATACGGGACTTGTGCATGACGAGGGCCCGGATAAGGATGGGGGTGTTGGCCCCTACGTGCAGAGCGACCGCCAGAAACAGGGCATTTACATGCAGTATGCGAAGCAGTTGGTCGAGAAGGGCGAAGCCTACTACTGTTTTTGTGATAAGGAGAGATTGGCTTCCCTGACACAGACGGTTGCAGGGAAGGAAATCAACGTATATGACAAGCACTGCCTGCATCTGTCCAGGGAAGAGGTGGAGGCCAATCTGGCGGCGGGTAAGCCCTATGTCATCCGTCAGAACAACCCGACGGAAGGGACGACCACCTTCCATGATGACATCTATGGGGATATTACGGTGGACAATGCGGAATTGGACGATATGATCCTGATTAAGTCGGACGGTTATCCCACCTACAATTTTGCCAACGTGGTGGACGATCATCTGATGGGTATTACCCATGTGGTGCGCGGCAACGAATATCTTTCCTCTTCGCCAAAATATAACCGTCTTTACGATGCCTTTGGATGGGAAGTGCCGGAATATGTGCACTGCCCGTTGATTACGGATGAAAACCATCAGAAGCTGTCAAAGCGGAGCGGGCATTCCTCCTATGAGGATCTGATTGAGCAGGGATTCCTCTCGGAGGCCGTCGTCAACTTTGTAGCCCTTCTGGGTTGGAGTCCGGAGGATAATGAGGAGATTTTCTCATTGGAGGAATTGGTGAAGCGGTTTGATTACCGGCATCTCTCCAAATCTCCGGCGGTGTTTGATTATACGAAGCTGAAATGGATGAATGGGGAATATTTGAAAGCCATGGATTTTGACCGGTTTTACGAGATGGCTGAACCGTATTTAAAGGAAGCGGTGAAAAAAGACTATGACCTGAAAAAGATTGCCGCCATGGTTAAGACAAGGATTGAGATTTTCCCGGACATCAAAGAGCATGTAGACTTTTTTGACGCGCTGCCTGACTACGACGTGGCAATGTATACCCACAAGAAGATGAAGACTAACAGTGAAACATCCCTGGCCGTATTGAAGGACCTTTTACCGCGTCTGGAGGCGCAGGAGGACTATACAAACGACGCGCTATATGCGACGCTTTCCGCCTATGTGGAAGAAAAGGGATATAAAAATGGATATGTGATGTGGCCTGTGAGAACGGCTGTTTCCGGCAAACAGATGACACCGGGGGGAGCGACGGAACTCATGGAGGTATTGGGAAAGGAAGAGTCCCTTACAAGGATCAAAAAGGGAATCGAAAAACTTGAACAAGCCTGATCTATCCTGCACGAAAAGCCAGGAGAAAGCGATTTGCCACACTGTCGGTCCGGCTGTTGTTTTAGCCGGGCCCGGCAGCGGAAAAACCTTTGTTATCGTACAGCGTATCTATCATCTTATCACATCACAGGGCGTAGATCCCGCCCACATCCTTGTTATCACGTTTACGAAGGCGGCTGCAATGGAGATGCAGGAGCGGTTTCACCGTCTGATGGGGAAAACATCCCTGCCTGTCTGGTTCGGCACTTTTCACGCAGTATTCTATCATATCTTGAGGCAGTCAACGCAGTATCGCGGATATACCATTATCACGGAGACGGAAAAGAGAAAGCTGATACGGGATATCATACATAATCACAGGAGGTTTGTTTATTTACAGGAGGAAGATATTGAAGAAATCATAGCAGCTATAAGCAGGTATAAGACAAGAGAGAAGGAAAAAACAGCAGGAGACGGAGAAAAGGAGGGTGAGGAGACTGCGCCCGAAATCCGCAAGATGAAGCAGGAGGATTTTCTGTTTTTGCTTGCGGAGTACCAAAACTGGCTTAAGGAATTTTTAAAATTTGATTTTGATGACCTTCTGACCGAATGTCTGAAGCTTTTACAGACGGACAGGACATGTCTGTCAAGGTGGCGGTCGCAGTTTCGGTATATTCTGGTAGATGAATTTCAGGATATCTCTCCAATGCAGTATGAGATCATCAAAAATCTGGCGGCCCCGGAAAATAATCTCTTTATCGTAGGCGACGATGACCAGTCAATCTACGGTTTTCGTGGCGCGAATCCTGACAGTATACAGCGCTTTTTCTCAGATTTTCCGAAGACGGATCAAATTCTTCTGGATGTGAATTTCAGATGTCACAGCGGGATTGTGCAGGCGGCGAAAGCTGTGATTGAAGAAAATGAAAACCGGATTCAAAAGGAAATTTCCGCACGGCATAGAGAGGGGACGGGCGTTGCCATTTGCGGGGCGGTATCTGTTGACAAGCTAAAGGAGGCGGTGGTCTGTGCCCTAAAAAAGGAGCAGAAAGACGGAAATTTGGAGGAGTGCGCAATCATCTGCCGCACCAATCTGGATTGTGGCCTCTGGGCGCAAACCCTGAAGGAAGCGGGGATTCCTTTTGTGCTTCGGGAGAAGCCGAAAAACCGGTTTTCCCATTTTGTGATTCAGGATATCTGCGCTTATCTGGCATTGGGACAGGGGGACTTTGACAGAAGCCATTTTTTGCGAGTGATGAACCGCCCGGTCCGTTATATGAAGCGGGACAGCCTGCCGCGGGAGTTGGTGGAGAAAGAAGCGCTGATCAGGTACTACAGTGAGACTCCGTCCATACAGGAGAAAGTGAAAAGGCTGTACAGGGATATCGACAGTTTAGTTGGGAAACGGGTACATCTGCAAATTCATTATATTCGAAAAATAATCGGCTATGACGGTTATCTGCGGGAGAAATACGGCGCTGAAATGGCGGAGAAGCTGATTGGAAAAGGAGAAGAGTTTGAGGAATTTTCCAGAAAATTTTTGTCGGTGCAGGAGATGCTAAATTATATGCAAGAATACGCACAGACGATCAAAGAGCCGGTAGAAGAAGAGAAAGGGATACAACTGATGACGATTCATGCCTCTAAGGGGTTGGAGTTTTCAAAGGTTTTTCTTCCAGATTGCAATGAAGGGAAAATGCCCTCGGAGCAGTCAAAGACGCAGGAGCAGGTGGAGGAAGAGAGAAGGATGTTTTATGTGGCCATGACACGCGCAAAACATGGACTGTATCTCTTTTTCCACACCGAAAAAACCGGAAAGGGAGCGCCCTCCCGGTTTTTAAAGCCGCTGCTTTCTTATGATTCGTCATCCACAAGCTCGTCGAATTCGGCGTTGTCTAAAAATTCGTCGAAAGCGTCGGCCACAGCTTCGTATTCCTCATCATCTTCGATATAACCAAGAACCGGCTCTTCGTTGGGATTTTTGGGATTTTCGCTATAGCGGTAAAACCAGACTTCCCCTTCTGTGTTTTCGCCATCTTCATTCAGAGGCAGAAGAGCAATATAATCTTTGTCTGTCACAGTCAGGATCGTCACCACAGCGCAGGTGACTTTGGAACCGTCGTCCAGTTCCAGTTCCACGGTCATTTCTTCGTTTTCCAGTTCTTCATGGGTATTTTCGTTTTTGCTCATAGCTTTTCCTTTCCTGTTTTCGTTGCGGTACAGATGCTTCTGCTTCCAGTTTACCATAGTTATGGCCTTTCGGCAAAACCAAAACTTTTTAGATTGAAAAGCAACCGTTATTTTTGTATAATATAAACTGACTAAACGTTTGATTCCACAGAAACGAAGGACAGGTATCGGGATCAGGCTTGAATAGACGGAGGGTTTCATGCAAAAGACATTCCACGTAAAGCAAGTAGATAGAGCGCGAATATATCCGCTTGGTGTATCTTTTGAGGAAGAAGGACTGCGCATTTCAGCAGTATGTGAAGGCGCAGAGGAAGCGGGGATTGTTCTTTACGACAGAAGACACCGCGAGGGCGTGCGCATTCCCTTTCCTGAAAAGTGGCGTGTGGGGGCAGTCCGCGCCATGCTGCTTTCCGGTTATCAGGACAGGAACTGCAGTTATCTTTTTTACAGGGGAAACGAGACATATCAGGACCCTTGTTGTAAGCGGGTAGAAAATCTTTGTGGGTACGGCGTAAGAAAACCAACCCTGCCGCATTGTCAGCCAGAGGCGGAGAAATATGACTGGGAAAACGACGAAAATGTCCATATTCCTTACGAAGAGATGATTTTGTATGCGCTGCATGTGAGAGGCTTTACAAAGCACCGGTCTTCCGGAGTGAAATGGAAGGGCACCTATGCCGGAGTGGCGGAAAAAATACCCTATATGCAGGAATTGGGAATTAACATGGCGCTTCTCATGCCTGCTTACGAGTTTGACGAGATTATGCCGGAAAATACGGCGCAGACTATGGAACAGGCGGTTTTGTCCTACAAGCAGGAACTGCCAAAGCCAGATGAGGATGGAAAAAAACCAAGGCTGAATTACTGGGGCTATCAGGCGGGGCTTTACTATGTGCCGAAGGGCGCATATGCCCACAGTAAGGATGCGGCGGGAGAGTTTAAGGATATGGTGCGGGCTTTTCACAGGGCAGGCATCGGTGTCTCCATGCAGTTTTATTTCCCGCCGGAAATGAGAACTGCGGATATCCTGGATGTATTGAAATACTGGGTGTTGGAGTATCATATAGACGGGTTTCATCTGATGAGCGCGTCCTTAAATATGGATGTGATTGCCGGCGAACCGCTGCTTGCGGAGACAATGCTGCTCACAGGGGAGTGGAACGGCAGACAGCAGGGAAACGGGCACCGCAACGTCGGATGGCTGAGCGACGGTTTTTTGTATGATATGCGCCGCTTTATCAAAGGCGACGACAATATGATAAACCAGTTTCTTTTTCATCTGCGAGAAAATAAGGACGGGCATGGCATTATCAACAGCATTGCCAGATGGGACGGTTTCCGTCTGGTTGATCTGGTGTCCTATGAGCGCAAGCATAATGAAGATAACGGTGAAAACAATGCGGATGGGATGGACTATAACTGCAGTTGGAATTGCGGCGTGGAGGGAAAGAGCAGAAAGAAAGGTATTCAGGAACTCCGCCTGCGGCAGATGAAAAATGCAGTGACGATTTTGTTCATGTCTCAGGGAACGCCGCTTCTCTACAGCGGCGACGAATTTGCCAATACGCAGGAGGGCAATAACAATCCCTACTGTCAGGATAATGAAATTGCGTGGATCAAGTGGAACCAGACGAGTGCAGGGCGGGAACTTTTAGAATATACGAAGTTTATGATCACGATGCGAAAGGCCCACGGCATTCTCCACAGCAAAACAATTTTACGCGGGATTGACACGCTTTCATGCGGGTTCCCTGATATCTCATTTCACGGGAGGGAGGCGTGGCGGCCGGATACCAGTCCGGCAAGTCGTTGCATGGGAATTATGTACTGCGGTTTTTATGGGGCAGAGGGGAAGAAGGAGGACGAGTGTTTCTACTATATCGCGGTCAATATGCACTGGGAGGTAAATTATCTGGGACTGCCAAAGCTGCCGAAGGGGAAACTCTGGATTTACCGTGCTTCGACGGGAAGGGAGATACCGGAGATCGAAGAGGTCACCGCCTCGCAGGAAATTTGTGTGCCGGCGAGAACCATCGTGTTGTGTGCCACAAAAGATGTGCCTGTGGAGACGGAAAAGCCTGTTAAGAAAAATGGCAGAGCAGAGAAAACGAGGAAAAAGGGGTTGAAAAAGCCAGATGAATAAGGCGTGGGAACATTTTAAGACGATTACGCATCACAAGCTTTTAGTCATGGACGGATGTTTTCGGGTAGGACTTTTTAAACAGGGACTGCTTCACGATCTGTCAAAGTATACGCCCACAGAATTTCTGGTGGGAGCGAAATATTATCAGGGCGACAGAAGCCCTAATAATGCGGAGAGGGAGGATATCGGATATTCCTCTGCGTGGCTTCATCACAAGGGAAGAAACAAGCACCATTATGAGTATTGGATTGACTATAGCGCTAAGGATATCGAGGGCGGCATGGCGCCAGCGCCTATGCCGGCCTGCTATGTAGTCGAGATGTTTATGGACCGCATTGCTGCCTGTAAGGTGTATCATGGGGCGGCCTATCGGGACCAGGATCCGTTGGCATACTATCAGTCGGCGAAGACACCGCCTATGCTGCATAAGAAGACGAAACGGATGTTGGAATTTCTGCTGCATATGTTGGCGGAACAGGGAGAGGAGCGGACCTTTCGCTATATCCGTAAAAAAATATTGAATCAGTAACCGGCCTTTTTCTCTCGCATAGGATATGGTATGAGAGAAAAAGGAGAGAAAGCCCATGAATAATTGTTGTTGGATTATACTTCTGTTACTTTTCTGCGGACAGAATGGCAGCGGCCGATCCGGTTGTGGATGCGAGGAACCGCAGACACCGCCCTGCAGGAGACCTGAGCCTCCCTGTCACAGACCGGAACCGTCCTGCGGCAGACCTGAGCCGGAACCTTGCGGCTGCGATGACTCCAGGTTTGAGCCACGCTTTGAGCAGAGACCTTATAACGGGAACGGCTCTACCTGCGGCTGCGAGGCCGAAGGAAACTAACGGTAAGATTAGATGTAATCCGAGAGGGATCGCCTTGGCGGTCCCTTTCTTGACGGAAAGCGGGGGCGGTGATATAGTATTTAGTTATGGGAGGAAATTATTATGTTAGATGGCAATAAGGTATTATTCAGCGGTATGCAGGCTACCGGAAACCTGACTTTGGGAAATTATCTGGGCGCGTTGAAGAACTGGGTGACCCTCTGTGACGAGTACCAGTGTTTTTATTCGGTGGTTGATCTGCATTCCATTACGATAAGACAGGAACCTGCCGAGCTGCGCAGACGGGCGAGAAATCTTCTCACGCTCTATATTGCGGCGGGGATTGACCCGGAGAAAAACTGTCTTTATTACCAGTCCCATGTGTCGGGACATGCAGAGCTTGCATGGATTTTGAATTGTTTTACCTATATGGGGGAACTAAACCGTATGACCCAGTTCAAGGACAAGTCGGCGAAACATGCGGACAATATCAACGCCGGGCTTTTTACCTATCCGGTGTTGATGGCAGCTGATATTCTGCTGTTTCAGTCGGATGTGGTGCCGGTAGGTAAAGATCAGCTTCAACACTTGGAGATTACCAGAGACATTGCGCAAAGGTTCAATGCAATTTACGGCGATGTGTTCACGATTCCGGAGCCTTATATAGGAAAGACGGGAGCCAGTATTAAGAGCCTGCAGAATCCGGAGAAAAAAATGTCTAAATCAGATGAAAACCCCAATGCCAGTATTTATCTGATGGACGATCCGGACACGGTGATTCGCAAGTTTAAGAGGGCGGTGACGGATTCGGAGGCATCTGTCCGCTACAACGACGAACAGCCCGGCATACACAACCTGATCGACATTTACTGCGTCTGCACAGGCAAGACCCCGGAGGAGACTGAGAGAGAGTTTGACGGAAAAGGTTACGGTGATTTTAAGATGGCCGTGGGGGAGGCAGTGGTGAGCGTTTTGAAGCCCCTCCAGGAAAGATATGAGGATCTTGGCAAAAACAAGGATTATATTGATAAAATAATCAAGGAAAACGGGGAAAAGGCGGCCTATTTTGCCAATAAGACTTTGCGCAAAGTGCAGAAGAAAGTGGGATTTCCGGAGCGGATACGCTGACGGGAGAAATGGAGGAAAACATGGATAACCAGTATAACCAATATAACCAACAGACAGGCGGCAGCCCTTATCAACAGCAAGGGAACCCTTATCAGCAGGGGAATCCCTATCAGCAGGGAGCCCCTTACCAACAGGGCGGCGGTTACGGAAATTACAGCGGCGGCAATGCGGAGCCTCAGAAAGCCCCAAATATTTTTCAACAGTTTGCCCTTGCCTTCGTGCCAACTCAGTATAACAGGCTGACGAAGGTGAAGACCGGGAGCATGATCGGGTTTGTGACACTTTTGGTACTGATTGCCACACTGCTTTCTTTTGCCACTCTGGCAATTAGCTTTGCGTCCATCGATATGAAAGATCTGGCTGAAAATCTGCCGGATTTTACAATAACGGGCGGACGGCTGTATATGGACGAAGATTTTTTGTATGATGAAGGATCGGTGTTTGTGTACATGACGGAAGATATCGATGAATTTTCCTATGAGGACGTGGCGGAGCTGGCGGATGAAGGCTATCAGGACATTATTCTGATGGGACGGGACAGAATTTCTCTTATGCAGAATTGGGAGTATCAGCAGCTTAATTTCAGTGATTTTGGTGATACACTGAACGTCAGCAGAGAATGGATTGCCACCGTAATGGGGCCGTTTGTCATGTTTATCATGATTTTCGTATACCTGATTATTTTTATTGGGATGGGTCTCGGATATTTTCTGTTTGCTGCGGTTTATCTGCTGTTTGCCATGCTCATTGCCGCTATCATGAAGAAGCAGATTGAGACGGGTGCGTTGTTCCGCGTAGCGGTATATTCCAAAGTCTTGATGTTTGTCGTAGCAACAATACTTGATCTGATTCCTTTTGTATCTTTTTCCGTGCCATTCCTTCTCCGTGTGGCCATTACAATGGGCTTTATGGCATTTGCCATCGCGAAACTGCCGGACAACAGGCCTATGCCCATGCCGATGGGACAGTGGGGACAAAATGGTCAGGGATGGCAGTAACTGCTATCCCTGAAAAGGCTCGGTAAAGTAGCCGGCAGGGGAGACTGGTTCTCCCCCTGCCTGTAGGTGGGAGGTATCCCCCATCATCTGTACGCGGAAAATGGCATCGTTTTCCATCCGTTCCTCACTTGCGAGAACGGTGACGGATGTGGGTGCGAGATAAAAGCCGTGCATAAGAGGAACCGGCGAGATGCCAAGTAAGTGGCTCAACATCATACAGGTAACGCCAAGATGGCAGAAGATAACAATGGTATCTTCTGCTTTCTTTTTGGAAGGATCAGAGATGTAGTAGTTGTTGTGCCGCATATAGCCGTAAGAGGCCAGAAGCCCGTCCAGTCCTTCGCACACCTCTTTGTAGGCGGGAAGAATCGCGTCATTGGAGCGGTAAATCTCCGTGCTTTTCCAAGCCTCACGGTCATACATTTCCGGTATTTGTGTCCAGTAGGAGGGCATGAAATCCCATGGTACGCCATGACGGCCTGTTACGGGATCGTCGATGAAATAGGCAAATTCCCGCATCCAGTCATAGGTGACGGCTTCACGGTTTACAGCTTGCAGAGAGTAGGAAGCCGTTTTTTGGGCGCGGCCTAAAGGAGAGCAGTAAAACTGTGTGATATTTTCCCATTTTGCTACCCGTTTTGCCAGAAGTTTCGCTTCGCGTATGCCCTTTTCTGTGAGTGTGTCGTTTCCATAGTCAGGATCGCCGTGTCTAATAAATATGATTCGCATAATGATACCTTTCTGTTTATAAAACTTTAATCCTTTTACCCCTGTTTTTGTTTGCTATCCGGAACAGGATTTGCTATAGTATTTATATTTCCCGAGTATCATCGTACCATATTTGCCGGGAGGAAGAAAGAGGTAAAACACAGTATGTTTGGAAAGAAAAAAGAAAAGAAGATTAATTTTTCAGCGGGAAAGAGCGTTAGGACGGCAAAAATTGCCGCTATTCTTATCGTTCTCGCCTTACTTGCCGCCAATTCCTACTATTCGATTCAGGAGGAAGAGCAGGCAGTGGTCTGTACATTCGGGTCGCCAAAGGCGGTTACTACGCCCGGGCTGCACTTTAAAGCGCCATTTGTTCAGACTGTGACAAAGGTGAATACGACCATTCAGGGATTTCCTATCGGATACAGGCAGGATGAGGGTGAGGATGAAGAGGATGCTCTGATGATTACCTCTGATTATAACTTTATCTATGTGGATTTCTATGTGGAGTACAGGGTGACTGACCCTGTCAAGGCGCTATATGCGTCGGAAAACCCGGCTTTGGTTTTAAAAAATATTGCCCAGAATTGTATCAGGACCACAATTGGTTCTTACAGTGTAGACAGTGTGCTGACCACAGGAAAAAATGAGATTCAGTCTAACATCAAGCAGATGATTCTGGATAAGCTGGAATCTTATGATATCGGCATCCAACTTGTGAATATCACCATTCAGGATGCGACGCCGCCCACCGCCGAGGTGGAGAACGCCTTTAAGGAAGTGGAGACGGCCAAACAGGGCAAGGAGACGGCATTAAACAATGCCAACAAGTACAGGAACGAGCAGATTCCCAATGCGGAGGCGGAGTCCGATAAAATATTGCAGGATGCAGAGGCAAAGAAGCAGGAGCGCATCAATGAGGCCAACGGTCAGGCGGCCCGTTTCAATTCCATGTATCAGGAGTACGCAAAATATCCGGAGGTTACGAAAAAGCGTATGTTTTATGAGGCCATAGAGGATGTGCTTCCTGACGTTAAGGTTATCATAGAGGGCGAGGGTGGCCAGACCACCACTATGCTGCCCTTAGACAGTTTTGTGACGCAGGAGGGCTCGTCTCTGACAGGAACCGGCGGCCAGGAGCAGACGGCGGACGAAACGGCGGAAACGCAGGAGGAGGAATAGAAAATGGCTGATTATCAAAATGTGCAGAATTTTGAGCGCTTTAATTCAGACGGCACAAAGAAAACGGAAAAGAAGAGTGGGAAGAAGGGAAAAGCCTTTGGCGTAAGTTTTGTCTTTTTGGTTTTGGCGGCGCTGTTTATCATAGCTAACAGTTTTGTGGTGACCAAACAGAACCAGTTTAAGCTGATCCGGCAGTTTGGCCGCGTGGACAGGGTGGTATCCGTGCCGGGACTGAGCTTCAAAATTCCCTTTGTGGAGTCGGTAGATACCGTGCCGAAGGAGCTTTTGTTATATGATCTGCCGGCCTCTGACGTGATTACTTCCGACAAAAAGACCATGTTGGTGGACAGCTATGTGCTCTGGCGGGTGACAGACCCGCTGAAATTTGCCCAGACCTTAAGTTGTTCCGTACCGAATGCGGAAGGGCGTATCGATGCCATAGTCTATAACGCCACCAAAAATACCATTTCCAACATGAGACAGGATGAGGTCATCAGGAGCCGTGACGGTAAGATGACCATTACGGTGGATGAGACGGGCAATGAGCTTTCCGGCAATGATCTGGATCTCTCCGGCGCAAAGGAGGAAGTGATAGAAATTACTTCCCTGACAGAAGAGGTGATGGGGCAGATCAATCATGTGGAGGCACAGTACGGCATCGAGCTTGTGGCAGTGGAAGTCAAGAAGTTGGATCTTCCCGACGATAACAAGCAGGCGGTCTACAATCGTATGATTTCCGAAAGAGGCAACATTGCGGCGCAGTATACGGCGGAGGGTAAGTCTGAGGCTAAGATGATAGAGAATACCACTGATAAAGAGGTTTCCATCATGCTTTCCGATGCGCAGGCGAAGGCGGAGGCAACCATAGCGGAAGGTGAAGCTGAGTACATGCGTATTTTATCGGGGGCTTATTCCGATCCGGAGAAGACAGATTTCTATTCCTTTGTACGTGCGCTTGACGCTTTGCGGGAGAGCGTGACGGGGGATAACAAGACCGTGATTTTGACGGAGGATTCACCGATTACGCAGATTTTTAACGGGAGATATTAATGACGAAACGTTTCGTATATATTGTGCGTGGTTTGAGATAAGAAAATGAGAGAAGAAATAAAGGAAAAACAAAACGGTATATTGGAGGGCGTGATCTGGAAACAGCTGTTGATTTTTTTCTTCCCCATTCTGGTTGGGACTTTTTTTCAACAGCTTTACAACACGGTAGATACAGTCATTGTAGGACAGTTTGCCGGGAAAGAAGCGCTCTCAAGTGTGGGCGGCTCGTCTTCTCAGATCATCAATATGGTGGTGGGATTTTTTACAGGATTAACGGCAGGCGGAACGGTATTGATTTCTCAAGCCTACGGGGCATCCCACAGGCAAAGACTGGATGATGCCCTGCACACATCTTACGCTTTCGGTATTTTTGGCGGGATCGGTTTCGGGATTCTCGGCGTGGTGGCGGCCCCTTTGATTCTACGGCTGATGAATACGCCAGAAGAGCTGATGGGTATGTCTACACTGTATATACGGATTTATTTTTCCGGTTTGGTCTTTGTGTTTATTTACAATATGGGAGCGGCCATTTTGCGGGCCATCGGAGATTCCAAACGGCCCCTATATTATCTGGTGGTATGTTGCATTGTCAATATTGTACTGGATTTGCTTCTGGTACTCTATTTTAGGCTTGGGGTTTTAGGCGTGGCGGTGGCGACGCTTGTTTCACAGGCGATCAGCGCGGCGCTGGTTACCTGGACGCTGATGCACAAAGTAGATTGTATGAGTCTGTCTTTTCGCAAGATCAGAATACATGGGGAAATTTTAAAAAATATGCTGCAAATTGGGTTTCCCTCCGGATTGCAGAGCTCTATGTACAGTATCTCCAATATGATCGTACAGGCATCGCTCAATTTGTTGGGTGTAGATACCATGGCGGCATGGACGGCTTACGGGAAAATAGACAGCGTCTTTTGGATGATCAATTCTTCCTTCGGCATTGCGCTTACCACGTTTGTTGGACAAAATTTCGGGGCAGGCAAATGGGAACGCGTGAAAAAAGGCACAAGAGTCTGCCTTGGCATGGCGGTCGGTACGGCGGTCTGTCTGACAATGGTTTTGATGGCGGCAGGACCTTTCCTCTTAGGAATTTTCACGGGAGATCAAGCGGTTGTGGCAATCGGTATGACGATGATGAAGCGGATTGCGCCGGCCTTTGTGATGTTTGTGTTTATAGAGATATTTTCGGGATCGCTTCGCGCGCAGGGATACACCTTTGTGACCACGGTGATATCCGTTCTCGGTATCTGCGTGTACCGTATCATATGGGTGAACATGATTCCGGCAGGGCAGGGGCTTACGTGGATTATATCTTGTTATCCGATCAGTTGGGTGGTGTGTGCATTTTTGGTGAGCATGTATTACTTATATAAACAGAAAAGAATTATAGACAGGGTAGAAGCGAAAGGATAGAGGGGGAATATATGATGAATATGGATCATTTTTTTGCTGAGTTGGATTCTTATTTTGACAGAAATGAGACAGATAAAATAGATTCGTTTTTGACGGTGTCTCTGGAGCAGGCGAAGGAGGAAGAAGACTATGCCGCATACATTTCCATCTGCAATGAAATGATAGGGTTTTACCGCAGTGTTTCTGCTTTTGGAAAGGCCTACCAGGCGGCGGAGGATGTGCTTCTATTAATGGAGGAGTTAAATTTGGAGGATACGGAACACTTTGCCACCACTTTGCTCAACGCGGCTACCGCCTACAGTGCGGCGGGGGATTTCGGGCAGGCAGTCAGGCTGTACCGGCAGGCGGTTCAGATTTATGACCGGATTCTCCCGCAGGGAGATTACCGACAGGCGGGGCTTTATAACAATATGAGCATTTTGTTGGAAAAAATGAATGAGAATGCGGAGGCGGCGGAGGCGGCGAAGAAAGCTTTGACCATCATTGAAAAGCTTCCGGACAATGAAGCCCAGACGGCCACTACACTGACGAATCTGGCATTGATTTATTTTAAACTTTCCGAAAATGAAGAGGCAAAAAACTGCCTCCTGCGTGCGCTTACGCTTTTTGAGAAGGAGAGGGAAAACCCAAATGAACATTACAGCGGTGCGTTGGCCGGGATGGGTGAAGCCTGTTACAGGGATGGAGAGTATGAAAAGTCTTTGGCCTATTACGAAAAGGCATTGGAATTGGTGAAACAACATTACGGGGAAAATATGAGTTATGGCATTCTCTGTGAAAACTGCGCCGCCGTGTGTGGGAGTATGGGAGATGCAAAGAGGCAGGAGAGCTATGCCGCGAAAGCGCGGGAAGTGATCGGGCGCGTGCAGGACGGGCTTGGACAGGGGTGAACCATGAAGGGATTGGAAGTATCAGAAAAATATTATGAGGCATACGGCAAGCCCATGCTTTATGAGCAGTTCTCGGAGATTGCAGATATGATGGCCGCCGGGCTTGTGGGATACGGTTCCGAATGCCTTGGATTTGATGATGAAATTTCACGGGACCACGATTACGGTCCTTCTTTCTGTATCTGGCTGCCCAGGGAGGTTTACGCCCGGTATGGGGAAAAAGTGCAGGCGGCTTACGAAGCGCTGCCAAAAGAGTTTATGGGTTTCGCAGCCCGGGTGGAGGAAAAACAGGGAAAAGGCCGGGTGGGCGCACTTTGCCTGGAAGATTTTTATCAGGGAATTCTTGGCCGGGATTCAGCTCCAAAAAGGGCACAGGAGTGGTTTGCAATTCCGGAGGCTGCGCTCTGTACTGCGGTGAGCGGAAAGGTTTTTGAAGACCGGTTCGGAGGTTTTACCAAGATGCGTGAGGCACTTTTGGCTTATTATCCGGAAGAAGTGTGGAGAAAAAAGTTGGCGGAGAGTCTGGCAAGAGCTGCGCAGGCGGGACAGTACAACTATGCCCGCGCCATGAAGCGGGGAGAGCGCATTGCGGCGGAAATCTGCCTGACGGAATTTGCAAAAGAGGTTATGCAGATTGTCTATCTTTTGAACAAAAAATATGCCCCTATATATAAGTGGATGCACAGGGGGCTCAGGGAGCTTTCTGTCTGCGGGGAGATCGGCGATATGCTTTCGCTGCTCTATCAGGTTCCCGATCCCACCGAGGCATGGGAGGGAGCGGGCCCCGGGGATTTTTTGTATCAGTTAAATACGGGGGACGGCAGGGTAGTTGTGATCGAGGCAGTCTGTAATGTTTTGGTGCAGACGTTAAACGAGATGGGGCTTTCTAGCGTACAGGACAATTTTTTGCAGAGTCATGTGAAAGAAGTATTAGAGGTGAATTCATTTTGAGGGAAATTGATACAGAAAGTTAAAAGACGATTTGATATAATTAACGAAAAAACGTTTATAAAATGTGTAAAATAGGATGGACATGTTTTCCATACTGTGATATGATAGTTTTCAAGGAGAGAACCTTAAAGTAACAAAATGCCATGAATGGAGAGAATGGTGCTGAGTTAAGGAGGTTCATAAATGACCAACGAAGTATTGCAGCAATTTGCACAAATTGTATCTGATCTTTTGGATACAAAACTAAAAACAGAGCTACAGCCTATAAAGGATGACATGCGGGTCATGAAGGCTGAGATGGCCGTCATGAAAGCTGACATTGCGGATCTGAAAGCTGAGATGACAGTTATGAAGGCTGAAATGGCCGTCATGAAAGCTGACATTGAAGAACTGAAGGCTGAGATGGCTGTCATGAAAGCTGACATTGAAGAACTGAAGGCTGAAATGGCTGTCATGAAAACTGACATTAAGAAGCTACAGTCTAATGTAGATGCCTTGAATATCGGTTTTGAGAAGCTACAGTCTAATGTAGACACCTTGAATGTCGGCTTTGAGGAGCTACAGCGTAAAGTGACCTCTATTGGGTTACATGTGGAAAATGAAACAGATAAATATATTAGAATTGTGGCCGAAAATCACATTGAACTTTCCCGTAAGTTGGATCGGGCGATTCCGGCTGCGGAAAAACAGAGCATTTACGAGATGAAAGTCGATTATCTTGAAAAAGAGGTTAATAAAGTAAAAAAAGATGTGACTCTGTTGAAACAGAAGATGGCCTGACAGATAGGAAAAGGTGCGGGATTGCCATGAGGTTCCTGCACCTTTTCCTGTTTCTGCCGGTGCTTGTAAAGCACACAGAATCATGGTACAATACATATGCCATTTGTCCAAGGTGTGTTAAAACGCCTTTGGAGCAGGCGTATAGAATATCTGGCAAAGGAGAGATCCCCATATGTCGGGGTATGAATTGGCAGGCAGGAGATTCAGGACAGAGTCGGAATACAAGGCAGCCAAACGCGACCTGAAGCTCATTGAAGAGATTAAGGCAAATGTCCATATGGAACAGCCGGGAGAAGTCATTTCTCTGTGCGAGACGTTGGCGGAGGGAAAGTACCGTTTTGAGAGCGTCATCGGAAATGAATTTGACGATAAGATATACGAGTTAGCGGAGAAATATAAAGCCCAGGGCTACACGAAGGACAGCAGACTTCCAGAGGGGAAAAGAGCTCGCAGAAAGGCCCAGAAGCAACAGGAAAAATCATCCGGCGTGAAATTATCCGGAGGGAAAAAGAAGGCCAAGGCAAAACCCCAGGCATCGTTAAAAGACTACGATGCTGATATGCAGAAGGCAATTTTGGAAGAAGTGAAAAAAAGGGAAAAGAGGCGTAAACTGTTAGTTGTTCTGTGCAGTGTCGTTGCTGTGGGATGCTTTGGCTATTTTGGTGCATATTCCTTTTTTGCAGACAGAACGCAGATGGATTATGAGCAATTGGCATCTCTGAAAGGAAATTCTACTCTTGCAGGAACAGGAACACCGGCCCCGGTAACAATCCACTATACCGAGGAGGAGGACGTGGAGCTTACGGTGCTTCCTGAGTATGAAACCCTCTATAATAAAAATAAAAAGATGATCGGATGGCTGAAAATTGATGATACCATTATCGATTATCCGGTGATGCAGACAGCCAATAACGAGTATTATCTGGATCATAACTTTAATCAGGAATATGACAAAAACGGCAGCCTTTTCATGGATGCGGCCTGTGATGTGGTGCATAGGAATACAAATTTGATTATTTACGGGCATCATATGAAGTCAGGGAAAATGTTTGGAAATCTGAACAGTTATAGCAGTAAGGAATACTGCGAGAAACATTCCACCATCCGTTTCGATACGATTTACGAGAAAGGACTCTATCAGGTAATGTATGTGTTCCGTTCCCGCATATACAATGAGGACGAAGTGGTATTTAAATATTATCAGTTCTTTGATGCGGCATCGGAGAAGGAATTTGAATCAAATATGCAGGAGATGGCGGCCCTTTCCCTATACGACACAGGGGTAACGGCTGCTTTTGGGGATGAACTTTTGACCCTTTCCACCTGTGACAGTTCCGAGCCAGACGGCCGTTTTGTGGTAGTGGCGAAACGGATACAGGCAGGACAGTAAATATATTGCTTTTAGGGGGGGCAGTCAACTGCCCCTTAAAAAATTAGATGGTGACGGCGAAAAGCCGTAAATGCAAAAAGATGACTTTATTTTTTATGATTCATTGAGTTGCGCATGGTCAGCAGTTCATAATAATCCAGCAGCGCGTCGGTATTCTGCCTGTCCAGTTCTAACGTGATATTCATGAGATCACTCATGGTATAGTCAGCAGATAAACGTTTGTTTAAAGTATTGATATTTGCTTTATAGCGGGTTCTCTGCAACAGATAGTCTGTAGAAACATCATAGAAATCCGCCAATTTAACAAGCGTATTGAGATCAGGAGTGTGGATGCCCTTTTCATAGTTGGATATGGTAGCCACGGTCATATTCAGGTAAGCGGCGAGTTCTTTTTGTAAAATGCCTCTTTCTTTGCGCAGTTTCGCTAAAAATTCACCAAATTCCATTTTTATCCTCCGTGTCAGGTAGTCTGTCGTGATGACGCTTTTCTGAACTGTTACTCAAAGTCTGACTCTACTGTACATGATTTCATGAGAAAGAGGATGAAAATTTCTTGATGCTTTTTGCTTGTGTGATCCTGTCTGATGTGTTATCCTGAATATACTTGGAAAATCTTGTAACATTCTTTTGCTTTAAGGCATCGTAAGGAGCGTCTCGCTCCAGGATTTTCGGGAAGAACAGAAAAAGGGACAAAACAGCGGGAAAAATATTTGATTGACGGATGCTTTCGGGGTATAATGGTTTCGAGTCCAGATAACTTCCGGGAGCGGTTTCGGTGTTTCCTGCTCATACGGAAGGAGGATATGTGTGGACAGAGATATAAAAAATGCAGTGAGCGCAGCGGACAGGGATGCACAGTATGATGAAAGGGCAAAACGCCTGTTAGGAAATAAAATCATTCTGGCGCATATTTTGGTAAAGGCGGTTGACGAGTTTAAGGGAATGGATCCGAAAGAAGCAGTAACCTATATTGAGGGGGATCCGTTCATCAGCGTAATTCCGGTAGAGCCGGGGCTGACCAATGCCGAAAAGGAAGAACGTGGACAGCGCATTGTTGGAATGAATACGGAGAATGCAGAGATAAACGAGGGGCTTGTAAGGTTTGACATAGTGTTTTATGTGCGAACGCCATCCGCAGGTGGCGGGAAAGACGGGCTTTCTCGGGTTATCGTGAATTTAGAAGCACAAAAAGATGAGCCGACAAGCTACCATATCTTAAACAGGGCAGTATTTTATGTGAGCCGCCTTGTTTCCTCACAGAGGGAACGGGATTTTGTCAATCAGAATTATAATGACATAAAACGTGTATTTTCGATATGGGTATGTATGAACATGGATGAGAACAGTATGGATTATATACATCTGACAGATGATAAGCTGCTAGGTTCTTATTCGTGGAAAGGCGGGCTTGACCTGTTGAATATTGTTATGATCGGTATAGCAAATGAACTTCCGGAGCATGATGAGAAATATGAGCTGCATCGTCTGTTAGGGGCGATGTTCTCCAGGCAGCTTTCCGTGAAAGAAAAATTGGATATCATGGAAAACGAGTATGATATTCAGGCAGGGGATCGAATAAGAGAGGATGTGAGCGTTATGTGTAATTTGAGTCAGGGGATTAAGGAAGAAGGCATAGCAGAAGGAAAAGCAGTAGTTATTTTGAATATGCACAAGAAGGGCTATACCTTGGGACAGATAGCAGAAATTGTAGAAAAAACCATTGAGGAAGTGGAGGCTGTCATCAAGGAAAAAGAGCATGTGTTAGTATAATATCAGATTTTGGTCATAAAAAACTTGCATATTCTACAAAAAAGAGTAAAATAAAAATATATGCTACTCGGTCAAATTGTGTCGAAATACCCTTTTGACGGGCATATATGGTGTCCGACTAAGGGATGACCCCTATATGTCGAGATAGAAATAGAGAGCAAAAAGCTAAACGGATAGTTGAAAAATGACGATATAAATAAAAGCTATCCTGTATTTTTATTGATGAAATTATAGAAAATGTGTAAGGGAATGAGGAGAAAGTACCATGGCAAAGAAGACAGCAGCGAAAAAGCCGGTAACAAAAAAGCCCAGGAGAAGATTAAAGAGAACCGCGAGACGTAGTCTGGCGGCGGTTTTGATGATCACGGCTGTGGTGGTGGCGGCGATCCCGGTGCCTGAGAACGTGGCGGCACCGGAGGGTGGCATTGCCGCGCTTGCAGATGATTCACTTGATGTGCATGAGTCGGGGAGGTATTTGGAGGGTTATGACAGCAATGGTAATCAGTCCTTTAAACCCTATGGATATAAGCCTGATGATGCAACGGATATGCCATTGGGTGTTAGCAATCTTGATTTGAGTACATATGAAGGTAAAACGGATGCCGAATTGGTTGCGGAATTAAACAAACCAAATAGTGGTCTTCATGCTTCTCTTAAAGTTTCTAATCCTGAGAGTAATACCTATTCTTTGGGATGGGAATTTATGTATTATGATGTAGCCAATCCAAGAGGCGGCATGACTGCGGGGGCAATCTGCAAATATAATACGGAATACTATGATGAACCAACGTTGAATCTGTTTCCAAACACAGAGTACTTTACGACTACAGCCTCTGAACTTACTAAATACTATGCGGGACAATTAGAAGCGGATGCCACAAAGAAAGGCAGCCAGGGTCAGACGCTAACTGGTTATGGGATAAAGGATGATTCTGGTAAGGTTACGCAGATTATGGGGAATGACCCTACCAAAGGGGAGCAGATATACACTTATACAAAATATGAGAATAATAATAACGCTGACTTGGAGGTGTTTCTAAAAAAATACCCTAGTATTAATACGAAATATATAGATGTTAAAGCTACGTATGATAAGTATAAGGCAGATAAAGCGGCATGGGAGGCGGATAAAAACAATACAGGCTTCTATGAAGACACCCATCCTAAGCCAGATGATTTTGTGGTTTATCCGGCAAAAGATTTGAATGAGGCAGATCAGTGGAAATATTTTTGTGCGCATAATCTGGAAGTGGGAAGCGGAGAAGAATATACATTGGTGCCGGCCAAGGACAATCGTCCTGGAGGACAACAGGGTGATATCTACCTTGCAAAGGGAACTGTAGGTAGCGCGGGAGAAGAGGGCAGTAAGAGCAATAACGATAGGTATGGCTTTTTGGTGTTAAAAACAGCTAAGTATCAAATGTGTGCCATAGCGAACAAGGCTTTTTATGGAACTGAAAACGTCAAAAATATAACGATTCCCGAACAAATTGGATTTATTGGTGATGACGCTTTTGCGGGTTCAAAGTTGGAGGGTGTTTCTTTTGCGAATGTGACCGCTATTGGCAACAGAGCTTTTAAGGGTTGTGTTGTTTTGAAGGTGGCGGAGTTGGATCTGACAGTAGAGAGGGTCGGAAACGAATGCTTTAGCGGAACTAAAATTGAGAAGGTAAAGTTTGGAAGTGGTTTGAAACTAATCGGTTACGGCGCCTTTTACGGATGTAACAGTTTGAGCAGCGTTGTGTTTGAGGATAAAGGGTCTGACGTTACGATAGACGGCTATGCCTTTTATAACTGTTCCGAGTTGACAGAAGTTTCCATGAAAGGAGCGAATATAGTTAAAATAGGTGACGGCGCTTTTGCCACGGATGCTGGGTCAAAGCCCATGGGATTCACCTTGGCGGATCGCCTGACCGGTGACGGCAGTCTTGGGAATTATTTATTTGCGGGACGTTCTAATTTGAAGTATGTAGTTTTCCCCGGGAACTACGGAAACAGTACAGCGAATAAAGTAAAGATACCGCCTGCCATGTTCCACGGCTGTATCAATTTGGAATATGTGACCTTCCCTACGGACAGCAACCCTACTGCCTGTGGATTTGTGGAATATGATTCCAAGATTTTATTTGCGGATATTATTAATAAAGATTTTTATGTGGAAGGGCCGGAGAAGAACAACAGTAACCAGCCGGCAGCGCCGCGTAAGAGCACTTGGGATGCGATTACGGCAGTATCTACCACTGTGCCTTACCTGTATCATCAGGGAGAAGGCGCAAACAGAAAGGATTTTTGGGAGATCAGCGACGGTTTCTATCTGCTTTCTATCAATGGAGCAGAAGGGATATTGACTTCTTGTGTTTTGAAACCGGGTGCAAAGGTAGACAAATGGGGCGGTGTTCTGGATATTCCGAAGAAGGTAGGAAATACGTCAGTTAAGGGAATTGGGGAAAACTGCTTTACCGACTCTGAGCTGAACTCGGCTGTGGTTTCCATCAGGATACCGGACGATTCCATAGAGACTATTGCGGCCGGTGTGTTCAAGGGCGGCACGGACGGAAAGACAGACTGGTTAAAATTAAAGGATGTCTATATCGGTAATTCAGTGAAGTCGATCGGTGCCAGCGCCTTTGAGGGCTGTACCGCGTTAAACGATATTTTCCTGAATTCTCCGAAGGTTGCCCATGGAGAGTTTAAGCTTGGCGAAAACGCATTTAAGACCGGAAGTAACGGTTTGACGATCCATGGGGATATTGCAACGGATTACGAGCCGTATAACTGGTCTATGCGGGAGGGGACAGCCCTGAGATCAGACGGGCTGAGGCCTTGTTATAAGAGTCTTGTGCCTTCCTATTTGACTGTGATATATGACAATAACACGAAGCTTGCGACCCTGATGGATTATCCGAAGGAAAAGGATATCAGCAAAGCTTTGGATGAAGCCTTTAAGTTTGATATCATGGCTGGTCCGGACGGATATATCGGTGAAAGGGAAGTGGAGATAAATGGGGTAAAACAATGGATAGATGACAAATATGATAATTATGTGGAAATGCGAAAGGATCAGTCCTATGTGGCTTGGAGCGGTGAGGAAAACAACTTCCGCCGTGATGCCTTTAGGAAAGCGTGGACGGAAGCCACTACGGATGACGAGAGAAATGCGGTCTATGCGTCCGACAATTACGGCCCATGGGTAAATCCGACGTTTGTTGCCGATTCTGATACATGGCCCGCAGCAGCTCCAACGCCGGGCGGTGGCGGTGACAGCTCCATGGGTGAGATCGTCGATTTCTTCTTTGAGCCGATTGTGGCCCATGCCGGGGTGAAGGCAAAGGCATATTATGAGCAGGTTGATTATGAGATAGGCGTTACCGATCCGACGGATATTGAACTTCGTCTGATCGATAATGTGCGCAACATCACTGTGCCCGAGGGCGTGGATTCGATAGACGTGTACAGCTATGTGTATGGCGTGAAAGGCGATGACGGAAACAGAACCGGTGGAGATAACAATAAACTGAACCGGGAGCGTTATTTTGGCAGCGCCAAGCAGGGTGATTCCTGGTATATGTATACGGGTTCTACAGAGAAGGAGGAAGATGATCCTACGAAGGTAGTCCCTGGCTTGTTCAGCGGTTATTATGACGACGGCATCGGCGCTGATGCAGGAGAGAGATTTAAGAGAGGAAACGACCAGATTACTTCTGTTACGATGAGCAGTGTGAAGTATCTGCCTGATTATGCTTTTGACAGTTGTGAGAAGCTGCTTTCAGTGACGCTTGGATCGAAGTGTAGCGATATCGGAACCGCACCGTTTAGAGGCTGTTATGAGATGGAGACGGTAGGCGATAACGAGTGGTATACCACGACCAACGGTATTATTTACTCAAAGAATACTGACGGTTCTCTGACGATTGAAGAGTGTCTGTCTGCGAGAGGAAGAAAGATTGACAAGGTGGGACCTCCCATTGTCAATGCGGGAAGTGACGGTAGCGGAGACAGTAATCTTAAAAATGTGAGTGCAATTAAGCCGGGGGCGTTTGAGGATTGTGACGATCTGACGGAGATCAATTTTGGCAGCAATAATACGGCCGGATTGAAGGTTATTCCCGAGGATTGCTTTAGAAACACCGATGTTCTTCAGACTGTTGTTTTGCCAATCACAGTAAACGATATCGGACGGGGCGCTTTTGTGGGGGCTAAAAACCTGCGTGAGCTCACCATACATGGATCTGAGGTGAAGATTTCCGGCAGCGCATTTGACGGCGATAAGGTGCAGACCACTGTGCATGCTCCCGAGGATTCGGCGGTAGTAAGATATGTGAAGGAGTACGGAAAAGAATATAAGCTTGTTATGTCCGATAAACCTTTTGGCAGACAGTGGAAGGTTACCTTCTATGACGCCAAGTATCAGGTGATCGAGAATATGACCGATGATCTGGGAACGCCGATCAACAATCCGCAGTACGTGACGGATGGCGATCTTGCAGACTTCCCGGCAGATCCGGTGATGGAGAATTGGACTTTTGAGGAATGGATTGGTCTTAATGGCGCAACAAGGAAGACTCCGATTCATGAGGATACCATTTTCTACGCCCAGGGCCATTATGAGGGTGGTGCACCGATAGACGGCAAGTATATGGTAGAATTCCTTGACGGTGTGGATGGCCAACAGTTGGCAGGCAGAGGTTCCAGTCCTACTGATGGTAAATACTATGTAGAAGCAGGTAAGAGCTTTGCTGATATGGGATGGCCTGAACCGATTCATCCGGTTCATACCGGATTTGAAGCCGCAGGGTTCAGCAGCGGCAACGGCAGTGAAGGTGCATGGACGGCCCAGACGGTTGTAAATAGCAATATGACAATCGTTGCATTGTATAAAGCTTCGGCGAATGGCGGCACCACGAGTGGCGGTTCCACCAATACAAGTGGCGGCACTACCAATACGAGTGGAGGCTCCACTAACACAAGCGGCGGCACTACGAGCAACAAGAGTAGCAGCAGTAAGAATAGCAGCAGCTCTTCTTCCAGCAGCTCTACCAGTACCACTTCCACCACGAGCGGTGCGGGAATGTACACGGTATTTGTGGAGAACGGATACGGTTCCGGAAGTTATGCGCCGGGCACAATGGTTATCGTTACGGCGGCACAGCCGGCGGCGGGCATGAGATTTGACAAGTGGACGACCGAGTCAAACGGTGTGACTCTCGTGAGTGTGAGTCTGCCGGCAACCACATTCCAGATGCCTTCAAATAATGTGTCAATTAAGGCAAACTTTGTGGCTGACACGACGCCTCAGGCGACGACTGCTCCAAGCAGCGGTGGAAGCAGTGGCAATACAAGCAGCGGTACGACTGATGACGGCAATACCAGAGTGGATATTGAAAAGCCGGGTATTTCCAACAGGGATCTGGCAACGGCGAATGTGAACGGTTCCACGGATAACTTTATTGTGAAGATTACCGAGACCGATGAGGCGACCCGTGCAGTAGCGGCAGCCCTCACAAACAAGTACGGTACTTTGGACAATATCCTCTACTATGCGATGGATATCAGTCTCTATGATTCCACCGGAACGACAAAGATTTCGGATACGACGGGACTTTCCGTGGACATCACGATCCCGATTCCGGATTCACTGGTGGCATACGGCGGTAACAACATGGCGGGTGCGGTTATTAACGGCGATCAGTTAGAGAGTTTGAATGAGAACTTTACTACGATTAACGGTGTGCCATGTATCCGGTTCCGGGCAACCCACTTCTCGCCTTATACGATTTATGTGGATACCGGTAATCTGGTTGAGGGTATGCTTGATACAACACCTAAGACTGGTGATCCGATTCATCCGAAGTGGTTCTTGTCACTCGGGTTGGCTTGTCTGTCGATGATTTTGTTCCTCAAGCGGGACAAAAAGAGGCCGGTCAAAGTAAAAGGCTAGGGGACTTGTGAGCCCAAGGGGGAATCCTATGGGGAAAAGGTTGAGAAAACTGATCGGTACGCTGTTTTTGGTAACAGCGATCGCCGTGACACAGATTCCAGTATCAGATGTGGAGGCGGAGGATTCCTCCGCCGCATCTGATTTTCAGATGGATGGAACTACATTAGTGAAGTACAATGGCACGGCAGAGGACGTGTCTCTTTCCAATCAGGTAAAAAAGATAGAAGCGGAAGCCTTTGCGGGCAATGATTCAGTGCGCTGTGTTACGTTGAGTGACGGGGTGGAGGTCATTGGCGCGAGGGCTTTTTCCGAATGTTCTAATTTAGAGAGTATTAATGTACCAGACAGTGTGGAAGTGATTGAAAACGCGGCATTTTCCGGATGTGCTTCGCTGAAGGATGTGACCGTCGGTTCCGGTCTTAAAAGTCTTGGAAATGGCGCGTTTGCGGGTAATTATAGTCTTGCGTCCGTGGCAATTGACGGGGATAACGAGAATTTTGTCTGTGAGGACGGCGCGATCTATAACAAAAAGGGTAAGGACGTGCTCTATCAGGTGCTGGCCGGACGACAGGCGGATTCCTATGAAATGCCCGTTTTGGTAGAACAGGTAAAGCCCTATGCTTTCTGGGGTGATTATAATTTGCAGAATGTGAGCGTTAGCAGCAATGTGGCGGAGATTCCGGGGTATGCGTTTTCCAATTGTAAAAACTTAAAAGCAATTGATATTCCCTATTCTGTGAAACGCATTGATATGAAGGCCTTTGAGGACTGCGTGAGGTTACGTGATATCACCCTGCCTACCTCTGTCAATTCGATTCACAGCACCGCTTTTGACGGCTGTACGAGGCTGACCATTTATGCGGATGAGGGGTCCTATGCGAAGAGCTTTGCGGACACTTTGGTTTTAGAGGATATTGATGTGTCTGAGTATGAGGAGGCGCCTGTTCCGGACAGCGTGAGCGAGGAAAGCGCTGAGGAGGAGCCGGTGCAGAATTTGGGTCCTGTGGATTATTATCATGAGGTAACCCATATGAACGCCATGGAAGAGGAAGAAGACCCCAACGTGAAGGCAAAATCCCGTGTAATTGGACAGGAGGTCTACGTGTTGGTGGATAACGCGAAGGCCACAGTCAATGTAGGCAGCACCGGAGAAACTCTGGGGGGTGAACCGCCGGTGGAGGAGCCCGATTTGGATACGGTTCCCGGTCTTGCAGGATCAGAGGATGCAAAGGGGGGGTCTTTCCCTAAATATACGTTGGTGAACGGGGACACGGTAGCGGCACAGGCTTATTATAATGATAACAGTGGATCTTGCACGATTCCGGATGGTGTTCGCAGGATTGGAGAGTTTGCTTATGCGAGAGCGGGTCTTACTTCTGCACAGATTCCGGAGGGTGTGGAGGAGATTGGCTATGCCGCATTTTATCACTGTGATAACTTGTCGGATGTGTCTATTCCCAGTAGTGTGAAAGAAATTGGTGTTTCCGCTTTTGATAAGACATTGTGGATGGATCAGTGGAAAGGAAACGTTGGAGAAGGAAGCGACTTTTTGATTGTAGGAGACGGGATACTACTTGCCTACAGAGGACAGGGCGGTGATGTGGCTATTCCGGACTCCGTAAAGACGATAGGCGCGGAGGCATTTAAGGGAAAAACCAGTATTAACCGTGTACAGATTCCGGATAGCGTGTCCGTGATCGGAGAGGGCGCTTTTGAGGAATGCCTGCATTTAAATGAGATTCAGTTGGGAAATGGCGTGCAGCAGATCCGTGACAGGGCTTTTGCAGGATGTCCCATACAGAAGGTTGTCATACCTTCATCGGTGGAGGAAATTGGGCTTCGCGCTTTTGACAATGAAAATATACGGGAGGGCGTGGTTGTTTTTGAGGGAGATGTGCTCCCTGTCCGCTCCTATGAGAGTGCGGCAACGAAGCTATACCGGGATACCTATAGGGGACCGGTCTTTACGGGAACGCGCACCTATGTGATACCGAAAGGGATAACGGATCTGACGGGGACTTGTCTGTCCTCTGTTGGCAGCGAGTTTATTGGCGTAATCTGCCGGAGGGGCAGTGCGGATGAAGAAACGACGACGGAAGAAACGGTGGATTCCACGGAGGGTCAGCCTGATCAGGCCGTCGGGACCACAGCGGCGGATCAGCCTGTGAACCCTGAAGGGGCGGATGGCGGTACGCAGAATGCTGATTCTGAGGAAGAAAACAGTGTGCTGACGATTCTTTTTAGACGGGGCGCGGGCCCTGTGGCAGGAGAGTCGATTACCTACAACGGAAAATCATATACGTTGGAGCAGGGGTCTCCGTTCCTCTTTGCAGATGAGGAATCGCAGGCGCAGGGTTCCGGCATCACTGTGAATAATACCAGTTATTCCGTACCGCAGGATGTGACGGCAGTGATGGAGGGCGATGAGGGCTGCTATCGGATTGACATAGCAGACAGTGAGGAAGCGAAGACGAAGATCGGCGAGGCGTACAAGTCGATTTACGGAAACAAACTGCCCCATTCCCTGCATGCTTATGAGATTAAAATGACGGATACACGGACCAATGTGCCGATCACGGGACTTGGCAAACAGCGGGTGGAGATCACGATGCCGCTTCCAAGCGGCGTGCTGCAAAATAACCTCCATGTGGTGTGTCTGGATGAGGACGGACAGCTAGAAGAGGTTGACAGCCGCATTGTATCGGTAAACGGGAAGGATGCAGTGGCGTTCCAGGCGGCTCATTTCTCCGACTACGGTATCTATAATTATGGTTCTTCCGGTATGGCAGTTGCGGACGTGAGGGATGGGCAGGCGGTGTTTGTCTCCCTCGGACAAAAAGACGATTCCCCGGATACTGGAGATTACAGCATACATCCCAAGTATTTCCTCTGCGCAGGGTTGTTCTTTATGTCGATGGCGATGTTTTTCGTTCGTAAGACAACATGGATGCGGTGGCAAAGAAAACTTCGCAGGATGGGACACAGAAAGTAAAAAGGCAGATTGAGAGCACTCACTTTACGGTGGGTGTTCTTTTTTTGCGGAGTAATCCGTAAAGGATTGCAAAATGAAAAGTTTTTGGATTATAATACAAAAAGTATTGATAATTTTAAAGTTTTTGAATATACTATTTATAATCAAGGAGGATGTGCAATGCTTATCGAAAGAACAGAGTATTTAAATAAACTGATTGCGTTTAAGGATAAACAGTTGATTAAAGTGGTAACGGGGATTCGGCGCTGTGGAAAATCAACCCTCCTTTCGATTTATCAGGATTGGCTGCGCAGTCAGGGGATTTTGGATGAAGAGATTATTGCAATTAATTTCGAGGATATGGATTATGAGGAGTTGACAGATTATAAGGCTCTCTATGCCTATTTAAAGGGCAGACTTGTAAAAGATAAGATGACCTATATTTTTTTAGATGAAATCCAACATGTAGAAAATTTTCCAAAGGTGATTGATAGTCTTTATATCAAAAGTAATGCGGACATTTATATTACCGGTTCTAATGCGTATATGCTTTCCGGCGAAATTGCTACTTTAATTTCAGGAAGATATGTGCAGATAGAAATGCTGCCGCTTTCGTTTAAAGAATATGTGGAAAGTACAGGAAGCATGAACGACCGGGGAATTAAATATACCGAATATCTGGAAAACAGCTCATTTCCGTACACTTTAGAACTGAAGGGACAGCCGGAGGAAATCAGGGATTATTTGGAGGGAATATATAATTCTATTGTCGTTAAGGACATTGTCAGCAGAAAAAAAATTACGGATGTTATGATGTTGAAAAGTGTTTTGCGGTTTGTGTTTGATAATGTAGGAAATCCTCTTTCGTCTAAAAAAATTGCGGATACGCTGTCCTCAAATGGAAGAAAATCAGATACAAGAACAGTAGAAAAATATTTAGAGGCATTGATGGAAAGCTATGTTATTTATCAGGCGAAAAGATATAATATTAAGGGAAAACAATATTTAAAAACACTGGAAAAATATTATGTTGTAGATATCGGTCTACGATACATGCTTCTTGGATCCGGTTCATATGATGCCGGGCATGTCTTGGAAAATGTGGTTTATCTGGAACTCCTTAGAAGGGGATATGATGTTTATGTCGGAAAAATAGATAGCTTTGAGGTGGATTTTGTTGCGAAAAACAGTAAGGGAACCGTTTATTATCAGGTTGCATTAACGGTACGGGATGAGAAAACGTTGGAACGGGAATTGAGACCGCTTATGGCGATTCGTGATCATTATCCCAAATTTATATTGACTCTCGACGATGATCCAGAGGCTCAATATGACGGCATCCGTCGTATTAATGCAAGGGACTGGCTTTTGGGATTGATCGTTTAGCTATACATGCGCATAAATCGCCTCCCGGCATAATATATATCTAAAGCCGGGAGTTTTTTTATGTACGATGGACAGGGTAAAGAGACAGCTGGGATGCAGCGACAGAATACAGTATGATGTGGTATCGCAGGAAATATGTGTGGCGGTTCTTGATACGGGAATAGGCAGTCATCCTGATTTTGAGGACCGTATTATTGCATTTTCAGATTTCGTAAATGACAAAAAGGATGCTTACGATGACAGCGGACACGGAACCCATGTGGCCGGATGCATCGGCGGGAGCGGAAGACTTTCCAGAGGACGGTTTTCCGGGATTGCGCCTACATGCAGACTTTGTGTGGGAAAAGTGCTTGACGAGAAAGGAGAGGGCAGCATCGACAGCATGTACCAGGGGCTTCTCTGGGTGATGGAAAACCGCCTGCGATATCGCATTCGTGTGTTAAATATTTCTGTCGGGATCGGTGAGAGCGGGGATGGGGAGAGAATGGATGCGCTTTCCGGGCTTTTGGATGCGGTCTGTGAACAGGGCGTTGTTGTGGTATGCGCTGCCGGAAACAAAGGGCCGGGGAAAGGATCTCTGTCTCCGCTTGGCGAGAGCCGCAGAGTGATTACCGTAGGATGTCATGAGGGCGGCTATTTCGGAGCGAGAAAAGATTTGTGTGAAAACTATTCCGGAAGAGGCAGCGACAATCTGCCTTACAGAAAACCGGATGTCGTAGCGCCCGGTACGGACATTATGTCCTGTAATGTAAATTGTTACAGGGACAGGAGGGGAAACTACAGAGACAATTATATCAGAAAGAGCGGCACATCCATGTCCACCCCGATTGTTTCCGGCGCAGCCGCCCTCTTTTTACAGAAATTTCCCTATGCCAGCAGTGAACAGGTAAAGAGACAGATGATTTTTACCGCAAAAGACCTGTATGAGGATGGAAGTAAGCAGGGATGGGGGATGATCGACATAGAAAAAATGTGCAGATATTATTGACAGGATCGCGTATATTGTATACAATTATACTCGTACAAAGAAGTTCATACCCGATGTGGACAGAAAATCTGAAGTAAGTATGATTGTAAATGTCTGCCTGCGGGAATTTATGTATGTAAAAGTGTGGAGAAAATGACAAACTACGATAAAAAGTATGATTCAGATGACAAGTATTCCCTGCGGGGACGGGTGTTTCAAAAGCTTCGGGAAGATATCTTAAGCGGTAAATATAAGGAGCATGAAGAACTGAAAGAGGTGGCCATCGGCGAGGAGCTTGGAGTGAGCCGCACACCGGTCCGGGAAGCGTTCCGGCAGTTGGAATTGGAAGGTCTGATTAAAATTGTCCCTAATAAAGGCGCTTATGTGACGGGAATTACGGCGAAAGACGTAAAAGATATCTATATGATCCGTTCTCTTTTGGAAGGATTGTGCGCCCGCCTCGCCACGGAGAAGATTACGAAGGAACAGATGGAGGAGATGGAGGAGAATATCTATCTTGCGGATTTCCATGAGGAGAAGGGGCATTTAGATCAGATCGCAGAGCTTGACAATAAGTTTCACGACATTCTCTATGAGGCCTGTGATTCCAAGCTTTTAGAACACACGTTGAGGGATTTTCACAGATATGTCCTGCGGGTCCGTCAGAAAACTTTGGCCACCAATACCAGAGGACGAGCCTCCAACGAGGAACACAGGCAGATTATGGAGGCCATTAAGGCGGGGGACGCTTCGCTTGCCGAGAAGTTAGCGAATCAGCATATGATTAACGCCTACGACAATATGGTGAAAAACGGATTGAAAGAAATTTACGGGGAGAATATGACAGATGGAAAAAATTAAAATGACAACCCCTCTGGTTGAGATGGACGGGGACGAAATGACTCGGATTCTTTGGAAAATGATCAAGGAGGAACTGCTTCTTCCTTATATCGATTTGAAGACGGAATACTATGATCTTGGCCTGGAGCACCGCAACGAGACAGACGATCAGGTTACCATCGACTCTGCGGAGGCCACGAAGAAATACGGCGTGGCGGTTAAGTGTGCGACGATTACGCCCAATGCGGCAAGAATGACGGAGTACAATCTGAAAGAAATGTGGAAGAGTCCAAACGGCACGATCCGGGCAATATTGGACGGAACGGTGTTTCGTAAGCCCATCATCGTAAAGGGCATTGAGCCTTGCGTGAAAAACTGGCAAAAACCGATTACGTTAGCGAGACATGCTTACGGGGATGTCTACAAAAATACAGAGATCAAGGTGCCGGGCGCGGGAAAAGCGGAGCTTGTATTTACAGCGGCGGACGGCACGGAGATTCGCGAGACCATCCATACATTTACCGGCCCCGGTATTTTACAGGGGATTCACAACACAGATCAGTCCATTGCAAGCTTTGCAAAATCCTGCTTTAACTATGCGCTTGATACCAAGCAGGATCTCTGGTTTGCCACCAAGGACACGATCTCCAAAAAGTATGATCACAATTTTAAGGACATTTTTCAGGAGATTTTTGACGCGGAATACAAGGAAAAATTTGAGGCGGCAGGTATCGAGTATTTCTATACACTGATCGACGATGCGGTGGCCCGCGTGATGAAGGCGAAGGGCGGTTTTATCTGGGCCTGCAAGAACTATGACGGGGATGTGATGAGCGATATGGTGTCTTCCGCCTTCGGTTCCCTCGCCATGATGACCTCCGTTCTGGTTTCACCTGACGGCGTTTACGAGTATGAGGCGGCGCACGGTACGGTGCAGCGGCATTACTACAAGCACTTGAAGGGAGAGGAGACCTCCACCAATTCCGTAGCCACGATCTATGCGTGGACGGGTGCGCTCAGAAAGAGGGGAGAACTGGATGGGAATCGGGATTTGACAGACTTTGCAGACAGACTGGAAAAGGCGACGGTGCAGACGATTGAAGCCGGAAAGATGACAAAGGATTTGGCGCTGATTACTTCCCGTAAAGAGGTGACAGTGTTAAACAGCGAAGACTTTATCAAGGCGATTCGGGAAACCTTCGACAGCCTTGCATAAATCGAGTGTGGGAGCTGCCTCTTACTCGGAGAGCAGCTCCCATTTTTCCATCAGATCGGAAAGTTTCCGGTCGATTTCTTCTTTTTCTTTATTTAATTCCTGAAGTTTAGCCACGTCAGTGCAAATTTCCGGAGAGGCCATAAGGGTTTCGATCTCTGCGCTGCGTGTTTCCAGTGTCTCAATTTCGGACTCGCATTTTTTCAGGTCGTTTTCCCGTTTCCTTGCGGCAGCCTGCTGCTCTTTCATGGCTTTCCAGTCCTGCTTGGAGGCGGAGGCATTTGTCTCTAAACTGACATCCGCGGCGGTCAGTTCCCCATTTTTATGTTCAGAACCAGGAGCGTCACAAACCGGGTTTAGTTTGGCGAGCTGTTCGTCCTTTTTCTCCAGATAATAATCGTAGTTTCCGAGATAGTTTGTGAGCGTCTTCCGGTTCAGATCCAGGATGCGGTGGGCGGTTCTGTTGATAAAGTAACGGTCGTGGGACACATAGAGCACAGTTCCGGTGTAGGCGTTTAAGGCATCTTCCAGAATCTCCTTGGAGGTAATGTCCAAATGGTTTGTGGGCTCGTCCAGAATCAGGAAATTGGCTTCGGAGAGCATGAGTTTTGCCAGGGAAAGCCGTCCCCGCTCCCCGCCGCTTAATGTCTTTATGACTTTAAAAACATCCTCCCCGGTAAAGAGAAAGGCCGCCAGGGTGTTTCTGATTTCCGTGTTGTTCAGGTTCGGATAATCGTCGGAAATTTCCTGAAACAGTGTCTTCTCCGGATGGAGCACATGGTGTTCCTGATCGTAATAACCGATGGCAACATTTGTCCCGAGGCGGATGGTGCCGCTGTCCGGAGGGAGCAGCTCGTTAATGATTTTCAGGATAGTTGTTTTTCCCGTACCGTTGTCCCCGATGATGGCGACATGTTCTCCCTTTTTCAGCTCAAATGACAGATCCGCAAAGAGGGAGAGGGGCCCGAAGGACTTGGCAAGCCCTTCCACCTGTAACACGTCGTTGCCGCTCTGGAATTTGGGCTCCAGTTTTAGGTGCATGTCCGCGCGCACTTCGGCGGGTTTTTCCAATACTTCAATCTTATCAAGCATTTTTTCGCGGCTCTCAGCCCGCTTGATGGATTTTTCCCGGTTAAAGGATTTTAATTTCTCAATGACCGCCTCCTGATGTTTGATTTCCTGCTGTTGCTTCATATAGGCGTTATAGGCAGCTGTGCGCAGTATTTCCTTACCGGCGGCGTAGGCCGAGTAATTGCCGGAAAAGACAGTAGCCCTGGTATTGTCCAGTTCAATCACCTTGGTGGCGATCCGGTCGAGAAAATAGCGGTCGTGGGAAACTACGATCACGGCCCCCTTATAGTTCAGCAGATAGGTTTCTAACCAAGCGATAGAAGCTAAGTCCAGATGGTTTGTGGGCTCGTCCAAAATGATCAGGTTTGGCTTTTGGAGGAGAAGTTTTCCGAGCGCCACGCGGGTTTTTTGGCCGCCGGAGAGGGAAGAGACCGGCTTGTCAAAGTCTTCCTGCGAAAAGCCAAGTCCCTTTAGGACACCTGTGAGCTCGCTTTTGTAGGCATAGCCGTTTTCCGCTTCATAGGCATGGGTCAGAGAGGCATAGGAATCCATAAGCTCAGATAATCGTTCCCCGGAGAGAGCCTTCATTTGTAATTCCATGGCGTGCATCTGCTGTTCCATGTCAAGAATGTGCTGCTTTACACGGAGTAACTCCTGATAGATGGTGTTTTCACCGGAAACCGCTTCCTGTTGGGAGAGATAGCCGACGGTTTTTTCCTTTGCAATGGTCACAAGACCTTCGTCTGCAGACAGCTCTCCCATAATAATGCGAAGGAGCGTAGTCTTACCGGCGCCGTTTATCCCAACGATGGCAGCTTTCTCATAATCCTCTATATGAAAAGATATATTTTTCAGTATAGGCACCTCGTGAAAGGATTTTTCTATGTTGTTTACGGATAATATCATGTTCGTTACCTGTCCTTTCTACCATACTCAGTGTACAGATTGAAACGGGTTGTGTCAATTGATTGACAAGAATTTCACAAAGGCGTATAGTTAAAAGAAAAAAACGGCGGGGGATACGGTTGTGGAAGAAAAAGAAATTTCACAGGCTGTGATCGGTCGTCTTCCCAGATATCTGCGTTATCTGGGGGAGCTTAAGGATGAGGGAATCGAGAGAGTTTCTTCCCAGGAGCTTTCGGATATCATGCAGACGACGGCTTCACAGATCAGACAGGATTTAAATACCTTCGGCGGTTTCGGCCAACAGGGGTACGGCTACAACGTTGGGTATCTCTATGACGAGATCAGAAAAATACTGGGGCTTGACCGGGAACATCGGTTGATTATTGTGGGAGCGGGGCATTTAGGGCAGGCGCTTGTCAATTACACGAATTTTGAGCGGCGCGGTTTTATATTCCGTGGGATTTTTGACTGTGATCCCGGGATATGCGAAAAAACAATACGGGGTATCGAAGTGCGTCCCATGGAGCAAATGGCTGACTTTATCCGGGAGAATGATATTGATATCGCAGTGCTTGCCATTCCGAAGAATTCTGCTGTGGAGGTGGCTAAAAAATTGGCTGACTGCGGCATCAAGGGCATATGGAATTTCGCCCATGTAGATCTGCCCGTACCAGAACATATTCAAGTGGAAAATGTGCATCTTTCAGACAGTCTGATGAAGCTGTCCTATAACATTTCTTCCTCACAGGAGGAGAGTAGGACAAGCGGAAAGGTTGACGGCAATGGCCAGAACAGATGAAATGTTTAAAGAAGCGTTGGTAGGGAAAAAGATCCCGATATTGACGCTCGATAATAAATGGCATAAACTTTTTACGCAATCGGAGTTTACCCCGGAATTGAAAGGATTGGAAAAGGCGTTAAACGACCTCTTAAAACGGCAGGCAAAATTATCTTCGGAGACGAAGGAAATTAAGAAATTGAAAAAAAAGCTGATGGATGAGGTCGTGATCCTTGCCGATGAGATGGGGGAACATCCTACCAAAAAGCAGGACAAGGATATGGCAGATCACAAGCGCCTGATTGAAGAGTGCAATGAAAAGATGGATGCCTACGAGGAAGAACTGGTGGAGCTGCCAAGACAGATCAGTCAGATGAACAACCAGCTCATGCTCATTACGATGGATGTCTGTTATAAGAAATTGAAAAATAATACAAAGGAACTTGATGAGATTGAGGAGTGGATCAGCGGGATCAGGCGGGAACTGAAAAAAAAGGTTGTGCGCAAAAAGGAAAAAGAAGCCGTGATCAACAAACTCTACGCCTATATGCACGATATTTTTGGCGCTGAGGTGATTGAACTTTTTGATATGGAGTATGATCCGGAGGAGAAATACCGCAAGAAGGAGGAGGCAGCTGCGGAAAAACAGGACGGACAACCGCAGAATGCCCAGACGGGACAGAGGGAAGAAGCAGGAAAGACTGACAATGACGCATTGAATGCGAATGAGGAGGCGCAGACGCCGAAGCCTTAGGGCTTAGGCGTCTTTTTGGCAGAATTTCAGCAGTTGAATAAGATAGAGTAAGGGGAGAGCAGGATGTGGGAGCAATACCAGAGAGTGTATGCGGCAGTGGACCTTTCTGAGGTTCGACGTAATATGGATCGGATGTACGGTAAGTTGTCGCCGGAAACTAAGATGATCGGAGTGATTAAGACGGACGGTTATGGCCATGGTGCCGTGCCCATCGGCAGGGAACTGGAAACGCTTTCCTATGTGTTTGGCCATGCGACGGCCACGGCGGAGGAGGCCTTTCTCTTGCGGAGGGCGGGACTCAAAAAACCAATTCTCATTCTGGGCTATACCTTTCCCTACTGTTATGAAGAACTGATCAGGCAGGAGATTCGTCCTGCCGTTTTCAGAAGGGATATGTTGGAAGAACTGAATGCCTGTGCCGGGAAATTAGGGAAAAAGGCCTTTGTGCATGTGAAGGTGGACACGGGTATGTCACGGATCGGGATACGGACCGACGAAGAGGGGCTTGCCTTTATGGATTGGGCTTTGGGTTTACAACATATTGTTGTGGAAGGCATCTTTACCCATTTTGCCAGGGCGGATGAGAGGGATAAGAAATCGGCAAATGAACAGCTTTCTCGGTTCACAGAATTTGTGGAAAAGGTAAAATGCCGAACGGGGAAAGAAATTCCCATCGAACATTGTTCCAATAGCGCGGGAATTTTGACAATGCCGGAAGCAAATCTCTCTGCGGTGCGTGCAGGTATTACGCTGTACGGATTGTCGCCCTCCGAGGAAGTGACGAAAGACTGCCTTTCCCTGCAGCCTGTCCTCTCGCTGAAAAGCCATCTTGTCTATATCAAAGAGGTGGAGGCGGGAACGCCCGTAAGTTATGGAGGAACCTATGTGACAAAGAAGCGGATGCGGATTGCCACTGTGCCGGTTGGGTATGGGGACGGTTATCCGAGAAGCCTTTCCAATAAAGGTTATGTGCTGATCAGGGGTAAGCGGGCAAAAATTCTCGGCAGAGTGTGCATGGACCAGTTTATGGTGGATGTGTCAGATATTTCCGGGGTTGTGGAGGGTGACGAGGTGACCCTGATCGGAAGGGACGGGGCGGAAGAGATCACCATGGAGAGCTTGGGAACACTTTCCGGCAGATTTAACTATGAGCTGGCCTGTGATCTTGGAAAGCGGATTCCTAGGATCTATTTGAAGGACGGCGAAGTGATCGGTACAGCAGATTACAGTGCAGACACTTTTTAGAGTTGGCAAAAAACGGACCATTATCCTGAATACGACCGAAGAAGGACGGCAATACTATTGCCGAAAACAGAAAACAAAGGCTGTTTTTAAGTGAAAGGTCAAAGGAAGTGTAGGGTAATGAGAAGAGGAGACATTTATTATGCAGATCTGCGCCCCGTGGTGGGATCTGAGCAGGGCGGCGTGCGCCCGGTACTTATCATACAGAACGATGTGGGAAACAGACACAGTCCTACCGTGATCTGCGCGGCGATCACCTCAAAGATGAATAAGGCGAAGCTCCCAACCCATATAGAGTTAAGCGCCGGAAAGTATGACATGGTAAAGGATTCTGTCATTTTATTGGAACAGCTGCGCACCATAGACAAACAGCGGCTGAAAGACAGAGTCTGCCATCTGGATTCTGATATTATGCGGGCGGTAAATGAGGGTCTGATGATCAGTCTGGAATTGGGTACATAGGATAAGAAGGCGGATTTGACACGTAGGATAATAATTGATATGATATCAAGGTCGAATAGCCAATTGTTTTATTTATGAAGAAGGAGAAAAATAAACATTATGGAAGAGGTCGGCTCGGGCAGTAGCAACATCCTCTGGTTTGTATTCATGCTTGTTCTGGAGATGATCTTTTACGGCTTCAGCACAGCGATGCAAAGCCGCAAAGGTACGGAGAGAGAAGAGGGAAGTACGGGCGGCGAAGAGCCGGAGGAGCAGACGGAAAGACAGAAAAAGAAACAGAAAAGGCTTGCCTACATGGTGGAGAATCATGCGGCTTATGCCACAGCGACACAGCTTGGGGTGGTGACAATCAACCTCCTTTTGGGCGCGTTTATTCTGTACCGCTTAAACAGGTATTTTTCTTTTCTGGTATCAGATCAGGTGCGCGTTCATTTCGGAACGCTTCCGGTATTTTATCTGCGGACGTTGGCGATAGCGGTGTCCGTGGTTGTGACGGTGTTTCTTTTGTACATAATTATGACTGTGGGCGTTATGGTGCCAAAGAAAGCGGCGGCCAGGCATCCGGATGAGTGGCTTCACGCGTTGGTAACACCTTTCTATTTTTATGTGCGAATCGTGTCGCCCTTCAGCAGTCTTGTCTTTGTCACGTCTAAGATGGTTTTGCACCTGTTCGGCGTGCGGGATGCGGACGACCGCGAGGACGTGACGGAAGAAGAGATTCTTTCCATGGTGAGTGTAGGCCATGAACAGGGGATTCTTCACGCCAACGAGGCGGAGATGATCACAAATATCTTTGAGTATGGCGACAAGGAAGCCAAGGATATTATGATCAACAGAAACAATCTGATTGCCATCGACTGTACGATGACGCTGCAGGAGGCGGCGGCTTTTATCGTGGAGGCGCACAACAGCCGTTTTCCGGTATATGATGAGACCATAGATCACATCATCGGCATTTTGCATTTAAAGGATGTCATGCGGATGCAAATGAATGAAAAAATGCGAAACCGTCCGATTGGAAAAATTAAGGGACTGTTGCGAGAACCGCGGTTTATCACGGAGAAACGAAAGATAAATGATCTCTTTCAGGTCATGCGCAAAGAGAAGATCCAGATGGTGATCGTAATTGACGAATATGGACAGACAGCCGGACTTGTGGCGCTTGAGGATATTCTTGAGGAGATCGTCGGCAATATTCAGGATGAGTATGACGAGGATGCCACTTACATAAAGGAGAACGGAGCGGACCACTATGTGATTCAGGGCATGATGCCTCTGGAGGAACTGGAAGAAAAGCTGCAGATTTCATTTGAAGACGAACCCTTTGATACCGTGAACGGTTTTGTGATTTCCAGACTTGAGCATATTCCTGAGGAGGGGGAGGATTTTGAGTTTGATTATGGAGGCTTCACTTTCCGTATTATGGAAGTAAAGGATCATATGATTCAGACGGTGTCCGCAAGACGGGTAAAAGAAGAGGAAGAATAAAACACAATATATTATATTAGAGAAAGGATGAAAAGACATGTCAGGACATTCAAAATTTGCGAATATCAAACACAAGAAAGAAAAGAACGATGCGGCGAAGGGTAAAATCTTTACCATTATCGGAAGAGAAATTGCCGTGGCAGTAAAGGAGGGCGGCCCGGATCCGGCAAACAATTTCAAGCTGGCTCAGGTGATCGCCAAGGCAAAGGCAAATAACATGCCAAACGATACCATCGACCGGGGCATTAAGAAAGCTGCCGGCGAAGGTGGAAACGTGGACTACAAGTATGTCACTTATGAAGGGTATGGGCCAAACGGCGTAGCCATCATTGTGGATGCACTGACGGACAATATCAACCGCACGGCGGCCAATGTCAGAAGCGCTTTTACAAAAGGAAACGGCAGTATCGGCACACAGGGCTGTGTCTCCTTTATGTTTGATAAAAAGGGGCTTATCATTATTGACAAAGAAGAGTGCAGCATGGATGCGGATGACTTGATGATGATGGTTTTGGATGCAGATGCAGAAGACTTCTCTGAGGAGGAGGACAGCTATGAGATCTACACAGATCCGGACCAGTGGAGCGCGGTGGACGAAGCGCTGAAGGAGGCAGGTATTATCCCGATTTCCTCCGAGGTGACGATGATTCCGCAAAACTGGGTGGAGCTGACTGACGAAGGCGCCATTAAGAATCTGCAAAGAACGTTGGATCTTCTCGAAGAGGACGATGACGTGCAGGCAGTGTACCATAATTGGGACGAATGATGGAGGATAACATGTACAAGAAGGAAACGATCTGTATCCAGTCGGGATGGAAGCCGAAGAGCGGGGAACCCCGCGTGCTTCCGATTTATCAGAGCACGACTTTTAAGTATGAAAATTCGGAGCAGATGGGGCGTCTCTTCGATCTGGAAGAGGCCGGCTATTTTTATTCCAGACTGCAGAACCCTACGAACGACTGTGTGGCGGCGAAAATATGCGAGTTGGAGGGCGGCGTGGCGGCCATGCTCACATCCTCCGGGCAGGCGGCGAACCACTATGCCATTTTCAATATCTGCGAGGCGGGAGATCATGTGGTCATGAGCTCCACGGTCTACGGCGGCAGTTTTAACCTGATTACCTGCACCATGAAAAAGATGGGGATTTCCTGTACGGTGGTGGATCCGGACGCGCCTGCAGAGGAGCTTGAAAATGCGTTTCAGGACAATACGAGGTGTGTGTTTGCGGAGACAATCGCAAACCCGGCGCTGGTGGTGCTTGACATAGAAAAATTTGCGAAGCTAGCCCACGCCCATCAGGTTCCGCTGATTGTGGACAACACCTTTGCCACACCGATCAATTGTAATCCTTTCGAGTGGGGAGCGGATATTGTGACACACTCCACCACGAAATATATGGACGGACATGCCATGGCTGTGGGCGGCTGTATCGTAGATTCCGGTAATTTTGACTGGACGGCATACCCGGATAAGTTTCCGGGTCTTTGTACACCGGATGAGTCCTACCACGGCATTGTCTACACGGAAAAATTCGGAAAAGCGGCTTATATCACGAAGGCGACCAGTCAGCTGATGCGGGATCTTGGGTCAATCCAGTCGCCGCAGAACGCTTTTTTGCTCAATGTGGGGCTTGAGACGCTTCCCCTGCGGATGGAAAGACACTGTTATAACGCGCTAAAATGTGCGGAGTTTTTGGAGGGGCATGAGAAAGTGGCATGGGTTAATTATCCTGGCCTGCCCGGAAATAAATACTATGAGACGGCAAAAAAGTATATGCCGCATGGCACCTGCGGCGTGATTTCCTTCGGGTTAAAGGGCGGCAGGGAAGCAGCCGCGAAAATGATGGATCAGTTGAAACTGGCGGCCATCGTCACCCATGTGGCGGACGCAAGGACAAGCGTCCTGCACCCTGCAAGCCACACGCACAGACAGATGAACGAAGAGCAGTTAAAGGAGGCGGGGGTTGCGCCTGAAATGGTCAGACTTTCTGTGGGGCTTGAGCATATCGACGATATTATTGAAGATCTCGCGCAGGCGCTCGTATCGTGTGGGACGGCGTGATAACGCATTTTCAGTTCAGAAGAGAAGGACGTAAATTATGATATATCGAAAAACTTGGTTTGACTATGTGCTCTGGGCTGTTTACGCAGGGGCTTGTATTATACTTCTGGCCTATGTTGGAAACAGGCTGTGGGTGTGCCATATAGGAGAGCCTCTGGCCGGACTGGGCGCTTTCGCTCCTTTTCTCGTATTGTCAGGCCTGTATCCGGGAATCAGAATTACGAGCCGGGCGATACGAAAAAAGCACCACTTTTCCGTCCATTTCTTTTCCATGGCGGAGGCGCTTGCAATTTCCGTATCCTTTGTTTTTGGCACGATTTTGAGAATCAGGGAAGGGCTTCTTGCGGCATCTATCCATGAAATGGGGTACGCATTTGAACCGGGCGATTATTATGAACTTGCCAAGGTAAGAGCCGGAGGGGGTGGGTTTTCTTTTCCCCACGGAATGAGCGATCTGTATGTAAATAGTCTCCGTGGCGTCCTGTCTTTTCTTGGAAACAGTGTGGCGGCTGCTATCCTGTTTCAAGTATTTTTACAGGTGGTGGCAATGGTTTTTGCCTATCTGGCTGTACGGAAAGCGGCCGGGCGGTTTGTGGCGTGCACGGTGCTTATGGTGTTGGCCTTTTCCCCTTCGTTTATCCTAAAGGTCGATGCAATTAATCCGGAATGCCTCTTGACCGCTTTATTTTTGGCAGGACTTTATCTGGTAATTTCCTTTGTGAAAGCATCCCTTGCCGGGCGGCTTTTCTATGGCGGTTTGCCGGGCGCATTTCTTTTGGGGGCGTTTTTGGGATTTTTGTGTTATCTGGAAGCAGGCTGTTTTGTTCTCTTTCTGTTTTTAGCCGGGTTATTTACCGGGAAGATTTACGGGAATGTGGAAAGAAAACAGCAGATCGGAAAGCTTCTCATTGTGATTGTTGGCGGAATCGCAGGCTTTTTAGGCGCGATCGCGGAGGATGCCTCCTTAGGCGGCGTTATCTTTTATCAGGGTCTGACGTGGTGGGCGGATACCTATTTTCATCCGAATGTGGAAAGTATGAGGCTGCTTGCGGTAATCCGGTATCCGGAGTATCTGTTTTTTGCGTTTCTTTTTCTCGCAGCGGCCTTTGTGGTGTTTGAGTTTTTTAAGAAAGGACGGGAGCAGGATTTTTCCCTGTGGTTTCTGCCCTGTCTTCTTGTGACACCGGCTTTCTTTGTTGATGCCACCGTCGCCGGTTTTGGCGTCGTCATGTTTTTTTTCTGGAGCGTCATGGCAGGTCTCGGGCTAAAGAGCGTCCTGTATGGCGGACAGGCGGAGCTTGTGCGGGAAAAAATTGAGGAAATTAACGCAGCGGTAAAGGATAGCGAAGCAGAAGCTGATATGGCAAAAAAAGCGCCGGAACCGGTGCCTGTGGAGAAACCCCGATTTATTGAAAATCCCCTGCCGCTGCCCAAAAAGCATGTAAAACGGGAAATGGATTACGATTACAGCATTGCGGAGGCCGATATGCACTACGATTTGGACATCGCAGCGGGAGACGATTTTGACAGGTAGGACGGTATAGAATTTTAAATAAGAGCGATACTATGAGGGAACCGAAAAAACGGTTCCCTTTTGTCATTCTAGGAGGTGTAACGATGGGAAACAATAAAAACAGCAAAAACAGGGATGAAAAGGATCAGGAAAAGAAAAGAGAGAACGAAAAGCAACGGGATGAGCGCATTGAGAAAGTGGGGCAGGTAACGCTTGATGAAAATGCCCAAAACCATAAAATTCATCTGCTCACGATCATAGGCGAAGTCGAGGGACACGACAATTTAAACAGCAACGCCAAGACCACCAAGTACGAGCATATTCTGCCACAGTTAGCGGCGATTGAGGACAGCGGCGAGGTGGACGGTGTTTTGATTCTCCTAAACACCATGGGCGGTGATGTGGAGGCAGGCCTTGCCATCGCGGAGATGATAGCGTCTTTGAGCAAGCCGACGGTGTCCCTGGTGCTTGGCGGAAGCCATTCCATCGGAGTCCCGATTGCGGTGAGTACGGATTACTCCTATATTGTGCCGACGGGCACCATGGTGATTCACCCGGTGCGCTTAAGCGGTATGGTGATCGGTGTCCAACAGACCTTTGACTACTTTAAGCAAATCCAAAACCGCATTACGGGATTTGTCTGCGAACATTGCAAGATACCGAAACCCCGTCTGGAAGAGCTGATGATGGAGACGGGAATGCTGACGAAGGATGTGGGAACAGTGCTTGTGGGGCGGGAAGCCGTGGAGGAAGGCATCATCTGTGAGGTGGGCGGCATCAGCGATGCCATCGCAAAACTTCATGATATGGTAGGTAAGAAAATGGCAGATACAAAATAAGGGATGACAAGCCAAAATGAAAATGCTATACTATATTAGGAAAATTTTGAAAAACGGTTCAGAGATACCATGTTGAACCTGTTTTGGGAGGCAGTCATGGCGGCTCAGAGTGCGAGAGGAGCATCCGCAAACAAAAAGAATACGAACAGGGGCAGGAAAAGCGCCGGAGGCGCCCGGACAAAATCCCAGACCGGCAGGCAGAGCCAGCCTATGGATCCGGGGATCAGAAACGAGATTTTACTGATTGTGCTGGCGGCTCTCGCTCTTATTTTATTTCTGTGCAATTTTGGCGTGGTCGGCAAATTCGGTGATATCGTCAGCGATGTGATGTTCGGTCTCTTTGGCCTGCTTGCCTTTGTGGCTCCCCTCATTATTTTTTTGATGGTTGCCTTCGGTATGTTGAATGTGGGAAACAGCATTGCTGCGAGAAAACTGGCGGCAGGCATTGTCTTTGTTCTTTTGCTTGGCATGAGCTTTGAGCTTTTCAGCACCAACCCTGCCAAGGCGGAGGGATATCAGATTGTGGAAATCTATGGCCGCTGCAGTGAAAGCCATGGAGGGGGCGGCGTGATTGCCGGTTCCTTGGCCTATCTGTCCTGCAAATTTCTGGGGATGGTAGGGACCGTGCTTTTGATTTTGGTGTTGGGTATTATCTGTCTGGTGATTGTCACGGAAAAATCCTTTATCGGCGGCGTAGCGGCAGGCGGAAGAAAGGTGTATGAACGTTCTGTGGAAGATGCGGCTTACCGCAGGGAGCGGGCGGCGAAACGCAGAGAGGCCGCTTCTGAGAGACGAAAGAGAGAAGAAGAGGAGCGCAGGCTGCGGGAGGAAGAGTTGGAAAACGAAAAACTCCTGCGCATGGATAAAAAGGTTTCCGGCGTTATGTTGGATACGGCCCTTGGAAGAGAGCCTGAAAAAGCGGTTGACGAGAAGAAGGTACGGGATGATATCCATGAAATCATGGTGAATTATGAGGAGGACGAACCGGTGGAAGAGCCGGTGAGGGAGCGCCATTCCTACCACTACATAGAACAGGAATCCGATGAACTGAATGAAATTCATATGGAAGAGCCGGAGGAAGAGGATGGATTTGACATGGAGGAAACCGGCCCGGCTCGGCCGATGGATTCCTATCAGCCTCAGATGGGGAATCAGATGACACCTTCGGCGGGCAGGGAGCGGCCTGCGGCGGTAAGTCAAAAAAGACAGACAGATATTGCAGGAAAAGCTGCATCAGGAACGGGAGCGGTTCGGGCCGGCGGGAAAAACAAGCCGGATTATTACAGGTTTCCGTCGGTGGAACTTTTGGATAAAAGGCAGGCGAAAAAGGGAAAAGACCCTGACAAGGAGCTGCGGGAAACGGCTGAGCAGTTGGAACAGATTCTCAGAAATTTCGGTGTGAAGGTTTCCGTTACCCAGTTTAGCAGAGGGCCTTCCGTGACCCGCTATGAGCTTCAGCCGGAACAGGGAGTCAAAGTCAGCAAGATTGTCGGCCTTGCGGACGATATCAAGTTAAATCTGGCAGCCACGGATATTCGTATCGAAGCGCCCATTCCCGGCAAGGCGGCGGTGGGGATCGAGGTGCCGAACAAGGAGAATACGGCGGTGCCTTTCAGGGATCTGGTGGAATCCCCCGAATTTAAGAAGTTTCCCGCCAATCTGATTTTTACGGTGGGTAAAGATATCGGCGGAAAGACCGTGTATGCGGATATTGCAAAGATGCCCCATCTGCTGATTGCGGGTGCAACAGGTTCCGGTAAATCAGTCTGTATTAACACGATCATCATGGGTATTTTGTATAAGGCGCACCCGAATGACGTAAAGATGATTATGATTGATCCGAAGGTGGTGGAGCTGAGTGTTTACAATGGCATTCCCCATCTGCTGATCCCGGTGGTGACCGATCCGAAGAAAGCGGCGGCTGCCCTGCACTGGGGTGTGGCAGAGATGACCGAGCGGTACAAGAAGTTTGCGGATTTGAACGTGCGCGATCTGAAGGGGTACAATAAAAAGGTGGAGAGCATGAAGGGCTCCGATCCGGATGCGCCTGAAAAGCTCCCTCAGATTTTGATTATCGTGGACGAGCTGGCGGATCTGATGATGGTGTCGCCGGGTGAGGTGGAGGAATCTATCTGCCGTCTGGCACAGCTTGCAAGAGCCTGCGGCATCCATCTGATTATAGCCACACAGCGTCCTTCCGTAGATGTTATTACAGGCCTGATCAAGGCGAATATGCCAAGCCGGGTTGCCTTCGCAGTGTCAAGCGGCGTGGATTCCCGCACCATTCTGGATATGGTGGGAGCGGAGAAACTTCTGGGCAAGGGAGATATGCTTTTTTATCCGCAGGGATATCCAAAACCGGCCCGCATCCAGGGACCTTTTGTCTCGGATGACGAGGTTTCACGCGTAGTTGATTTTTTAAAGGACTATGCGCCTGAAGGAACATCCGACGAGGCGGTAGAAGAAAAGATTAACAGTCTTGCCGTGGAGAACGGCCAGACGGGAACCGCTCAAGCGGGAGAGGGGGACTCTGCCTATGATGAGTATTTCGTGGAGGCAGGACGTTTCATTATCGAGAAAGACAAGGCTTCTATCGGTATGTTACAGCGTATGTTTAAGATCGGATTTAACCGGGCCGCCCGCATCATGGATCAACTCTGCGATGCCGGAGTTGTGGGGGAAGAGGAAGGCACGAAGCCCAGACGCATCCTGATGAGCGCGGCGGAGTTTGAACAGCTAATTGAGGGAGAATGAGTATGAAGACAGATATCGAGATCGCGCAGGCGGCAGAACTGCTTCCGATCACGGAAGTGGCTGAACATATCGGCATTGCGTCGGAGGAGTTGGAAGTTTACGGGAAATATAAGGCGAAGCTTTCGGAGGAGTTTATCGAAAAAACAAAAAAGAATCCGGAGGGAAAACTGGTTCTGGTAACTGCCATCAATCCCACTCCGGCGGGGGAGGGGAAGACCACCACCACGGTAGGGCTTGGACAGGCGTTTGATAAGCTTAGCAAAAAAGCGGTTATCACATTGAGGGAACCCTCCCTTGGACCATGTTTTGGCATCAAGGGCGGTGCGGCAGGCGGCGGCTTGTCGCAGGTGGTGCCGATGGAGGATTTGAATTTACATTTCACGGGGGATTTTCATGCGATTACCTCCGCCAACAATCTGTTGGCAGCCCTTTTGGACAATCACATCCAACAGGGAAATCTGCTGCGCATTGATCCGAGACAGATTGTCTGGAAACGATGTCTTGATATGAACGACAGGGCCCTTCGGAATATCGTGATCGGTATGGGCGGGAAGACAAACGGCATGGTACGGGAAGATCATTTTGTGATCACCGTTGCCTCAGAGATTATGGCGATCCTCTGCCTCGCTTCTGATTTCAGGGATTTAAAGGAGCGGCTTGCCCGTATTATCGTGGCGTATGATGACAGCGGCAATGCCGTGACGGCCAAGGATTTGCAGGCTGTCGGCGCTATGGCGGCGCTTTTAAAAGATGCCATGAAACCGAACCTGATCCAAACCCTGGAGCATACGCCGGCGCTTGTGCACGGCGGACCTTTTGCAAATATTGCCCACGGATGTAACTCGGTGATGGCCACAAAGGCGGCGCTTCACATGGCGGATTATGTGATTACGGAGGCTGGGTTCGGCGCAGATCTTGGAGCGGAGAAATTCTTTGACATCAAGTGTCGTATGGCGGATTTAAAGCCTGACGCTGTGGTTTTGGTCGCTACCATAAGAGCCCTCAAATATAACGGCGGTGTGGCGAAGGAGGATCTTTCCAGAAAGGATCTGGGCGCGCTGCAAAAAGGCATCGTCAATCTGGAAAAGCACATTGAAAATATTCATAAGTACGGGGTGCCCATCGTGGTCACGCTGAACGCTTTTTCGTCGGACACAGACGAAGAAATTGCTTATGTGCAGCGCTTCTGCGAGGACAGGGACTGTGAGTTTGCCGTTTCCGAAGTATGGGAAAAAGGTGGAGAGGGCGGCATCGCATTGGCGCAGAAGGTTCTCGATACGCTGCATTCAAAGGAAAGCTATTTTACAACGCTCTACGAGGACGATCTGTCTTTGACGGAGAAAATTCACACCGTTGCCGCTGAAATTTATGGTGCAGGCGGCGTGACATACACGGCGGCGGCGAAAAGACAGCTTGAGAAGCTGGAGAGAGACGGCTTTGGCAGATTTCCGGTCTGCATTGCCAAGACACAGTATTCATTGTCGGATGATCCAAAGCTATTGGGACGGCCTGTTGGATTTGAGATGCACGTGAGAGAGGCCTATGTGTCTGCGGGAGCAGGTTTTGTAGTGGCGCTTACGGGGGATGTGATGACTATGCCGGGTCTGCCGAAAACCCCTGCGGCATACCGGATTGATGTGGATGACGACGGAAAGATCGTCGGGTTGTTTTAAGACACGCATAACAGGAGGAAAAAAGATGCCACAGATCATAGATGGAAAAGCAATTTCAGCACAGATTAAGGACGAGGTGAAGGAGAAAGCAGCGAAGTTAAGCGCACAGGGCAATAAGATCTGTCTTGCCGTGATACAGGTGGGCGCCGATCCCGCTTCCAGTGTTTATGTGGGAAACAAAAAGAAAGCCTGCGCCTATGTTGGAATCGAATCATTGTCCTACGAGTTGGCGGAGGAGACAACGCAGGAGGAGCTCCTTTCCCTGATTGGGGAATTAAATGAAAAGAAGGAAGTAAACGGCATTCTGGTGCAGCTTCCTTTGCCCAAACATATTGATGAGGATGCCGTGATCCGCGCCATTGATGCGAAGAAGGACGTGGACGGCTTTCATCCCCAGAGCGTTGGCGCGCTGTGTATCGGCCAGCCGGGTTTTGTATCCTGTACGCCAGCGGGCATCATTGAACTGCTAAAGCGGTCTGGTATTGAAATTGAGGGGAAAGAGTGCGTGGTGGTAGGCAGGAGCAATATTGTCGGAAAACCTATGGCCCTTTTGCTTCTTCGTGAAAACGGCACGGTGACCGTGGCTCACTCCAGGACAAAAAATTTAAAGGAAGTGACGAAGCGCGCTGATATTCTGATCGTTGCAGTAGGAAAGCCGAGAATGATCACGCGGGAATATGTGAAGGAAGGCGCGGTGGTCATTGACGTTGGCATTCACCGAAATGAAAACAACAAGCTTTGCGGTGATGTGGATTATGAGGATGTTGCGCCGGTATGCAGCGCAATTACTCCTGTACCCGGCGGCGTTGGCCCTATGACGATCGCCATGCTTATGTATAACTGTGTAAACTCCGTGTCTTTGCAGTGACAGGACAGGACCGGAACACCAGAGAAGGGAATGGCCTATGAAGTGCCCCCATTGTGGACATGAAATGCCGGAAGAGTATCTCATCTGTGATCAGTGTGGAGAGGAGATACAGATCGTTCCGGATTTTGAGCCGGAAATAGAAAACAGCATATCGGAAACGCTTTCCACGTTGGTTTCCCTTCAGGAGGAGGGAAGCGGAGCGGAGCTTTTGGACGAGATGGAGGCGGAGCCGGAGAGGGAACCGGAGTTGTCGTCCTCCCGCAGTGATAAGAGAGGGCGGGGGGTTCAGATTGTTCTGGCCTTAGCCATTTTGTTTGTGGTCGGACTCATTTCTTACGCCCTTTACGCATACCACGTTCAAACGGTAGAGTATCAAATCAGCCGAGCGGAGACCTATGCGCAGAAAGGTAACTATGAACAGGCTATCGCCTGCCTGGAAACAGCTTATGCGGCATATCCGGAGGAGGCGAGGATTCTCTTCCTTGAGGCGGACTATTATTATCTGCAGAAGCAGGATACGGCGGCGCTTTCCGCTCTGATGCGGATCATTGACAAGGAAAATGCAAGCCGGTATTCTGAGGTGGATGTAGAGGAAGCCTATGGCAAGATTATAACCATTTACGCCAATAAAGAGGCTTACGGACAGATCAATGATCTTTTGCGGGACTGCGAAAATGAACGGATTGTCGGCATGTTCCAGAGTTACCTTGCCATGGAACCGGAATTCAGCTATATAGAAGGAAACTATGCGGAAGTGATTCCCCTGAAACTTAGTTCCAATACGTCGGGAACCATCTACTATACCCTGGATGGAACAAAGCCCGACAAGAACAGTTCCGTCTACACCGCTCCTCTTTTCCTGGAGACTGGAGAATATACGGTCAGCGCCTTTTTTGTGAACGATTACGGGATTGAAAGTGATGTTGTCACAAAAACCTATGTGATCAATCTGGCTGTGCCCAACGCGCCGGAGGTGGAGCTGTACAGCGGGGAGTATTCGGAGGCAACGATGATTTCCGTGGAAGCGGCGGAAAACTGTAAGATATTCTATACCACGGACGAGTCGGAACCGACGACGGACAGCGTACCCTATACCGGGCCGATTCCCATGCCGCTTGGCACCACACTTTTTAAGTTCGTGAACATCAGCGGCGAAGGGATCGCCAGCGAGGTGACTACCCGTACATATACCCTTAAGCTTCGGGGTGCCATCGCTACCGATACGGCTGTGACTAATTTGGTCAATCGTCTGGTGGAAACCGGATATCTGGAGGATACAACAGGAAGAAATGCCAGACAGACAGGTACTTTGAACTATCAGTTCAGCTCGGTGCTCCGGGTGGGCGGTTCGGACTATTACACCATAAACGAGTATTACGATGACGGCACAGGAATGTTAAGCCGCACGGACAAAGTGTTTTTGGTGCAGGCATACACGGGAGAAGCAGCGCAGCTTGGGTATGACGAGAATGGGGATTTTGTGGCAAATCCCATCTGAGGCTTGCAAAAGAGGGAAAGATTGACTATGCTATATATGGCATAAAAAAAACAAAAGGAGTGTTGAGATGTACAGAATCTTAAAAGCAGAAGAACTTGCGGCGAACATCTATCTGATGGACGTGGAAGCGCCACGTGTGGCACATTCCTGTCAGCCGGGACAGTTTGTAATAGTCAGAATGGATGAGGCGGGGGAACGGATTCCTTTGACCATTTGTGATTATGATCGGGAAAAGGGAACAATCACCATCGTGTTCCAGGTGGTAGGCGCGGCCACGGAGATGATGCGTCATTTAAAGACGGGGGACAGCTTCCATGACTTTGTGGGACCTCTCGGATGTCCCTCCGAGTTTGTGCACGAAGAGGAAGCCTCTCTTAAGAATAAAAGGATTCTTTTTGTGGCCGGGGGACTTGGCACGGCTCCGGTGTACCCGCAGGTGAAATGGCTGCATGAGAGAGGGATCGATGCGGACGTGATTGTTGGAGCAAAGACAAAGGATCTGCTGATTATGGAGGAGGAGATGAAGGCGGTGGCCGGTAATCTCTATGTCACCACGGACGACGGTTCCTACGGCAGAAGCGGTATGGTAACGAAAGTGATCGAGGATTTGATCGAGTCCGAAGGAAAATCTTACGATGTGTGTGTGGCGATTGGGCCCATGATTATGATGAAATTTGTCTGCCTGACCACGAAGAAGTATGAACTGCCCACCATTGTCAGCGTGAATCCGATTATGGTGGACGGAACGGGTATGTGCGGCGCCTGCCGTCTGACAGTGGATGGAGAGGTGAAGTTTGCCTGTGTGGACGGCCCGGAGTTTGACGGCCATAAGGTTGATTTTGATCAGGCGATGAAGCGCCAACAGATGTATAAGACAAAAGAGGGAAGAGACTATCTGAAAGCCAAAGAGGGAGACACCCATCATGGCGGGTGCGGAAATTGTTAAGAAAGGAAGATTACAAATAAAATGCAAACAGATGTATTAAAGAAGGTTCCTGTGCGCGAGCAGGACGCAAAAGTACGCGCGACGAATTTTGAGGAAGTATGTCTCGGTTATGATAAAGAGGAGGCTATGTGCGAGGCCACCCGCTGTATCAACTGTAAGAACGCACAGTGTATCAAGGGTTGTCCCGTTGCCATCAACATACCGGGATTCATTGAAAAGGTGAAGGAGGGCGATATCGCCGCCGCCTATCAGATTATCAGCGAGGCTTCTGCGCTTCCGGCTGTCTGCGGCCGTGTATGTCCCCAGGAGAGCCAGTGCGAGGGCAAGTGTATCCGCGGGATCAAGGGCGAACCGGTTTCCATCGGTAAGCTAGAGCGTTTTGTTGCCGACTGGGCAAGGGAAAACGGGGTAAAACCAGAGGGAGCTGTGGAAAAGAAGAATAAGAAGGTGGCCGTGATCGGTTCCGGCCCGGCGGGTTTAACCTGTGCCGGCGATCTGGCGAAGATGGGCTATGAGGTGACCATTTTCGAGGCCCTTCATGAGCCCGGCGGCGTGCTTGTCTATGGCATTCCCGAGTTCCGTCTGCCCAAGCAGGATGTGGTGGCGAAGGAGATTGAGAATGTAAAAAGCCTCGGTGTGAAAATTGAGACAAATGTGGTGGTTGGCAAGTCTGTCACCATTGATGAATTGATGGAGGAGGAAGGATTTGATGCCGTGTTCATCGGTTCTGGGGCCGGGCTTCCGAAATTTATGGGAATTCCGGGTGAACAGGCGCTTGGCGTATTTTCCGCCAACGAGTATCTGACCAGAAGCAATCTGATGAAATCCTTTGATGAAAATGCAAACACCCCGATTATGCGGGGAAAGAAAGTGGCTGTGGTTGGCGGCGGAAACGTGGCCATGGATGCGGCGAGAACGGCGCTTCGTCTTGGAGCGGAGGTACATATTGTGTACCGCAGAAGTGAGGAGGAGCTTCCCGCCCGTGTGGAGGAAGTGCACCATGCGAAGGAGGAAGGTATCATCTTTAACCTTCTGACCAATCCGACGGAAATCCTTGCGGATGAAAACGGGTGGGTATCCGGTATCAAGTGTGTACGTATGGAACTTGGAGAGCCGGACGCTTCCGGCAGACGCCGTCCCGTTGTGATCGAAGGGTCGGAGTTTTTGATGGAGGTGGACACGGTAATCATGTCCCTTGGTACGTCTCCCAATCCTCTGATCTCATCCACCACTAAGGGGCTTGAGGTAAACAAGTATAAGTGTATTGTGGCCGAGGAAGATTTCGGCGCGACCACGAAGAAGGGTGTCTATGCGGGCGGTGATGCCGTGACGGGCGCGGCCACGGTGATTCTTGCCATGGGTGCCGGCAAGGCAGCGGCCAGGGGCATTGACGAGTACCTAAGAAATTCTTAAGTATTTTACAGTGTGAATCTTTAAAAGTATCCTTTATGATGGGAAACAGAATAAGACGGTTCATCTGTTTTCCATCAAAGAAAGGGAATAGGCTATGAAATTGACAGGATCAGATAAGAATAACAATCAGGAAGGAAACGGTGGGGAGTCAGGCAGTTTCCTGCAAAATCCGATCATGACCAGAATTCTTTTGGCAGTTATTGCCGTTCTTCTCATCTGTATTTTGATTTTGGTCACGATTATGACAAGCCGCAAAGACCGCAGTCCGGAGACGGACAGCGATTTACAGCAGAATATCACGGATTATGCCGACAGACAGCAGGAAGCTGACGGACAGGCTCTCCCGGAAGAGAAGCCAGCGGTGCCAAAAGAGGAGCCGGAGGAAGAAAAGCCGGAAGAAGAGGACGAAGAGGAAGAGGAAAAACCGGAAGAAACGAAGGAACCTGTTTCTGCGGACGACGATAAGACGGCGGTTGTCATTGATATTGAGGATGAAAACGACGAAGCTTACACCAAAGAATATATTTTGAAGGAGGCTTATCCGTTTTTTGCAGACAACAATCAGGATGCAATCTGGGATCTGGCGCATTTAAAGCGCTATGTCAAACTATCCAATGAGCTGAAAGGAACAGAGGAATACTACTATCAGGGCGATGTGGACAGTGAGGGAAAACCGCACGGTACAGGTCTTGCGATATATGAAAAAAGCAGTTATTATTTTGGAGAATGGAACCATGGAGTCAGAAGCGGAAAGGGAACATGGTACCGCTATTATATCGGCCAACGCAACAAATTAAACGCGATGGGTGTCTATATGTCCCACAGTTATGCCGGTGAGTGGAAAGACAATCTTCCAAACGGTCAGGGCGCAGAGCATTACGACGTAGACATTTCCAAGTTGGAGCCGACAAGAAAGATTATGATTCAGAACGTGGTTGGGAATTTTACGGACGGTCTCTATGACGGGGACATGTATGCAAATACAGTGGATTATATCGGCAATGTGCAGGAGTGGGAGGGTATTGCAAAAAATGGCGTGTTTACGCTGTGGAGAGATATGAGCGCCATCGGAGAATGCTCTGTCTGGCGATACCGGGAAGACAAGAATGTCTGTATGGATATTGACAAATCGGAAAATAAGAATCAGGGAATCAGAGAGCTGTTAAAATAAGCTATAGGAGGATTCTGTTTATGCCTCGTTACCAAAGCAGCGCGTCAAAGGCGGAAGATAACCGTTCCTCGGCTTACACACTTCTGGCTGTTGGCGGAATCGGCTTTATTGTAGTCGTGTTAATTTTCTGTAATGTGATACCTCTTTATCAGAATGCCGGCATCAGCAAGTATCTGGTCTGTGGTGTCATGGGTGCAATGTTTGTCCTTTTTATCGTTTTTGGCGTTGTGTCCATGCGGGATTCCAAACTGCTTTTGGTCAAGGCAAAATCGGAGACCTCCCTGCGCTCTGAAATTACAAAATGGTGTCAGGACAATTTGAGCCGGGCAGTGATAGACGCGTTGGTGCAATCGGAAGATTCTTCGGAGGAACTGACAGAGGAAGAGATGTACTACAGACGCACGGAAAAGATGCGCGCCGCCATAGAGGACAAGTTCATGAATCTGGACGAGGCTTTTGTGGACGACTTTGTGGATGAATATTATCAGGAAATCTATGAAAATAACGTTACTAACAGTCGGTAAACTAAAGGAAAAATTTTTTCGCGAGGCAGTAAGCGAGTACGAGAAACGTTTGAGCCGTTACTGCAGGCTGCGGATCGAAGAGACGGCAGATGAGAAAACGCCGGAGAAAATTTCAGAGACACAGCGGGAACAAATTCTCCAAAAGGAGGGAGAACGGATTCTTCGGATGCTGCCGGAGGACGCTTATGTCATCACCCTTGAAATTGACGGGCGCAAGCTGACATCGGAAAAGTTTGCAGAGGAAATAGAACGGTTAGGAGTAGGAGGCATCAGCCATATCGTCTTTGTGATCGGAGGATCGCTCGGATTGCATCATAAGATAAAGGAACGGGCCGACCTGGCGGTCAGCTTTTCAGACATGACTTTCCCGCACCAGTTGATGCGGGTTATTTTGTTGGAGCAGATATACAGGGCGTATCGGATTATAAACGGGGAGCCTTATCATAAATAGCAGAGTGAAACATAAATTTACCTGTCTGAACATATAGTGTACCATGAGAAGAGAGAAGAGAAGACAACCGTTTACGCCGTTTGTAAAGTCAAGGGAGCTGATTGTGGAATCCTTAAAACTCCCGAAGGACACGATGTTGGGGGCCGCCATTGTCACCGTGACGGGTAACCGCGAGGCCTTTATAGAAAATTACAAAGGCATTTTGGAGTACACCACGGAGTCCATCGTATTACAGGGAAAAAACGCAAAAATCTGCTTTGAAGGCAGCGAACTGTCCATTGACTACTATACCAATGAAGATATGAAAATAAGCGGAAAGATTGATGCGCTTCGCTATATTTAAGCGTGCAGGGGAGAATGTATGCTTCATTGGATACAGTATTTGAGAGGATATGTGGTTATTAAGGTATGGGGCTATTCCGTGGAGCGTCTGCTTAACCTTCTTGGCAATCACGATATTTTGGTGTGGGAAATTGAAGATCATGGCGGCTATCACACCATGCACATCAGCATAGACGGCTTTTTTGCATTGAAGCCACTGCTCAAAAAAACGGGAACGAAAGCGGCTGTTCTGGGAAAGTATGGCCTGCCCTTTTTTATATCGAAGATGATGCGGCGCAAACTCTTTGTGGCCGGGCTCATCTGTTGTATTTTGTTTTGGTGCCTGGCCTCCCGGTTTATCTGGGACATCCGGATCGAGGGAAATTATGCCCTGACGGAAGATGTGCTGATGGATTATCTGGAAGAGCGCGGGATTCACACTACCATGAAAAAAAGCGCTCTTGATATCGCAGCTTTGGAACAGAACCTGCGGGAAGACTATGATCTGATTACCTGGACGTCCGCCCAGCTTAAGGGAAACACGTTGGTGATCCACATCAAAGAGAACGATATGCCATCCTATGATGACAAGGCAAAAGCCAATGAACGCGGCATGGATCTGGTGGCCGAAAAAGACGGTGTTGTGACGTTCATGATTACGAGGAGCGGCGTGCCCTGCGTAGCCTGTGGGGACAGTGTAAAAAAAGGCGATATTCTCGTGAGCGGGGCCGTTCCCGTCTATAACGAGGATACCACCGTGCGCAAATACCAGTATGTGGAGGCGGATGCGGATATTACGCTGCGCTACGGGCAAAATATTTCTCTGGAGGAATCTCTTTCCTATGACGAGAAATGCTATACGGGAGAGAGCATTGAGATTCCCGTTCTCGGAACGGGGGAAAAGCAGATATCTCTGCGGCTGTTTGGCATTCCCTACAGCTATTACGATATCAGTGAAGAAAAGAACCAGGTAAAATTGTTGGATCACCTGTACTTGCCGCTGTATTACGGAAAAAGAACGGTACAGGAATATGAAATTACCCCTAAAATACACACAGATGAGGAGATGAAAGCGCTGCTGCAGGAGCAGTGGCGTAAAATTATCTCAAATTTAGGCGAAAAAGGGGTACAAATTGTTGAAAAAAATGTTACAATAAAAAAGAATGAAAAAAAATGGGTATTGCATGCCCGTATGCAGCTTGAGGAGTCGGCGGTGAAGCTTGTTCCCACTGCCATAGAACCTGTCGTTACCCCGGAAGCGGAAGAAGGGCAGGCGCAGTGACAGGCTGCAGTGCAAAGAGGCGGTGAATGGGAATCGTTACAGTCAGTGTTGATGTGCCGGTAGAACACATGCAGAATCTTTTCGGAGAGTTTGACTCTCATATCAAACGGATTGAGAAAGATCTGCAGGTTATGATTGTAGACCGGGACGGCGCAGTTCGTATATCAGGGGAGCGGGAGGCGGCCGAAAGGGCGGCAAGGATCGTGAATGAGCTGTTGGCTTTGTCGGTAAGAGGAAATATTTTGGAGGAACAGAGTGTGGACTATGCCATAGAACTTGGCAGAGAACAGAAAGAGGACATGCTTCTTGCCATGGATCAGGATTGTATCTGTCATACCGTAAACGGTAAGCCGATCAAGCCAAAGACGCTCGGCCAGAAGCAGTATGTGGACGCGATGCGGAACAATATGATTGTTTTTGGCGTGGGGCCTGCCGGCACGGGAAAAACGTATCTGGCGATGGCCATGGCGGTGACCGCATTTAAAAATGACGAGGTGGGACGCATTATCCTGACAAGACCTGCGATTGAGGCGGGAGAGAAGCTGGGATTTCTGCCGGGTGATTTGCAGAGTAAGGTAGATCCTTATCTGCGGCCTCTCTATGACGCGCTCTACCAGATTATGGGGGCAGAGAGCTTTGCCCGCAATATGGAAAAAGGGTTGATTGAGGTTGCGCCTCTGGCTTACATGCGGGGCAGAACTCTGGACAATGCCTATATTATTCTGGATGAGGCGCAGAACACTACGCCGGCACAGATGAAAATGTTTTTGACGAGAATCGGTTACGGCTCCAAGGTGGTGGTCACCGGCGACGCCTCCCAGAAAGATCTGGCATCCGATATGAAATCAGGCCTCGACGTGGCTGTAAAAGTGCTCTCAAAAATTGAAGATATCGCTTTTTGCAGCTTGACAAGCAAGGATGTGGTCAGACATCCTCTTGTGCAGAAGATCGTGAAGGCTTACGACGATTACGAAGCAAAAGAGAAACGGCGTAGCGAACAAAAAACAGGAAACAGGAATTACAGGCGTGGAAAATAATATTAATACTCAAAAAAACAGCAATGTCATAAAGAGAATCATCTTTTTTATGATCATGTTTGCCATGGCGGGGCTGACCGTCTGGCTTGGCAGTGTGCTCTATCAGTGCGAAACGGATCATATGATCCGAAATGTTGTCATGGTTTTGGCGGGGACAGGCATTGTCATTTTTTCCTTTACCATGAGTGAGATCAACGGCTTTTTCGTGTATCGGAACGAGGGGCGTTACGGGCGGTTTGCCTTAACCTTCTTGATCAGCCTTGCAGCGGCAGTCTTTCTGCCCTTTCTGCCGGTGACGGGATGGCCTTTTCTTGTGTTGTTTGTCATGCTCGGCGTGTTTTCCAACGGGATTACAGGCCTTGCTGCAGGCAGTCTGTGTCTGCTTCTCGCCGTAAATTTTGCAGGCTGCGATTATGCGGTATTTTGGCTGTATTTTATCAGTGGCATGACTGGAATTCTGGTGTTTTCCGTGCTCGACGAAGAATTTAAGGTGGGAATTCCGGCGATCATTTCCCTGCTTGTTCTGGCTTTAAGCCTCATGGCCAACGTGATTCTCTTTGCGAAGGAGAAACTCTCTGCGGCCCAGTTTTTCATACCGGGAATCAATCTGATGATCTGCTGCATTCTGCTGTTGGTGTGCCTGAAAATGGTAAGTTCCACGATGATTCACAGATACCGGGACAAGTATATGGAAATCAACGATCCCGAATGCCCTTTGCTTGTACAGCTCAAGGAGCTTTCCAAGGAGGAATACTATCACGCAATCCACACGGCCTATCTGGGCGATAAGGTTGCCAGAAATTTGGGAATCGACGACGCGGCGGTAAAAGCCTGCGGTTATTATCACAGGATCGGAAAGCTCAAAGGCGAAAACACTTGGGAGAACGTCTCGGAAATTTGTGACAAGTACCATTTCCCACCGAAGACAAAACAGATATTAAAGGAGTATGTGGATCCGGATGCCAAAATCGTTTCCAAAGAGACCATCGTGGTACTGTTTGCTGACTGCATCGTATCCTCCATTCTGTATTTGTTTGAGAAGGACCCGAAAGCGGATTTGGATTATGAACAGTTGATTGACACCGTATTCAAGAAAAAGTTTGAGACGGACGAACTCTGGGGAAATGAACTCTCTCTCGCACAGCTGCGCAAGATGAAGAAAATATTTATTCAGGAGAAATTATACTATGACTTCCTACGTTGAGCATGAGGGGACAAGCGCCTTTTCTTTTGACGAGAAAGAACTTCTATCCCGCGTGATGGAGGCTGTTCTGGATGCCGAGGGATGTCCCTATGAGGCTTCGGTGAATCTTTTAATTACAGACGGCGCAGGAATCAGAGAATACAATAGACAATACCGGAATATCGATGCGGAGACGGATGTGCTTTCCTTTCCTAATCTGGATTTTGGAACCCCGGGTGATTTTTCGGTGGCAGAAAACTGCGAAGCCGATTGTTTTGATCCGGACAGTGGGGAGTTGGTTCTGGGTGATATTATCTTAAATAGCGAGAGGGTGAAGTCTCAGGCGAAAGAGTACGGACACAGCGAGCTTCGTGAATTTGCCTTTCTTCTGACCCACAGCCTTTTTCATCTGTGCGGCTATGACCACATGGAAGAGATGGAAGCGGATGTGATGGAAAAAAAGCAGGAGGCGCTTCTTTCAGGACTCGGCATCACACGAGAATAAGTTTACGGACACTGAGGATAAGATTGAAAATATGAGTATACAGTGGATGGTTAAAAATCTGAAAAATAGGATCATTCTTTCGGCCGGAATTTTTTCCTATCTGATCCTGCTCTTTTTGCGAATTCCGCTCTCCCGGTTTATAGGGGATGCAGGCGTTGGGCTTTTTGCGCCTGCTTTTGAATTGTTCCTGTTGGCTTCGCTTGTCATATCCTATGGCATGTCCCATGCGATGTCGGGCATTATCCGGTATCGGGTTAAGAGAGATCGTTATCGGAATGCGGGCAAGGTCTTTCGGACAGCCTTTTTCATGAATCTTGTTATGGGAGCGGTCATGGCCCTCTTTGTGCTTCTCTTTTCCGCTTGGATTGCGGATGTGTTGGTACTGGAGCGGTTATGCCGCATGGCGGTTCTGGCGGCCGCGCCCTGCATCTTTTTCTCAGCGCTGATCGGCGCTTTCAGGGGATATTTTAACGGTTATGGGCTTGGCGTGCTCACAGCCCATTCGCAGTATATCGAGAAAATCGCCATGTTGGTGGGAGCAATTCTTGCGGGCAGGGCTTTAAACGGCTATGGGCAGAAGGTGGCGGCGCTCTTACAGACGGAGGCGCACAGCTATGCTTTTGGCGCGCTTGGCGCGATGTTGGGGGTCATGGCATCCCAGATTGTCACCTTGCTGCATCTGTTGGTGCTCTATGTCATTTATGCGGGAACGCTGCGGGGCCGTCTGGGGCAGGATAACAGCAGACGGGCCGAGACCCGGTTTGAAATTCAGAGGATGCTCCTTGGCAATATGATTCCGCTGGCTGTTACTGCGGTGCTTTCCAATCTGTTTATGCTTGTCGATCAGCGCTTTTTTAACTATTACATGAATGTGACGCAGCACGGAACCACGCGGACGGCACAGTGGGGATGTTTTTACGGAAAATTTGCGGCCCTGATCGGAATGGGTGCGGCGGTTTCCATCCTCTCCGTACACGGCATGACCGGAAAAATAAGCGGTGCCTACGAGCACGAGGAATACCGTAATATGCGTGAGAGGATGGGCAGGGCAGTGCGCAATGCGTCGATTGTGTCATTCCCGGCGGCCATCTATCTTGCCGTCCTGGCAAAACCACTGTCAGAGTGCTGTTATGGCCGCCCGACGGCGCAGATTACGGTTCTTTCCGGGTGGCTGCAGAAGGGGGCGGCTCTCGTTGTGCTGTTTACGTTCTGTTTTCTCTTTGGACAGTTGTTACATAAAATGCACATGAGTAAGGAATTTTTTCTTACCGCCCTTGTTTCCTTTGCGGTACATGTTGTGGTCGCTTATCTGATGGTACAGCGCATGCAGATGGGTGTGGATGGTCTTTTAGCCTCTTTGGTCTTTTTGTTCGGCATCTATATGATTTTGGCTTTTATCTTTGTCAACAAGCGTGTCAAGTATAAACCGGACTGGTTTACGGGAATTGTATTTCCTTTTGCGGCGGCGGCAGTTTCCGGCGTGGTGGCATATCTTTTGAATCTGGTGCTGTTGGAAACTGTGGGAGCGGTTCTTACCATTTTGATTTCGTTGATCGTTGGACTGTTTTTCTATATTTTTATTCTCATGATTCTCCGCGTTCTGGGGGAGGCGGAACTACAGGAGCTGCCGCTTGGATTTTTGTTTATTCTGCTTGGCAGAAATATAGGCGTTTTGTGATACATCTGTATAAAAAACCGGAATTGGCTGATACTGATTACAGGAAATCCGACAAGAGAGGTTTAAAACGGAATGAAGCTTGTAAAACGTATCAGCCTTTTTATGGCATCGTCTATCGTTATGTTGGGACTTGGCGGTTGGGGCGCCCTGAAAGCAGAGCGGTTTTTTTATCCAAACCGGTATCATCATGGGGCAGAGGAAGTCAAAATCAAAGACAAAGAACCGGAGGCGGACAGAGAAGACGAGGAAGAGCAGGTCATTGAAACGGCAGTGGCAGATGAGCCTGTTGTGACAGCGGATACGTTGTATCTGGTAGAATTGGTTGATCTGGATAAGGGGACGGTCACGGAGTCTCAGGAATCAATCCCGGTCATGTATATCGGTCTGAACAGGGAAGAACTTGTGGAAGCCATTTCCGCCTTTGACAAAAATCCGCCTTTGACGGAACAGGAGAAAGGATTTGAAACCATCGAGCTGACTTCCTTTTCCAAGGACCGTGTTGTGGTTTGCAAATATTATAAGGAGAAGGAGCCGGAGGGTTTCTATCTGATGGTGGCGGATCACTTTATCGTGGTATACGAAGAAGACCGAAGCACGATCTATATGAATACTGATATTTTGCTCGACTTGCTGCCCGATTCCCTGCAGAGAGAAATCATGGAAGGAAAATATGTAGCAAGCGAGGAGGAACTGTACTTGTTTTTGGAATCCTATTCAAGTTGACAGCGCAAAGAGCAGGAGTAGTTAAAAATGGGCAGAAAAATTGCGGTGATCGGCGGCGGCGCTGCGGGAATGACGGCTGCTATCCGGGCGGCGGGCTGCGGAGCGGCAGTGACCATCTATGAAAAAAATGACAGAGTGGGGAAAAAAATTCTCTCCACGGGAAATGGCAGATGTAATTTTTCCAATGAAGTTATGGACAGACACTTTTTTCACGGGAGCGGGGTTTCGTTGGCAAAAACCGTTCTTTCCCAATTTGACGTGGCCGCGACAAAAGATTTTTTTTCGTCCCTCGGTATGCGGATAAAGGACAGGGACGGGTATCTCTATCCGGCCAGCGATCAGGCATCCACAGTGCTTGACCTTCTGCGCTATGAGCTCACAAGAAAGCAGGTGCGGGTACATACGGGGGAAGCCGTTCAGAACCTTTCCTATGATGAAAAAAAAGAAAAATTTATTGTGGACAGTCAGGGCCGATATGATTGCTGCGAGGCGGTGATACTTGCCTGCGGCGGCTGCGCCGCGCCGAATACGGGCTCTAGCGGAGACGGGTTTCGCTTGGCGAAACAGTTTGGGCATCGGATCGTTACGCCTGTGCCGGCGCTTGTGGCCCTTCACTGCAAGGAGCGCTTTTATAAACAGGTGGCGGGTGTCAGGTGCGATGCAGGACTTACCCTCTGTGTGGCGGGGAAACCGGTCTGTCAGGAGAGAGGGGAATTGCAGCTTACGGATTATGGCATCTCCGGCATTCCCACTTTTCAGATCAGCGGTTATGCGGCCCGGGCTCTGCAGGATGGAAAGCCAGTCCAGGTAAAGATTTCCTTTCTGCCTGACTTTGACGAGGCATCCTGCGCGTCCTTTTTTGCGTCCCGTCTGCAAAAACAGGGAAGTGATACAATGGAAGTGTTTCTGACCGGATTAGTCAACAAGAAAATAAATCAACTACTGTTAAAACTTTCCGGTATCAGGGAGACGGAGCGGGTGGCGCATGTCCCTCCCGAAGCGTTTCAGAGACTGCAGAAGTTGTACTGCGGTCTGGAGACGGAGATCATCGGTACAAACGGTTTTGAGAAAGCGCAGGTCAGTGCGGGGGGTGTTGCCTGCGACGAAGTGACGGCCTGCCTCATGTCAAAACGGCAGAGAGGACTTTATTTTGCCGGAGAGATTCTGGATATCGACGGCCTCTGCGGCGGCTATAATCTGCAGTGGGCGTGGAGCAGCGGAGCTGTGGCCGGAATGGCGGCGGCAAACGGATAGGAGTGTGCAGTCATATGATTCGGATCAACCAGATAAAATTGCCGCCGGATTGTCAAAACGAGGAGGAGACGCTTTGTAAAAAAGCGGCAAAGCTTCTGCGGGTGGATTCTTCTTCCATCCTTTCTCTCTCCATCGTGAGAAAATCTATCGATGCCAGAAAAAAACCGGATATTTTTATGGTGTATACGGTGGATGTACAAGTGGCAAAGGAAGAGGAAGTCCTTAAAAAATGCGGACAAAAGAACGGTCAGGTCAGTCGTTTGGAAAAAAAGGCCTATCGATTCCCGGCAACGCTGCCTCCGGCGGTTCGGCCGATTATTGTGGGGACGGGACCGGCAGGACTTTTTTGTGGCTATATGTTGGCAAAGGCGGGATATCGGCCGATTTTGTTGGAGCGGGGCAGGGAGGTACATAGACGGCTTTCGGATGTGGAACGGTTTTGGCAGGAGGGAATCCTTGATCCGTCATCCAATGTCCAGTTCGGCGAGGGAGGCGCAGGCACTTTTTCGGACGGAAAACTGACTACTACAGTCAAAGACCCGAAAGGAAGAATGCAGGAGGCGCTTCGTATCTTTGTGGAGGCCGGTGCGCCGAAAGAGATTCTTTATGAGGCAAAACCACATCTGGGAACCGATATCCTGACGGATGTGGTAGTCAATCTGCGCCATAAAATCGAGGAGATGGGCGGGGAAGTGCGCTTTGCGTCTCAAATGACAGGACTTCTTTTGGAGAACGGCCGTATTACCGGCGTGGAGGTGAACGGCATGCCGCTTATGGGTGACGCGGTAATTCTTGCCATCGGCCACAGCGCAAGGGACACCTTCCGGATGCTCTCTGATGCGGGCGTTCCCATGGAGGCAAAGGCATTCGCGGTGGGACTTCGGATGGAGCATCCGCGGGAAATGATAGACCGGCTGCAGTATGGCAGTACAGCATTTTCCCTGCCTGCCGCTTCCTACAGTGTGACGGCGAAAACCGCTTCCGGCAGGGGCGTCTATTCTTTTTGCATGTGTCCGGGCGGTTATGTGGTGAACGCTTCATCCGAATCCGGAAGGACGGCGGTAAACGGTATGAGCTACAGCGGACGGAATGGTGAAAACAGCAACAGCGCCATCATCGTCACGGTATCGCCTGCGGATTATGAGAAATATGGAAAACAGGGGCCTCTTGCAGGAATTGCATTTCAGAGACATTTGGAGGAGCGCGCCTTTCAGATCGGCAAAGGGGCCGTGCCGGTGGAACGCTATGGGGATTTTCGCAGTTTTGTCGTCGGCTCGGGCCTTGATGCGCAGAAAGAACCGGAGAGCAGACTGGCACAGCGCTACCCTGATTTTGCGCCGGCCATTAAGGGGAAATGGCAGTTTGCCCCCGTTCATGAGATTCTTCCCGATTTTTTGAATCAGTCCCTTGCGGAGGGGATTGACTTGATTGGTCAGAGAATGGACGGCTTTCGCGACGGGGATGCTTTTTTGTCCGGTGTGGAGAGCAGAACTTCCTCCCCGGTGAGAATTTTGCGGGATGAGACGGGACAATCCGAAATACGCGGTCTTTTTCCATGCGGGGAGGGTGCCGGTTATGCGGGCGGCATTACCTCGGCTGCCATGGACGGGATATTGATTGCGGAGAAGGTTGCGTCTGTTTACGGTAGTATGATACAATGACGAAGGCAATGAGCAGTGCACAGACGGAGTTTTTTAAGTGCACTGCGGTGGTATACTCTGGGAGGACAATATGACAGACAGAAAGGCCTTGATGGCAGATAAAAAGAGAGTTGTGGTGAAAATCGGTTCCTCCTCCTTACAGCACGGGGAGACGGGAGATCTGGACTACACAAAACTGGATGTGTTGGTGCGGGAGCTTTGTAATTTGAGAAATATGGGAATGGATGTGGTTTTGGTTACCTCCGGGGCCATAGCGGTTGGACAGAAGGCTGTTTTACCGCAGCGGGCAAAGGAGGAGGACAATCCCATCGCTGTAAAGCAGGCCTGCGCCGCCGTGGGACAGGCAAGACTGATGATGATTTACCAGAAAATTTTTGCCGAATACAATCAGGTGGCTGCCCAGATCCTGATGACAAAGAACACCATTGTAGACAATCTGAACCGCTACAATGCAAGAAATACGTTTGAAGAACTGTTTAAACTGGGTGTGATCCCGATTGTAAACGAGAATGACACCATCGCGACCTACGAGATTGAGATTGGCGACAATGATACGCTTTCGGCGATCGTGGCCTCTTTGGTGGAGGCGGACGCTTTGATTCTGCTTTCCGATATCGACGGACTTTACACCGACGATCCCAGAACAAATCCCGATGTGAAATACATTGAGGTGGTGGAAGAGCTGACGGAAGAACTGATGAATATGGGCAAAGGTTCCACCGGAAGCAGTGTGGGCACCGGCGGTATGACCACCAAGCTGCAGGCAGCTAAAATTGCAAACAGCACCGGCGTGGATATGGTCATTGCAAACAGCAAAGACATTAAAGTGATTCACAGAATTTTGAGCGGGCTAAACATTGGTACGCTGTTTTTGGCCCACAGGGACGAGAAGTTTGATCTGCCGCTGTATGTGCAGCAGATGCACGCGTGTGACAAATAGTTTCGGATGTTTGTATCAATTCTATTTATCATAGCAGGAGAATAAAAAGTGAACGTAGAACAGATGACGGCAAGAATTAACGAGCTCTACCATAAATCGCAAAAAGAGGGACTTTCCTCGGAGGAAAAGGAAGAACAGGCGGCCCTGCGGCAGGCTTACGTGGCCAATGTGCGGGCAAATCTGCGGGGGCAGCTTGACAATATTTCGATTGTGGAGAAGGACGGCAGCGTCACAAACCTTGGTGAAAAACATGGAAAAAAATGAGGGACTGGCGGAGCGAAAGAAAAAAATCCGCCGGGAAGCCCTGGCAAGACGCGACTTGCTTACGGCAAAGCAGAGGATGGACTACAGCAGCCGGATTCAGGATACCCTGGCCAATTTGTCCTGTTATGCAGAAGCGGAGGCTGTTTTGACCTATGTCAGCTTTCGCAGCGAGGTTGACACCTTCCCGCTGATCAAGCAGGCGCTTGCGGACAGAAAAGCCGTGTTTGCGCCGCGGGTTTTGGGACGTGACATGGAGTTTTACCGGATTTTTTCTGTGGATGATCTTGCCGAGGGGTATCATGGCATTTTGGAGCCGGAGGGCGGGATTTCGTTTATTGACTGGATTAGTCAGGAATCAGAGCGGCGAAACGCAGATGCTTTGCTCTGTCTGCCCGGCGCGGCTTTTGACAGAGCTTGCCACCGAATCGGTTACGGAGGGGGCTTTTACGACAGATATTTGGCCCGGTTTTCGGAAAAGTTTTCCACGGCCGCACTGGCATTTGCCTGTCAGATATTTGAGGATATCCCGTGGGAGTCACACGACATCATTCCTTCCCGTATCATAACGGAGAGGGAAATCATAGGAATGCAATAACGCGGAAAGGAAACAGGGTATGGAACAGACCAAAGACATCGAAATAAGTGCATATTTAAATTCTCTCGGCTTAAAAGCACAGGCAGCCAAGACAGCGCTGCAAAGCCTTGATACGGAACTGAAAAACAAAGCCCTCACAGAGGCGGCAAACGCGCTTGTGCGGGAGAGCGGCAGGCTTCTTTTGGCCAATGAAAAAGATTACGCGCGCGCAAAAGAAGCGGGGATGGCGGAGGGACTTCTCGACCGTCTGAAACTGACAACCGCAAGAGTCGATGCCATGGCGGAGGGGCTTATGCAGATTGCTTCCCTGCCAGACCCGGTGGGAGAGGTGATGGAGGCTTTTGACCGTCCCAACGGTCTGCATATTGAAAAAGTGCGGGTGCCCATGGGTGTGGCCGGTATCATTTATGAGGCAAGGCCCAACGTGACGGCGGATGCCTTTGGCCTCTGCTTTAAGACGGGAAACGCGGTCATTTTAAAGGGCGGACGGGATGCCTTTTACTCCAATCAGGCCATTGTCGCAGTGATTGGGGACGCGCTTACAAGGGAGGGGATCGATAGAAATGCGATTCTTCTCATAGAAAATAATGACAGGGCCGTAACCACTGCCTTTATGAAGCTGAAATCGTATGTGGATGTACTGATTCCCAGAGGCGGTGCGGGCCTGATCCGCTCGGTTGTGGAGAACAGCACGATACCCGTGATCGAGACGGGCACCGGAAACTGCCATATCTTTATCGACGAGACAGCCGACATGGAGAAAACGGTTCCCATCGTCATCAATGCAAAGACACAGCGGATCGGCGTGTGTAACGCCTGTGAGTCCCTGTTGATTCATAAAAATATTGCTGACAGGATTCTTCCCATTCTTGGAAAAGCGCTTTTGGAAAAACAGGTGGAGATTCGGGGCGATGAAATTGTGCGGGAGCAGATTCCGCAGGCTGTTGCCGCGACACCAGAGGATTACGGGACAGAGTATCTGGATCTGATTCTTTCCGTGAAGGTTGTGGACTCACTTGAGGAGGCAATCTCCCATATCAACAAATACAACACAGGCCATTCCGATGCCATTTTGACACAGGATCAAGCCAACGCGCAAAAATTTCTGCGGGAGGTGGATTCAGCCTGCGTGTACGTGAATGCTTCCACCCGTTTTACGGATGGATTTGAATTCGGCTTTGGGGCGGAGATCGGAATCAGCACCCAGAAACTTCATGCCAGGGGCCCTATGGGTCTTAAGGAGCTGACCTCATACAAATACCAGATTACCGGCGACGGGCAGGTAAGGCCGTAATTTCTATTTTGGTCTGTTTTTTTACAATTTTTGTATGTTTTTTTACTTTAAAAAATTTTTTATCTATGCTATAATTAAAAACACCGTTTGACCGTTTCTGAGAGGGAACGGTTGGTCCAACGATTTCCGGTAATTTTTTTCATGGCGGAAATCGTAGGGGGGGGGTAAAATTCAGCTACTTAAGGGATGGGAGAAGGGAAAATGAAACAACAGAAGAAATTAGGTATTATGGCGCAGCTGCTAATGCTTTGTGTAATCCCTATGGTTATCATGGTTGCCTGCATCACGGTTTACGCCATCAGTACAATGAGAAGTATGGTACGTGACACTACCATGGAAGGGCTTGAGAACCTCTGCCAGAGTGTATATGCCGCATATGACGCACTGGATGCCGGCGCTTACAGGATGGAAGGGGACATGCTCTTTAAGGGTGATTACAACATCTCTGAGAACGTGAACATCATCGACAGCTTCGTAGAGGGAAGCAACGCGGATGTGACGATTTTTTACGGGGATACCAGACGGGCGACCTCCCTGCGTGATAAGGATACGGGAGAGCGTATTCTTGGAACGAAAGCTTCCGACGCGGTGATTCAGGCTGTTTTAAAGGAAAAGAAGACTTACGAGACCGACAGTGTTACCATCAACGGTGAGACTTACTACGCTTTCTATATGCCGGCTCTCGATGCCAGCGGAAACTGTGTAGGCATGGTGTTTGCCGGACAGCCGGCTACGGAAGCTAACGCAAAGATCAACCAGAGTTCCTTGATGATTCTTGGAATCGCTGTTTTGATTCTTATCGTTGCGCTTCTTGTCTGTGCAAAGATTGCAAGCGCCATCGCAAGAGTCGTGGTACAGACCGAAAACCTGCTCTCCTCACTGGCGGAGGGTGATCTGAATCTGACCGTGAACGAGAGGATTTTGAAGAGAACCGACGAGATCGGTAAGATGGGCCACGCTGTGCAGCGTCTGTTGGAAGAGTTACAGAACATCATCGGCGATATCAAGAAAAATACGGCAACCCTGAAAAAACAGGGCGACGATTTGGAGTCCATGGCATCCCAGACTTCCTCTACGGCTGACGAGATCAGCAGCGCTGTTGAGGATGTGTCCAAAGGCGCTGTGTCCATGGCGGAGGATATTGAGAACGCTACCGGACAGGTTGCCAGAATGGGTGCGATTATCGAGAAGATTGTGTCTAGCGTTTCCGAGCTGAACGATCTCTCCGACCAGATGCATGTGGCCGATGTGGAGTCCGCTGAGATCATCAATGAGCTGAGTGAATCCAACGACAGGACGACAGGTGCGATTAAGAAGATCGAGGAGTCTGTGCGCACCACCAATGAGTCTGTTACCCGGATTCAGGAAGCTGTCAATTTGATCGCTTCCATTGCCAGTGAGACGAGCCTGCTCGCCCTGAATGCAAGTATTGAAGCGGCGAGAGCGGGTGAAGCAGGAAGAGGTTTTGCGGTTGTGGCTACGCAGATTTCCAAACTTTCCGAGGATTCGGCGCAGTCTACCAAGACCATAGAAGACATTATCCATCAGTTGACAGTGGATTCTGAGGCTTCCGTTCAGATTATGAAGGAAGTGAATGAGATTATCACTGAGCAGCAACAGAAACTGACCCAGACCAAAGAGAAGTTTGGCGATGTGAGCAACGGCATCGAGAACTCCAGAAAAGAATCTAACATGATCAGCGATCAGGCGCAGGACTGCGACAGCGAGAGAAGCAGGATTGTGGATGTGATCCAGAATCTTTCCGCTGTGTCAGAGGAGAATGCGGCTTCGACAGAGCAGACAAACGCCTCTATGGAAGAGCTGAACGCTACCATCAATCTGTTGGCGGAGGCTGCTGGGGAACTGAAAGAAATGTCTCTGAAATTGGAAGAGGATGTTGCTTTCTTCAAACTTTAATCCGGCTGCAAATTTTAGCTACATAGTCAATGACAGGACACAGAGAGGCTGTGAAAATTTTCACAGCCTCTTTTCACTTTATAGGAAAATGAAAAAACGAAAATCTTATTTTTTGAAATACATGATAACATACAGTTATTTTCTGCTTGGCGGCATCGTCTGCGCCTGTCTGCTGCACTTTGCCATTGTGTGGGGAAACAGCGTGATCAGCAGCGTCATCGACGATATGCTCGCCGGACAGGAAATCATTCTTATGGATTTTCTGCCTCGGTTTATCCTGCTCATGCTTGCCGGATTTGCCCTCGCATTTATCAAACAGCTTTTTCTCGGAGCCTACTGTGTGAGAGTGTCGGGGACTTATCGAAAGTGCGTGGTGGAAAAGCTTTACCGGACGGAATATGCGTATCTGAAAAGCGAAAATTCGGCGACAGTCATCAACAAGCTGAACGCGGATATCGCGGAGACAGAAAACCTTTTATCAACAGGGATTCCCCAAATCATTATGGATGTGGCTGCACTGATTATTTACTCTGCCTATGTGGGAAGTCTGAATGTAAGTCTGCTCCTCCTCATATTTGCGACCTATCCGCTTGTGTTTTGGATCGCAGGGAAAATGGTTAAAAAAATAAGGGCGCTGACCGGTACCTACCGTGTCAAGTCGGATGTGATGACGGGAATTGCGCAGGATGTGTTAAGCGGAATCCTTGTGCTCAGAAGCTTTGGCCTGGAGGAACATTTTCAGGGAAAAATGCACCGGGCGGCTGTGGATTTGGTGGACAATGAGGAACAGCGCACGCGTATCTCCAACAATGCAATGTTAGTCAGAAAAATGATACAGTGGATGCCCACCATCATATGCGCCGTGTACGCCGTTGTGCTTGTTGGGAACGGGGCGCTCAGCATCGGCGGCCTGCTTGCTTTTGTGGTGACGCTTGGGCGGTTGGCAGAAGCGTTTGTGGGAATCCCGTTTGACTTTGTGGAGACATCTGTGAGTCTCGTGAGCATCCGCCGCATTGAGGAGATTTTACATATGCCTGATGAGGTTGGCGGAACACAGACGGAGGGAAGAGCCGGAACAGATGTTGTCATTTCGCTGCAGGACATCTGTTTTGGATATTCAGGGGAAACGTTCGTATTAAACGGGCTGAATCTCTGCGTCAGGGCAGGGGAACACATTGCGCTTGTGGGAGAATCGGGCGGCGGAAAAAGTACGATCTTTCATCTGTTGTGCGCTTTCTACCGGGCAGGCAGCGGCAGTTATCAACTTTACGGCAGGGAGATTGCCGAGTGGGATTTGCAGGCGGCCAGAGCACGTTTTGCGTTGGTGTCACAGGATGTCTTTCTGTTTCCCACAACGGTGGAAGAAAATATCGCTTACGGGAACCGGGATGCTTCCCATAAAGAGATTGTGGAGGCCTGCAAAAAGGCGCAGATTCATGACTTTATCATGACCCTGCCACAGGGATATCAGACTCTTGTGGGAGAGCGCGGAGCGATGCTTTCTGGCGGGCAGAAGCAGCGCATTTCCATTGCACGCGCGATCTTAAAAAACGCGCCGGTTCTGCTGCTTGACGAACCCACCTCCGCGATTGATGTGGAGACAGAGGAATTGATCCAAAATGCGCTTGCGCATGTGATGAAAGGGCGCACCTGCATTACCATAGCGCACAGGCTTTCGACGGTGCGAAACGCAGATTGTATCTATGTGGTAAGCGACGGGAAAATTGCGGAATGCGGCACACATGAGTCGCTTCTTGCAGCAAACGGCGTATATGCAAAATTGTACGAACAAAGTTGAGGGTGATTGCATATGAAAAAGAGCGGCAATACATGGAAATTGTTTTTGCGGACCATGCGCGTCATGGGAAAACGGGGAATTTTATATCTGTTTTCGATTGTGATGATGAGCGGGACATTTGCGATGTTCGGGGTATTTTCAGCGCTGTTAATGAAAAACGTGGTTGATCTTGCGCCCACGGGGGATTTAAAGAAGCTTAGCATGACGATTGCCGGGATTGTGGCAGGCGGTGCGCTTTCACTTGTGTTTTACCGCTTTTTTGCCATTATTTACAACGTGGAGGCCAAGCGTGTCTACGGCCTGCTCTACGAAAAAGTGCTTGATTTGGAGATGAAGCTGCCGTACTCCTATTACGAAACGCATCACAGTGGGGAAATTATGTCAAAAGTTTCCTATGATCTGGGACGCATGGGCGATATTTACGGTTCCAGGCTGCGCCGCACACTCATGCCTTTTTTACATGTATTGGTATTCCTCGTGCCGATGCTTTTTTTAAGCTGGCAGCTTACGCTGTGTCTGATCGCGGTAAACTGCGCTATGATTGCGGTTGATATGGCAGTTACGGAGCCGATGCGAAAAGCGAGCCGCAGTCTGTCTGAAATCAACAGCGGCATGACACAACGGCTGTCGGATCTGCTGCAGGGCATGGAACAGGCGCGCATGTACAGGGCGGGCCGGGAAACCGTTGACGCATATCTTGAAAAAAATAGTCTGTTTGTAACAAAGTCAAAGCGCGTCATCTGGCTTTCCGCCTGTCTGGAGAGCAGTTCCAGAGGCTTTGAGCTCATGTGTCTGCTTGTATTTTTACTGCTTGGCGTTTATTTTGTGCAGAAGGGATATACGACACTTGGCGCGCTTGCCGCAATTTATACGCTGTACGGCAATTTTTCCGCTCAGTTTTTGCAGGTTGGACAATACTTTCCGCAGTTGATTTCCTATCTCGCCTATGCCCAGAATATCTTTGACTTTTTGGAGGAAGAGCGGGAGCCGGAATATATGGAAGATGTAGAGAAAGTGGACGATGCCGACTTGACTGCAGCGGTCAACATGCGTGGGATTGATTTCTCCTATGGTATGGAAAAGACGCAGGATGCGCTGCTTTTGAAGCATTTTTGCATGGAAATCAAAACCGGGGAGTGCGTGGCGATTACAGGCGCGTCTGGGTGTGGAAAGACGACCATATCCAAACTGCTTTTGGGATTGTACCCGATACAGAACGGCTCCATCTGTATCGACGGAAAAAGTGTGTCAGATATGACGAGAAAAGAATGGAGACAAAAAATTGCCTATGTGCCGCAGGAGCCCTATCTGTTTGGCATAAGTATCAGGGAGAATATCCGCATGGGCAGGTTGGGCGCTTCGGATGAGGAGATTGTGGAGGCCGCAAGAATGGCAAATGCGCACGATTTTATCATAGACTTGGAGAACGGATATGATACCGAAGCAGGCGAGCGGGGCGACCGTCTTTCGGGTGGGCAAAGGCAGCGCATTGCGATTGCGCGGGCCATTTTGAAGGGTGCGCCAATTCTGCTGTTGGACGAGGCGACTTCCGCACTGGATAATGAGTCAGAACAGCTTGTAAACGATGCGATGAGAAAGCTGCGGCGGCAGATGACAATTATTATGATTGCACACAGGCCTTCGACGATTGCGCTTGCGGACAGGGTGATCGAGATGTAGACTGGTTGTCTCTTCAAAATGCCGCATAGAGAATTTGTTCTTTCATCTTGACAGATTCGCCACAATACATTAAAATATGAACAAATAAGCATATGTTAATCTAAGAGTGAGAAAGGAGTGCCGCGGTGCAAGAAACATATACGGAGAAAGCGGTTTTTGATCTGGCGGAGCTGTTTAAAATATTCGGCGATCCCACCAGAATCAAAATTCTGTACGCTATGCTGGATACGGAGCTTTGCGTCAATGATATTGCCGGGTGTCTGCAGATGAGTCAGTCCTCCGTCAGCCATCAGCTTAGAGTTTTGAAAACTTCAAAGCTGGTGAAGAGCAGAAGAGAGGGCAAGTCAATTTTTTATTCTCTGGATGACGAACACGTGCGCTCTATTCTCAGTATGGGCATGGAACATATCATGGAAGGAGAGCGAAAATGACAAAGACTTACAAAATTGAGGTGGACTGCGCAAACTGTGCGGAGAAAATGCAGGAGGCAGCCCGGAAAACGGAAGGCGTTGCGGAGGCGACGGTCAGCTTTATGACGCAGAAAATGAAGGTGGAATTTGCAGACGGCGCAGATGAAAAAAATGTGATGCAACAGGTGCTGAAAGCCTGCCGCAAAGTGGAACCCGACTGCGAAATTGCTTTATAAGGGAAAACGGACAGGAAGCAGAGTCAGACGTTGTCTGGCTCTGTTTTTGTCATCCTTTCTATTTTATTCCAAAAAGAAAAGGTTGACGAAAAGGCCTGAAATCATTACTATGTTTAAATAGAGGTTTTGTGATTTTTTATACATTTGGAGGACATCTGTTTTGACAAAATATAAAACACTTGGCATGAGCCTGTTTCTTGCCTTTTTTCTCACGGCCTGCGGACAGGATGAGGCGTTAAATGCCTATCAGGAAGATATGAATACCTTTTTTGAGCGGGCGGCTGAGTACAATGAAAAGATGAATGCCATTGACCAGAATTCAGACACAAAAACAGTGGAGCTTTTGGGCTATCTGGATGCCTTTGCGGAGGACATTGAGTGGATGGCCGGGCTTGAGGTGCCGTCACAGTTTTCGGTGGTGGAAAGTCTGGCTGATGAGGCGGATGAAAATATGAAGGAGGCGGTGGCCCTGTTTCATGCGGCGTATGACGGGGAAGTTTTTGACGAGCCCTCGGAACAGGCGGCCCGCGAATATTATGACAGGACCAATGTACGTCTTCAATATATCATCACCATACTTCATGGCGAGATCCCGGAAGGGGAAGGGGTTACCTACACGGAGGAGAACGCCCTTTTAGGCGGCGGTTATCTGAACAAGGAAGAGGACGATACGGAAGACGAGGAGAGCGGCACGGGCATAGAAAAAATTGACCCGGAGAGTGAAGGTGATGTGCCGGAGGATAACTTTGACACGGACGATACCGTTTTCTATGAGGAGCCACAGGATGAATAAACAGGAATTTCAGGCATTGATAAAAGAACATCCGATTTTTCTGGACGGGGCGACCGGTTCTAATCTGCAAAAAAGAGGTATGCCGGCGGGCGTATGTCCGGAGCAGTGGATTTTGGAACACAGGGAAATCATGGCCGCACTGCAGAGAGAATTTGTGGATGCGGGCAGTCAGATCGTCTATGCCCCTACCTTTACGGCCAATCGGATGAAACTAAAAGAATATGGTCTGGAAGGGCAGATTGCACAGATCAACAGTGATCTGGTGGCCATCTCCAGGGAAGCTGTCGGGGGCAAAGCTTATATCGCCGGAGATTTGACCATGACAGGGGAACAGCTTTCGCCCATGGGAACCCTTGACTTTGAAGAGTTGGTGGATGTCTATAAAGAGCAGATCCGCTATTTGGAAAAGGCCGGTGTGGACCTGTTGGTGATAGAGACCATGATGAGCTTACAGGAGACCAGGGCGGCAGTGATCGCCGCAAAGGAGGTCTGTGATCTGGCTGTGATGGCCACCCTTACCTTTGAGGCGGACGGCAGGACACTCTTTGGCACCGATGCGGCAACGGCGGCGATTGTACTGGAAAGTCTGGGCGTAGCGGCAGTGGGAACGAACTGTTCCACGGGGCCGGATAAGATGGTGGAAACGGTGCGGCGTATGGCGGAAGTGACTTCCATTCCCATCATCGCAAAACCCAATGCGGGACTGCCTTCATTGGATGGGGCAGGAAATACGGTTTACGATATGGAGGCCGGCGAGTTTGGCCGCCATATGCAGGAACTTGTCAGAGCGGGCGCTTCCATTGTCGGAGGCTGCTGCGGCACCAGTCCTGATTATATCAAAGCGTTAAAAGAGTCTGTCGGCAATCTGCCGCTTGTGGAGAGAAAAAAACCGGCAGCACGGTTTCTGACCAGTGAACGGCAGACGATTTCGTTTGGCCTTTCGGACAATTTCATCATCGTCGGCGAGCGAATTAATCCCACCGGGAAAAAGAAGCTGCAGGCGGCGCTCCGGGAAGGTTCCATGGAGCTTGTGACAGAGTTTGCCGAGTCCCAGGAAGCCTGCGGCGCCGGGATTCTTGATATCAACATGGGGATGAGCGGCATTGATGAGAAGGCTATGATGCTGAAAGCCATAGAGACGGTAAGCGGTGTCACAAGCCTCCCCTTATCCATCGACTCCAGTCATGTGGAAGTTTTGGAGGCGGCGCTTCGCCGATATCCCGGAAGGGCGCTGATCAATTCTATATCTTACGAGAAGGAGAAGGTAGAAGCCCTGCTTCCCATGGCAAAAAAATATGGAGCCATGTTTATTCTTCTCCCGCTGTCCGACGAGGGACTCCCGAAAGATATACACGAAAAAATCAGTATTATCGAGGCGGTCTCCAAACAGGCATATGCGCTTGGCCTCACCAGAGAAGATATTGTGGTAGACGGTCTGGTGGCTACCGTGGGCGCGAATAAAAATGCAGCCATAGAGACGCTTGAGACAATCCGCTACTGTAAAGAGAAAGGACTTGCCACCATCTGCGGCCTTTCCAACATCTCCTTCGGTCTGCCGGAGAGAAGTTTTGTAAACGCTGCCTTTCTCACAATGGCTATCAGAGAGGGCCTTACTATGGCCATCGCAAATCCTTCCCAGGAACTTTTGGTGAGCTGCGCTTTTGCCTCCGATCTGCTCTTAAACAAGGAAAGTGCTGACATCCGCTATATCCAGCTTATGGAAGCGGTGAGCCGGAAACGGGAAGCGCTAGGGGAAACGGTGCAGAAGGAGACGGGCATCCGCCTTGGCCAACCGACAGCAGAAACTGCAGCCCTGTCCCCGAAAGACAGGCTTTACGCCGATGTCCTGAAAGGAAAACGTGACATCATTGTGGAGGATACCCAGAAGGCGCTTGACCATGGACTGGAGGCGAAGACGCTCTTAGACGAGGTTCTTCTTCCGGCCATCAACGAGGTTGGCGAACTCTTTGACAAGGGGAAATATTTTCTGCCCCAACTGATCGCCAGCGCGGAGGCAATGAAATCGTCCATTGAATTTATGGAACCTCTGCTGCTTCAGGCGGCTTCCGGTGAAAATATGCCCACCGTCGTGATCGCCACGGTGGAAGGTGATATCCACGATATCGGTAAAAATCTGGTGGCGCTGATGTTGAAAAATTATGGCTTTCATGTGATTGATCTTGGAAAGGATGTGCCCAAAGAAAAGATTATTGCGGCGGCAAAAGAACACAATGCGCAGGTAATTGCGCTTTCTGCGCTGATGACCACCACCATGCAGCAAATGCGGCATGTGATCGATTATGCAAAGAGCCAACAGGTGGATGCAAAAATTATTGTAGGCGGCGCGGTGATCACACAGGAGTATGCGGACGAGATCGGCGCTGACGGCTACTCCAAAGACGCGGCAGAGGCAGTGAAGCTGACAAAGAGAATTTTACAGATTTGAGATAGAAGGAAAAGAGAGGTTAGATTATGATAGGTGCAGATGCAATCGTAAAATGTCTGGAGGCGGAGGGCGTAGACTATGTGTTCGGCTACCCGGGAGTGGCTATTTGCCCTTTTTACAACAGTATTTTGGATTCTGATATTCAAACAATTCTGATTCGCACGGAGCAGAACGCGGCTCATGCGGCAAGCGGACTTGCGCGGGTTTCGGGAAAAGTCGGCGTGTGCGCGGTGACCTCCGGTCCCGGTGCAACCAACCTGATTACAGGAATCGCCACAGCCTTTGCGGACAGCATTCCCCTTGTCTGCATTACCGGGCAGGTAAACAGTGAACTTTTGGGTTCCGACGTGTTTCAGGAAGCGGATATTACAGGGGCGGCGGAGTCTTTTGTCAAATACAGCTATCTGGTGAAAGACGCGGCGGATATTCCGCAGATTTTCAAGGAAGCTTTTCATCTGGCTTCCACCGGACGCAAAGGCCCTGTGCTCATTGACGTGCCTATTGACGTGCAGAATGCCCCCGTGGGCAAATTCAAATATCCCGACGAAGTGAATATGCGTACCTACAAACCCACCGTGAAGGGAAATATGGCCCAGATCAAGAAGGTGATCAAGGAGCTTGACAAGGCGAAACGCCCCCTGATCTGTGCGGGCGGCGGCGTGCTTTTAAGCGGTGCGGAGGGCGCTCTTCGCGCTTTCTCGAAAAAGCACCAGATCCCGGTGGTTTCCACAATGATGGGAATCGGCGCTATGCCCACCAGACATCCAATGTATTTCGGCATGGTTGGAAATAACGGAAAACCCTATGCAAACCGGGCTATGAACGAGTCCGATCTGCTGCTTATGGTGGGAGCGCGGGTGGCCGACAGGGCGGTCAACCAGCCCGATGTGATTACGGAGAATAAGGTACTTGTCCATATAGACGTTGACCCGGCAGAAATCGGTAAAAATGTGGGGCCCGCGATCCCTCTGGTGGGAGACGCAAAACATATCTTTGAGGATATGGAAAAAGAAGCGTCCTATAGCGATTACGAGGAATGGGTTCAGACGCTTACCTCCTACCGCGATACCATGCAGCCCGTGCGTAAACCCGATCCCGCCTATGTAGATCCTGCGGCTTTCCTCACACAGCTCTCCGAGGCCATGGAGGAGGATGCGGTCTATGTGGCGGATGTGGGGCAAAACCAGATCTGGTCCTGCGGCTACCACATCGTAAAGAACGGGCGGTTTCTCACCACCGGCGGCATGGGCACCATGGGGTATTCCATCCCGGCGGCCATGGGCGCAAAACTGGCGGATAAAAAACGTCAGGTGGTGGCGGTCTGCGGCGACGGTTCCTTCCAGATGTCCATGATGGAACTGGCTACCATGCGGCAGTTTGACGTGCCCGTCAAGATTGTGGTATTGAAAAACAATTATCTTGGCATGGTGCGGCAGTATCAGCATTTTACTTACAAAGACAACTATTCCGTGGTGGACTTATCCGGAAGCCCTGATCTTTCCAAACTCTCGGAGGCTTACGGCCTGCGGTTTATGAGACTGGCCGATATGGAGGGCGCACAGGAGACGATCCGCGCCTTTTTGGAGAAAGATGAGTCGGTGCTGCTTGAATGCCTGATTGATCCCATGGATCTTGTCTGATAGGGAGGATAGTATGAAAAAAATATATTCCGTGTTAGTGGAAAATAGATCGGGTGTGCTCTGCAAAGTGGCCGGACTGTTTTCCAGAAGATGCTTTAATATTGAGTCTCTGGCCGTAGGCGAGACGGAGGATACCACCGTGTCCCGCATGACCGTGGTCAGCAGCGGCGACGAGCGGACAATCGAGCAGATCGAAAAGCAGCTCAACAAAAAGATCGATGTTATCAAGGTAAAAACCTTTGACGAACCTGCAAGCGTGAGCCGCGAGCTGATGTTGATGAAGGTAAAATACAACAAAAACAACCGGCGTGACATCATGGAAACCTGTAATATCATGCATGCGGACATCGTGGATATGTCAAAGAATATGTTTATCATCCAAATCTGCGATGTGCCGGAGCGGATCAGGCTCTTTATCAGTATGATGAAGGGCGTCAGCATTGTGGAACTTGCCCGCACGGGGACATTGGCGTTACAAAAATGTCTGGAGGCGGAGGAGCAGTAGGGCTGAGAAGTACGTTTTTTCGACGCGCGGTTGACTTTTTCCGCTTAAGTTGCTACAATGATTGACAGTGTTTATGCCAAATGGCAGCCCAAAAGAAAATCGGACGGCATGGTTTTTGTGAGTTTTCATGGAAAGGTGTGATTGTATGCAGAAAAAGGTGTTTCAGTTATTGGTTGACAATACATCCGGCGTCTTAAGCCGCATCGCAGGCCTGTTTTCCAGACGCGGTTACAATATCGACAGCATTACCGCAGGCGTGACGGCGGACCCGCGTTATACCCGCATTACGATTGTCACCTCAGGGGACGATGAGATCCTCGAACAGATCGAAAAACAGGTGGCCAAGCTTGTGGATGTGCGGGATATCAAGGAATTGAAGCCCGGTGAGAGCGTGTACCGCGAACTTGCATTGATAAAAGTGCGTGTGCAGTCGGCCAGAGACCGTATTGATATTTTTGCGGTGGCGAACGCTTACCGCGCAGATCCCGTGGACGTATCTCCGGGCAGCATTACCATCGAACTGATCGGCGATCAGGATAAGATCGATGCCTTTCTTGCGGTTTTGGATGGCTATGAGGTTTTGGAACTGGCCCGCACCGGTATCGCCGGCTTAAGCCGCGGCATTGAGCATGTCACATATCTCTAGTTAGCTCAAGGGGCGACCCTTTCAGTTATACAAAAGTAACGTATTTCACAATATTTTAGATGGAGGAGAAGAAAAATGGCAAAAATTTTCTATCAGGAAGACTGTAATTTATCTCTCTTGGACGGCAAGACAATCGCAGTCATCGGTTACGGCAGTCAGGGACATGCACACGCCCTGAATGCGAAGGAGTCCGGCTGCCACGTGATTATCGGTCTCTACGAGGGTTCCAAATCATGGGCAAAGGCAGAGGCGCAGGGCTTTGAGGTATATACGGCGGCGGAAGCTGCGAAAAAAGCAGATATTATCATGATCCTGATCAACGACGAGCTGCAGGCAGCTATGTACAAGAAGGACATTGAGCCCAACCTGGAGGCAGGCAATATGCTGATGTTTGCACACGGCTTTAACATTCACTTCGGCTGTATCGTACCGCCCAAGGATGTGGACGTAACCATGATCGCGCCCAAGGGACCGGGCCATACCGTAAGAAGCGAGTATCAGGCGGGCAAGGGCGTTCCCTGTCTGGTAGCGGTTCATCAGGACGCAACCGGCAAGGCACAGGATATGGCTCTGGCTTATGCGCTTGCAATCGGCGGCGCAAGAGCAGGCGTTTTGGAGACCACCTTCAGAACCGAGACAGAGACTGATCTCTTCGGCGAGCAGGCAGTTTTGTGCGGCGGCGTATGCGCGCTGATGCAGGCAGGTTTTGAGACCCTCGTTGAGGCCGGATACGATCCGAGAAACGCTTACTTTGAGTGTATTCATGAGATGAAGCTGATCGTTGACCTGATTTACCAGTCTGGCTTTGCAGGCATGAGATATTCCATCTCCAACACGGCTGAGTACGGCGATTATATCACCGGGCCTAAGATCATCACCGAAGAGACCAAGAAGACCATGAAGAAGATTCTTTCCGACATTCAGGACGGTACGTTTGCAAAAGATTTCCTGCTTGACATGTCTTCCGCAGGCGGTCAGGTACACTTCAAGGCAATGCGTAAACTGGCTTCCGAGCACCCTTCTGAGGTTGTAGGTGAGGAGGTTAGAAAGCTTTATAGTTGGAACGGCGAGGATAAGCTGATCAACAACTGATAAGCAGGTTTTCGTATACTTTATGAGCAAAAACCTTACTGATTTTCAAGTGGGAAAGCTGAAAATTGGTAAGGTTTTTCTTAATGAGAACACGCAGAGAGGACAGGCATGGTTATGAAAACAAAGGTTTTTATCGACGGAAGCGAAGGGACAACAGGACTTAGGATCAACGAACGGTTTAAACGCCGCGACGATATTGAATTACTGCACATTACCCCGGAATTGAGAAAAGATCCGGATGAGCGTAAAAAATTGATCAACGCGTCCGATATCACATTTCTCTGTTTACCCGACGAGGCGGCCAGAGAATCTGTGGCGCTTGTGGAAAACGAAGATGTGGTGATCATCGACGCGTCCACGGCACACCGGACTGAGGAAGGCTGGGCATACGGATTCCCGGAATTGTCGGACACGCACAGATCGGCCATTAAAAGCGGAAAGAGGATTGCCGTTCCGGGATGTTATGCTTCCGGTTTTATCTCTCTTGTGTACCCGCTTATTGCCGGGGGAATCCTTTCAAGAGACTATCCGGTAAGCAGTTTTGCCATTTCCGGGTACAGCGGGGCCGGTAAAAAGACGATTGCGGCCTATGAAAGCGAGGACAGGCCGGCAGAATTATCATCCGGGAGAGAGTATGCACTGACCCAACAGCATAAGCACTTAAAAGAGATGAAAAAAATCACAGGACTTGCGCGCACGCCTTTGTTTTCACCGATTATTGACGATTATTACAGCGGCATGGTTGTCTCCGTGCCCTTTTACGCGGATATGCTGTCGAAAAGACAGACAACGGAATCGTTGTTAGATTATTATGCCTCTTACTACCAGAATCAACGGTTTATTCAGGTGAGCGCCCCGGACGATTCAGTAGCCGCCGGTGGATTTCTTGCCGGAAACGGATTGTCCGGTTGGGACGGGCTGAAAATATACGTGACGGGAAACGAGGAGCGCATCGTTGTCTCTTCCCAGTTTGATAATTTGGGAAAAGGCGCTTCCGGCGCGGCAATCCAATGTATGAACATCATTCTTGGGTGCGACGAGGCAAAGGGACTTGATTTGAATCGGGTATAAAAAAATTAGGGGCATTCCGCCGGTCATCCGGACGGGGTGCCTTTCTCATTATTTAGAATTAATTAAGAATTGTCAGCGGTTTCTGTTTAGATGTTTCGGTTATGATAGGGGAAAGCGGAGGTGGAGACGATGGACTATCACATTTTGATTGTAGAGGATGACAAAGACATACGGGAGGGAATAGAGATTTACCTGAAAAACCAGGGCTATACCGTCTATCAGGCGGCAGACGGTGTGGAAGGCCTTGCGGTCATGAAAAGAGAGACCATTCATCTTGCCATCGTGGATGTGATGATGCCCCGAATGGACGGCATCAATATGGTGATGCGGATGCGGGAGTTAAATTATGAATTCCCTGTCATCATGCTCTCGGCAAAATCGGAGGAAGTGGACAAGATTATGGGGCTTAATATGGGTGCGGACGACTATGTGACAAAGCCGTTCACCACCATGGAGCTTCTGGCAAGAGTCAATTCCCATTTAAGGCGGTATGGCCGCTATCTGGAGATGCAAAGCAGACAAAACGAAGAGAGCGATAAAGAAAAAATCTATACGGCCGGCGGTCTTGAGGTACACGAGGACACGGTGGAAGTTTTTCTGGACGGCAATCCCGTAAAACTTACCCCGACAGAGTTTAAAATCCTGCTGCTTTTGATTAAGAGTCCGGGACGCGTGTTTTCGGCGGAGGAGATCTATGAGCGGGTCTGGAATGAACAGGCCATCAACACAGATACAATCATGGTGCATATCAGAAAAATCCGGGAAAAAATTGAGATCAATCCCCGGGAACCAAAATACTTAAAGGTGGTGTGGGGCGTTGGATACAAAATTGAAAAACAGGGAACGTAGGAAAACAAACGCAAAAAAGAAGTCAGGCGGTCTCTTTGCAGCCATCTTTCTGATTTTTGCAGCCGATGCGGTCTTTTTGTCGCAATATCCGGTTTTTCAGGAGCAGGCAGCCACGGAAGAACCTGATATTCTTTCCGGAAGTGAATTTTTGCATGAAATCTATCAGTCCAACATGGTGCTTTACAAACAGCTTCAGGAACAGGAAACGGGCACTGAGCTAGCCTATCAGAACATTTATCTCTCAGCGGAAGGAGGAACTGCCGAAAACGTAAAAGAATACTATGATTTCGGGGACGATACCCCTCTTTCCTACGCGGGGGAAACACTGGATGAACTCCTTGAGGAATGGGAGCTTTCCTTTGCCGGAGGCCTTGCCGCGCGAACGGACTACAAAATAATTGACTGTAGTAGTCAGAACCTTTTAGCAAACACGGAACGGGATCTGACCGCTCTGGGAGAAGAGGATGCGGATGCCGCTTTAGGGGCAGAGTACCCCTATTATATTAAAATGTATTTTAATGAGGACGGGGCCCTCTCCCATGTGTGGGTGCGAAGCGGCGACACCGACGGCCTTTTAAAGAGCGTACAGCGGGTGATGCAAAGCCGTTACCTGGAGCGAAGCCTGTATGAAAGATTGTCCTATTCCGCTTACAGCGGTGTAAACTGGGAAGAGGAGATTGCCTACAACAGTAAAATCGGTGAAATACGACAGATGCGTCTGCATGTGATGAATCTGCCCAAAAATTGTGTGATCTGCTACGCCATCACGGAGACGCAGTTGGCGCAGATCAAGGCTGTTTCCCCCATGTTTCCCGCCGCCCAGACTGCGGGAAATTATTACAACAGCGGCATTCGGCAGTTCTTTTCCCTGATTCTGGTATTTCTTGGCCTTGGGGCGCTCCTTTTGCCCCTGTGGAAAGGGTATCATTTGCATGAACGGTGTCTTCTGCCTCTGCATATTGAGAGCGTAGTCATACTGCTTGTTACCGCCTTTCTCCTGTTGGGGGAATTGGCCATCGGCATGGTACAGTGCACAATGACCGAACATTGGGCTTACAGTCTTCCCTTTGCCATCCAGAGCCTGCTTCCGGTGCTTTCCCCCGCCATGGCAGATGGGATTGTGTTGGTGCTCAATCTATTCTTTCTGACGGCATCCTTCACCCTGTGGTATACGTTGGTGACTGCGCTGTGTCAGGTCTATGTGTTCGGGTTTAGAACCTATTTCCGGAAGCGTTGGCTCGGGCTGCGGGTTTACCGCCGTCTGCGTGTTACCGTCCACCGAAGGAGGCTGCGGTTTGTCAGGGAAATGCAGCATTTGGACTTGGATGAGGACATCCACGTACCTCTGCTGAAAGTACTGGCAGTCAATTATTTGATTCTGGCTTTTTTGAGTCTCTTTTGGATTTTTGCCGTATTTTTATTGGTTATTTACTCGGTTTTTCTCTATTTCTGCTTAAAGAAATATATCGGTTTCATCCAGGATAAGTATGCCTGCATGCTCGGTTCGGTGCGCTCCATCGCGGGCGGCAATCTGCAGACGGCGTTTACGGATGACTGGGGCATGTTTGAATCCTGCAAGGAAGAATTGAACCGGATTCAAACCGGCTTTTCCACGGCGGTGGAGGAGGAGGTCAAGAGCCAGCGCATGCGCACGGAGCTGATCACCAACGTGTCCCATGATTTAAAGACACCGCTCACGGCCATCATCACCTATATCGACCTTCTGCAGGAGGAGGGTGTGACGGAAAACCAACGCAGGGAATATCTGGGTGTGTTGGAACGAAAATCCCTTCGTCTAAAAGCGCTGATTGAAGACCTCTTTGAAGTGAGCAAGGCAAACAGCGGCAGTGTAACTTTCCACAGGGAAAAGGTGGATATCTGTAATTTGGTGCGGCAAGTCTATCTGGAATACGAGGACAGGGCCAGGGAGGCGGATCTGACATTCCGCTTCGCAATCCCCGATCAGAAGCTGTTTCTCCTGTTGGACGGGGAGAAAACCTGCCGGATTTTTGATAATCTGTATACCAATGTAATTAAGTATGCCATGCCCCACACAAGAGTTTATGTGACCGTGGAAAGGCGTGGGGATGAGGCGTACATCGAATTGAAAAATATTTCCGGTTCAGAACTTAATGTGGTGCCGGAAAGTCTGACAGAACGGTTTGTCCGCGGCGACAGCGCCAGAAGCACCGATGGAAGCGGACTGGGCCTTGCCATCGCCAGAAGTTTTGTGGAGCTTCAGGAAGGCACCATGCAGATCGGGATTGACGGGGATTTGTTTAAGGTTACTCTGCGTTGGAAAGTGCTCTGAAACACCAAAAGCAGAAGTCAGACCTGTGAAAATAAAATAAAAAGATTGAATTTTAGAAAAAGTCATATTATAATGCTTGATTGGAATATAATGTATGGTGCAAATTATCCTGCACCGTAGTTCCAATTGAGAACTGTGTGAACGGGAAAATACTTTTTTGCGCAGAAATGAGGAAAATCGTGAAAAGAAAAAGTGACGCAGTAAAAAAAGTAATCATGACTTTACGTATTATTTTGGCACCGGCGCTTCTGTTCGTCGTACCCGGTACACTTATGGATGTACAAGCAGCCTGCGAGGCACCGGCACAGCCGGAAGGTGTTGTGGAAGAGGTCCCTCCGGAGGCTGCGCCTGAGGCTGTTTTACAAGAACAGGCCACGCCCCTGGAAGAAACAGCGCCTGCACAGGCAGAGGCTATCCAAGAAGCGGCACCGGCACAGCCCCTTTCAGTCACCATGGTGGGGGATTCTGTCATGTTGGGAGGATCCTCTTCGATTCTGGAAAAAATGCCGGATTTTGTCATTGATGCAAAAGTATCCAGACAGTTTACAGCGGCGGACAGTGTCCTGAATTCGTTGGAACAGCAGGGGCTGCTTCGGCAGACGGTCGTGATCGGACTTGGGACAAACGGCGCATTCAGCCTGGCAAAAGGACAGGAGTTGATTAATCGGTTGGGCAGTGAACGGACGATTTACTGGGTTACCGTTTATGGAAGGGAGCTCAGTTGGCAGGAAGAAGCCAATGCTACCATCCGTCAGCTGGCCGAGACAAATGAGAATGTCCATATCATCGATTGGACACAGGCGGCATCCCAAAATGCGGAATGGATCTGCGCGGACGGTATACATTTAAGCGCCGCCGGGCGGGAAGGCTATGCGCAGACGGTTTTGGAAGGGCTTTTATAAATTTCTGCTTTATGATATAATAGCCGCAAAGAAGTTTCATGACAACAGGAGGAACCACATATGGGAATGACAATGACGCAGAAAATTCTGGCAGCGCACGCCGGTTTAGATAAGGTGGAGGCAGGACAACTGATCGAAGCCGATCTGGATCTGGTGCTTGGCAACGATATCACTAGCCCCGTGGCGATTCACGAAATGGAAAAAATGAAGGTAAACGGCGTTTTCCATAAAGATAAGATTGCGTTGGTGCCAGATCATTTTGTCCCCAATAAGGATATCAAGTCCGCGGAGCACTGTAAATGTGTCCGCGAGTTTGCAAAGAAAAATGAGATTACCAACTATTTTGAGGTAGGGCAGATGGGCATTGAACATGCCCTTTTACCGGAACAGGGCCTGACGGTGGCGGGAGATGTGATTATCGGCGCGGATTCCCACACTTGTACTTACGGGGCGCTCGGCGCTTTCTCCACGGGAGTCGGCAGTACGGATATGGCGGCCGGCATGGCTACCGGCAAGGCATGGTTTAAAGTGCCCTCCGCCATCAAGTTTAACCTGACAGGAAAGCCCGCCGAATGGGTCAGCGGCAAGGATGTGATTCTTCACATCATCGGTATGATCGGCGTGGACGGCGCGCTCTACAAGTCCATGGAGTTTACGGGAGACGGCATTGCGAATCTGACCATGGATGATCGCTTTACCATCGCCAATATGGCGATTGAGGCAGGCGGCAAGAACGGTATCTTCCCGGTGGATGAGCTTGCCATCGCATACATGAAAGAACATAGTACAAGAGAATACCATATTTACGAGGCGGACGCGGATGCGGTTTACGACGAGGAATACACCATTGATCTTTCCACCCTGCGTCCTACGGTGGCGTTTCCCCATCTTCCGGAAAACACAAAGACCATTGACGAGATTAAGGAAGACATCGCCATCGACCAGGTGGTGATCGGTTCCTGCACCAACGGCAGATTAGACGATCTGAGAATCGCCGCGAAAGTGCTGAAAGGAAGGCATGTGGCAAACGGAATGCGTTGTATCGTGATTCCCGCTACACAGAAAATTTATTTGCAGGCCATGGAAGAGGGACTTCTTAAGACCTTTATCGAGGCGGGTGCCATCGTCAGCACGCCTACCTGCGGTCCCTGCCTTGGCGGTTATATGGGAATCCTCGCGGAAGGGGAGCGGTGCGTGTCCACCACCAACCGCAACTTTGTGGGACGCATGGGACATGTAGACTCGGAAATTTATCTGGCAAGCCCCGCCGTGGCGGCGGCAAGCGCGGTGACCGGAAAAATATCCTGTCCCTGTCAACTTGCGTGAAACGAGTGAGCAGTGCACATCCAACAGAATAAGATTCAAAGGAGAATACTATGAAAGCAGCAAAGGGAACAGTGTTCAAATATGGAGACAATGTAGACACGGACGTTATCATTCCGGCGCGTTACTTAAATTCCTCCGATCCGGCGGAGTTGGCGCAGCACTGCATGGAGGATATCGACAAAACTTTTATTGACAAGGTAAAAAAAGGCGACATTATTGTTGCAACGAAAAATTTCGGCTGCGGTTCATCGAGAGAACATGCGCCCATCGCCATCAAGGCGGCAGGTGTCAGCTGTGTGATTGCTGAGACTTTCGCCAGAATCTTTTACCGCAACGCCATCAATATCGGCCTGCCCATCGTGGAGTGCCCCGAAGCGGCGGCTGCCATCGAAGCGGGAGATACCGTGGAGGTGGATTTTGATTCCGGCGTGATCACAGATGTGACAAAGAAAACCACTTACCAGGGCCAGGCGTTCCCTGAGTTCATGCAGAAGATCATTGATGCGGAAGGATTGGTCAACTATATTAACGCAGGGGAATAAACTATGATCTACAGGGTCGGCGACGGCGATAACCCCGCCTATGACTACAGCAGTCAATTAAAGCCCGCCAAAAATACCGAGGGACAGGAAAAGTTCAGCCTGGATCAGCAAAAGAATCAGGCGGCCCCGGAAAAAAAAGAGGAGAAGGGCGAGGATAAAAAACTTCATGAAAAACCCGGCGCGGATATCAAGAAGCAGGGTGTTAAGTTGGAGCTGTCCGGCAGGGGTGTGGACGGAGGCAAAGAGGCCGAAGAGGCCGCTCAAAAGACCGGGGCCGCGAATTCCCAGTCCGGTTCCATGGGCGCTTTCTTTAAAAACCTGTTACGGTCAATCCGGGATTTTCTCTATCAAATTTGGAATGAGTCACCGGAAGATACCATCATCTCCGAGGATGTAACGCCGGAAGAAGCGGAGCGCTACACGCAGGAATACTATAAGATCAAGGGAATCGATCCGGAGACGGCAGGCGCTGAACGCAGCGGGACAGGAGCGGCTGCAGAGGCCGGTCCCATGGAGCAGGAAGCCGATTTTGAAGCAAAAGAGGCCGAACGGGATGAAAAAATCCGCAAACAGCTCCGTTCCGGGAATCTGGAACAGGTAATCAATCTGCTTACGGATGATGGAAGACGGACAATGGCTAAAAACTCCACGCTCTTAACGTACTATGACAAGAGCGGAAAGCTGACGCAGTTAAACGCTTCTGACAGGGAGCGGATTTTACATGGTGACCGCCATGTGCGGAAACTATAGAACTACGGCGTTTTTGCCGTTTCGTTTACCACAGTAGAGGTTGTAGTCGGCGCGGGTGATCGTGTCCTCCACAGCCTCTTCGCTGTTGTGAAGGGCAATGCCCAGTGTAAGGGAACAGTGAATCCATTTCTCATTCAAGTCAAATACGCGGTTCGCCACATTCCGGCGGATATTCTCCGCAATGCGGAAGGAACTTTCCTCAGAGGCATTGTTGAGTAAAATCAATATCTCTTCTCCGCCCCAACGGCAGACATATCCATGTTCTTTCACCTGTTCGGTCGTGATGTTTGCAACACCCTTTAACACCACATCCCCGAAATCATGTCCATAGGTATCGTTTACTTTCTTAAAATCGTCAATATCACACATAATTAAGGCAAAATTGGACTCGGTCTCCACCGCCTGAGAGAGAAACACATCCATGCTACGCCGGTTATAAAGGCCGGTCAGAGGGTCCGTACTGGCTAACTTATCCAAAATAGCATTCTGGTGTTTGAGCTGATTGCTGGAAAGCTTGATCTCAAAAATGAAGACCAAGGAAAAAAGAATCAAAAAGGTAAACGCGCACAGCGAGTTAAATACATAAAGCGCAAGCTCAAGCGCAATGTTATCTAAAATCACGGCCGGCTCTATGAAGAAAGAGATAAACTTACAGGTCAAAAACGCGACCGCTGAAAACAGCGCGGACACAGTGGCGATCGTGAACTTGCGCCGTCTGATATCCAATGTATAACAAATATAGAAGCCAACAGGAATAATCGCGATAATATACTGGGCAAACCCGAACTGCCAGCCAAGGCAGATCGTGGCCGCAAAAGAATGCAGCAGCACTTCTATGTAGGTGATAAAATAAATGGCCAGATAGTGTTCGTGTTCCCCTCGCATCAGCCAGAAACAGAGCGCATAGGTGAGCACACTGAAAATGTTAAAATAAAACATTGGCATGACATGG
>CAMXPV010000001.1 GCA_947245585.1 uncultured Lachnospiraceae bacterium | reverse complement strand
AAAACAGCAATTTTTTTCGCAACAGGTTATGAGGAGATCGAGGCGCTGACGGTGGTGGACATTCTGCGGCGCGCGGGAGAGGAGATTACAATGGTGTCCGTTACGGACGACCGGCGCGTCACAAGTTCCCACGGCGTGGAGGTGACGATGGACAAGACGCTTTCGGAAGTGGATTTTGAAAAGACGGATGTGATTGTCCTGCCGGGCGGGATGCCTGGCACAAAGAATCTGGAGGCCTGCGGTGCGCTGATGGAGCAGGTGGATGCTTTTGTGAAGGCGGGAAAAACCGTGGCGGCAGTCTGCGCGGCACCTTCGATTCTGGGACACCGCGGCCATTTAAAAGGAAAGAAGGCATGTTCCTTCCCTGACATGGAAAGCCAGTTGGAGGGCGCGGATGTAATGCGGGAACCCGCCGTGACTGACGGCAATATCATCACAGGGCGCGGCATGGGCGCGGCGATTCCCTTCGGGCTTGCCATACTGGAGAAGCTGCAGGGGAAAGAGGCGGCGGACGCGATGGCGAAGAAGATTGTATTTCAATAAAAATAACTGGAAAAAAATACTATAATAAATTCTTTTCATCCGAACATACTAACATCAAGATAAGCGGCAAACGAAGTGTGCATCCAAACAGCGAAAGCCGAGAGGACAAGCGCACGGAGAATGCGCTTGTCTCAAATATAGATAAAGAATCAAAAGATTCAAAGTATTTCGGAGGTGAAAAGAAATGGCAAGCAACAAGACCAATAGAGTAGAAGTTCCTGAGGCAAAGGCCGCTATGGATCGTTTCAAAACTGAGGTTGCGTCTGAGCTCGGTGTAAACCTGAAAGAGGGTTACAACGGCGACCTGACTTCCAAGGAGGCAGGTTCTATCGGCGGTGAGATGGTTCGTAGAATGATCAAGAAGCAGGAAGAGCAGATGAAGTAACAACAGCGAAACGGGGACACCTCGCTTGTGAAAACACAGGCGGGGTGTTTTCGCATTTTTTATCTAGCATTTTCCAATACCTTGTGCTATAATGTTTTGGTGACTGTAGCTAGAAACTCGCGGAGTTTAATTTATATAGAAAAGATAGCTGACAGAGGAATTGAAGGAGGAACCTATAGCATGAGTTTACAGGTGGAAAAATTAGAGAAAAACATGGCGAAGCTGACGATCGAGACCGGCGTGGAGGAGTTTGAGAAGGCCATCGAGAAGGCATATCAGAAGCAGAAGAACAAAATCAGCATACCGGGCTTTCGTAAAGGTAAAGTGCCCCGCCAGATGGTGGAGAAGATGTACGGGAAAGAGGTGTTTTTTGAGGAAGCGGCAAACATCATGATTCCCGATGCCTATGATAAAGCGCTCGACGAGTGCGAGGAGGAGATCGTTTCCTCTCCGCAGATTGAGGTGACCCAGATCGAGGCGGGCAAGCCCTTTGTCTTTACGGCTACGGTTGCCCTCAAGCCGGAAGTGAAGCTTGGCAAATATAAGGGTGTGAAGATCGACAAGATCGAGACGGAAGTGACCGAGGAGGAAGTGGACGCGCAGATCGAGAGAGAGCGCGAGAATAACGCAAGAAATATCACTGTGGATGACCGCCCGGTGGAGGACGGCGATATGACTACGCTGGATTTTGAGGGCTTTGTGGACGGCGAGGCTTTTGAGGGCGGAAAGGGAGAGAACTATCCCCTGACCATCGGTTCCGGCGCATTTATTCCGGGTTTTGAGGAGCAGCTTGTGGGCGCGAAGATCGGCGAGGAGACGGAAGTGAAAGTTACCTTCCCCGAGGATTACCAGGCGGAGCACTTACAGGGAAAAGAGGCAGTCTTTAAGTGCACGGTGAAGGAGATCCGCAAGAAGGAGCTTCCTGAGTTAAACGACGAGTTCGCAAGCGACATATCCGAGTTTGACACCCTTGCCGAGTATCGTGAGGATGTGAAGAAAAATCTGCAGGAGCAGAAGACAAAGGATGCGAAGAGAGAGAGAGAAGAAGCGGCGGTGAAAGCAGCGGTAGAGGATGCCGAGATGGAGATTCCCGAGGCTATGCTTGAGACCCAGCAGAAGCAGATGGTGGATGAGTTTGCACAGCGCATTACCATGCAGGGCATTTCCATGGAGCAGTATTTACAGCTTACCGGATCAAACTATCAGCAGATGGTGGAGCAGGTGAAGCCGCAGGCCGAAGAGCGTGTTCGTTCCAGACTTGTACTGGAGGCGGTAGCTAAGGCTGAGAATCTGGAAGCCACCGAGGAAGATTATGAGGAAGAGCTAAAGACCATGGCGGATGTCTACCAGATGGAGGTGGATAAAGTCAGGGAACTGATGAGGGAGCGCGATAAAAAAGGCATTATGCAGGATCTGGCAGTCAGAAAGGCAGCTGAGTTCATTGCGGAGAATGCGAAAGAGAGCAAGGCAAAGAAATAACGCAATTACATTTGATGGAGGTGCAACCTATGGCTTTAATACCTTATGTCATTGAACAGACATCTAAGGGAGAACGTTCCTATGACATTTATTCAAGACTGTTAAAAGAGAGAATTATTTTTCTGGGAGAGGAAGTAAATGATGCCAGCGCCAGCGTGATTGTGGCGGAACTTCTCTTTTTGGAGTCGGAGGACCCGGAGAAGGACATCAGTCTTTACATCAACAGCCCCGGCGGTGTGATTACTGCCGGTATGGCGATTTATGATACGATGCAGTTTATCAAATGCGACGTGTCCACCGTATGTATCGGTATGGCGGCCAGTATGGGGGCGTTCCTCCTTGCAGGCGGCACGAAGGGTAAGAGAATGGCTCTGCCCAATGCGGAAATTATGATTCACCAGCCGGCGGGCGGCGCGCAGGGACAGGCCACGGAGATTGAGATTACGGCGAAACATATCCTTGCGACCAAGGAAAAGATGGCCAGAATCATGGCGCAGAACACGGGGCAGGATTTTGAGGTGATCATGGCGGATACGGAGAGAGATAACTGGAAGAGTGCGGAGGAAGCGCTTAAGTATGGGCTGATTGACCGCATTATCACCAGTCACGCCAACACTGATGAACAGTCATAGGCAATATTTTGATGCAGAATGAGGATTAAAATGGCAGGAAAGATTTCTGAGGAAAAAGTGAGATGTTCTTTTTGTAATAAGACGCAGGATCAGGTCAAGAAGATGATTGCCGGACCCGGCGGCGTCTATATCTGCGACGAGTGTGTGGACATCTGCGCGGATATCATAGAGGAAGAGTACGAGGACGACCCGGAAACGGAAGAGTTGGAGATCAATCTCTTAAAGCCGGTGGAAATCAAAAGCTTCCTCGACGAGTATGTGATCGGGCAGGAGGAGGCCAAAAAAGTGATGGCTGTCTCCGTCTACAATCACTACAAGAGAGTGACGGCACCCAGGGATGAGGATGAGGTGGAACTGCAAAAGAGCAATATTATCATGATCGGCCCCACAGGTTCCGGCAAGACTTACCTGGCGCAGACGCTGGCAAAGATCATCAATGTTCCTTTTGCGATCGCGGACGCGACAACGCTCACGGAGGCAGGTTATGTGGGCGAGGATGTGGAGAACATTCTTCTCAAGCTGATTCAGGCGGCGGATTATGACATCGAGCGGGCGCAGTACGGCATCATTTACATTGATGAGATTGACAAGATTACAAAGAAGGGTGAAAATGTTTCCATCACCAGAGATGTGTCCGGAGAGGGCGTTCAGCAGGCGCTTCTTAAGATCATTGAGGGAACGGTGGCGAGCGTGCCGCCGCAGGGAGGCAGGAAGCATCCTCATCAGGAACTGTTACAGATTGATACGTCAAATATTCTCTTTATATGCGGCGGCGCTTTCGACGGGTTGGATAAGATTGTGGAGGAACGCTTAGACCGCCACTCCATCGGTTTCAACGCACAGGTTGCGGAGAAGAGCGGTAAGGAGATCGGGGCGATCTTAAAGGAAGTGACGCCCCAGGATCTGATGAAGTTTGGGCTGATTCCTGAGTTTATCGGCCGAGTGCCGGTGACGGTGGCTTTGGACGGACTGGATCAGGAGGCTTTGGTCCGCATATTGAAAGAGCCAAAGAATGCGCTGATCAAGCAGTATAAGAAACTGTTTGCATTTGATGAAGTGAAACTCTCCGTGGAGGATGACGCGGTGGAGGAGATTGCAAAACTGGCCCACGACAGGAAAACGGGAGCGAGAGGACTCCGATCAATCGTGGAGAAGGTGATGATGGATGTGATGTACGAGATCCCTTCGGACGACAGCATTGCAGAGTGTATTCTGACAAAGAAGGCGGTGGATGGTGATGAGAAGCCGCGCCTGAGATATCGGGATAGATTGTTACAAGCGAAATGATAAAAAAACGTCGCCAGAACCTTGGCGGCGTTTCTGATACCAGTGAAAAAGGAATGATGATATGGAGAATGGGAACAAACTGCTTCCTGCGGTGACACTCAGGGGACTGACGATTTTGCCGGGCATGGTGATTCATTTTGATTTGAGCAGGGATATGTCTGTCTCCTCCGTGGAGCAGGCAATGTTGGGAGAGCAGTTATTGTTGGTGGTAACCCAGAAGGATATCAATCAGGAGAATCCGGGCAGGGATGATATCTACGACGTGGGCACGGTGGCGTTGATCAGGCAGGTAAGCAAACTCCCTGAGCGCACGCTTCGCGTGTTGGTGGAAGGAATCTCAAGGGCGCGTATTCAGGAGTTTACACAGTCGGATAGCGGTATCATGACACAGGTGTCGTATGAAATGGACGACAATGCGGATATCGACGAGGCGGCGGCGGAGGCAATGACCAGGACGGTCAAAGAAACTGTTGCGGCCTATGGACTCTGCTATCCCAAGGTAGGCAAGGCGGTGCAGGATCAGATTGAGGAAGGGATGGAGCTGGGAAAGCTTCTTGACAGCATCGCCATCAACATGCCCCTTTCGGTGGCTGACAAACAGCAGATTTTGGCAGCCATATCGGTGCGGGAGCGGTTTACCGTCCTGACGGGGATTTTAGCCAAAGAAGTGGAAATCATCCGAATTAAAAACAGTCTGGCTAAGGATATCAGGGGACGGATTGACAAGAACCAGCGGGACTATATTCTGCGGGAACAGATGCAGTATATCAAGGAGGAGCTGGGGGAGAACAATACCGACTCCGATGTGGAACAGTTTTTGGCGGAAGTGGAGAAGCTGAAAGCGAAGCCTGCGGTGAAAGAGAAGATACGCAAGGAGATTACCCGTTATAAAAATGTGATCGGCAGCAGTTCCGAGAGCGCGGTGGAGCGGGCTTATATTGAGACGCTGTTGGAGCTGCCATGGGATAAGGCGTCAAAGGACAGCAAAGACCTTGCCGGGGCGGAAAAGATCTTGAATGAACAGCACTATGGTCTGGAAAAGGTGAAGGAGCGAGTGTTGGAATTTTTGGCTGTGCGCATGCTGACGGGAAAGGCCGGAAGCCAGATCATCTGTCTGGTGGGACCGCCCGGCACGGGAAAAACCTCCGTGGCAAAGAGCGTGGCGGAGGCGGTGAAAAAGCAGTATGTGAGGATATGTCTTGGCGGCGTGCGGGATGAGGCGGAGATCAGGGGACACCGCAAGACCTATGTGGGAGCCATGCCGGGCCGGGTGGTGGCGGCTCTGAAGCAGGCGGGCGTGAAAAATCCGCTGATGCTTCTGGATGAGATTGATAAGCTTGGCAGTGACTATAAGGGGGATCCCTCTTCCGCACTTCTGGAAGTGCTTGACGGAGAGCAGAACTATGCGTTCCGGGATCATTATGTGGAGATACCCATTGATCTGTCCGAAGTGCTTTTTATCGCCACGGCGAACAGCCGTGACGGGATTCCGCGGCCTCTTCTTGACCGGATGGAAATCATTGAGGTAAACAGCTACACTGCTAATGAGAAGTTCCATATTGCGAGGGAACATCTGGTGGGGAAAGCTTTTAAGAAGAACGGGATCAGGCCGGGGGAGCTTGCGTTCAGTGACGAAGCGATCCGGGATGTCATTCGCTTCTACACCAGAGAGGCGGGCGTCAGAGGCTTGGAGCGTCAGATCGAAGCGGTCTGTCGAAAGGAGGCCAGGGAGATTCTCGCCCGCAGGAAAGAAAAATTGACTGAGGAAGTTAATGTGACTCCTGAAAATCTGGAACATTATCTGGGCAAACCGAAGTACCGGCAGGAGAAGGTCAATGAGAAACCGGCAGTTGGCATTGTCAGAGGCTTGGCCTGGACCAGTGTGGGAGGAGACACCCTTGAGATTGAAGTCAACATGATGCCTGGAGAAGGCAAGATTGACTTGACAGGTCAAATGGGGGATGTGATGAAAGAATCCGCCAAAACAGCGCTCAGTTATGTGCGCTCCGTCAGCGGAACATATAAAATATCGGATAATTTTTATAAGAAGAAAGATTTTCATATTCATATTCCGGAAGGGGCGGTGCCGAAGGACGGACCCTCAGCCGGCATTACCATGGCTACGGCGCTGCTCTCGGCTGTGACCCAGACACCGGTGCGCGCGGATCTGGCGATGACCGGAGAAGTCACTTTGCGGGGCAGGGTACTTCCCATAGGCGGATTGAAGGAAAAGATACTGGCCGCAAAAATGGCGGAAGTAAAGACGGTATTAGTTCCAAAGGAGAATGAGAAGGATATTGAAGAGATCCCGGAGGAGATCAAAGAGGGGTTGGAGATTCTCTTTGTGGAAACCATGGAGGAAGTGGCGAAACACGCCCTGCTGACATAGAGGAGCGCTTCTGCAAAGCAGAAACAGCGCCAATGGAGAGATAGAAAAATGGTCATAAAAAACGTAAATTTGGAGACTGTGTGCGGGATCACCAGTAAGCTGCCCGAAAATAAGCTGCCGGAGTTCGCTTTCGCGGGTAAGAGCAATGTGGGAAAATCGTCCCTGATTAATGGCCTGATGAACCGCAAAGCACTTGCCCGGACCAGTTCTTCGCCCGGAAAAACGCAGACGATCAATTACTATAACATCAATAACGAAATGTACTTTGTGGACCTGCCCGGCTATGGGTACGCCACCGCAAACGAGAAGGTGAAGGCCCAGTGGGGCAAGATGATCGAGGATTATCTGCACCAGTCAAAGAAAATCTGCGCGATTTTCCTGCTCGTGGATATCAGGCATGCGCCCTCGGAGAATGACAGGATGATGTATGACTGGATTATGAGCCGGGGATATCAACCTGTTATCATAGCCACAAAGTTGGATAAAATCAAGCGCAGCCAGGTGGCCAAACAGAAAAAGTTGATTTGTGACACACTTGACGTTGCGGATGACACGATTGTCATACCATATTCTTCCCTGAATAAGCAGGGGAGAGAGGAGATATACGACCTGATAGATTCGCTTGTACAGGGCACAATCTGATCGTACAGGCCACAGACAGAAATTACGGAGGGAGTGTTTATGAGAAAGGCGATCAGGATATATTTAAAAGTAGTGCTGAATCTGTTTACCGCGTTGGCGGTTGTGCTTTTATGTATTTTTCTGCTTCCCAAATGTATCTGGTTCTTTATGCCGTTTATCATTGGGTGGCTGATCTCATTGATTGCGTCCCCGGTGGTGCACTTTTTTGAGGAAAAACTCAAAGTCAAACGCAAGGCGATGACGGCGGTGGTAATTGTGGCTGTTTTGGCGGTGGTGGTGCTTTTGGTGTATCTGCTCATGGCCAAGTTGATCAGGGAGGGCGTGAATTTTATCAACGAACTGCCCAATATCTGGAATGCGATTTTGGCGGAGTTTAACAAAGTGGGCGCAAATCTGCAGGGTGTCTATAACCGGATGCCGGCGAATATGCAGGCCACCATCGACGATATTATTGTGGAGCTTGGGAACTATGCGGACGGCGTTATGAGCAGGACCGAGCTGCCTTCCTTTGAGGCGGTGGGCAATGTGGCGAAGCAGATACCGGACATTTTTTTAAGTATCGTGATGTGCCTGCTCTCGGCATACTTTTTTGTTGCGGATAAGGGGTACATGGCTGCTGCGGCTGAAAAATTCGTACCGGCTTCGGTGCGCTATCATTTCAATTTGATTCGCAGGAGTTTTCGCAATGCTGTCGGAGGGTATTTCAGGGCGCAGTTTAAGATCGAGTGTTGGGTTTATATCCTTCTGGTAATCGGTTTGATGATTTTGGGTGTGGACTATGCTTTTTTGGTGGCTTTTGGCATTGCGGTTTTGGATTTCCTTCCGGTGTTTGGCACGGGAACGGTTATGATTCCCTGGGCGGTCGTAGAATTGTTGTCGAATAACTACAGGATGATGTTTGGCCTTTTGGCCATCTGGCTGATTGGACAGTTGGTGCGACAGGTAATCCAACCGAAAATTGTGGGAGACTCCATAGGGATGGATGCCATACCGACATTGTTTTTGCTCTACATCGGTTACCGCGTGGCGGGCGTGGTGGGAATGATCTTTGCAGTTCCCATCGGCATTATTGTGGTCAATCTCTATGAGGAGGGCGCTTTTGACACGACAAGACAGAGTCTGCGCATTCTGGTGGCGGGATTTAACCATTTCCGTAAAATACGACCGGAGGATATGGCAGTGGTGGAGGAATACGAAAGGGAGACAAAGGATATATATAAACAGGAGACCGAACAGGGAAGAGCGGCGGCGGAGCAGTTTCACGAGGCATCCCAACTCAAAATAGAGGAGCCGCGCATTCTCAAAAAAATTATGGATAGGAAAAATTCGAAATCTTGAAAGGCCGGCGGGTAAAATTTCTTTTTGCGATCTACATTTTGGTTGTGATTAAGGTCATTATATTTAAATATCCTTTTAGGGATCTGCTTGCAGTGGCTGCCGGATGGCAGAGAGGAGTTATATGGCAGGGACTTGGCACGGCAAATTTTATGCCCTTTAAAACAATAAAAATGTATATAGATTATGCGTACAAACTGAACAGTGTGGAGAATCTGGCGGGCAATGTACTGGTCTTTGTCCCTTTTGGATTTTTGTTTCCCATGGTGGCAGAGGAGGGGAATCGTTTTTTTGTGATGCTCTTAAATGCCTTCGTGTTTGTGTTGGGGATAGAGGTGTTTCAGCTTTTCAGCGCTTTCGGCGCTTTCGATGTGGATGATATTCTGTTGAATTGTTTTGGAGCCTCGCTTGGATTTGGGATCTATAGTCTGGCGCGGTATTTGAAAAATAGGAGAGAGGAGCGTTGAGAATGGAGGGTTTATTGAAAAAAATCAAGACGAATGTGGTGATTTCTTCGTTTCTGTGCATCATTCTCGGGTTGGTTTTGGTGATCCGTCCGGGGCTTTCCATGCGGATTGTCTGTACGGCTGTGGGGGTAGTGCTGATTGTAGCCGGCGTTATGCGGATGATTGCCTATTTTACGGTCAGAGACGGCAGTATGTATTCACAGATGAACTTGATCTTCGGCATCGTTTTGGCGGTGGTGGGGGTTTGGATTACCCTAAAGCCGGACAAGGTGTTGGCCATAATTCCGATCATAGTGGGGATCGTGATTGCCATACATGGTTTACATAACGTGAAACAAGCGATGGAGCTGTGGCGGGACAAATACGATAAGTGGTGGGTGGCTTGTCTGATGGGTGTGCTCACGGTGGGATTTGGTGTGCTTCTGGTTTGCAGGCCCTTTACAGCCATTGATACGGCGGTCATGATGATCGGTCTTTTTTTGATCTATGACGGCGTTTCCAATATATGGATTGTTTCCAGAATTTACAAGAATGCCAGGAACTTACGGCAGGAGATGGAGGCGGTGGAGGTGGAAATAAAATCGGAGCGGTAAATGGCTCTGAATCGTTAAAAATTTTACTTGTATATTTCAGAAATAAGTTTTATGATAAATAAAGAGAAAACAATTATGTATTTGTAAAGAGGAAACGGGATATGACGATCGGAGCAATCAGTTTTCAACCATATGTGTATAATGTGAATGCCATCAGTCCGGCAAGTATGAACAGGCTGTCTAAAATTTCGGACGATGTTCTGGATAAAAAGACCGATTACAGCGGTCTTACCGAGGCAGAGAACGAAAATCCGCTGAAGCGCGGACAGACACTGGATTTCAGGGGAATGCTTGAGATGCAGATGCAGCGGGGCAGAAGCAATGCGGCCAGAATTATGAAGACCGGTGCGGAAGAAGAGGCAGGCGGAATGCAGGCGGAGCAGACGCAGGATGCGGCGGTGAAGTTTGAGCGCGCGGCGGCTGATAAACCCGCACAGGATCAGATGACAGCGGTCACAGAGAATGCGCAGGTGGCAGACGGGAACATGGAGAGCGGCAACAGCGGAAGCGATGTCACCAATTTCCGTATGCAGCAGGCGATCAGCGCCTACGAGATGTTCATGACGGCGTAACGGAAACGGTCCGGAGGGCGGACGATTTTTTGATAGCAAAAATAGGTAAGATTACAATCCCCATCTGGAAGAGAATGGTTCAGGTGGGGTTTTTATTTTGGGAGGAGCCATGCGGGAAAAACTGGAACCATATATAGAGGAGAGCGCGTATGCGCAGATTTTGACCCGCTATCATTTTGAGAAGAGGGATGAGGGACGGATTTGTGCGCTTGCGGCCCGGCTGCTTTCCATGGCGGCTCCTACGCTCTACTATGCGCCTCTTGATGCAAAGGAGCAGTCCCGGTTGGCGGTTTTGGTGACGCTTGGAGCAGGGGTGGATGAGCTGCAGGATGCCTGTACGGAGGACGGACAGCTTGGTGAGAGCTACATGGTTGAGTGCCTTGCCATGGAGCTTTTGGGAAATGCCTATGAACAGAGCGCGGAGAGGATATATGACCATTATGGACTTTGGATCGGCCGGTTTGATTTTCTGGGGAGCGCCGTGCCCATAGAGGAGACGGAAATGCTGTTTCGTCTTTTAAAGCCACAGGAAATTTCCTATAATCAGGCCTATATGTTTGCCCCTAAAAAAACGGTGGCTTTTTATACCACACTGACACAGAAAAGGCAGGCATCTTACTGCAATCAGTGCGATGCCTGCCGCAATACGAGGTGCGCCCACAGAAGGGGACATCTCACTTATGGATATCAGCAGATCTTCGGGAAACGCCCGGTCAAGACAGGGCCATTTTCCTGATCGCGCCAATACCCCTTCGCGTGGCAGGGATAGCAAGAATCACAAGCGTAATCGCCGCTTCCGCAAAGATGTAAATACCGTTGTAGACAAGAGAGTAAGGCAGCGGAGGCCATCCCTCCCAGGCATATTCCGCAAAGAAGATCCAACCGGAGAGAACCGCAAATACATAGCGGCCAAGGATGCCGGTAAGATATCCTTTGATCAGCCCGTTTTTGGAATTGGCAAACAGTCCCGAGAGACCCAATGCACCGAAGGCTAAAAGATAGTCTACCACAAGCTGTATGGGAAATAGTACATAGGGATCAACCAAAAGCTGCAAAATGCCGTAGGCGGTGGCGGTCGTCAGCCCGGCGCCCAATCCGAAAAGATAACCTGGCAGGCAGATGATGAACATAGACAGCAGCGTGACAGAACCACCCCAGGGAAAATCAATGATTTTAATTTCCGAGAGAACGGTGCCAAGCGCAATCGACATGGCGCAGAAGGCGAGCCGTTTGGCGGTTCGTTTGCCGCCTGTAGAAACGGTTTCCTCTGCTTTTGCGTCCTGTTTTGTCACATGCTTTTTGGCGAATAGAACCGCGCCCACGAGCAGGGCGGCAAGGATGACAATGAGTAATACATTGCCCAGAGTGGTGGGGACATACGTGGTCGAGTCCCCGTCGACAATTACATTGTAGAACATAAAAAATCCTCCTTTGTCTTTCGAATAGCAAGGAGGGGAACGGCAACAGCGTATGCCGCAAAATTTACGGCAGATTTGTTACCAACGCTTCCCTACGACGGCATTAACCGCATCAGGTAATGAGGGTTAGAGTCCCGGCGCATTTTGATACGCGGGCTCAATCTCAGCAAAAGCTCCCCTAGCAAGTTATTCAGTTATGCGGCCTTTGCCGCGGCGGATACATCCGCCTTTCTTACTATAGAATGATGCGGGGGAAATGTCAAGAAATTTTCCTGACAGGATTGGGATATGCGGGGGAGAAGTGGGAAAGGGCATTCACAGAAAGAGAAGGAGCTGTCATATGGAGAAAAAAGCAAGAGGTGTGCTTTTTCTGGCGGCATTTTTGTGTGGGTTTTGCATGATATCCATGCGGGCGCAGGCGCACGATGTCAAAGACGAGGATTATCTGCTTCGTACACAAAAACCAGAGGGCGTGGAAAAAGGCCATTACATGGAATTTGTAAATTCGGATAAAATAAGCGAAATCTATACCGTGCAGCCGGGAGACACCCTGTGGGGGATTGCGCGCAGACACTGTGGGAGCGGCACAGAGTACCGGACGATTCTGGAGGATAACAAAGAGTGGGTGGATACGCCGGAGCGCCTGCAGGCCGGAACACAGCTGCAGCTTCGGGAGCGTTTGTATTCGGCGGCGGGGGTGCAGGATTGTTGGACTGTCAATTCCGAGGTGATGCACAGAGAGTGGAACACGAATCCTGCCGCATGGAACTGGAACCCGGAGGAATATCCGTATCAGAGCTTTCAGGCGACAACCTATTGTGACAGCTTTGGAGAGAATGATCCGTACCGTCATTGGGAGGAATTTAAGCGGGAGGTGATAGACTGCGGCAGGAGGATTTGCGGCGGCCGGGTGACGGATTTTTTTTTCGACAGATACCGGGTGACGGATATTTGCGATTTATGCTATTATCAGTTTGTCTTTGACGGCGGTGACAAACAATATCTGATTATGGTATCCTTTGCTTATACGGACGGCAGCGAGGAGGAAGAAGGCGGCGCATGGGACAGCGGCGGGGCGGCTGTATCGCATGACTGGGCGGATAGAAGAATGGAAACTTTTACGGTCTGCGATCTGGGCAGATGTGATGGGGACGATCTGGAGAGGGCGAGGAGCCAGACCCTCTATGCACCCGCCAGATGTATGGTTGGGGATGTATATTTGGCGAAGAATGCAGATTATGTGGGTGCGGATGATTGGAATTATCCGCAGCTTCGCAACCCTTTTACCCAGGCCATGCGGAGCCTTTGCAGCGATCCCATGGCGCGGGCGGAGGCTTCTTTTAACGACCGGGAGATTGTGTGGAAGGATGCGGTACTGGAAAAGTTGGTGAGGGAGGAGCTTGTAAGGCTCTGGCAGCTTACGGATGAGGAGAGGCAGGCATTTATGGCGCGTCCGGTGACATCGGCGGATCTTTCCCGTATTACGTGCCTGAATTTGTATGCTGCCGGGGATGAGAGGGTTTGTCTGTGGTTAAACGGCTATTCGGAGTATGGGGAGGGTGCTTTTATTTTTGAAGGGGGCTCGTGGAGTGATTCGGCGGGATTGATTTCCCTGGATGATCTGGGCAATTTTACCGGACTAAAGAAGCTGAATTTGGATTTGGAGAATACAGAGATTGCAGATTTTGCGGCGCTTGGAGCGCTTACCGGACTGCGGGAGCTGGATCTGGAGGTGGATAGCGCCAAGGTCGGCCTGAAAAATGAAGATATTGCCTTTTTGGGGAAAATGACGAGTCTGCGAAGACTGCGGATGGGTGGGTGGCATCACGGCTCTTTGGATATGATTACGGATTTGGGAGTTTTGCAAAGCTGTCCTCATCTGGCCTATCTGATGTTGGAGACAGGGAGCATGGAGAATTGGGATTTCCTTGCAGAAATGCCGGAAATGTATTACCTGAGTTTTTTGGTTCGGTATACAAAGGAAGACTCACTGCCTGCCCCGGAGGATTTGCCGGACATCAAATTTATTTTTTACAATGGTGAGACAATGCGATATGGAGCGAAGGAATTAGAATGACAGAAAAAAGGGTAAGAAACGGTGGGGACGGTTCGTCCATTTTTCAAAAAGTGTGGGAAGTATTGTTTCCCTTTCTTCTATATTATTTGGCCTTCAATGCGGCATATCTGATTCTGGCTTTCCTGTATCAGACCACGGTGAACAGAATCGGTGGGGCATACGGACAGTTTATGAAGGCGAATGAAGTGACGATTTCCGGTTTGACGGGCGGGGTGTGTTCGCTGATCGGTATTTTGCCGCTATTGCCGATGCTGAAAAAGGAACTGCAGGTGCGGGCGGAGAAGAAAACCGGGAAAACAGGAACGGTTTCAGTGGGCACGCGTATTTTCATATTGACTAGAATAGTCGTTTTTGCTGTCAGCATTTCGCTTGGTTTAAATGCGCTTCTCACACTGACCGGCTTTGCGGAGACTTCCGCAGCTTACAGGCAGGTGGCAGACCGCCAGTATGGGGTGAGCTTTGGGATAGGATTGATTCTTTACGGAATGGTTTCTCCGTTGGCGGAGGAAGCGCTTTTCCGTGGCGTGATCTATAACCGTCTTCGACGCTTTCTTGGCGCGTTTGCCGGAATCGCTGTGTCAGCCCTCTTTTTTGGTTTGTTTCACGGGAATTTGGTTCAGGGTGTCTACGGGACGGTTATGGGAATTTTACTTGCCTGTGTGTACGAACGGCAGGGCAGTTTTTTTGCCCCCATTCTTTTCCATGCGGCGGCCAATCTGGCGGTCTATACGGCGGCATATTTGCCGGAGGTGCAGGCGGTTTTGTTTACCCCCGCGGGATGTGCGGTATTGCTTGCGGCTGCGGCGGGGTGTGCGTGGGCGGAATTAAAGAAAGATAAATTTGTTTAAAAGAGTCTTGCAACAGCTGACAGGATATTCTATAATTGAGATTAACAGTTCTATCTGTTTTGGAAATGTTTTCATATGAGAACATTTCTGTCTTAAGGTTCTTTCCGGGTTCATCGGAAAAAAATCCTTACTTTACTGGATTGAATAGTTAGAAATCTTTTTTTGTCTGATACTTTTAGGGTTTTCCTTGTATTCAATTCATAAAAACTGTATAATGGAGGAAAATCTATGGAAAAACGGAATACGGGCAAAGGGTTTCAGTGTGGTGCATGGTGGAGGCGGCTGCATTTCAATCGTAAATACAGGGATGTGCTTTTTCGACACCTATTTCGGGAAAAGAAGGATCTTTTGGATCTGTACAATGCTTTAAATGGCAGCGCCTATGACGATCCTGATGCACTGGAAGTGGTCACTATGGAAGATGTGATTTTTATGAAAATGAAAAACGATCTTTCCTTCATGATTGGAAGCCACCTGAATCTCTATGAGCACCAGAGTACATGGAATCCGAATATGCCCTTGCGGGGACTGATGTATTTTGCAAGACAGTTTGAGGGGCTGATTACTTCCCGAAATGGGGATATTTACAGTACGAGCCAGGTGGAACTGCCAACGCCGACATACATTGTCTTTTATAATGGCACCGGTATGCAGACGGATAGCCTGATGTTGTACCTGTCGGATTCTTTTTCAGCAGGACGTGGAAGTGGCTCTTTAGAATGTACCTGCGAAGTGCTAAACATCAATCGTGGCTATAATCAGGCGCTTATGGAAAAATGCCACAGATTATGGGAGTATTCGGAATTTTCCGCAGAGGTTGAGGAAAACATAAAAAGCGGGATGGGCAGGGAGAAAGCCATTTACATAGCTATGGATGCCTGCATAGGAAAAGGAATACTAAAAGATATCCTGATTAAGCAGAAAGCGGAGGTGTTGCATATGCTGTTAACGGAATATGATGAGAAAAAACACATGAGAACACTTTTTCGGGAGGGTAGGGAAGAAGGTCTGGAAATAGGCCGGAATGATAAACTCAAAGAACAGGTGAGTAAAAAATTGTCTAAGGGAAGGTCAATCTCAGAGATTGCCGAAGATCTGGAGGAAGATATTTCTATCATTGAGAGGGTTATCGCTGATTTAAACACCACTATTTAGAAAATAATAGAATAATAGTTAAAATTTGATATGATGAAGTTGACATAATGTACCATTTGATGATACATTTATTATGTTAACATAATGCGGAACTTTGCGAAAGTGAAAGGATTTAGATACTTATGAGAAAAACTTGGCGGTCCCCACATCATATCAAATTTTTTGCCTTCGGTATGGCGGCGGTTATTGGATTACTGCCTCCCTGCGCGGCGATCGCGGCGGAAGAAAATATGTCGGAAGATCATTCCAATGAGATAGAGAGCGTGTCAGAAGATGATTTGGGAGAGGAGACGGAAACGGCTTATATTACGGCCTTTGAACCTCTTGCAGAGGAAGACGCGCTGATATCCTGTATGGAAAAACCGGATTTGGAGGAATTGACAGATTTATTTCCGGAAACCCTTTTGGTATGGTTGGAGGGGGAAGAGGAATCTGCAGAGATTAAGGTAACATGGGCGAGCGAAGAAGATTTCGAAGAGACGAGATTGGAGCGCTATACCTTTTATCCCGAGTGGGATGAAACGTTGTATCTGCTTGCAGATTCGGCAGAAGAGGAGATAGAGATTCCGTCGATCACGGTGGAAGTGCCGGTGGAAGAAGGGATGATTCCTGAATTGGAGGAGGCGAAGAACGCCCTTCAGGAAATCATAGAAAATAAAAGTATTCTTGCACTGGTGTATTTGTGCGATACCTATGAAGTGAAGAGCGAGCCTTCGTCAGATGCCGATACGGTTTTGTCCGTGGTAAGTGGACAATCCGTGCAGATTACGGATGTAGAGTTGGACGAGTCCGGCAGTGTCTGGTATCAGACGCTCTTTTATCAAAATGGGGAAGAGTATACCGGCTACATAGAGCGGGGATATCTGGCGGCCTCCGATGAAGATTTTATGCAGTGGGCGGAAGCGTATATCGAGCTTCCACCGGCACCCAGAATGATGAAGGCCAGAAGGGCGGCAGCCAGTTATCCGGATGTGGAGCAATTCCCGGCTTCTTATCAAAATGCTCTTTATGAGTTGAAGCGTAGCCATCCGAATTGGGTGTTTGTCAAGATGGAGACGGGGATTGACTGGAATACGGCCATTTCAAAGGAAATGGGTGAAAAAAGCCTGATACATTCCAGCAGTCCTGCTTCCTGGAAAAACGGTGAGCATGGACAGCCGGGGTGGAGTTATGCGTCTGAGGGAATCCTCAGGTACTATATGGATCCGAGAAACTTTCTGACGGATTCAACTGTTTTTCAGTTTGAGCAGCTGACCTATAATAAATCCTATCACACGGCGGAATCGGTGCAGGAGATCTTAAAAAACTCCTTTATGTCCTCCACCATTCCGGGAGACAGCCGCACTTACGCGCAGGCTTTTACGACGATCGGAGAATCTACGGGGGTAAGTCCCTTCCATCTTGCCAGCCGAGTATTACAGGAACAGGGAACAAAAGGAATCTCGCCGCTGATATCAGGAACCTATTCGGGGTACGAGGGTTACTATAATTATTTCAATGTAGGCGCTTCGGGAAGTTCCAATGCCGACGTGATTAAGAATGGTTTGAAGAAGGCGCAGGAACTGGGATGGAATACGCGCTTTAAGTCGCTGAGCGGCGGTGCGGGCGTAATTGGCAAAAATTATATTCTGAAAGGGCAGGATACGCTTTATTTACAAAAATTTAATGTGTCTAACGGCGGGCATCCCAATTTTACGCACCAGTATATGCAGAATATCAAAGCGCCTGCTACGGAGGCTCCTAATATAAGGAAGGCATACAATAATGCGGGCGCACTGGAGAACAGTTTTGTATTTAAAATACCGGTATATAATAATATGCCTGCGTCGCCCTGCACAAAACCTGATACGACGGATGTACTTACATTTGACAAATCAACGGTGAATAATCTTGAAGTCGGCAAAACGGTTCGGCTGACACCATGTGTAAATGGTTCAAAGGTAGACTATATCAGCAATATGACATTCAGCAGTGATGATCCTTCCGTGGCAGCTGTGGACAGCGTGGGAAAGGTTACGGCGATATCGCCGGGGAGCGCAGTCATAAGCTGTACCAGAAGCGGAGCAGGTTCCGCAATCTGTACGGTGACCGTGGTGAAGGCACAGCCCGATGTATCAACGCCCACATTGTCGCCCTGTACGTATAGGGAAGGTCTGCGGTTGTCAGACATATCCTTGCCGGACGGATGGAAATGGGTAAAAGAAAATACAAATATCGAAGCCGGCACACATTCATATGAAGCGATATATACGCCGGAAGATACCATAAAATATAACACGGTTACCAGAAATATCAGCTTTACGGTAACCAAAGGAATTCCGAACTGCGTGATGCCGGAAGAACCGAGAGTTTTTGCAGGCACGACGTTGGGGGATATTGCGCTTCCGGAGGGGTTTGTATGGGAGAGCGATACGGAAATACGATTGCAGGAACCGGGCGAGTATACCTATTATGTGTCCTATAATCCGGATGAAAATAATTATCATCCGGTAGGCCACATTCCGTTTGTCGTGCAGGTAGTCGGCGAGTCGTCAGGGCCGGATGAGGGAGACGATACGCCCACGGGAGGCGGAACAACCTCAGGCGGCAGCACAAGCTCAGGCAGCACAGGAACTGGAAGTGGCACAACGTCGAGTGGCAGCACGACATCAGGTGGCAGTACGGGAACAGGAAGCGGAAGTGGTACAACGTCGGGCGGCACGACATCGAGTGACAGCACAAACACAGGCGGCACGACATCGAGTGACAGCACGAACTCAGGCAGTACAGGAACGGGAAGTGGCACAACGTCGAGTGGCAGCACGACATCAGGTGGCAGTACGGGAACAGGAAGCGGAAGTGGTACAACGTCGGGCGGCACGACATCGAGTGACAGCACGAACTCAGGCAGTACAGGAACAGGAAGCGGGACAACGTCGGGCGGCACGACATCGAGTGACAGCACAAACTCAGGCAGCACAGGAACGGGAAGCGGAAGTGGCACAACGTCGAGTGGCAGTACGACATCAGGTGGCAGTACAGGAACGGGAAGCGGAAGCGGCACATCCACCGGTGCGCCTTTGAAAGAATTGCCGAAACCGTCTTCGTCAAATAAGGACAAAAAGCCGAGTGCATCATCAGACAGCAGTTCGTCTTCACAGCAACCGTCAGACAATCAGACACCCCAGAATGATGCGGGGAATGGGCAGACAGGACAAAACGTTGCAGGCGGCGGACAGACAGCACAGAACGGTGCGGGTAGCGGACAGGCAGCGCAAAATGGAGCAGACGGCGGGCAGTCGAACCCGAGTGGTACTGATAGCGGGCAGTCTTCACAGGAGGGGACAGGCAGCAGTCAATCTACATCAAAATCAGCGGGCAAGAATCAACCTGCCCAGGCAGATCGCAAAGATGCAGATGCAAAGGCGGAAAGCACAGGAGTTGATACAGAGACAAAAGTAGTGGAGGGGAAGCAGGAACACAAATCGGTGGAGAATGCTTCAAAACCTGCCGTAACGATGGCTATGGAAGACACCACTGTTTTGACACCTGAAAATCTGCAGATGGCCAAAGACCAGAATTTGGATCTGCTGTTACAGATGGGCAAGTATGCCACATGGAGCATTGACATAGACTCTGTCGATATGGAAACCGCATCGGAAGTGGATATGGGAATCGAGTTGGGGACGGAGCATGTTCCGACACAGATGATAGCTGATATTTTAGACGGAAATAAATATTTGGAATTTACATTGGCGCATGACGGGCCGTTTGATTTCCGTTCGCTTTTGCAGATTGCAATTGATCCGATGTATGAGGGATGGTATGCAAATTTATTCTATTATAATGAAGAAGAGGAGTCCTTGGAGTTTATCTGCGATGCCATTATTGACAGCAGGGGAATTGCGTCCTTTGATATGGAACATGCCTCCAGTTACATAATTATTGTAAGCCCGGTTTCTATGGCGGGAATGACAGGCAGCGATACTGCGCTCGTCGGGGATTCTGGAAGTCATGCGATGCGTTGGATTGTGACAGGCGTGGTTGTCGGTCTCTTAGCGATTGGTGTTGGATGCGGTATCTTTTTCTATCGGAGGAAAATGCAGGAGGAAGAAGAGGACGAAGAAACCGAAGAGGACGAGTATGACGAAGAAGAGTTAGAGGAAGAGGAGTCCGAGGAAGAAGAATACGAAGAAACCGAGGAGGAGTACGAAGAGCCAGAGGAAGAGGAGCACAATGAGATCGAAGCATCCGAGGAGGAGTACGAGGAACCGGAAGAAGAGTACGACGAGTCCGAGGAAGAGGTGTATGGTCACAGCGATGAGGATGACTGGATCGAGGATGAGGACTGGCAGGAGCCCGAAACACCGGAACAAGCGCCAGTTGACAGGTTTGCGGATGACCATGCGGAAGACGATTGGATCGATGACGACGAATGGGACATCGGAAACGACTGGATAGACGATGAAGAGTGGGCGAGGAGGAAGGAGGCCTAGGAGATGGTTGGTGCAGATGTGGAAAGTAGCACCGAAAGAGTTGACAAATAAATTTATTCTGGTAATTAGAGTTTTATTTTGGTACAATACATGATAGAATTAGTAAAAGGGGATAATAGTATGGATACTAAAGATGCACAGCTAATGGAAATAACGGTAGATGAACAGTTTTTAAAGAATTATCAAGCTATATACTATGCTATGAATGCAAAGCCTGACTGCCGTTCTAAATTATTTTCTAAAAACGTAATTATCAGTCTTCAAGATTTGAAAAACTTAAATAGAAAAGTGACAGACAAGTTTAAGGCTCACTATGATAATGCAGGATTTAGAATTAATGTAAATGTTAGCTTGAAAAATAAGGAGTATTTAGAATTTGACAGTTGGGCTACATTTGAAAATTATGATTTCAATATTGAACAATCAATTAGTAGTATTTTGATAGTGTGGGAATATAATGCAAAATTACCGAGTTATCCATTGCCGCAAAGGCACACATTGTCTGTTCGAATTGCAGATGAAATTAGAGCAGAAGAAATGCTTAATTTGGTTGTCTCGGGGAAATTAGAAGAGGTAGATAAACTAGAGCAGGAAGTATGTCCGATTGTGGCAAGGGTTGATTTTATTAATGCAATATTAGGAGATGAATTATTAAGAATCGTTGAACAATGGCAAGACGGGTTGCTAATATCTGAAAAGGAATACTCAAAAGGATATTCTTTTGTGAAAAAATATAGCCGAGTTTTTGCATATGCAATAAATTACATTACAACATTTGTAATTATTATGTGCATGATGGAAATAATACATAATATATTATTAGGATTTAATATTGACTTAGTAAGCCAGATGAAGATAGGGGATTTAAGCATTTTAATTTGGAGTGCTGTAATTTGCACAGTGGTTTGCATGTTTGTTTATAAAATATCCATGATAGTGGCAAATATTGTATTTACTACTTTAAGAGCAGACGAAGAAGGACACATATTTAATATCACAAATGGTGACCAAAATTTAATGCAAAAATTACAGTTTGAGCAAAAAAATAGAAAAAAACGGGTTGCTTTGAATATTATATTGACATTACTTTTTAATGTGATTTGTAGTGTTTTGGCAAATTGTATTTCATAACAAGAAAATAGTAAGAAAATATATTAATTATTATAGAAGGAGAGGTGTGATATGAAACTCATTGTTATAATTATTACGTCGCTTTTTTCTATTGTGGAAAGATTGTTGTCTTATAATAATGTAGATAAGAGTTTTAAACAACGGAAAGATTTTTTGATAAAAAGGGAGTATTGATGGGGGTTATATAGAGTGACAATAAGGAATTTGTATCACGCATTTATTTTAACCACCACACAAAAAGTCCCTGTTTCCTTCCTATAGAAAAACTCTATATCGCCCTCGTAGCGGTTAACCGTGCGCCGCACGCTCTTCATTCCGAATCCATGACGAGAGCTGTCCTTTTTGTGGGAGGGCAGTTTCCCGGATGTGGTTAAGGGGTTATTGAGGCAGGAATTTTCAATAGAAAGTAAAATTTCAGGAGAATTTTCCTGCTTTAAGATATTGAGGATAATATAGGAATCGGGAACGCATTCTGCGGCTTCCATGGCATTATCGAGGAGATTACAAAAGAGTGCGGTTAAATCGTTGGCAGTCATAACGTCAAGACTGTTATCCAACCGGTCGATTACAAAGTCAATATTTCGTTTCTTGCATTCTTCTTTGTAGCGGCAGAGAATGGCATTCAGGGTGTTGTTTTTGCATATCCGCAGGCTGTCCGAGCTTTGCAGGTTGGAGGTCTGCACGAGTTTGTCGATGTAATCAATGATTTCCGTCGTCTGGTTTTGTTTGGCAAGATTGGCGATGGTAAAGAGATTATTTTTGATGTCATGGATCAAAATACTTCTGTTTTCGTTCTGGTTGCTCAACATTTTGTAATATTCCGCCAAGTCGTTTTCCTTCACAAGACTGAGCTGTAATTCCGTAAACTCCTGATTCCGCTTCTGCGTGAGGCTGAAAAAGAACCAGATGAGCAGATTGAGCGAAAGAAGAAGGATAGAGCAGACAGCAATCATATTGTTGAGAGTGGCGGAAATATCGGTTGTATGATAGATGGTAGAAAGCGTGATGGTGATAAAAAACGTAACAAAAGGAATCGGTACAAGCACAAGAGAACCGCGGCCTCCGGCCGCTTTTTTGTCTGCGCGGATTATGGGCAGATGGGACAACAGGTAAATGATAAGAAAATAGATGAGTTTGCTAGAAAGGGCGTAAATGATGAGTAACGTAACATTACGGGATGTGTCATAAAAATGTTTGGCAAAATTCGGAAAAAAAGAAAACGAAAACAGTTCTCCGAGAGTCATGGCAACAGTGGTAATTCCGGCATGAAACAGAGCCGTAGACCAACTGTTGTCATATAAAAAACAAATAAAAAGAAAGTTGGCAATCAGAAAAGCCGCTGCGTTTAGCCAATATAAATTTAAACGGGACAGAAAAAACAGCAGGCAGTAAAAAGCGGACAGCATTAAGAAGGTTCGACGGATAGTGTATTTTGCCGTGAACAAATCATTGCAGTATAGCCAGAGAATCAGCGCTTCAACGAAATATATGATAACATAGTATACGATTTCCATGTAAAATCCCCCGTATCCTTGTCAGGTAGTGTGGCTGATATAAAAAAAATATCTTTTCTTGAACTCTTTGCATTTTCTTCTGGACAGATAAGCCTGTTCTTCACAAGAATGAAACGATATCAAATTTTTTTCAAATGACTTGATATGTCTCATGTTGACAAGGTAGCCCTTATGCGTTTGGAAGAAAGAATTGCTGCTTAAGGTATTCATCCAGGAGACCAGGCTTGCCTTCGTGGAATATGTACCGGAAACCGTATGGACAAGGGTGGCTTTGGCCTGTGTTTCGATAAAGATAATGTCTGCGGCAGATAACGTAACCACAGATGTTCCCGTATCAATGGCTACGGGAAAAACGAGGTCGCAATAGGCGTGCATAACAGCATCCAAATTCCGAAACAGGCGTTTTTTATCCAGAGGTTTAAGGAGATAGCGGAATACCGGAACATCCATGGCATCATCCAGATATTGTTCATGGTAGGTAGTGATAAAGATGAAGACATGGGGATATTTCCTTTTCAACGCATTTCCCACAGAGATGCCGTTTAAACCGGGCATTTCAATATCCAGAAAAACAAGGTCGTTTGCGCCCGAATCCGCTAACAGGGAATTCCCGTCTGAAAAGGCGGCGATCTCTGGCATGATAGAATCAGTTTGGGCAAAATATTCGTTCAGATATTCTTTGAGTTCTTCTATGATATTGTGGTCATCATCGCAGATCAGGATACGCATGCCCGATACTCCTTCCCTAATTTCCGTCATATAGTTTGACTATATATCTATTTTACAAAAAATTGACAAAAAAGGCAACGATTCCTCTTTTTTATTCAAAATGCAGAGAAAAAAGTTATTTTTATACAAGATGTTGTATAAGTTGACCGCTTGTGCAGAATAATGACCGTTCGCGCATGGGTTATTGAAAAATTTGTCGGTTTCTGCAATGATTTGAAAAAAGGAGGACGATGGTATGGACAAAAAGAAAATTTCCAAAGCGGTTTCCGAAAGGGCGGTAAAAGTATTAAATGCTTCCTTGCGGGCAGAGGCCAATACAGCAGCATGTATGTTTGCATATCAGCCAAAAGCACCTGCATCACTGTCAAAATTCAAGAGAAAGTAGGAAACGGAAATGGGATGGTTAGCGGACAGAATGACAGAGTGGCTGATTATCCATGGGGCAGTGGAGGAAGAGGACAGAGACTTATATCAGTACGCATCCCTGTGTCTTCTGATGACCGCTGCCCCGCTTTTTCTGGTCATGTTGGTGGGAGGAATTATGGGAAAATTTGTAACCGGGATACTTGTGATCCTTCCCTTTATGGCAATCAGAAAATTCAGCGGCGGATATCATGCAAAACATACGGGAACATGCCTGTTTTCTTCTACCGCACTTCTGGCGGGATGTATTTTAGTGGCATCGAAGCTTACCTACAGCCTGCCGTTGTGCATTTGTATGTGTGCGGGAGCCGGATTGGTGTTTCTATTCAGTCCGGTGGATTCGGAGAATCGGAGACTGGAGCCGGAGGAGAAAACAAGATACCGGGCAATTGCGGGAATCCTGTCAGCAGCGGTGTGTGTCATTGCGATAATCGGTAAGATGGCCGGAAACGAGAAACTTGCGGTGTGTATGGCGGTCGGGCTGCTTCTTACCTTAAGCCTGCAGATCCCCTGCATCCTGCAAAGGACCGTAAAAAAGTTCAAAAGGGCAAAGCCCTCGGTCTTTCTGATGGCTTTCTTCTGTTTTTATCTGCTTGCGGACATCACAGCCAATGCAAAGGAGACGAATACGGCTTCTACGCACGAGATTGTGGTAGTCTTGGATTGCAGCCAGTCCATGAAGGATGTGGATGAAGGGTATGCTTCCTTTGATTTTCCCAAAATGCTGTCGACGGTTTTGCCGAGAGAATATAAGATCGGCATGACGGCTTATCAGAATGAGGTCTGCGTAAGTTTACCTCTGGGCAGCAGTCATACGATGATAGAGGATGCATTGGAGGAGATCGGGTATCAGAATTACGGAAACGCGGGGGCCGGATTGGCAGCTGCGGTAGAGTTGTTTGATGATACGGCGGCATCTAAAAGAATCATTTTGATTTCGGACGGCGAGATCATGATGAAGACGAAAGACGGTACACAGGAATCGGCGGCCTTGTTTGCGCAGTCGGTGGAACGGGCTAAACAGGATGGTATTGTCATAGACGTGGTGGCGTTAGGGCCGCGGTTAGAAGAAGGCGATACCGTGTATGCAGCAGCTGAAATGACCGGCGGTACTTTAAGGGAACTGTCTGACGGAGAGCAATTGGGAGATTATGCAGAGAAACTGCTGTTTGAACAGTGGGGGTTAAAGGCATCTCACGTGGGAAAGATCAGCGGATTGAGCGGCGAACTGTCGGTAAAGCTGCCGGACTGCCTGATGAGTAAGGCAAAGCTTGTTCTGTTTGGAAAACAGCAGAACGAAAATATGACAGTAAACTGTGAGGCTGACAGGGTAAACGTATCAAAAGGACGAAATTATACAGTCATAGAACTACAAAACCCGTCGGGAGATGAGGTAAAAATACAGATGAGTGCGGATTCATCGATGGATGTCAGCGCCTATCTTACGGCGGAGTATGACATTGATGTCAGCGCCGATTATACCTACACTTCGTCGGTGCGGACAGCGAATATGGGATTGAAAATCACCAATCAGAATGGCCTTGATTTGTTAGATGGGCATCTGAAAGACGGGGGCGTACAGCTTTATCTGGACGGCGAGCAACAGACCTATCAAATGACGGGAGGGGCTCTTCGTCTGTCCCGGCAGTATGAGCGGGATGCGACAGTGAAGCTGCGGGTTGCTTTCGACGGGCTGTACGGTAATTACTACGGAGATATGGAAGAGACGGTGGAGATTCAGGTGCCGGTTGTGGAGGAAGAGCCGCCGGAGCCGGAAATAGACTGGTTTTTCTGGTTAGTGCTCGTGGTCTTTGCTGTGGCATTGCTTATCATAGTGGTTCTTTCCTATCGGCAGAAAAAGAGGACATTTGACAGAAGAAAGGTGATCGACGCAGGAAGAGCGCTTCCCAGAGAGGCAGGAAACCGCAGGAGTGAGTTTAACGGAAAGCTGCAAATTTATGTGATACGCAATCGGGAGGGAATCGATTACCCTCCGGAAAGCATCAATCTGTTTGCGAGATGCAGCCGTGAAATCCTTACGTTGGAATGGATTTTAGATACCTGTAACCTGCCGCTTAACTTAAAAGGCGCGGAGCGGATCATTATAAGGCCGGGCGATGACCGGAGCCTGATCATTAAGAATAACAGCAAGGCCACTGTGTTGATGGGGCGGGAGTTTTTGGTAAAAGGACATGCCTATCATCTGTATTATGGGGAAAAAGTAACTTTTATTTTTGATCAGGAAGATGCGGAAATAGAAGTTCACTATAGAGACTTAAAACCAAACGAAAGATAGAGGAGGTTAAACATGAGCATTATCAAACAGACAAACAGGACATTACTGTTTGAAGAGATCAATCCGGAGAAGCCGGATCTTCTGACGCTTGTAGGAGATGTGAGAGGAATCGACAGTCTGAGCGACGAGAAGATCAAGGAGATGAACGAGGCGCTGTTGGTTCGGAACTTTGACGAGTTCATCGAGAAGTTTGAGCCGGTGGTCTATTCTTTCTTTAATGCCAACAACCAGAAGATCATGTACACACTGAAAAAACCGGAAACCATTCCGGAGGACATGATCACACCGATTTATCTGAATCGGCAGAATGATTTCCTCAAGATGCTGATGTCCCTTGTGGAGGCAAAACGATCACAGAGTATCATCAACGTGGATTTCCAGTTTGACAAGCTGACGGATATGATTTCCCCGAAGAAGGTCATGGAGGACATCAAGCAGAATCGTAAGGAACTCCAGTACACCTACAAGAATTACGCGGAACTGGAGGACGGTGACCCGCACAAACTGGATATCGCGGATAAGCTGAACGTGATGTTTGAAGAGGCGAGCGTGAATTATAACAATGTACTGGCGATGCTTCCCCTTGCCATCGAGGATATCAAGACCAGACTGCTTTTGGGAGAGGCGGAAGAAAAGAAAGACAACACCCCGCTTGCGCTTGGTGTCTTGAGCATGGATGAAAAGGGAGAACTCAAGGTGTTGGAAGTGCCTAAGACGGAGACGGCGGAGCTGATGGTTCTGGACGACAATGTCAATACCGGGCTGATCGCGGCGTTGGAGGATGATTACGAGGCCCTCAATGAAGAGAGCAGCGATTACGTGAAAGCGCTTGTGACGAGAACATACTGTCCGCTCGCATCCACCATGGTCAGCAATATCGATGTCAAGCAGGAGGTCAGCAACTACAACTCCTATCTGGAATTTTATAAGACGGCCAAGGATGACTTTATCAAAGTGGTAAAACCGTTGATTGAGAAGATTCTGGGCGTATGGGCATTTTTCGAGCAGTATCCGTCGAACTTAAAAGGCATGAGGCCGTCCATGTTCATCACTAACGTTTCTAACGATATGTTGGTAAAGAGCAATAACCTGCCCAGACTGATTGCCTTTTTAAATACGGTCAATGCCAAGAATGACTTTGATAACACCATATGGTACAGCGTCGTGCCTTCCGTTTCTCTGGATCAGAATTCCAATATCAAACTGACCAGACAGCGTTTTCAGGGAAATGAGAAGGTGGAGAAGACGGGGGTCAACAGCGTGGAGGCGTTGGTACGGCTGTTGGATGTGTTGAAAGACTATTCCGTACAGTGCTTTTTCAGCTATGAAACAGGGGATAAGACCACCTTTAATTACATGGCGACAGAGGGGATCGAGAAGTTTGAGGAGCGCTGCAGCTCGCTCACAGGAAAAGCGTTCAGTGAATTTGCGATTCCCTGTATCCCGAACTTTACGATTATTCCCAAGGAAAAGTCGGGAGTCATTCTGGATAAGCGCATGACGGTCAATGAGGATAACATGGCGGAGCTGTCCAAGGAAAAAGAGGACATTATGAAGCTGTGGATCGACGGCGTGTATGTGGGCGCGGCCTATATCGCGGCGGGGCTTGTGGCGGCTTATCAGTGTCCGGAGTACCTGAAAGAGAAGTTCAAAAGAAATGTGGACGAGGAGTTTCCCGGCGTCCGGTTCGATATCGAGGCAGGCGATCATCCGCTCCGTGTGCATACGGTGATGGCAAAGGAAATTACAGGATTTACCAATTCTATCAAGAATGAAATTAACAGGCGCAGCTTCGGTTTTGTCTTTTCATCCGAAAATGCCATGTTGGAGGCGGAGAATGTTTCCCATATCATGGTTTACAAGGCAAGGAACCTGATGAGCGACGGCAAGGTGTACGAGCCCATCTACAAGACGCAGGTAACCACCTATATTGAAAGGGTACTGCGCCATGCGACCAGTGACTACAAGCAGGAAAACATCGTGAAATTCTTCTCCAACAACCCGTCTAGCCAGAAGAGCAAATGGCTGGAGAAGAAAGGCTGTATCAATGCTATTTTGGGCGCAGGAGACGATGTGGAATATGAGATTGACGAGAGCAACGGATATTGTGTGCTGAACATTACCTTCAACGGCAATGTCAAGAATCTGGAAATTGAGATCAATCGCTTTAACTCTAACAACCGTGCAATTTAATTATAAAAAAAGGAGGAAGTAAAAATGGGATTCAGGTTGAATGTAACAGGAGGCGCAGAGCAGATCGCTCTGGATGAGAAGAGCATTAAAAACGTGATCTTCGGGTCGGAGTCCGCTGTGGACTCCAATGCGAGGGCAACCGACTTCGGCGTGTCCATGAAGATTTGGGGCAAGATGCTCTACAAGCTCGGCGGGGAGGGCAGTGACAGCACATTGGAACTGTCCAAATGGTCGGTTGTTCCCTCTGAGAGAGCGGACTGCTACCGCACGGCAGCAGTGGAGGTGATTTCCGCCGGCCAGGTTGTCCGCAAGTATGAAGTGCCGAATGCCTTTGTCATGGAGTATTCGGAGGAGATGGACGACGAGACGGGCGTGGGCACCTTCTATCTGCACATCAAGCAGAAGAAGGATGAGAACGACAAGGTAAAAATTGAGGGCGGTTACGCAGGCGAATAGAGAGGAGGAGAAGAACAATGGCATTTGTAGTAAAAGTTGAAGGTACAGAAGCGTTTGAGATATCCAAGGAGTGTGTAAAGAGTGTGAAGATGACCACGGATATTCCGCAGGATTCCAATGCGAGGACAAAAGATTTCGGGGCAACCATGACGATCAAGGGAAAAATCCTGACCGCAGTGGGCGGAGATCCCTTTGACAGCACCAGAAAGATGGCGCTGTGGTCCGTTGTTCCGGCGGAGCGGGCGGACAGCTACAGGAAGGTGACGGTTGAGTATGTGGCAGCAGGCATTATGGAGAGAAAATACTGTTTCCCGAACGCCTTTGTAATAGACTATAAAGAGGATTACGGCGATGAGGCGGGGATCGGCACCTTTACGCTTGTGATCAGACAGAAGAAAGACAAGATCAGCACCGTATCGGTAGAGGGCGGCTATATGGCATAACAATGCGTAAGGCATTGTTGGACGAAATGGGTAAATTGGAGGGCGTATGCAACGGAGGTTGGATACGCCTTCTCACAAAAAGGAGCCTTTTATGGATTATTACAAGATATTGGGCGTGCCCCGGGATGCGGATGAGGAGCAGATCAAGCGGGCGTACCGCAAAAAAGCCAAGCAGTACCATCCGGACTTAAATCCGGGAAACGCGGAGGCAGAGGCGAAATTTAAGGATATCGTAGAGGCGTATGAGGTGCTTGGCAATGCCGAAAAGCGCAGGGAATATGATGCCAGGCAGGAAAGAACAGCGGGATTTGGGAAGAAAACGGCACAGAAGAAACCAGAAGAAAAGAGCAGGGCGGCTGCACCTCGAATGAATTTTAACAAGAAGAATCCGCTTGATGTGACGGATATGTTTGAGGCGTTTATGAAGATGAAGTAGGTTGAATGGTTGACTAGGATAGAAAAATGATGCAAAAATGACGCAAAAGAGGATTATGATATGAACAGGGAAGGAACGGAAGAGATGATGTTATTGGGAGAGCTGCAAATACAGTGCAGATTTGCGTATCAGCATATACGCTCCTGCCATTTGCAGGAACAGTATGGCAAGATGGCGAGGTTGACGGTTTCCTGTGAGGTAAACTTTCAGGATGCGTATGAGGCGTTGTGCGGGATGCAGGAAGAGCCCATTGAACTGACCGGGCAGGACGCAGAGGGCAGACAGGAATCCCTTTTCAGCGGGCTGATTGAGCGGGCGGAGCTTAACAATGAGGGCGGCTACGCGATTCTTACCCTTCAGGCAGTTTCCTGTCTCTGGCGGATGGACAGGCGGAAGAGATCCCGTTCTTTTCAGGATATCAGCAGAACCTACAGGGAGATCACGGAAGAGGTCGCGAAGGAATATGACGTCAGGGTCAGATGGAATCTGCCAGACTGGGAGATTCCCTGTCCGCTAGTTCAGTATCAGGAGACGGATTATGAGTTTATCCGCAGGATCGTCAGCCATCTGGGCGGCAGAATTTTGTCCTCGGACTACGGAAACAGAAAGGAAATCAACATAGGACTGCCACAGAGCAGTCCGGTACAGATAGACATAGACCGGCATAAATATGAGGAAGTCCTGTACCGGAATCCGGAAAGACCCTCCGTGAAGGATAAAAAGACAGGATTTCGGATTTATGGCAGGGCATTGCTCCATGCGGGCGAGAGTGTAGCAGTCTCCGGCAGGACATACGGGGTTATGGCCTGCGAAGTCTCCTTCGACCGTAATGGGATAGAGACCTGTATCAGCGCATATCCAAAAGAGTGTTTCCCTGCCCATAAGATACCGGCTGATAAGCTGAGAGGCGTGGTGATTGCGGGGGAGGTGTTACAGACAAAGGGGGAAGTTCTGCGCCTCCATCTGGACATTGACGAGACTCAGGATACGGACACGGCCTATGATTATCCATGGCGGCCGATCACCGGAAACATGCTGTACTGTATGCCCGAGAAAGGGACAAAGGCAGCGTTGTACTTTGATAAAGACAACGAAGAGAATGCCAAAGCCATCTACAATCTGCGGGAAAACGGGGATCGTTGTGGGGATCTGGCGGATTACCACAACCGCTATTTCACCACGGACCACGGGAAGCGTCTGTATATGAAACCGGGAGAGATGGGGCTTGTACATCATAAAGACCAGAATGCCCAGATCGACCTTATTGACAGCAGTATGGTACGGATGGAAACCGTAAACAAAATCTCCATTTTGGCGCAGGGACAGGTGCAGTTTCAGGCAAAGAGCGTCACGGTGACTGCGCCCAAGGAGATTACGTTGGTAAGGAAAGATTTGTCAAAGCCGACGGTGATTAATCTGTGTAATGCCTTTGATGCGATCGGCTGTACCGGCAACTTTATGGCCGCGCCGCCAATGGTGGCGGAGAAGAAAAAGAAAGCGCCTTCCGGTTCCGGCGGCAGTGCGGCCCTGCCGGAGCAGAGGGAGGAGAAGTATGAATTGGAAGGGGCGATTCTGCCGATCCTGTCGAACATGCCGGCAGAGGAGTACGGGAGTGCGCTGATGGAGGCGGTGGCGGGGAGTATGCCGATTTTATCTAAGATTACTTCTACAAAATAAGAAAAGAGGGGAAAACGAAAGATGAGCGATCAGGAACGATGGGAGAAGGAAAAAGAGGAGCAACAGTCTATTTTAAAGCATGATTTTGCAAAGGAAATGGCAGGGAGAGAGGTTACCGATGAGGAGGCGGAAACGATTGTTTGTACTGAACTCATGAATGATTATATGGATGAGTATTTGGTGGATGGTGCGGTTTTGTCCTGTACCAGCGCAGTGTGGGATGATTTTCCTTTATCTGGCAATGAAAGTGTGCATATAGAGGGAGTCGAAAAAAAGACAAAAGAGGACAAACCGACAGGGATTTTAAGGGTATGGGAAAATCCGATGTATATAAATAATCTACACCACGCAAATGTGACAGATACGAAACAGGGATTAAATATTATGCCATTTCCATGCAATTGTAAAGAAGCTGCGCTATCAGAGAAGAAAGAAGAAATTAGGAAAAATAAGGCGGATTGTCAAAAAAACGGAGTATGTAAATACCTAATGGATTTGGAGGAAGAGTGGGAAAATATAGATTTTAATGAGCAGGAATATATGGCATTAGAGGATTCTTCCTTCTATAGGGAGTTTGTTGATGTAAATGCAACTGAATCAATAGGTGTAGTAAATGTAGGCAGTTTGGGGATTGGAAATTTGAAAAATGGGAGGAAGCAGGGAATTACAATGACTTCGGTTCTTTTCTGCAAACATGGCGGATTTATTTATCCGGTTACAAGCGGACAGAAGAGTAATCTTACGGAAATACAAGCACATATAAAAAACGTTTTGGAAACCTTGGGGTGGACGGTCGGATTAATAGAATTGAGAAAAATAGATGAAATCCTGTTAGAATTTAACATTACGGATAAAAATAGTATAACATGTTTCCTCTTAATATGCGTGTCTGAATCTGGAGCAGCTCAAGTGTATGCCAATAGAAAGGATAAGAATGGAAAAACAATAACAGATGAATTTGGCAGGGCGGTAACAGAGTTTTATCCGAAGGATTATAATCCTGGGTATCCATATGAAGTACGCGGAGTAGCATATATGCAGATTACGCATAGAGATAGTCAATTGGAGTGTCTAAAGTATTTAAAAGAGAATGGGTATTATGATGGTTATATAGATGAGAATGCGCTAGGTTATGTGGAGGAATTGAGAAAACTGCCGTGGGAGGCATCAGCGTGGCGTTGGGCGGTATGTGTGCAGACAGAGGAAAAGAATTTGAATAATTATGTGAAGGTAAAGGCAAATGATAATGGAAATCAGTTGACAATGGGAATTTTTTTGACGGCGGAAAGTTTTATAAATGGTAAAGTAAAAGGTGGAGCAAGTGACCCTTTAGGTAAAATTGCCAGAGGAGAGTTAGAATGGGAATATGATATGGGGAAAAATGTGATAAAAACTGATGAGAAATCATTTTCTGCACCGAATAACTGGAATCAATTTGAAGACAATTATGAGTTGCTAATGGAGGGTGGATTTGTATGCGGCAAAGAATCATCAGACTGATATCAATAGCGGCAGTTATGGCAGGTATCATCGTAGTAGCAGAGTATACAAATCCAATCGCCGAGGAACCTGAAACCGTTGAAATTTCGGAAAGTGTTGGGAGTGAGGAAACAGTGGATAGGGAAGAAACGGTGCAGGAGGGGATTCAGGAGGAAGAGACTTGGGAGAAAGACATTCAGGAGAAAGAGATTCGGGGGAAAGTGATTCAGAAAGAAGAAATTCTGAAGGAGAGTCATCAGAAAGCAGCAGAAGGCATATTTGCAGACTCCGCTGTAGTAGATTTGGGGAACCATAAGGTGGCTTATCTTACGACCTCAGATGAATTGGCAGGGGACTATGGATATGAAGATTGGATTGTTTTTCAGAAGTTGAATCAGGGTAGCGTGTATCGGGATGACCAGACACTTTATATTCCGGCAGAGGGTACAATAACAGCCATCTCGGCAGATGATTTCAATATACAGATTACGGCAGAAGTTGGACAGGAGGTTCGAAATATACAGATACCGGTCTGCTTTATGCTAGAGACAGATTATATTGAACTTCTTTCGCCGGATAAAAAAGCAGTCTTATCTTCGCAGCCTGAAGTTTCTTCTCTTCCGGAAATAGTATGGACAGAAACGATAGGTGAGGATGAAAAGTATGAAATTTCTTTTGAGAGAATAAGCGTTCCTTATACGCCGGTGACATTTGCAACAGGCGGAAAGTATGCGGATTACCGTTTAACAGTCAGAGATATGGATGGCAAGGCCGTACAGGAGTTGATTATGGAAAATTTGTTTATTTTATATGAAGACATCTACTGGTTGATAGATATTGATGGGAATGGATTTCTCGATTTAGTATTCTGCGCATACCATATTCTGGGGCAGGAGAACAGCAGCACGACATTAGATTTTCTGATTTGGAATAATGATAAAAAGATGTATGAGGAGAAACCGTTTCCGAAAACAGATATACAGTTTCCGAAATGGAATACACAGAAGAGAACACTCATGTTTATGACGGAAGAATGGGGGAATTATTGGGCACGCGGCCGGGAAATGTATTGCTTTGATGATGGAGACTGGCGGTTATATGCCAGACTGATACCCTCAAGCGACGAGGAACCTCCACGCATGTATGGATATGAGGAGGAATTGTATTATAAAACACTTGACTATTATTATAGAGAAAGGCGTTATGAATCAGGTGAAATGATTGGGGAAACCATTTTAGAAGAAGCGCCTTACGAAGATGAGCAGAGCATTTGGTATGAAGAAGAAGGAAATCAAGAACTGTTTCCAAGAGGGGCATATCCGTGGGGAACTGACGAAGTTGAGCCATAGTTTAGTAAACAATTATTCTTTAAAAGGAGGCAGCTACATATGAGCGAAAGTGTCAAAATCGGCGGTATCGGGAAAAATCCCGCCATAGATAAGATAAACAGCCTGAACGGCATTGACATCGGGAGCTTTGCCGCCAACAGGATGAAACAGATGGTGTTGGGAGGGCATTCCGACAGCGGCACAGTAAAGAGGAGGCGGATACCGCTTCATCTGGAAACCATAGATTGGGAGGGAAAGGCCAGTGGAGGAGAGCAGGAAACAACCGGAGTGGCAGGAAATAAGCTGTATGGCAGGCAGAATACGCCTAAGGCTGCCGGAGGGGTACGGGAAACCCTCGGAAGAAATGATGGCGCTGAAGTTTCCCACTACGCCCGGCCCGCAGGAGGCATATATCAATCAGGAAGAGACCCGTATCTTCACATTCAATCTGTTGGACAAGCCCTTGCAGGAGCAGCAGGTTTATCCGGCCATCCGGGAGATCAGGAAAATGATGAACCACGCTTATCCGGAAAGCACGCGGATGGAGCCGAAGGAGATTAAAACCGAAGCGGGCAGGGCAGGGTGGTTTGCCTTTGCTACGGGAGGCATGGACGGTGACTGCGTTCACTGTATGTTCGTCCTTCCGGTGGATGATAGGATGATGTTTGGATGCTATCATTTTCCGGACAGGGAACCGAAAGCCGACAGGAAGATTTTTTTGGAGATGCTAAAGAGCATACGGGTAGAGGAAGCGTGAACGACAGAAAGACGGGGACAGAGCATGAAACAGGAATTTGACCGCACAGGGGATATCCTCCTATGGATCAGGCCTTATATGGAAGAGCGCATACAGGAATCCTGTGCGGAGATCGAGAACAAGCTAAAAAAACAGGGCGCCTCGATGTGGAAGGAACTGCGGGGCGCAGTGCAGGAAATTCTTGCGTGCACAGCCGACAGACAGCAGCATAATCAAAAAGGAAAGCCGGTCTATCTGGTATGCAGTTTTTTACAGCGAAGCGTATATTTGAATAAACTGCTGATCCGTCTGGAGATCATGGACGAGGGTTTTTATCTGGATGAGGTGGAGACGGCGGGATATTACCGCTTGCAGATGTTGGAGAAACGCTTTTTGGAAGATTTGGAGTTCCTGCACCAGAAGGTCTGTAAAAAATGGGTCAGGGTGAAGAATCACGAGTTAGATGAGGTGGACAGAGAGTATGCGGAATACTACAACGCCATCATCGGCATGATGATACAGAGCATGGGCGGCCTGCTTATGGAGGTGGTGGAGGAGAGTGAAGTCCAACTTTCTGATACCTTCCAGATCCTTTACGGACAATATATGGGGAATGCGACAGTGGTGTATGCGAAGGAGAACAGCGAAAATGGAATATTTACTGATTGAGACGGACGAAAAGAACCCGATCCCCTATGCCATCAATAAAAACAGGGCGATTGATATCCGCATGATTACAAGGGAGGGATTTGACGGATTAAGTAAGTGGAATCTTCTGGAGATGGAACTTCCCATGGAGTTTTTCTTTCCGGACTTATTGTGCAGACCCTGCGTTATGGTGTCGGAGGAAATGATAAAAACGATCCTGATTTACCACCCAGAGACCCTATACCGCGGCGTTAAGTTATGGGAGAGGGAAAGCGGGACAAACGCCAGCTATTTTATACCGCTTCTGGAGGAGCTCCCGTGCCTGTCGGAACGAACCCAGTATAACTCTGTGGGAAATCGGATTGTAAAGCCTGTCCTTGATAGAAGCACAATCGGGGAGGCGGTAGTTTTTAGAATCAAAAACTTTGACAGAAACTGCATTGTTGGGAGAGAAGACTTTGTGGAGAGCATTCTTTGCCGGAGGATCAGGGGAATCCGGATGGAAGAGGTGGAGAGTGAGTAGGGATGTTTAGCGGGGAAGGAGTGTAAACAATGCCAGATCAGGAAAAAAAAGAGGAAAAGGAATTAAAGTATGTGCAGGGATATGTAAGCGAAGGCGGCTATACGATAGATGCGACAAATATAAGGAAGCGGTTGGCGAAAGAGGCATATGAACGTTACACGGAGAAAGAGGAAGCAGAATTGCAGCAGTATACGGAAGAACAATATTTTGCTGAACTTTATCCGAAGGAACACGATGAATATCTTGTGGAGGGAGCGGTTTTAACATGTACCATGACCACAAAAGCAAAAAAAATATATAGAGATAAAAAATATATTGTTGAGTTTCCTTGCGAAAGGACAACCTTATCTGTTACTGAAAATATAGCCTTAACATGTTGCGATTTACCCCATGCAACCATAAAGGATGCAAAGAAAAAGGATGACGCAAATAATAATAATATACCACCTTTTCGCTGCAATTGTATTCTGGCACCTTACACGGACGAGGAATGGGCAGCGCTAGAAGCAGATGAAGCTTGTTTAACGGAAGGTACTTGCAGGGCGTTAATGAAATTAAATGACGAGTGGGATAATCTGCCACAGGCAGATGGTGAAGGACAACAGGTAAATGACATACCGCTTATTAGTATGGGGTCAATTCTCTTTTGCCGTCATGGGGGGATTATTATACCAGAATATTCAGGGCAAATACCTGAAAGATATTTGATGAAAGAATTGGAAATCAGCAAAAATGCTCAAGCTCTTTCGAATACATCAATACAGTCTGCAACATCAATTAAAGCGGGGACACAACTGAAAATACAAAATTTATGCAGCATAGATGGAGCGGTGTACTTTGATGAGAACGGGTTTCAGAGAGTCAAAGATACGGGTCTGCCCTCAGATCCTTATTTGGTGGCAATAGCGGAGTATTATCAAACATCGGCCATTGAAGAAAATATAGGAGATTCGCAAGGATATGGAGCTATATTTATGGTGACCTATAGCTCTGGGAAGAGGATATTTGTTACAATGGGAGATTTAAAAAATCCGATACATACACAAGAATCATTTCAAAATGAAGGGAAAAATTACTATGCGGGAACGGGTAAAGGGGCAAATACTCTTGAATTTTTTGGGAATTATCATAATAAGAATTCTATTTCATATTCCGAAAACATGTCGGCCAAAGAAGGGAGCGATGCATATAATGGAAAGGCATCAACGATAACGGAAGGTGCATCAATAACAAATATTGGATTGTTGAGAGGAGTAGAAATTGATTGGGAAAGTAGATTTGAACAGGAAAATACCGAATGATACGACTAAGCAAGTTTGGCTCTTAATCTTGTTAATGGCATTTTGTATATTCTTGTCCGCTTGCGGGACAGAGAAAAGGAGCGTACCGGATGAAATGTTGGACGATGCCTTCCGGGAAATTGTTATAGAAGAGGGGATTGTATATGAAGACAGCATCATCTATGAGACGAATAGTGAAGGGATTTTTTCATCAGGGGACGCAGCGGTGGACGCAGAAAAAATCGGGGAGATGCTTTTATCTGTTTTAGAAGGCGGAGATACAGAGAGCTATCAGGAGTCATTTTGTGATAGAGAAGATTTCAAGGAATTTCAGAATAATGATTGGGAGCAGCTAGACGAGGGATGGATGGCCAATCCTTATTATGATTGTTATTATACATATGTCACAGAACCGCAGGGATATGTGGGTTATACCTATTATATTTATCCTGATTTTCAGAAGATGGGAGTGGAGACGGCAAAAGCCGTTATTTTCCGCTGTGAGGTGAATGCTATTGATAGAAAACCAGGCGGTACGGAGTTGGAGCTCTATGATATGTCCATGACGGAATACTATTCCGCAAGGGAATGGATGGGAGATCGTGTCGCTTTTGTGGAAAATGGCGAAGTAAAAAGCGGCGGGATGGTTGGAATTCCTGAGCAGGATATGAGTAAAGAAGTGAAATACATAAATACCTATCAGTATATGGGGAAAGAGTTAGCGGAGAATGCCGATGGAATCAGGGAATGTATCGAAGCGGGGTGGAGCTTAAGAGACGAGTACGACTTTTATTACATTTGCCAAAACGAACGGAATGGAGCAGTTCATTTTCAATATTATTTTTATTGGCAGAATCCAACGGCAGATCATGAAAAAACGCTTGTGACGGATGCGTGGATTTCGGAAAATGGCATGGAAGAGATTCAGAACCACTGGTTTTTAACGCGAAGACATAATAAGGAAAAAGCAAAGGCTAATGAGCGGGCTAGTGGAAATCAATTTGGGATTTCTGGTATACAGCCGTTTCTGGAAATTGATTGGACAGACAGCGGGATCTTAATGATGGAACATGATATTTGGCCGGCGGACAGTGCGCGGGGATGGGAGTTTACGATCGCTGATGTGGATTTTGACGGAAAGCCGGAGATGCTGATTACCTTTACGTCGAATCATTGTGGCGATAATGCCTTATATATTTACAAGCAGGAGGAGGAAAAGGTTTTTCCGTATTTGGACACGAAAGCGACACCCGAGCCTTATATGCTTGTAGGAATTGATTATAAAAAGATTTCGCCATATATGGATATAGAGTTAATGGATGCTTATGGAAATGAAAATCAGGAATATCGATATCTGTCGTTGGATTGCAGTAGTTTTGGGGGAGATGTCCACGGAGGCATTGATACGGTTATTTTATATGAGACTGTGCCAGAGTCAGATCAAGTGCCGGAGGAGCTTGTGCGGATTGAATATTGTGGGCCGGAACAGCGAAAGGAACTGTTTTTTCAGGGAGAAAAGGTTTACGAGGCGGGAAGACTGCGGGATTTGCTTGCGGCTTACATGGAAGGGTACACGCCAGTGGAAATTCATTATATGCCAGTGAAAAAATCCTTTGCGAGAGATATTGTGGGGCTGAGCCAAGAGGAGAAGGAGAAAGAGAATCGGGAGCTGTGGAAGGCAATAAGAGAAGTGGGGAGCGAGTAGGGAAGTTACATATGCTAAAAATTGGAGGAACTATGAGAAAGCGAATTATTCTGTGTTTTATGGTCTTTATTTTATATGTAGTGGTTGGATGTGGGAAAAATGCAGTAGAAAATACCGTGGATGTGACGGAAGCTGTAAAGACGGCTGAGAATGAAACGGACAATGTGAAGGAGGAATCAGAAATAGAAGTTCCTGTCACAGGGGAGGAAAAGGCGGAAGTAAAGATGGAGACGGGAGAAGAGAATCCCTATTTTCCGGCGACCTCCCATATGGCGTTAAAAGTACGGGCAAGTTACTATAAAGGGCAAGGATTGACGGATAAAATCGTGGATGCAGAGATTAACAGACTTAAGGTGTACGAGAACGGGAGTATATATAAGTTGGAGATAAATATAGACATAGAAACTGCATCGAGTGATTTTCCGGGTATGGTCAGATACTTCTATGTGAAAGCTGATGAGATAGATTTGATCTGGCCGTTTTATCAGGCAGAGCCGAATGGCAAGGTTATTAGATTTTACGATGATGATGAATTGTTACTGGATACGTTTGACACGGAAGAGAAGCTGCAGGATAAAGGACAGCTGGAGCCTGTCTGTAAGGAGGAGAACACGGAGTATGAGGATAAATATTGGTTTTGCTATATGAAAAAAGAAGAAGATCAGATCACATATTATCGCCGCGAAATGAGAGACAGTGGGGATGATATGCAAAAAGATTTATTTGTGTGGGAAAAAGGAAAGGGATTGATTAAGTTTGAGACAGGATTTGGGCCGGGGCCAATGGAAGCGTCTATTACGGAAATTTCGGCAGATGGCGATGAGGTTGCGGAAAATGTGATACATGTGACGGCGGAGGAATTGCAAGGAAATATCTTAGGCTATAGCCTGCTGAGGTATTCGCCAAATCCGGAGAACGCTATGTATTATGAGAGGGATATGTCCTATCTGGTGGAAGAGGAATTTGTTGGGAAGGGGATATACATTTCCGATTATATGTGTGAGACGGAAGTATTTCTCGGCAGTATTCTAAAAGAGGTTTTAGCGGATCGTGGTGTGGTCAGCGGGGAAAACAGGCAGTATTTCACGGAATATGCTTTGGGGCAGCTAAAGGAGGTAGAGTGGGAAACACTGGACGCGCAGTGGAGTCCGGATTTATGGACATATGATAGATATTATTCGGCGTATCCGTTGTCCGGAGGCGGCGGCTATCAATTTTCTTATTACTTTTTTGGAAATGATGAAAAGACAGCGAAAGAGGAAATCAATCAGATCGCTTTGAGACTTTATGTCGATGTAGATGGAAAAATTTGTGAGATGGGGACTAGGATTAATACTGTGCCGACAAAAGATAACAGGATCGAAATAGGCATTCTGGAAAATGGATTGTTTGATGAGGGTTACAGCGAACTTGTAATTTGGGAAGGCACTCCATGCATGGAGAAGATGAAGTGGGACTTTGAACGATATTTCAGGAGGTTCATGTATAACGATGAGATTTACGAGCAGAAGAATAAAGGATTGCTTCAATCCGGAAATGCCAGTTCCAGTGCAGAGGAGCTTGCGGATATTTTTCTTCGTGTTATGAAAAGTAGGGGAGCAGATGTGGAGCAGTATGCAGGACAGTTTGGATTTGAAAAGGACTTTTTAAATTTTGCACATACGGACTGGGGAGCGTTAGGGGAAAACTGGACTGTCAGCGAAGGGTACGACTGCTTTTTTACAGACCGGATTCAGGGGTCCGGTTATGTAGGATTCCAGTATTATTTTTATCCTGATTTTCAGACTATGGGCGTGGATGAAGCCATGATGGTGGCGATAGGATGTAATGTTGATTGCTCAGAAGGAAAGATTGATTATAATACGGTAGATATTTTTCCAATCATGGAAGAAACATACGAAAAGATAAGAAAGAAGCAGAAGGAGGACAGGGTACTTGTAGTTGAAGAGGGAATGCTTCAGATGGGAAAAGACAAGGTGGATGTACCCGTGATTGATAGAGAATTGCAATATAGACCTATTAGTGAATTTGATGCTGCCACTGTGGCCGCAATGCAAAGTAACAGGAGGGTGAAGGAAGAATTTTGGGGATTCACGGATACGGCAGAAGCAGCGGCTTATCTGAGGGAAAAATTCTTACAGGATTTTGCAGAAGAGCAGTATGATTGTTTCCATATAAAAACCAATGAAGTGGCAGAATGCCTGCATTTGCAATATTATTTCTATCCGGAGAGAAACGGAGAAGAGCAGATAAAATCCAGAATCATGGTCGTGGATGTTTTTTTGTCAGAACAGGGGATTGAAAAAATGGAGGTAAACGAGTTTTGTGAGGGATAAGGGATATTGTGGTAGTAATAGTATGTTGGAGGTGACTAAATGAAAAATGCTTTGAAAAAGAATATATTTTTTTACTTATTTGTCATACTGTCTGCCATTAATATTTTTTTGTTTTCCGATGTCATAAATAAAAAGAAAGAAATGACGGAATTGGAAAAGCAGGAATTATCAAAACAATGGGAAGTGCTTGCCTATGGGAAATACATAAGATTGGCTCAAAAGGAGGAAGCAGATCGGAATTTGATAGCGCCCCGCCTATGGGAAGAAAGTGGAATAGAAGGTGTCAAAGAGGCTGAGTTGAAAGATGTTTGCCCCTTGCAGATAGATGGGGCAGATGGGGAAATGTATTTGTTTCATTATTTTACAGATAACACGGATGGGATAAGCTGCGGTAATTATTGTGTCATTTGGAGCGACTGGCAGACAAATAGAAGTGAGACTTTGTTTGGCACAGAGGGAAGTCATACATTGACTTCTTTATATGAATTTTATGATGTACAGGTTTGCGATGTGGACGGAAATGGAGAGGAAGACATTATTCTTTTACTGGGAGCCCATCGTTCGGCGGGCGCGGGATATTATCTGCCAGACCTTTATTGCATGGTTGCCTTTCAGAGCAACGGAAAATTCCAATGCATTAGTCAGGAAACGGAAGAATGGTTGGAAGAGGTTTTGTATCTTTTGTATTCCGGACAAAATGAGAACAGGAAGATCGCAAATTTTCATTGGGATAAATGATGAAAAGTTATTGAATAAATTGGATGAACGATCCCTGTTTTTTGAGCGGGAACTGCTCTGGGAGACATATGAGTTGGACGAGAACAATCATATAAAGGGCATTAAAGTCTATAAGGAAAAAGGGGAAAATGGTATGCCACGGACGCAAGTGGCAGTGTATCTGTTTGATTATATGGCAGAAGAGGTGGAAAAATTGGAGGTTCCGGAGGTATATCAGGAGATAACCGATCAGGGGGAATCGATAAGAGATGTAGAACTGGAAGAAGTAGAAATAAAAGAGATTGACGGGGTAAGGAATATCTGTATGAAGGTAGAAATTGTGTTGGAGACGAAGCGCTTACCTTATGAATTATATATAAAGTAAGTGGTGAGGTATAGTTGACTGAGGATATATGACTTGCTACCAGAAAGCAGGAGAAACCGATGCAGAAGAAAACAGATCAGCTCATCTTAGAGCTTAGAAGAAAATACCGACAGGCACAGCCGGATAAGCAGGTGCAGGAGCGGCAGGGATTTCAGGAATTATCATTATATGACGGATTGTGCACCATTATGCTGCCGACATGTCTGCATGATATGAAGCGGGAGCACAGATATGCCAAGTACAGGGGCCGCACGCAGCCTGATGTAATTATCACGGACGAAAACGCGGATGCTGCGTTTACGTTCAACCTTGCCGGACAGGCGGCGGAGGGAGAGAGGCCTGAGCAGAGGATGGAAAGCCTGCGGGCTGATATGCAGAAGGTGTGGAAACAGGCAGTTTTTTATGATACGGGCGTGGTGATGGCGGGGGATATGCCGGTGCCGTGGATGGACTGCAAGACATTCTGTCTGGACGGAAGCCTGTACTGTCTGCTTTTTCTGTTTGAACTACAGGGAGAGCTGGTTCTGGGGAACTTTCATTGCAGTTTCCCCCAGTATGACAGGTGGAAGCCGATTGTGTTGGAGGTATTGGAGACCATAGAGAAAAGAGGAGAAAAAACCAATTTAGAATTGCTTTAATATGTCGTGATGTCCTATGTCGACCATGATAATCATTTTGTCACCTTCATAGTACCAAATTATGCGGATATCCATATTGACACTGCATTCAAAAAGATCTGAAGTTCCCTGGATACGTTTGGTGCGTAATGATGGGTGGGAAGGATTTTCGGCTAAGAGTTCCAGTTTGTTTTTGAGCTGCTTTTTCTCTTGGGGAGTCAATCCTTTAAAGTGTTTTTGGAAACGAGGGGTAAAGGTAAATGAGTACGCCATTATTCTTCCTCCAATTTGTTAAATAAGGCATCCACATTGTCAAAAACAGGCTGCTCCCCGGAAGCGAGCATGGTCTTTACGTTGCCGATTTCCTTTCGCAGTTCATCCAGATAATTTTTGGGGTAGACGACTACAGGCATGATACAAATGGAACCGTCTTTCTCAAAGATATCCAGTTTGTCACCTTCTGACAGACCGAGCTTGACAATAATTTCTTTTGGAATTGTAACTTGGGATTTTGGACGTAATTCAGCAATCATAGAAGCATCTCCTTTAGATTTTGATGAAAAGTTGGAATTTCTTATTTTCCTACTTATAGTATATCTGTTTGAAGAAAATTATGCAAGATGTATATATGAAAAGATGGCAGGGGCGTTTGAGGAAGGACAATGACAAAAATTATGCAGAAACATGGAGTATGCCAATATTTAATGGATCTTGAGGATGAGTGGGAAAATAGCAATTTTGGCGTAGAGTATGAGTCATTTTTTAACCTAGGTATTGTACCCACAATAGGGAGTGGAAGGTTTATGGGATTGCCAATTGTAATTTCAGAAGAAGAAAGCAAAGCAGGGATTATTATGACTTCGGTTCTCTTCTGTAGGCATGGCGGGTTTATTTATCCTGTTACGAGTGGTCAGGGGTATAATGCAGTAGAGAATGTGAGTGGGCAAGAAAAGCTTTATGCATTGGCGTGTACAGTGTACGGAGATCATAAAGGGGGATTACTTGAGGAGCAACAGAAGGCGAACGCCGAGTACATTTATAATTTTTTAAAAAAACAGGGATGGACCACGGAGGCAATATGCGGTGTATTGGGGAATATGCAGAAAGAATCTGGTATGAACCCGGGTGTATGGCAGTACTGGGAGGATCCGGAGTATGGATTTGGATTAGTGCAGTGGTCTGAAGGCAGGGAATTTTTAGAATTTGCACATTTAGAGACTATAGAAGCGAGTGAGTTGGCAGAAAGTGATCCGCATAAAATGATGGATATTCAACTGGATTATTTATTGAAATCGTTTTATGGTGTAGAAGCAAATGAAGAAGGAGATGTAAAACACGTAGGAAGAAGGTGGCTATCGGGGAATGCTCTAAAATACTATGATAAATTACCCCTTTCAGAAGGGTTTCCAAAAGAAATGACAGTGGAAGAATTTAGTAAGGCTGAGTACGACTGTATGGATTTAGCCTTGGTTTTTCATGCTACTTATGAGAGATCAGGAGATAATAAAGATCAACTGCAAATGAGAGCAGATTATGCTGAAAAATGGTATCTCTATTTTACAGAAGGGGAGTGGGAATGACTATGAAAGGAACGCTTCGCAAATCAACGTGCATTATTAGCTGTGCTTTCCTGCTATTTGCCGTTGGATGTCACCAAGCAGATTATGCTGAGGATGAGCAGAAAAAAGCGGAAGAAACGATAGAAATAGAAGAGGGAGTGGAGATACCGGGTGAATCTATAGAATATAGTTCAATTTTGTGGAAGTCATGGATTGTGGATGAAACGGTAAATGGGTCTGACAAATTTGGGTTTATTATTACGAAAGTGAATGGGAATGAGATAGAAGGCGTTATTGTCATTGGTGATGATGCGGGCTGGTATTGGATATGGAGTGAACGATGCAGACCATTTAAAGGCATAATAACGGGAAATCAGGCAAAATGCACATTTCAGTATGAAGACTGTCAGGCGGAAACAGTATTTACTTTCCAGGAAAATGACAGGATAGAGGCCAGAGTCAAATGCGATCAGCAGGATATTGACATGAATTATCTATTCCGCCCCTATCATTTTACAGATAAAGGGGTGCCGTTGAATGACGATTTGTCGTCTGCATCAGTCTATCTGGAGACATGGGGAGAAGTGAACCTGATTTCTGCGACAATAGATGATAATCATTCCTATCCGATCATTTTCATAGCGGATAAAGAAGGAAATATATTATATGAAGATAGCTGCATAAATGGATTTGTTTATTGGGATATTTTTGTGGAGGATTTGAATCAGGACGGACGACAGGATATGTGGACGGTGGTTTTAGGTGATGTTGAAGATGGCCTGCAAGAAGGAAGTCTTGTAGATGTTTTTTATCAGACAGGAGACGGGCGGTTTTATCATCCTGCGAGGACGATTGGTGATGGATTGCCAGAAAAATATTTTGGAGAGTACATGGTTACTCGGTTTTGTCCCACAAAGAACTATGAAGACATAAGAGAAACCGTATTGACCCAAGAGGAAGTGGAGGAAATGATAGGAAAAAAGATTGTGATTCAGGAAAAGCTTTTGGCAACCTATGATTCCGAGAGAAGGCAGGGCATAAGAGAGGACAGAAAAGAGGCTATACAGGAAAGCATGATTATAGAGGTTCGAAATACATTTCCGGAGTATCACTGGGATTCGGTTTCGGCGGATTTGGAGAATCGGGAAAAATATTCGTATGCCTGTCCAAATGAAAGATTGTGCGAGGCGGTTGGTGAGGAGTATTATGCGAAGATTAACGGAGCATTTTATGATATATATTCGGAATGGCAGCAGTTTTATACACTGGAAGGCGAAGATAAGCTGATTATGCATTCCATGCTTACCGGACAGAATTTCATTTTAGAAAAAGAGCAAACCCATAGTGATGAGAATAACTAGAAACTAGAGAAAACAGGAGGAAAAACCAATGAGGGATTATCAGATTAAAGTGGAACCATTTGCCTACGTGGCCCTGCAGGATGTGGAAATCCACAAGGGAATCAATTGCCATGCGGAGGCGAAAGTCACCATGCGCGTTAGGGACGACAAGAGGGAAGAGTATCTGGGCATACTGTCCGCTGACACATGGATCAAAGTGACGGCACAGGGAGAGGCCGGGATGAATACCGATCTTTTCTGCGGCATTGTGACGGACTTTTCCATGGGGCAGGACGGTTACGAGACGATCCTTCGTCTGGAGGCAAAGAGCGGCACCATCCTGATGGACGAGAAAGAGCATTTCCGGGTGTTTCAGAATCAGGATTCGCCCTGCAGCCTGCTTTTTAACCGGATTACCGATTCCTATATGGGAGGTAAGGCAAGCTTTACCGAGGGAGAAAGCGATCGGACGGAAGGGGTGCTCGTGCAGTACCATGAAACGGACTGGACATTTTTCAAGCGGCTGTCCGGATTGCATAACGGGTATCTGGTTCCGGATGCCCTGCGGAAAGGATGCGCTTATACGGTGGGACTGCCGGAGGGCATGGAACAGAAGTGGGAAGCGCCGGATATTACCCTCACACTGGATGCCCATACCTACCAACGTAAGGCGGGAAACGGGGTCAAAGGATTACAAATGCAGGACATGTTGACGCTGACCGTCACAGACAGGGAGATATACCGCCTGGGGGACTACATGCTGTATGAGGGTGGAAAGTTTTTTATCTATGATATTACCACGCGTTACATAGGCGCAGAGTGCCTGCACGAATACCGGCTCAGGAGAAAAGAGGGCCTGCGGACGCTGCAAACGGAGCATGAGGGAATAGCGGGCTGTTCGTTTGAGGCCAGAGTGACGGGCGTGCAGAAGGACACGGTGCAGATCGACATTGCAGGGGACGAGTGGCTGGCCTTTGACGGGAAGAAATGGTTTTCCTATGCCACAGTGTATTCCTCCCCGGACGGGACAGGGTGGTACAGTATGCCGGAAGTGGGTGATACCGTGCGGCTGTATGTGCCTGATGAGGAGTGCCGGAGTCTTGTGGTAAGCTCTGTCCATAAGGAGACGGACAGCGCAAGGCAGAATCCGGATCATAAATCCTTTAAGACAAAGTACGGGAAGGAGATTCTGTTTACGCCCGATTCCGTCCTGATTACAAACAATCAGGGAATGATGGTGGAGATGAACGATCAGGAGGGCATTACCATGAGCAGTGATAAGGATATCCTGATCCAGTCTGCCGACAACATGACCCTGGCAAGCGGAGCTTCTTCTCTGTTGATCGCGGCGGAGGATATCGTACAGGTGAAGCAGGGCGGGACGACCATGACCCTAAGTGATGATATTTACTTTACGGGAGGGGAGTTCAGGATACAGTAGGCAGTGGAGTGGATAAGGGAGGAGTGACGTATGAACAAAAAAGGAACCCTGGACATAACCATTGTCATATCCTGTATCACAGGCATGGTTTTGTCCTACGTGTATCTGGAAAACGTACTGCAAAAGCAAACGAGCCTGACGATTCTCGGAGCGGTAGGGACCATATTCTTGTTTTTGTGGTTTATTGATTGCGGAAAGTACAGACGACGGCGGGAATATGATACGGGAAGGGCGGAGATTTCGGAAATCCTTTTGCTAGGGGAGGACAATAACATCACCGATACCTGGGATATTTACCGAAAAACATCCATCGTGTTCGGCAGGGACGAAGGGGAAAATCAGGTGGATGTCAGCCTGAGAAATACCGACTATGCGGGCACCGTGGACGGGGAACATGCGGTTATGAACTACAGCGGCGGCAGTTGGTACATAGAAGATCTGGACAGCGAGAATGGAACCAGAATACAGAGAAACGGGGAGGACAAGCCCTACCGGGTTTCCTCCAGAGAGCCCTGCAGGGTAGAGAAGGGCGACATCATTTATCTGGGACTTGCACCGCTTAAGATACGATAAAAGATTCAGAGGAAAGGAACGGAAGATAACATGAGTAACTTGATCAGATGCCAGAACGGACATATGTTTTCAAGCAGGAGGTATGGAACCGTATGCCCCTACTGTAACATTGAAACGGCGACCAGAGAGAAACAGGAGACGGGAAAGACGGAGATTGAAGTGGAGGAAGCCCTGTTTTTACAGGAGGAAAATCCGGTGTGCGGGTGGCTCGTCTGCGTGGAAGGGCCGAGGAGAGGGAAGGACTACAAGGTCATGGCAGGCAAGAATTTTGTTGGCAGGGCAGACGATATGGATATCCAGATATTGGGGGACAACAAAATATCCAGAAGGAATCACTGCGTCATCGTGTACGATACGAAACAGAATAAGACCGTGATTCTGCCCGGAGACAGTAACGGAATCGTTTATCTGGATAAGGATGCGGTATATGTGCCCACGGATCTGAAAGCATATGATGTGATCGAGATGGGAGAGAGCAAGTTTTTGTTTATTCCGTTTTGCGGGGAACATTTCCGATGGGAGTAAGTGGAGGATATGTCATGACAATACAAGAAGGAATGCTCGTGCTCCTTTATCTGTTTATCCTGTGCCTGATCGCCGTGCGCTTTCTTGGCAGGGAGCGGGGCAGGGTGATTAGAAGATTTCAGGTCGGCAGGGCAATGACCATTGGCGACAGACAGGTGCAGGAGGATGACTCCGGCGTCTGTCAGAGCGCGGAAGGTTTTATGGCTGTGCTTGCCGACGGCATGGGAAAGAACTACGGAGGAAAGATATCCGCAGGGATCGCTGTGGATGTCATGCGGGACATGTTCCGGCTTTATAAGTCTTCGGAGAATCCCGCCTATTTTTTTCATAAATCCTTCCATCGGATGAACAGGGAGATTCTTGACAAGCTGGATGACGGCAGAGGCGGCGCAAGTGTGGGAGCCGTGTTAATTAAGGATAATTATCTGTACTATGCGCTGGCGGGTAATGTTAAGATCGCGGTTTACCGGGGCGGGAATCTGGTTCCGGTTTCGGCGGGCCATACGATCGACGTGTTGGCGGGGGATCGGTTTGTGGAAGGAACCATTACCAGGGAAGAGGCCCTGAAACTGTTGGAGCATACGAGAATGTATAACTATGTAGGGCAGGATGGTTTCCGGGAGATCGAGTTTGTGGATACGCCGATCCGCCTGCGGGATAAAGATATCGTAGTGTTGATGAGCGACGGGCTATACGAGGGAATGGACTGGAAGACGATCGAGGAATTATTGGCGGGCAGAAAGAAATGTCAGCAGAAGGCATATGAGATCATAGAAGAAATCAATGCCGGAAGCCGGAAGGAGAAGGACAATGCGAGCATTGTTCTGGTTGAGGGATTCGTATGAGAAAGTATAACAGCAGTTTTAAGACGGCCTTTCTCTCAGAGGAGGGCAGCAAGCTCAAGAATAACGATTATTTTGGGTTCGTGGAGTTGGATAAATATGCCTGCTATGTGATTGCAGACGGCATAACCGAAATGCGGGACTCCGAGAGCGCCAAAAAAGCGATAGAGGCGGTCATCAGTGCGTTTCATAACGAGCCGGGGATCAGCAGGAGAAAACTGAAACGGTATCTGAAATATGCCAACAAAGAGCTGCTTCGAGGGAAGAGTTACGAGAAGCTGAAAGCTTCCATCACCGTAGTGCTCACCGATTATGCCAAATTCCGCTATGGACATGCGGGCAATACGAGACTGCGGCTGTATCGGGACGGGCGGATGATGCTTGCCAGTTCCGATATGTCGCTGAGCCAGGATATGGTTGAGGAAGAACGGCTCCCCGGGGATAAACTGGCACAGCATGAGGAGCGGAATAATCTCTATTCCTATCTGGGAAAAGAACGCTTCAAGGCCTTTATTTCCAAAAAGAAAAAACTGGCGGACGGTGACATTATCACCCTCTATACCCGTGGGATCTGGGAGAACATAGACGAGGGAGAGCTTTCCGATGTATTTGCGGAGACCGGAAACGAGCCAATGGAGGAATGCGACAAGGTAGAGGATCTGCTCCTGTCCAGACAGCCGGAAAATCTGGACAACTATACCTTTGCGGCCATCTATGTTGACAAGGTGTTTGTCGATCCCAACCGCAGGAAGCGGATCAAAAAGATCATTACGATTGTGTTGGTTGTCCTGATTCTTTCCCTTGTGATTGGCGGGGTGATCTGGCTGTGGAGGCGGAACCGCCGGTTGAAGCGGGAAGATATGGAGCAGTGCTTTGCCAATGCGGAAACCTACATAGAGGATGACAATTATGTGAGGGCGAAGGAGGAGTGCGGGAAGGCGCTTGCGCTCGCGGAAAAACTGCGGGATCAGGAGGCACAGAAACACTATAACAATTATCTGGTCTGTCTGGAGGCGGTGATCCGGGCGGACGATGCCTACGACGGGGCAAAATACGAGGAGGCGGAGGAAGCCTATCTGTCGGCCAGGGTCAGGACACGGTATGCCGACAATATCGGTACGGAATATATTGAAAACAGACTGGAACAGATCGCGCGGTACGAACAGGTTTTCAATAACATCACGCTAGGGGACAATCTGCTTGCCCACGGCAGCTATGAGATGGCGGAGCAGCGTTATCTGGAAGCCAAAAAGGACGCGGCGGCAATCTATTTTACCGAGGGCAAACAGCAGGCCCTTGACGCTTTGGATAAGCTGTATGAGGAGTGGAGCGCGGCAAGGGAAGAGGCGGAGGAACTAAGCGCCGAGCAGGCGGCGGATGAGGCAGCGGCGGCGGAGCTGGTCAGGCAGGGAGACGAGGCCTATAGCGGTGGGGATTATGAAGGCGCGATGGTGTTTTACCTGATTGCGTTGGAAAAATACACCAAGATGGAAGATACCGCGCAGATTTCTTTCCTGAATAAAAAGATTGTGGCGTTAAATGAAAAGCAGCAGGAAGTGGAGACGAGAGTGTCGGAGGCGAAGGAGTTTGAGGAGCAGGCGCGGGTGTACGAGGAAGAGGGGGACTACGAGCAGGCGAAGCTGCAGTACCAGTATGCCAAGAACATCTACGGGGAACTGAATCAGGAAAACCGGGCCGACGAGATCCAGAGCAAGGTCGATATTATGGAGACAAAACAGGAGAAGGCGCAGGGAGAGGCGGCGGAGAAGGAGAAGGAAGAGGCCAAAAAAGAGGCGGAAAAAAAGGCGGAAGAGGAAGCAAAAAAATCCATGAGTGAGAATACGGTGTAGGGTAGATGAAAGGGGATTTATGGATAAAGAAAATAATCATAACAAGGAAAGACTAAGAGTGAAAGAATTTGATGAAAACAAATTGTTACAGAAGCGAGAGTTATTTTATAAAGAAAAATATTCTACTTTAGAATCAGGAATATATGTCAATAACAGGATTGAAAAGTTTGTCCATACAAAACTATTTGATGATCAGGTTGAGATAATGTTGCCTGAAAGTTTTGGAGTCATTCCTGATTCGTATATGAAAATTAAATATCCATCTCAATTCAGACCACAGATTATTTTGACGAAGGCTGATCTTTCCGTAAATTTGGGCTTTACACTTTTTTCTAAAGGAATACCAGAAGAAGAACTGGAAGGACTTGCTGTACAAATGAAAAATATTATAAAAAGAGCTAATCCGATGTCTCAGTTTTATAGTCAAGAAATAGCTGACACAACAAATTGCAGAAAGGTATGGTTTGATTTTCGCACACAGGCATTAGATGAAGCTATTTATAACATACAGTTTTTAACTCTTATTGATTCTTATATTCTGCAAGGGGTATTTAACTGTCTGTATCGTGATGTAGATGAATGGTATGAAATAATCAAACAGATTATAGAATCAATCACTGACCTAAAAAAAGAAGGGAGAATATGAAATGAAAGCAGACAGAATAGATGTGGATGAATTTATTTTTGAGAGCATTTTAGACTGTAGGGGAAGAAAAGCGTTTGGAGAGCATGGCTATCTTATTGTGAAGGGAATTATAAAACAGAGTAATGAAAACAAGTATTTGGAGAAGGCAAAAAATATTGAGCGAGTGCATGTTTTTGTTTCGGATTCAGAGGAGAAGATTATTTTTTTCTGTGGTATCTTATATGAGTTTCATATATATCATGAAAATGGTGTGCCTATTATGACAATACACTTAAAAACAGGAAGTTATCTTGCGGATATTGACAGGCATAGAAGGTCATTCCAAAGGGATGGGGTGCAATATGAGTCAATTGCAAAAATTTGTTTGAATCAGTATGAACGTGGAGGATGCATTTTAGGAAAAATATTGCCGACACAGACAAATTGTTTTTTAATGCAGTATGATGAAACTGATTGGGAATTTATAAATAGGTTGGCCAGTTTAAGTAATTCCATGATTTTACCGGACGATATAAGTGGATATGTCAGGTTATGCCTTGGAATCCCTCAATTTACTGACAAACATAGAATTAATAGCGATAGCTATAATATTACTAAAAATTTTACAAGTCAATATAGTAAGAGTGGAGAACTGCATTTAACAGAGAGAGATTCCTTTCTTTATGAAGTAGAGGAGAGGGAGGTATACAGAGTAGGCGACAGCGTAGAGTTTTTAGACAAATCATTAATAATATATGCAATAGATATTAAAATGAAAGGCAGTGAACTGGTACATACTTATTATTTGACAACAGAAGCGGCAATTAGTGTAAACAGAATCTGGAATGAAAAATTGTCGGGTAATTCAGCATGTGCAAGAGTAACCGGTGTTAAAAAGGATAAAGTCACGGTTGAGATAGAAGGGGATGAAAATAATAGTGTAGAGAATAAGAGATGGTTTCAATATGCAACAATTTATTCTTCTTCAGATGGAACAGGGTGGTATTGCATGCCAGAGGTGGGAGACGAGGTTCGTATATATTTTCCTACAGATCATGAAAATGATGCCTATATAGAAAGCAGCGTACATCTGGATAGTGCGGAAAACAGACAAAATCCGCAGGAAAAATCAATTATGAATCGACAGAAAAAAGAAATTCTGTTTATATCAAATGTATATAGTAATGTCATAAACCCTTGATTTTACAGCGTTTCCGCAAGATTCTAAACTGAATTTACTACCAATTTACTACTTTTGAGGAAAAGGGCTCTGATATGCTTTTTTAGAGGATTGCGGATAGGAAAATGATAGCACACAAGCAGGAAAAAATAAAGAGACTGCCGGAATGACAGTCTTTTTGTGCATGTGCAAAATGCCAGAACCCATTTCAAACCATACGGAATGGATTCCCTTTTCCCTCTTTGCCGATAGGCACGGTAATTGGGGTGCAACGCACATGGGGAAAAGTGCCCAAAGATGTTTCGTGTATACCGGAGAATATAAGGCAAGCCAAACATGCGGAATATTATATGCTTTGTGCCTCATTTTCCAATAACGGGAGTTGCTCCTTATGTCCGGAAAAAATGCGATTTTTTTTCGCACTTTTAACCTGCTACTTGTTCTGCTCCTTATGGTACAAGAATGGTATAATCTAAGTCTGGGCACAAGGGGGAATCTGTTCCGGGCGTTCCGGGTTATTTTATTTATGTCTATAATGAAAAAAATAGTAAGGTCTATATAAAAGGTCGGCACAGGTGGAACAAAAAGAAAAAAGGCTTCACAGGAAGTATGCTTTCGCATCTTTCTTATGAAGCCTTTTTCATTTTCGTTATGAAGCAGCTTTCGCTGCAAGTCGTGCTTCTTTGGATACTTTGGTTTCCAGCAGTGCGATACTGTCAACAAGCAGGATAATCCCATAAACCATTTCTCCGTGCTTATCCTTATAATTATTGTTCTGCAGCGTATAGGAGCAGGATACCAAATCGCCGCTGTCAAGGTAGTCATAAGCACCATTCCCGTTCTGTTTTGCGGGTATGAACGCTTCGAGCGGAATGAACTGCGAGCCGCGCTCCCCCTTTTCGTTTGCGAAATGGTTCTGTGCGGCCACGGTAAACCGTACTTTTCTTGAGCCGTCCTTGTTATCATAGAACACGGGGTCTCTTGTCAGCCTTCCTGTTACGATTCCATAATTTCTTATGTTCTTCATATTAGTTTCCTCCTGTTTTCTGTGGGCAGTGTTTTTTTATTTCTTTCATATTTTTAACCGGCCGTATAAGCGGCCTAATCTGAAATTTCCTACAGCGAAAATTGAGATTGGATTTCAATACATAACCGGCATCAATGGGGCGGAGCCTCCTGTCTGTTCCAAGATTTGGAGCCGGAGGCAAAAGAAACTTAGCCACCATTGCTCCGGCAATGGCTTGGCCTTTACTTTTTGACATTGCAATGTTAAAATACCGCAGACCGATGGTGGGGAGCTTCCTGTCTGTTCCTGAGTTCCTCGCCATCGGCGGAATTGTCCGGTACGTTGCAATGTCGGGAAGTCAAGGCTGGCGGCGGCCAGGGAAAGTGTGGGCTGTATGAAAAAAGCCTTGGACAGGATGGCACAATGCCTTTCCCGGTACAAAGCTTTTTTACTTGTAGAATTATGTTTCCGGTTCCTTTGTCTGTGCTTCCCCGTTTTTTTTGTCCTTTTCTTCTGGCAATTCTGCCGAAAGGAGCAGCCCGCTTAGGTATTTTACCCTGTTCGAGAGCTTCTCTATTTCCACATCAATTTTTTTCAGTTCCCCGTTTTCATCTTCTTTTTCATTCCAAAGAAGATGGGCTTCGAGATTATCCTTCCAATTACTAAGTCTGCTTACCTCCTTACTGAGTTCCGTTACCTCCCACTCAAGGTCATTCCTGTCCTTCAAACTCAGAGGTTCTTTTTTCAGTTCCTTTTTTGTCCTTTTCTCCGGCGCTTCTTTCTGTCCTGTTTTCTCCGGCGCTTCTGCCTCTTTTCCTGTTCCCCTTTTCCGCTTTTTTGGGGGCTGCTTCAGTTTGTTATAGAAATTACATGCCATGGTTTTTTTATTAAGGCGGCCCCTGAAAACGGCATTCGGGTTCACCATCAGGGTCTTCCCATTGCGGCGTATGAAATCATCTTCTATGAGGGCTTTCATGGTCTCCGCCACGGTTTGGTAGGATATGCCGGACAGCCCTGCAATCTCACGGTAGGAATATTTCAGTTCGTTCGTAAGGGTCATTTTCCTGATAAGCCACAGGACAAGCTTCATTTTTTGGTTCATGACGCCGTCAAGGGCCTTGCTGAATTGAGAAATATAAATCTTATGAAAGCCCACATCCGTATTGGGGCTTAAAGGCCTTAACTGATATTCAACCCCTTCTGCATCCTTTACAATCGTTGTGATAGGCGCTTCCTTATTGTCTTTTGTGCTTTTCTCCCCATTCACTTTCTTCTCGCTCATGTTTTACGTGGCCGCCTTTCTATATTTGATAGTGATTATAGCATGTAGATTTCCCATGTCAAGATTACAAAACGGAATACCATATCAATTTAGTAGAGAAATCATATCAAATTTTTCTCAAAAATTCCGAAAAAATTCAGTAATTATGCGGCTTTCCGCTAATTTCCCGCTAAATTTTTTCTTAATCTAATTTTTAAATTAAAGGAAAGATGGTTGAGAAAAAAGCGGATGATAAGCACGTAAACGTGCCGGTAAATTTTTTGAAGAACGTATGTTAATAAACCATCTTGGTGCGTAAGCCGGAGAGGATATGCAGGGATTTTGTATATTGTACAGTGGCATGGCTGCCGGTGGTTTGGATATACGAAGCAAAAGATAACAGGCGCTCGCCGCGCCCGGATTTAATTGCGAAACATATAACAAAATTTTTCATAATAAAAATAAGGAGGTTCAATATGAACACAACAAATGCAGACAAAACTAAACTCAATGGTCAGGCAGTTCAGGAGCAGGTAACACAACTGACACCGTGCCGTAAGGATATCAAGGAATCTGTACGAAGCTGGTTCCACATGATATGCGGTGAGAAATACTATTTGGAGATATGTCATATGCTCCGCATGGCTGTAACAAGCGACTATCTGAACGGCCTTGATATGCAGAACTTGCCGGAGCCGGAAGCGGCAGGCGCCGAACTGCTGCAGAGGACCGCTGACGCATTCAGAGCCTTTAAGGAGATAATTGTCGAGGAAGAAGGTAGCATACTGGAGCTGGATATTCCAGACGAACTTGCCCCCTATCAGGTAGCGAAACTCATCCAGGTGTTTTTCCATGCTGTCCAGTTCTCCAGGAGGGAGATATACGGTGATGACTATATGCGCGAAAATATGTACCGTGATGACGAAGACATTGCCGTAATGGTCTATTTGGATAAGCACCCTTGTGACGATATCTTTGACAAAACCGGACTCTATATCGAAGCATATGAGGAAATTGAGGAAATGGTGCTAAGGATAGAACCCCACTATGAGACTTATGCATGCGGAAATTACTGGATAATAATCAGGGAAATCGAATTCTGGCTGCAAATCTTTGCAAAAAAAGTCAAAGATTTGCAGAAAATAGATAATGAACTTGTACCAATAAAGAATGGTATCCTTAACTGCAGGACAAAGAAACTGATGCCGTTTTCACCAGAGTATTTGCTGACAGATAAGTATAGCTATAACTTGGAGTATGTGGAAAGCGAAAATGGTCCGGTGATACAGGATTTCCGTGACAGGACGGTTTCCTATACCGTGGACGAATGGATAAAAAAGTTCAGGGCGGAGCGGAAAAAATGGGGGTTGAAAAACTCCGGGGGCGGCAATTAAGCCCCCTCCCCGACCACATTCTGCATAAGCAGGGAAAAGTTTAAGTGGAAGATTGAAGAAACACCGAAGGGGGTCTGCACAGGAAGAAGAGGATGAGGAAGAACTACTACGCTAACTACGTTACAACTACGCTGCAAAATGCACAACGTAGTGGCTGTAAGCCAGTCTCTGCAAGGGTTTCAGGCTAATTACTACGATAACTACGATAAATATTTAAAACTATATATAGAGAAAATAATATATACTATATAAAAAGTTTTTTCAAAAAATTGCGTAGTAACCGTAGTAGCGTGCCTCAAATTCTCGTAAAGTCGTATGGTTATTGGCTTTGTGCGAATCAATGTAGCTTGTTGGGGCGTAATTGCAACGTAGTGGAGACGGTCAATAACGTAGTGCTTCCTTTTCCTCCCCTTGTGCCCCGGCCAATAAGGAAACCTATCTTGGAATCCCAGCTTAGTCCAAACCGAAAAACTTTAAGCCAGTGCTTCCCGGGCACTGGCTTAATATTCCCCATATTCAGTTGTATGCGTAGGCATATTTGCCGTGCATTTTCTTCGCTGTTTCCTCCTGCCATTTGCACGCTTCCCTGAATTGGTTTTCTGGGAAATATTTGCTTTTCGATTTCTTCCCCTTCCTGACCTTTGCAAGCCATCTTTGCGCCTGTTTATCCCAACTTACGCCGATGTGTCCGCTCGTGTTATCAGAGCGAATCCCCCTGTTCCAGCTGTTCTGTGCACGTGTTACGAATCGGAGGTTCTGCTTTCTGTTATCTGCCTTGCGGTCCAGGCGGTTTTCCGTGCTTCGGATGTGGTCAATCTGCTTTCCCCTCGGTGCTTTCCCCATTATCAGCTTGTGAAAACATATCATTCTGCGTTGAGGGATATTCACGCAGGCTACGAGATAGCCATCCCTGCTGAACCACCACCGATAGTCTTTTATCTTATCATAATCCTCTATGTCAAAGATAAACTTCTCACCTTTGTATGTGAGCCCAATCCCATAGCAGCCATTCAGGTCGTATTGATTCCTCTTAGTATAACCCTTGCCCTTCTGATTCATAATAGGTTCCTCCTTTCTGCGCTTTTGTTCATGAGATTGCCCGGCTTGGCCGTCAGGCCAAGCAAGGGCAAAAGACCAAAGCTTAGTATGAGAAACCTAATTTCCCCTCAAAGCAGCCCTGCTTTTTACATGGCGCAAGCCAGGTAGCCATGATGAAATCATGGCCAAGGGCATTTCCCGCAATATCAGGACCCTGCAGCGGAAGCGGAAGGGCAAGAATCGGAACGGAGTGGAGATTCGCAGTAAGGGTCCCGGAGCAGCGAAGCTGCGGAGTGGATGGAGCGACGATAGAAGCGAAAGGTCTGTCAGCTATGCTGACCGAACAGAGCGAAAGCGGCGTGAGTAAGACCCCCTTATCCTGTTTTGCCATTTTTTCGTGAGTAGCGTAAGCGTGCGAACGAAAGCCCCTAAAAGCCTCATATATCAGTCAAATCTAATTTTCCAAAGTGCCCAAAAAAGCCCTGTTTGTATTTTCCACGGTGGAACTTTTGGAAAATTGCCCCCAAAAAGACTGATATATGAGGCTGTATTTTTGCGTATTTTTCCAAAGTCACTGGGGTATTTTACTCACGTGGAAAATCAAATAATAATCCAAATCATACGTTTTTACGTTCTTCCCCTTTGCCGCCTGAAAGGCATAACGGATTTTTTGGCAGACATCCGCGCCCGGCTTCCTCCATATGCGTTGCAGTTATCTGGCGCAGATCGTCGCCACCGGTCTGTCCTCCGGGACGCCGCAGGCGGAAAGAGCAAAAAAAATATGGCATCCGCCAAATCTTGTGGTCTTTCCAGAGCCGCCAAAGAGACCACCTGCTAATATAAGGACGTTTTGCTGGGCTTTTTCTGGTTACAAAATGGGTCCGAAAAAGTCCACTCATTGCCAAGTGGTCTCCAAGAAGCCTTTCCAAAGACCAAAAATGGGCTTGAAAAAGTCCACCGACTGCCAAGTGGTCTCCGAGAAGCCCTTTTAAAGACCAAAAATGGGCTTGGAAAAGACCACCGACTGCCAAGTGGTCTCCGAAAAGCCCTTTTAAAGACCAAAAACGGGCTTGAAAAAGTCCAGCTTGTGTTCCCTGTGGTCTTTCCAGATACCAAAAACGGGCTTGAAAAAGACCACTGAAAAAGAAAAAAAAGCTGCCCCGGAATCCTATAGAAAGAATCCCAGGGCAGCTTTAAACCACACACCGTATATCCAGTTTTATTTCGAGGGTTGGAGCAGCCCTTCCTCGCGGAAGCTCAAATAGCCTCCCCCGTTCGCAGCGATTATGATATGGTCGGCAAGTTCAACGCCTATCAGCTCGCCCGCCTTCTTTATCTGCTCCGTCATTTTTATGTCTTCACGGCTTGGCGTGATGCTTCCTGCAGGGTGGTTATGCATGAGCAGAATCTGCGATGCGCCAACCAGCAAGGCGCGGATGAAGATTTCCCTCGGCGCAATAAGGCTTGCGTTTACCGTGCCTTTTGATATAAGCGACAGCCCAAGCAGCCGGCCTTTGCCGTTGAGCGCTGCCATGTAGACGTGCTCCTCGGCCCTCCTGTCGAGCTCCAAAAGCTCCCTTGCCAGCATTGCTGCCGCCTCCGGGCAGTTTATTTTTCCCACTGGCTCATAGTTGACCCCCTTTGCTTCCGCAAGGGCGGTACATCCTTTTTCCGTAAGGCGGGTGTCGAAAAACCTCACCCTCACGCGAATCCACCTCCTTTTCCAGGCAGAAATAATTTCCTGCAGAAATGACTTTTTTGGAAAGGGGCAGGACCGGAATCCCGCCCCTTGTGCGGCCAAGTAGTTACACAAGGCTGCGATGCCTGATGGCATCCGGGTATTTCAAAGATATAACCGGCGCCCGCAAGGGCGCTTCCCCTCCTGTGGGGCAGGGGCCTGCAGGATTGTTCAGGAATCCGTCCGGGCCGCATTGTATTTCTCCATGGCGTTTTTCATGACATCGTTGAACGCCTTTTTTATATCAGTCCTGTTCGTGCTGATATAGCCAGCGCCTGCGGGGATGAAGCCGTAAAGGCTGTTGTCGCATACCCCGTTTGTAAGCTCCAGCAGTTCCTCGTTGCCTTTTACGAACTGTGGTTCCTGCATAGCCATCCCGCAGGCTGTCTCTGCATCCTCCTGTTTGACCTTAATCCCGAAAAGGATATTCTCGTAGTCGCCCTGCGTGGCGAAAACCTCTTTTGTCTCTTTCGGGAGGCCATCATCCCACGGGATTACGAAGTAGTCCTCATTTTCAACGAAGCCCTCGGTCTGCAGGGCAAGGTTGAACCATCCGGCAACAGGCCTTCTTATTGTCACGGGCTGCCATTCCTCAACCATGTGCTCCCTGATGAATCTCCCCGTGTCGCCGTCCTTTACCTGAGATTTTTCCATGCTGTCTTAGCCCTCGCTTTCTTTTTATTGGAGTGCCCGGCTGCGATAGCCGCCGATAATTGTTGCAGAAAAGACAGAAAGGACAAAAACAGAAGAGACAAAAAGGCGACAGCTTTCGCCGCCGCCCTTACGGTCTTTATTCAGTTATGTTCATTTTGCAGCCGCACTCTCTGCCTCGATGTCGATGATTACCGCGTCATTGATGGTCACATAGCTTACGCCGAGCGTCTTGAACATGTACGTCCTGTCGAGAGGGGCCCCAATGTTCAGTCCTTCGGAATCAGCTACCTCGAAGTTGATAGCCCATTTCTTGTCATCGGTCCTCTGCTTCAGAGCCACTGCCGTGCAAGGCACGCTCTTGCCTTCAGCGTCCACCAGCCAGAACGTTGCGATGGTCTGACCCTTGTGCGTCACCTTGTAGCTGCCCTCGCCGCTCTTCGCAAGCGCCCTGAACTGCTCTTTGCCGGTCACGCCGGAGCTGGAGCTTGAACCGCTGTCGAAGCCGCAGTCAAAGTCTTCCCATGAGGACACGCCTTCATCTCTTGCGCAGCCGTCGTCGCTCCCACCGCCGTCATAGGACTGACTGGGTTCGCTGTAGCTTTCATTGGAGCTACCGCCAGAGCTGGAGCTTCCAGAATCACTGGAACCGCTGTCGAAGCCGCAGTCAAAGTCTTCCCATGAGGACACACCATCATCCCTTACGCATCCGTCCTCGCTCGCGTGCACGGTCATTGCACTTCCCATTACCATAGTCATAGCCATCATCATTGCAGCCATTTTCATCATTCTCTTCTTCATTTTCATTGTCTCCTTTTCTTTACATGAGTCTGATTGGATTACAGTTACTTTCAGACAGGTACCCGATATAGTCATATATCTGTATATCTTTGTATTATTTACGCTCCAGCTTATGCTGTCGCGTAACCATATGTTATACGGTTACCATATCTTTCAAAATTATACCCGGCGCCGCATACGGCGCCATTAGAGGTTATAGAGGTTTATGTTACTTTCTCTATTTCTCTTTTCTTGAATATCCGGTGCCGAACACGGCGCCATTTGTTTTTAAGTGTCCTTTGCCTTTCCTGCAGAATCCTTAGTACATGTGGTACAGATAGGTGTTTTTCGCAGCTTCAAAGTGCTTCTGCGTGTCGCGCCAGCACTGCGATTTCGTCAACGGCTCAATCCCAGTGTTCAGCCTCGCGTTGATGAAAAGGATTGCGTTCACCTGCTTTGGCGAGGGTTTCAGGGATTCTGGTATGCGCCACTTGCCGTTAATGCGTTCAATGCCGCACCTGGGGCATTTGTATTCCTCGTATGCTTCCATGAGTTCATGGTCCTCAGCGGTTCCGCCGAAGTCAATTCCACGGAAGGTTTCGTTTTTGTACGACATTTGCCTTTGGCAGTTCGGGCACAGCATTTTCCAACGCTCCTTTCGTTTTGGCTTATCCTGGAGACGCAGCTTTTTTGGGAAGGGGTCTTTGCAGGATTTGCTTTTGGAGTTTCCCTGTTGGTGTCCGCACATGGTAGGTTTGCCGGATAATTTTGTGCCTTAGTTCTATTCGCCTCCCTTCGTTTAATCCAACGTCGGCCGGTTTTATAATCCTAAAAAAATTTGCAGAAAAAAAGCGGCCTGCGTAGACAGGCCGTCCATAAAACGCCCTGTGTGCTGTACTTATCCCATTGCATTCCAGCAGTTACCCTGTTGGGGAGCGCAATGATAGGAGGCTCCCCTGGGTGGTTGTACTGCCGAAATAAATAAAAGAGGCGGCGCAGGATTTCATTACCCACACCGCCATAAAGTACAGCACACTGACCTAAATTACCAGATTCCTTATTGATAAAAAGGATAATCTCTAGTAAAATAGGTATTGGCGCATAGTATTTATGCTGTGTTAGGAGCTCGCATCTCCTGCATAGGGGCTGAGAGGGTTGCCGCCCTTTCAGTCCTGCCTTTTTTTATTTATCTCGTAGCCTTTATTATACCGCACTGCAATGGGATTTTCAAGGGAAAATTGAAGCCCTGGGCGCATCCGCGGCACGCCTGTTTCCAGCCTCCCTTTCTGTTCCGGCCTGTTCCAGCTCTTTAGATAGGTCTTACTATTTTTCTTATATAGGGCACAAGTAAAATAACCCGGAACTCCTTGGAACGGATTTCCCCTTGTGCCCATACTTAGATAGACCTATCTTTTATTATAGGGCACAGGAAGGGCAGAGGGCGGAGCCCTCGCCACCCCCTTCATGGGAATCACCCTTCCTCGCAGATGATTTTCACCTTCATCCGCTTCCCGGCCTTGAACACGTCTTTGACCATCCCGTCAATCTTATCCACCATGCTCCTGTACCCGCTGTAGCTCTCAACCTCAAGCAGCGTCCTGGGTTCAGGGTTCCCCGGTTTTTCCATGGGCTTGCCGCCGCCGTTGGCAGCCGGGTTTCCCACGGGTTTCGGAGCTCCCTGCACAGGAACGGGTGCCGCAGGTCTCGGCGATCCTTGCACAGAAACAGGTGCCGCCGGTCTGGGCGCTCCCTGCACGGGTGCGGGTGCCGCAGGTTTCGGAGCTTCCTGCACAGGTGCAGGCTTCACCTCGGAGATTACCGCCTTGGGCGCATCCACTGCAGGTGCCGCCGGTTCGCCTTTGCGCAGACGGTTTATTTCCCGGACTGTCATATCCGGCGTTACCTGCTGCTGCATTTCCTCGGGCATCCCAAGCATCGCAATCAGCTGTGAGGATGAGAAATTGCGGTAGCATTCAGCGATACTCTCTATGACCTCTCCGTGCTCATCCCGCTCCGCATAGGTGTCGATGATGTTGATGAAATTACAGCAGGTCGTTTTCTTGATGCCGAACTCCTTCTCCGCATAGTCCATGATATTCTTGTAGTTAAGTACACGGTACATGTTATTGGTCTTAATCCAGTGGAGCTGGAAGCCAATGACCAGAAAGCTGTCCTGGATGTTGCGCATTTCCTGCTTGATTACATTGGTCCTTTTGTCAAACTCCAGCTTCATCATTTTCAGCGGTGAATCGACAACCTGTGCCTTGCATTCCACAGAGGGCGGGCCTGCAGCCGGTTCCTCCTGTGCCTTTGACGGTTCGGGCTTCGCTTCGGCTTTAGGCGTAGGAGTTTCAGCCTTAACCGGTTCCGGCTTCACATCAACCTTTGCCTTTGCTTTCGGCTTGGCGGCCGGCTTCTTTGCTTTAGAAGGGTCCGGGTCCGGCTTATCCGCAGTTTTTGCGGCAGGGTCCTCCGGCTTATCCGCCCCGGCTTTCGCCTCCGTTTTTAAGGCGGGTTTCTTCTCCGGCTCCAGCACCGTCCTGAGCAGGACTACCGGGGCCTCCTTTACGCTGCCGTCTGTTTTTATTGCTGCAGGTTCTGATTTCTTCATTATATACATGCTCCTTTCGTTGCTGCCGCTTTGGCAGGTTATTGTGGATGTTCCTAGGAACGTTTCGGGGTTTTCTGCAAAAATGTCCGGCGCCGGATGGCGCAGGAAGCCCCCGCCCGGAGAGACAGGCAGGGGGGGATGCACCGCAGGCTCATGAGAGGATTTCAATCTCCCCGGTGTCTGCATGGTAAAGATAGACATTGTCGGAGAGGACCTCGTCCGGGGGAACCTGCTCCCGGTTGATTTCCCTCACCATGTCAAGCAGGCCCTCTTTTTCCAGCGCCAAACCCGGCAGTTTTACAGGGTGCAGGATTACCTCATGGACACTGGACGGGAAGATGTAGAAATCGCCGTACTTACCCGCGAACCACTGCAGGATGCCCTCGTTAAGCATCGCCGCCGCTCCGCCGCTCCCGTTGTTCCGCAGGACGTGCATGCCCGTCTCGTGGAGGGACGGGGAGCCGGGGCACAAATCCTGGAGGATTTTCTCCATGGACTGCACGGAAGCCGGGAAGAGCCTTTCCGTGTTCGCACAGGCAAGGGAGAAGAGCGTGCCCGCGTCCACCTGCCATTTTGCTGTATGGGCGTCCATCATGGTAAGGCTCGCACTGCAGTCCTGCCCCATTTCTATCGGGATATAGTAAATGGCGGCAAGGTCCAGGAAATCCCTGTGCGGCATCTTTTCCAGCCGCTCCCGGTTGCGCTCCCGGTTCACCAGCCTGCAGCATACGATATCCTTTATTTTTTGAAAATCGGTGAAGTCCGGGATTTCCGGCTCCTGCTCCAGGCGGTTCTCCCGGTACGTGTCCGCCACCTCCGCAATGAGCTCCGCAAGGGCAGCGCCCTTTTTGTATGAGTCATAAGCCTCATTGAGGTAGATGGTGGGGGTTACCCGGCGGCCTTCCTCCCTGACGGTAAGGCCCGTGAGGGTAAGGCCGTTGTTCTTCTCCGCAGGGGTTATGAGGATGTCAGCCTCCGGGAAGCGCCCCTGCACCCCCGCCCTGATTTCCTGGGTGAACTGCTGGAATGTCATTGCTGTGTTTTGTACTGCTGTGTTCATAGTGTTTTCCTCCTTTTTGTAGGCGCACAAAAAACCCCTGTTTTCGGCGGGGCTTTAAGGCATGGCCTCTGGTTGGTATTCCGTTATGTTTTTTCCATATCCCGGCTGTACCCGTTCTGTCTCCGGGAGCCGGTTATAAAGCCTGTGCGATTTCAAGTCGTATTTCCGCACCTGCTCCGCGGGCTTCCCACGGGTCAGGAGCCACGCCTCGCTTAATGGCGTGTTCAGGACCGCGCTCACGGGCTTATTTGTCTGGAAGCTGATATATTTTGCCGTCTCCATATCCCGCCCCGCTCCAAGGCAGAGCACGTTGTCGCAGTTGTTTAAAATGGTCATCGCCTTAGCCTGCCCGTAGATGGATTCCAGCTGGGAGAGCGACTGGATGATGACACTTGCGGAGATTTCGCGGGAGCGTATCACTGAAATAATCCGGTCAAAGTCACCGATCACGACATTTGAGGCGAAATCGTCCAGATAAAACCGCACCGGGATTCTCAGCCGGTGGAACGGGCTTTTGTCCGCAAGGGCGCAGAGCGTGTGCAGGGCCTGCGTGTAAAACAGGCTGGCAAGGCGGTACAGCGAGCTGTCCGTGTCGGAAATGGTCAAAAACACGGCAGTCTTTTCCCGGCCAAGGCGCTTGATGTTGATTTTCTGCTGGTGCGTGAACAGCTTTTTGGCACCGTCAAAGGAAAACGGCGACAGCTTTGAGGTCAGGAAGCTGAAGACACAGGCTGCCGTCCGGTCTGCTCCGTCCACGGCGGACTGCGACATCCTGCAGCGGGATAACGCGAAGCTGTCCGGGTCAGCCAATGCCATCTCATCCATCAGCCTTTTATATTTCCCGTTCCTGCCCATCTCCGCGACAAGCCGCAGGACGCTCCCCATGTGGCATTCCTGCTCCGGCAGGGCCTCAAGGGCGTAGCTGATGGCGGATTCCAAATACATCCTTGCCATAAGCTCCCAAAAGGGGTCATCCTCCGTTTCAACGGGCACCATGCAGGCGGCGAGGGTCAAAATATCTTTCTGTGAACAGTTCCCGTTACAGTCACGCCGGATGTACGCAAGGGGGTTATACCCATAGGGGGAGGCTGCACAGTCGGCAAGGTTCAGCTCCATGACCCTGTAGCCCTCCCTCTCCAGCACGGGCCCCACCTCCTGGCAGAGCACGCCTTTCGTGTCGGTTATCACCATGCTCTCACTGCACTGCAGGATGTTCGGCTTGACGTAGCCCCTTGTCTTGCCGGAGCCGGACGGGCCGATTATCAGGTCGTTGTTGTTCAGGCCGGTCAGCCATGTGTTGTTGCTGACCGTATGGCCCTCCGCAAGGATGCGGTATGTTTCTTCCATGTATTACGTTCCTCCTTTAAATCTCTGTGATGATGCGGTCGGCAAGCCCCCATGCAACGGCTTCTTCTGCATTGAAATAGCTGTCCTGCCGTGTCTTTTCATAGATTTCTTCTATGGTGTGGCCCGTGTGCCCCGCAAGGATTCCGGCCGTGGTCTGCCGGATGTTCATCAGCCGCCTGCTGGATTCCTCTATGGATAAGGCGCTGCCGCTGATTCCCGTGATGAGCGGGTCGTGTATCATCACCTCCGCGTGTGGGAGCATCTCGCGTACATTCCCGGCCACGAACAGCAGGGCTCCCATGGAAGCCGCCATGCCGACGCACACCGTGCGGATTGGGCATTTTACGGCCGCCATCACGTCATACAGCGCAAGCCCGTCACACACGGAGCCGCCGGGGCTGTTGATGTACATGGTGATTTCCTTTCCCGGTGCGGAATGGTGCAGGCAGCGCAGCTGCAGGATAAGCGAATAGACGGAATCCTTTGTTATCTCGCCCACCACCTCCACGGAACGCTGCGCCGTGAAGAGCTCGTCCTGAATCGGGCAGTAGGTGGTGCCGTTGGCCGTTTCCTTGATGATGTTCGGCGTTATCAGATATGGGTTCATTTTTTACCTCCTTCCCATGGGGCGCCATCCCGGTAGGGCCGCACCAGAATCAGGTAGAGGAGCTCCTCCCCGATTTCCGGCGGGTACTTCCCGGTGAGCGCCTTTGCGGCGGCCTGCGCCACCAGGTCATTGTCAATGCCCCTGCAGGGGGCGCTCTTTTGCAGCTCCCAGTAATGCCCGGCCGCCCCCTGCCCGCAGGCCTGCGTGACATAATTGAAATACGTGCCCATGCTGAGCCATGCGGCGCCAGGCGCCCCGTCCTCAAGCGGCTTCCCCTGCTTTTTCCCCCGTTCCCGGTATGCTTCCAGCAGGGGCTCCGCCAGGCAGCGCAGCGCCTGCCCCGTCAGGTGCGTGAGCCGGCCGTCGTCAAACCACGTGCCTATGCGCGCCATTGCCCCGGCGTATGTCATGGCGCTTTCCCCTTCCCCCGTGATGCCAAGGAGGCCCAGGAAAGACCTGTACCTGCTTCCCTCTCCGAGGTATGAGGCTATGGGCGTTTCGGCCCATTCACGGATTATTGGCGCATACGCCCAGTTGGTGCGCTGGAAGCCGGACAGCCTGCCAAGCCGTTCATCCAGCGGTATCTTCGCATATTTCATCCCTTCCTCCTTCCATTTCCATGCCCCCTGCCGGGGGCCGTTGTGTATATTCCTAGAAATAACCGGCAGCGTGAGCTGCGATAACCCTGCCCGTAGGGCGCTGTTATCCGGCCCGCGACAAAGGAGCGGGGAATAAGCAATGGATAATAGATAAGAAACACAACATTTGAAACACGCTTTTAAAATGCCAGAAACGCTTGTATTTATGCGCCTTTGGTGGTATCTTGTAGTAAGTTGGAGTTATATCCAAAACTGGTAATTAAAATATATATTTGTGCGCATAACATTTTGACGTTATATTAATACAAAAACAGGCGCATTAAAGGAGAAACGGCATGAACACAAAAACCGCATACAGCCGCCCGAAAGAGAAAAAGGTCATAGACACGGAGACGGGCGAAGAGCTCACCCTCACCCATACCGCGAGCACATGGGCGGATAAGAACTTCCAGAAAATATTCATAAAGAATTTCACAAAGACCATAAAAGGGATAGCCGGGCAGAAGATGCAGGTGGCGTTGTGGATTCTGGGGAACATGACGCCTGCCAATGAGGTCAGGCACACATATAAGGAGATAGCGGAGGGCTCGAAATCCTCCCTCCAGACGGTGGTGAGGACCGTGGAGACGCTGGAAAAGGACAACTTCCTGTGCAGGACAGGGCACGGGATTATGGTAAACCCTGATGTCGCGTTCCGTGGGAGGCATCAAAGCCGGGCTGCCGTCCTTGGCATTTACAAGGATGCCAGGAGGGCGAACCGGAACGGCGTGCCTGACGAGGCGGAGAAGCTGGAGCTGATGGTGAAGCTGGAGGATAAGGAAAAAGAGCTTAACGAAGCGCTGGCACAGGTGAAACGCCTTGAAAGGGAAAAGAGGGAAATCGAGAAAAGGCTCGCCCCAAAAAGAAAGACGGGGCCTAAGCCAAGAGAAAAATCCTGATATGCCCTGCCGGGGCACAAGGGGAAAGAGGATGAGGAACTACTACGCTAACTACGTTACGACTACGCTTCAAAATGCACAGCGTAGTGGCTGGAAGCCAGTGTTTACAATGGTTTCAGCCTAATTACTACGCTAACTACGATAAATATTTAAAATAATATATAGAGAAAATAATAATATAATATATACTATATAAAAAGTTTTTTCGGAAAATTGCGTAGTAACCGTAGTAGCGTGCCTTAAATTCTCGTAAAACCGTATGGTTATTGGCTTTGTGCGAATCAGGGAAGCCCACAGGGTCGAAATTTTACGTAGTAGCAGGGGCTTATAACGTAGTAACCGCCTCTTTTTCTTCCTGCTTTTCCCCTGTGCGGGGGCGGAATCCCTCAAAAGGGGAAACTATCTGGCGTTCAGGCTTTCGACAAAAATAAGAAAACACGCGAAATCACCAATGCGCCTCCTATCCTCCCCAAGCACGTCACGCCATGCGGCAGGATTGCCTTTTGTCCGCAGATACCGTGCGAGGATGTTAAAGCAGTCGATGACATGATTGTGGCGGGAAGTCCGGGTGGAATCCTCTGCAAGTTTTTTGTCTTTATCCCATAAATGCCAGTGGGCGCGTGATTCGGAATATTTCGCTGCTGCGGAAAGTAAATCTTTGTATAAATCAGCGGCATCTTCATCCTGCCCGGTTTCTGCCGCCATCTGTTTATGCAGGGAAAGCATTTCTTCCCATGTGAGGCTCCCCGGCTGGGATAAATAATCTTCATAAGTCGATAACATATATATGTACCTCCAAGATTGATTTTGATAACACAAGTATAGCAGGGGAATGTTTCGGATACAACTGGGGGATGCCTTTCTGTTCCGGGCTGTTCCGGGCTATTTTATTTATGTCTACTATGGATAAAAAGTTAGGTCTTATATAAAAGCCCGGCACAACCCGGAACAGTTTTTCCCTTGTGCCTGATAATAATAGACCTATCTTTTACTATACCTGCCCCCTGCATGCCAGGGAGCCTGGCACGGAACCGGGGCATCAGAACGCGTGTGCCATGACATCCTGTATAATTGCGCCGTAACTGTCCGCCTCAATGTTCACACGCCTTTTGCCGCCCCCTTTAAACGTAATCTGCACCGTGTTATCGTCTACCAATGACAGCCCGGTGATATCCAGTTCCGCGCAAAGCAGGGTGGCCTCTAACACTTTGATAAATTCCTTTTTCTCCATATGGCCTCCTTTCCTTAGCCTGTGCTTGTACGCCATGGGGGAAGCTCAGCCAGAGCTTCCCCGGATTAAGGCATCCGCACATCCTTCCACTGTGGATATGATTTCTTCCATGTGCCCGCTTTCCCTTTTCTCCCATAAACGGTACACGTCCGCAAGGGGAGCCGGGGAGCCAAGCAGGGCACCCACCTGTGCAGGGGTGAACTCCGTATATTCCATGGCCATAAGGATATCCTCGCGCACGGAATACTCATAGGCGTGTGAGAGGATTTCCTGCGGCGGCTGCCCTATCAGCCATGTTTTATACTGTTCCTGTTCAGCGTGCATTTTCCCATACAGCCGCTCATTTCTGCCGTCATTCATCCCAGCTCCCTCCTTCATCCGTTCCCGTGTGCTTCCTCTGTAGCTCCGTAGGCTTCTCCCCTGTCAGCGGCTGGATAAAGAGGAGGTGGTCAGCGGCATAAAAAGCGTTTGCCGTGAGCTGCCTCTGCCACGCGCCCGCTTTCGGGGACCATTTAAAGCCGCTGCTCTTTAATTCGGAGCGTGTAGCTTCGTCCGGCTTTTCATCAAAGTATATCCGGAGCCGGTTATCCTCTTTGTCTGGTTCCACATATCCGCCGTCAAATTCCCATCCGACATAAACGGTCTCCGCTTTCCGTTCCAGTTCTTCAATTCTCTGTCTGGCCCTGCGGATTTCAGCCCCGTTGTTGGAGAGCTGCCACGGAAGGTAGGGAGCCCTGCCATAATGCCATTTTGCCGCCATATCGGATTTCAGGCTTTCAGCTTGTTCCGTTGTGAGGAAAGGACAACCGTCAAGCGTGCCTTTCTCCCGGAAATAACTGTTGACCAGCTTCATTGTCTCCTGTGATTCTTCCAGATTTTCCAGTTTGGTTTTCAGCTTGCCAACGGCATCCGGGTCATCCGCGCTTATCCCACCTGTGCCAACGCCCCTTATTTTGTCAAGGATTTTCTGAATCTCCCTCCACTCCTGCATGTTCCTGTCACGGGCGGCGTTCTGCTTTTCTTTTTTGCGTGTGGGGAAGTTGGCAGGCCCGCAGATTAGGACAGAGGGGACTCTGGCGTCAATGGTGTACCCGTTGTTCATGTTCTGTGCCAGCCTGCGGGAATAAGTGTCAAGCAGCCTGTCGATTTTTTCATGGTACATGGGGTCAACCTGCTTTTTCTGGTTTTCCGCAACCTCGGCCGCCCTGTCAACCATCATTTTATATTCCGCAGTGGCGCTGCCGGGTTTGTACTCCGAAAAGCTGTTCAAATCTTTTGCACGCCTTGCCGCATCCTCATTGATTTCATAGTATTTCACGTTATCCATTTTTTCTCCTTTCCTGTACGGTGAATCCTGGGGGCATAAAGCCCCCGGACGTTTTAAACGATACTGATGTTGCCGGTTCCCCGGTCAAAGTAGTAGACATTATTGGATAGAAAGTCCTTTTCTTCCGTGGTCTCAAAGTTGACGTTTTTAAGGACTGCCCTCAACTCTGCCGGGTTCGCCTCATCCACGTCCGCAACAAGGGTCATTTCGCTGATGGAAGTTGGAAGGATGTAGAGGCTCCTGCCGATTTCCCGCGCGAAGGATTCCAGCAGCCCGTCATAGAGCACCACGGCCGCCCCGTAAAATTTCTCTGTGTTGGTCGCTATGTACATTCGCTCGCCGTTATCCTCATATCCCGTTTCAGGTGCGTTGTCGTAATCCTGCTTAAACACGTCCTCCATATCACGTATGGAACCGGGGAAGATTTTGGGTGTATTGGCATAAGCCTCCACAAATAGCGCCTCCGTGTCTGCAATCCCCCATTTCTCTATCAATGCGTCATCCACCGCCAGGTATAGGCCTTTGCCGTCATGGGCCGCCACGGGGATATACAGCACAATCGCCAGGTCAAGCCAGCGCACGTGCGGCATTGTTTCCAGCAGCTCTTTATTTTTCTCATAGTTCATAAACCGATAGCAGATACGGTGGCGTACCAGCTCAAAATCCTCTACGGCTGCCACGATGCCCGTGCTGTTCCGGGAATCGTATTCATCATATGCCGAAGTGATTTCACAGAAAACCTTCCACAGGCTGTAGCCATCTATGTATTTATCATAGAGGGTATCAAGGCGCACCATGGGCGATAGGATTTTATCCCCGGTCATGAGGGCGAGTCCGATCACGTTCTTGCCGCGGACGATTTCCACGGTTATTTCGGGGCGGGATGCGGCAAACACGGCCTGGAAGAACTCCGCAAAGGCTTCCATGGTCTGTATCTTCTGCGAAAACAGGAATTTGTTTTCATCATCCATAGCTCTTTATTTCCTCCTTTTCAGTTTTGTTGTTTGCGTTTTTTCGCCAGACGTGCGGAGTAAACCGCAAATTTTTGAAATATTATTCCGTTTCTTTTTCCGGCTTTCATAATCATCTATCGCTTCCATATGAAATCAATCCTCCTTTCTTCGGGAGTAACCGGCACCGGGACGGTGCTGTGATAGGTGGCGGATGAAACAAAAACGCACAAAAAAAAAACAGCACCCTGACCACTATAAAGTGATGGGTGCTGTTTCCGTGATTTTGAGGCTGCTTATATATCGTCTGGCTGGGCCGTGTACTTGTTCGAGCTTTCCATGTCCTTAATCTCCCACGTGTCTTTATTAATAAGGAAGAAAGTGATTTCCGCCTGTTCGCCCATTAAATCACTATATGGGTTATTTTCGATTTGGGCTGTGATATCCATATGGCAGCTGATAAACTGGTTATAGGAATCCAAATCATCAAGCACAAAGGAATACTTGTCCTGTTTATTATCATAGCTTTCACACTGGCTGACTATTTCCTTAACAGCGGAATCGGCTGGCCGGCCAGAGAACTTATAATAATAGAAGTGCCATTCGCTCCTGCATCCGTTCTTCTCCCTTACCAAGAGAATATGCCGGATATCCGCCTCGACCTCTTTATCATCTTCAGATTCGTATGCCTCCTGTAATTTTGTATCATTAGACACTTCATATATCTGCTGATAATTATTATAAATATAGTTCTGTAATGAATTTGATAGAGATGGACGTTGGTAATCAAACACCAGCCCCATTTCCCCAATGCGCTCTATAGCTTTTTCCTGTGCATCCTGATTCAGCCTGTTAAAGGCCTTTAAAAGTTTGCCCTGCATAGAGTCCATCCGTGTCTCTATCAGCCCTGTTTCATTATAACGGGTTTCTTCCAAAATTTTTAGGGCGAAACGTTCTTCATCAAGCAACTGTGAAAAGGCTCTTTGTGTGCGCCTGATTATTTCAATCTGCACAGTCGGTTCTTCTGCCTGTGCTGCATCACGCAGCCCGTTTTCAACGGCAGACAGGCGTTCTTTATATTCTGAAATTTTTAAAGGCTCTTTTGGGTAGGACTCCAGAAATTCCTCTTCCGGCGCATCCAATGCCTTTGCGATGGCCTTCAAAAGCGAATAACGGGCTTCACGCTGCCCCAGTTCATAGCGGCTGATTGCAACCGTTGTGCTGCCGGTCGCTTCCGCCAGTTCTGTCTGCGTCATTCCTTTCTTTTTGCGGTAGGTCTTAATTTTTTCTCCTGTTGTCATGTTCTGCACCTCCAATTATAGTTTAACATTGAATTATCTCATTGTCAAAGTGGCTGACAAAAATTCTCTCGCCTGAAAATATCTTGATAGATAATTAATTATCTTTTTTGATAAAAAGTTGTTGACATTCATATTATCTTATTGTACAATTAATTTACCACATAGATAATATGTGTAAAAACAGAATGGTAGGAAGGAGGATTTGCACATGAGGATTAGCAGTGAACGAATCGAAGCAATCCTGGCTGAACAGGGAATTACAAAATCCACGCTTGCAGAACGGTGTGGGATTTCCCGCCAGAACATCAGCATAATCACTCGTCGTGGCACCTGTGAGCCGAGAACTGCTGGAAAGATTGCAGCAGGATTAAATGTTCCGCTGGCAGAGATTATCAAACATTAAAGGCTATCTTAAAAAATTAGCCGCCGCACGGAAGTGCGGAATATCGAACCTTGAAAAATAAAAATTCTAGTAGGAGGTAAAAAACATGAGCGCTTATACCAGAGATGGATTAATCAGGGAAGCGACCCTGATTTTTCTGAATAATCTGAATAAGACACAGCCGCCGTCAGACATTGAGGGTTTGAAAACGGACCTGATAGACGGGATAAACGACAACATTTCGATGTACAATGCGTGCGTGTACAGTAAGGACAGGAAATTTAAGTGTATAAGCACACTGCCCGGTTTTGTCATTGTTGAAATCATGCTTTATTTCCGGCTTGTGGTCAACATCCACCTGAATGGGGGAAGTTATGAGCCGGCGGTATACTGTGATAGTGGGAAAAACGAAGGTCTTTACACGATTGAACAGGAAGCATTAAGGAACGCCATAGTGCCCTATAACTGGGACATGTCCGAACAGAATTTCAAGGAGATAATCACAAAGCTAAGGAGTCGCGCCCCGAAACTGGAGCTGACGAAGGACAAGGATTTGATTGCTGTGAATAACGGTGTCTTTGACTACAGTTCTAAACAGCTCCTGCGTTTCTCCCCGGAAATGATTTTCCTCTCCAAGTCACGTGTCAATTATAATCCGAAAGCCCGGAATATTACTATCAAAAATCCGGACGGAACTGACTGGAATGTCGAGAATTGGATGCAGTCGCTCTCAAGTGACCCTGAAATCGTGGAGTTACTGTGGCAGCTGCTGGGCGCGGTGATACGTCCAAATGTCCCGTGGAACAAATCTGCATGGATGTACGCCGCAAGCGGCAACAACGGGAAAGGCACGCTCTGCGAGCTCATGCGGAACCTGTGCGGGGAGGGGAGCTGCGAATCCATCAAAATCAGCCAGTTTTCCAACGACGTGTTCCTTGACAAGCTGATACAGATTTCAGCCGTCATTAATGATGAGAACCAGCCCGGCGCTTATGTCGAGGTAGCGGATAACCTGAAGTGTGCAATCACAGGAGACCCGATAACGATTAACCGGAAGTATCTGTCTAAACTGAAGTTTACCTTCCGGGGGATGATTGTGCAGTGCTTCAACGAGTTCCCGAAACTTAGAGACAGAACCCCTTCCCTTTTGAGGCGGCTGCTTATTATCCCGATGGAGAGCTGTTTCGAGGGCTGTGAGCGTAAGTACATCAAAGAAGATTACATAAAGTGTGATGACGCGCTTGAATACGTGATGTTTAAGGTTCTGAACATGAACTACTACGAGCTGAGTGTGCCCCAGGCATGTAAGGATGCACTGGCGGAATACCAGGAATTCAATGACCCCGTCGTTGAGTTCTGGAATGAATTCAAATCTGAATTCGTATGGGATTTGCTGCCTTATGAATTTCTCTATGCCTTATATAAGGCGTGGCACGCTAAATTCTATCCCTCCGGCAAGGTCTTGGGGAAGGGCTCCTTCTGTAGCGACATCAGGACCGCCATCCGTAATAATATGGACTGGGAAGCGCGGGAGAATCCTGTTACAACGGGAACAAAAATAGACAAGGGGGAACCATTGATTGGGGAATACAACCTGACAGATTGGCAGGACCATACCTATTCAGGGTTAGACCCAGACAAAAAATTCCGCCCGAATCCGCTTAAAACCAGCTACCGCGGACTGGTGAGGGTGGCGTCCATCATAACCTGTGGGGGTACGGAGGATGATGAAAATAATGAGGAAGAAAAGAGGTGAAGATTATGAATTGGATTCGCGATAGCGACCATGAAATTCCGGTAAACAGCATACAGGAGCCGACCAAAGCATTGTATGTGATTACCGGAAACAATAATATATTTACTTTTACATTATAACGTAAATCTGGCAGACTGTCAAAAATATTTTTATTCGTATGGCGGCAGGCAAGTCCGCCATACGATATGTGATGGTTCAATATATAAGTCTTTTGCCAGCCAAAGGCGGCAGATGGGAGGATAATATGGATAATTTGAAGATTGTTATTACTGATAAGGAGGCAAGGGTATATACTCCTTATAACCCTGATTTTGTAGAGAAAATCAAGGGTATCGGAGGCGCATGGTGGACAGGGGCATATTGGCGTATACCGATAGAGGCGGCCTATGCCGCCAGGTCAATTATGAGAGATGTTTATGGTTACGATGACATATCGGAAAACGAGACCGTGACGTTAAAGCTTACATTTAACGAGGATATACGCGAGCACTCAGGAGATGTTGTCTATTTCGGTAAAGTATTGGCTCATGCTTACTCGCGTGACGGCGGCGCAAGGGTAGGCGAAGATGTGGCGTTCATTTCAGGCGGTGCAACAAGCGAGTGCTGGGACAGTGTCGTTGAAGAAGGAAGTGTGACCATTCTGTCAAATGTCAACAAAAACGTCTACGAAAGAACCAAACTGGATGAAGATATTACAGTAGAGCTTATCGAGGACAAGGTTGACAGGATAAAGTTACAAGGAGAAAAGGAGAGGCTGCTGAAAAGGGTTGCGGATATAGACAGGATTTTGCAGGAAAGCAATGGAACTGTGCAGTGCTCCTGAAAGTGCATGAATTATTTTTCTTTGTGCCGCCAACTAAAAGGCGGCACGAAGAATCCCAGATGAACAATATGACCAGAGGAATTTATGTATACGCATACAAAGAGGCCTTTGGATATGGATGCCGTGCGGCCCAGACGTACGGAATAACAGAGTAATTATTTTTGTTTTTTCAGGTAAGGCACATACAAAGTTTACTATAGAATGAATAATTATATATCATTTTCCAAACCTGTTTAGGAATCATAAGGGAGGTTATTTGATTATGAGAGATACTAACAACAATATACCAATCAGCGAGAAATACTCGCTTACTATCAAAGAGGCATCCAAATATTTTGGCATCGGAGAAAACAAGCTTAGACGGTTAGCTGCCGAAAATAATACGGCAAATTGGGTAATCCTTAACGGAAATCGGATTCTGATTAAGCGCAAACAGTTTGAAAAAATCCTTGATTCCCAAGACCAGATTTAGCACTTTTTAACGTAATTAAAATCAATATTTTATCAAAATATGGTTGACAAAGGGCCTCGGATATGTTATAATATAAGTAAGCATATCTGGGCCTTTTTTCAATCGGAAAGGGGGCCAATATGTCAGAGAAAAGACGTGATAATAAAGGCAGAATACTCCAGACGGGGGAGAGCCAGCGGCAAGACGGACGATACTGTTTCAAATATGTAGATAACTGCGGGAAGCCACAGTTTATTTACTCATGGAAATTAGTACCGACTGACCGCACACCTAAAGGGAAAAGGGATGATATTTCCCTGCGTGAGAAAGAAAAAGAAATCCAACGAGACCACGAAGATGGGATAGACACATCCGGCAGGAAAATGACCGTGATACAGCTGTATGAAAAATACATCCGCACCCATGGCAATATAAAAAACAGCTCAATAGAGGGGCGTGAGAGGCTCATTAAGCGGCTTAACGGCGATAAGCTGGGGAATATGCCTATAGGCTCTGTAAAGCCCTCAGACGCCAAGGAATGGGCTGTAAGGCAGAATAATAAGGGGCTTGCATTTATGACCGTAAGCAACGATAAGAGAAGCCTCTCAGCGGCGTTTTTTATGGCTGTATGTGATGACTTGATACGAAAGAATCCTTTTAACTTCAAACTTGATACCGTGATTGAGGATACTACAGAATCTAAGGTGCCGCTAACCCATGAACAGGAGAAAAGCCTTTTAGAGTTCATTCAGGGCGATAAGGTCTGTAAAAGGCATTATAACGAGTTTGTTATTCTATTAGGCACGGGTTTAAGGATTTCAGAACTGTGCGGACTGACCGTGAAAGATATTGATATGGATAACCGTAAAATTACAGTTGACCACCAGCTTTTGAAACGTTCCGGCAAAAGCCGTTATATCGAAACACCCAAAACAGAAAGCGGCGTGCGGGAAATCCCCATGAGCAAAGACGTGTACGAAGCATTTCAGCGTGTGCTGGAAAGCCATGTGGATAAGGGCATTGTGATTGACGGATACAGCGGTTTCCTTTTCTGTGCAGGGAACGGACAGCCGAAAACGGCGGGCGATTATCAGGGAATATTCCGGAGGATTGCGGCGAAGTATAACGGATGCCATGAAGAACCGCTTCCAAAGGTTTTCACGCCCCATGTGCTCCGGCACACGTTCTGCACGAACATGGCAAATGCAGGAATGAATCCAAAAGCGCTGCAGTATATCATGGGGCATAAAAATATCGAAATGACTTTGAACTATTATGCACACGCAACGTACAACTCTGCAAAGGAAGAAATGGAGCGGCTGACGGCCTGATTTACGGGATAATTTACTACGATTTGTACTACTTTTCAAGGCAAAAAGACGTGATGAAAAGTGACGAAACGTGAAGATATGTATCAGGCTTAAATAGAGGAAAAGCCCGTAAATTCGGGCAATTCCTTTATTGGTAAGGCTTCCGGCGAGGGTATAAAAAAGCTATATCCATTTACGCCAAATAGCTTAATTTTGAGAAATAATGATGGGTTATCAATTGAACTGTTAGATGAAGAGGGAATTAAAATAATATCAAATAAATCTGTATTTATTAGCGCACAGGATACGATTCAGCTAAAAAGCAATTTAGGAGAAATAGCAATGAATGCGGAGAAAGATATTGAGATGAAACAAGGAAATGCACAATTTAAAATCGCTGAAAAAATTACTATGACTGGCGGGAAAATAAATCTAAATTAGGAGAAATCATATGAGTACAATCACAGTTGATAGATTAAAAATTTATACACAGATGCCCATATTGCATTTACTATCTTTCAAGGGAAAAATAGAGCAAAATCAGCATGGAGTATGTGACTTTGAATTTCAATTGACAGATGAATGTGAAATAAAAGAATTTGGATCGATTTTCCAAGAAAGTGTGATAAAGGTATATGAGTTAAATGCTGAAGAAAAGGAGGAACGTCCATTATTTTGCGGCCTGATCAATGATATTAGATTCAAAAAAGTGGGTGGCGTAAGCACTGTTACTGTTAAAACAGTAACAAGCAGCATGAAACTTGACAGGGAACGAAAAATGCGTTCTTTCCAAAATATTGAAATGACATATCACGATGTTGTCAAAAAAGTGCTTGAAGGTTATTCAGATGTAAATGTAATCTGGTGTGTTGATAAAGATAAGAAAATAGACAGGCCGATCATTCAGTATAAGGAAACAGATTGGGAATTTATTATTAGGTTGGCTAGCCATTTTCACAGTGGCGTTTGGGTTGATGAAACAAAAGAGAACATCTGGTTGTATATTGGTGTAAAGGAAAATGCCGGTTATGAAAAGATTGAAGATGACTTTTATGAATGTGGTATTAATCCACGTTATTATGAAAATGAAGAATGTAGAGGAAATAGATCAAGAGAGCGGTATGTATATTTCATATTAAAAAGATATGAGAATAGGTCAGTAGGTGATGGAGTGGATTTTTCCCAAAGACGGATGGTGATATGCAGGAAAGAAATTGGTTTTGAGAAGGGAGAACTATTATTTTATTATATTATTGGATATAGGGAACTTTTATATGAAAAGATAAAATATAATAGATTATTTGCAGGCCTACAATTGGAAGGAGAGGTGAAAAGCGTAGAAAGGGAATTTGTAAAGATCCATTTACTGATCGATGGAGATGAAGAGCAGGAATTATTTCCATATCTTTGGTTGCCGGTAACCGGAAATATTTTTTATTGTATGCCGGAAGTGAATTCAAAAGTGTTACTTCAATTTTGGGGAGAGGATGAAAGAAATGCAGTTGTAAAATCTGTCATAAGAACAAATGCAGATGTATGCAGCGGTTATACTGATGAGCAGAATCGGACTTTTGAGACATTGGAAAAGAAAACATTGAAATTTTTCCCGGAAGAAATAACCATGAGTAGTGTAAAAGAAGGAAACATGCCAGAGATTGCATTGAGGGATAAAGCAGGAATTTATTTTAGGATTCATGAAAAATTTGATGTGGAAGCAGATGAAAATATTGTAATTAAAGCGGGGAAAATTTACTGGAGCGCGCCTGTTGGTATCGTTCAATGTGCTGCACAATCCAGTATGGAAATACATCAGGATTTTAATTTATATAGCCCCGAAGGATTGAATCATGTACAAGTCGATACAAAGGATATTGCTATAGTGGAAAGGAATGAAAAAAGAAAATATAGCAGTATGCCCAATTTACAGATGGGGTATGCAGCGTTAGGGGCGGTTCCGACATTTGGCAGCGATATGGAAGAAGTAACAGCTTTTGGAATGAGTGCGATTGCAGGAATACCAATGACTGGAGGAGGAAAAACCACGGTGGCTTTAACGAATGCCGTAAATGGAATCCCGTATGATACAAATGCAGTGAAGGCTATAAAAGTTAATGTTATGAATGGAGGATATCCTTTACCAAAATGCAAAAAGAATTTTAAATAGAATACGTTGCAGGAGGAGAAAAATGCCAACATCAACCGATAATTTAGCTAAAATGTTTAGTGAAAGTTTAAAAATGGTGGTAGAAGCTACAGAGGGAATGGGTCGACGTGCCATACTGGATGACAAAATCAAAAGCGTTGAAAATGATTATGTGAATAATTGTAACAAAGTGATATCTGAATGGACAGAGTATAAAGAAGAAGATGTTACGAATGAATTGGAGTACTGTGAGGAATATTTCGTCCTCATGAAAGAAGGAGAAATGATTAAATGTGATTGTGGATCAAAGGAAATGGAGTTGCATTTTGAAGGGAAAAAAACGGTATATAAAGACGGAGCAGGAAGTCCTTCGGAAAAGGATATGCCGAAACAAATAAAAAAAGGGTGCTTTGGAAACTGCCTTTTGGAAGAGCCATCTCGGCATCCGGGAACGAATGCATCTGGTGGAAATGTTTGTGATCCGTATATTGTTGGTACGTCATGGTTGGATACCTATAATAATGCTAGAATTGAGGATTTAAGAATTGCCCTTAATAAGCAATCATGGTTGGCGTGCAAATATATGGGCCGAATTATGTCTGTAGATGAGATAGAGAACATTGACACGGCGGGTATGACGGAAGAGGAGGCGTTTGAGATGATGCTCGCATGGGTAAAAGGAGAGCAGTATATTCCGCAGGTGATCTTGGATAAAATAACTTTGATATATGCGGGACAGGATAGTAACTATTTTGACGCATATGAATATGAAGGAGAGGAGAATTTTGCTAATATAAATAAATTTGACGTAAAATTCGTGGCATGGGGGAAATTTGTAAATAATTTATGGGAAACAGAGGAACAAAGAAAGAATCATTTAGAAATACGGCCTGTGCTTTTAAAAGCGATGTGCATGCAGGAAAGTAGTTTAGGGAGTGGTAAATTATTTAATGGTCTGATTAATATTGAACAATCAATGAATACAGGTGATGGAAATTTATGGCATCTGGCTAATTATAATCCATATCCGAAAACATTTTTGACAGAGGTGGTGAAAGATGGAAAAGTGATTGAAAAATCAAATATTTTAGTATGGCGTAGTGAACCAAAAGAAGATGGCAGTTTTTTTGAAAATGGATATGTGGAGTTTGCCGAAAAGGATTATTTTTTACCTATAACAGATGAGGATGGAAGAACGGTTTATGATCGACAGACTAAAAGCGGTGAAGAGGATTATTTTGGAAAAGCAAATATAGGGGATAAAGGGAATCCGCTTTTAGGTGAGAGTATAAAAAAGGTTAAGACAAATAGCGAATATTTGAAGGAAAGCGAGAATATGGAAACATACAACAAAGAAGATATGCTTCCGGAAGAAATCATAATGGTGGTTCATAATCAACAATCGACAGATATGTCATTATATGCTGGCGCGCTTTTATTGTCAAATAAGTATTTGCCGGAAAAAGAGGAATCCAAAGCGGTAGAACATTATAATGGAAATGGAGATATTGGCTATGTCGACAAGGTTGGAGGCTTTTTGCGTGATATGGGAACGGATTATATAAATTGATAGGATGATGTGCATTATGAAAGGAAGAAAAGTAAAAATACTATATCTCGGAGTATTCATTGTTGCTAGTTGTATGGTTTATATTTTGCAAAAAAGAGATGATTCAAATATCGTTATGGAGCAGCAGAAAGAATCGCGGGAGGCAGAATGGAAAATAGAAGAGGATGATGAAGCTGCGGCAGGAAGCAATCTGTTTCATAGCAGCAGTATGACGGTAGGAAACAACTCTCTTTTTGCAGTGGATATCGGGAGGTATGGCGGTAAGCCGGTAGATGAGGGGAAAGCGTGCTATATTTATCAGAGAAAAGCAGGAGAGTGGAGCGCGTTTGCATTCAATTCTACATATGGAGAGTTGTTTCAGAAAAACAAAATATCGAATCTGATTTATAGGGATGGCTATATTTATTATGTACTAAGTGGAGCGGAAAAAGGACAGATATACAGGGTTCCTGAAGAAGAGGGATATACTGGACATGGCAGACCAACAACGCTTGAATGGCTGTCATGGTGTGATTCAAATTTTTATATATATCAAGGTGAGATTTATTTTAAGTATCATGATTATAAGGGGCGTTATTTTGTAAAATCAACCTTGGATGGCGAAAAGAGGGAAGAATTGTACGCTGATAATCAGGAAGATACCGCTAGGTTTGATTATACGATTGGCGGTGGATGTCTTTATCTGAAAGATGGGGAGCAGATATTGGGGATCAACTTAAAAACAGGAGGGAGAAAAAGTTTTGAAACGGAGGCGGAATATATAGATGGCCTGTATTATGAAAATGGCTGCCTGTATGTATATGATTCTGTAAATGGACAGATTTATCAAATGGATGTAGGGACGGGGAGTGAGTTGGAGCTTATAGAGGGGGAAATCCTGTTGGATTGTGTCTGGATTTACGATGGCTACCTATATTATGTAGAAGACAAAAAAGAGCAGAGGGAGTTTTATGGCATCCTGAAAGCAGTCAATTTGACGACAAAAGCAGTTTTTTCATGGGGGACGGTGCCTTTTGCCAGGCATCCATGTGATGCAAGACTGGAAGTGGCGGAGGGACATGTTATGGCTGATTTTGTTGTAAAAAAAGACAACGGTGCTAGAGAATATAAATATCTGGAGAAAGAAATCGGGGAAATAACGGAGGCTCTATATAAGGGGAGCGTGGAAATGCAGGATAAAGCAAAAACGGAGGGAGAAATTAAGACCATTGTAATACAGAATGGCAACCAGAGTGACGGGCGGAAGATTGTGGAGGAGGACGATGAGACTGCAATAGGAAAAAATCTTTCTTGGAGCACGTACAGTACGGAGGGGAATGGATGTATTTATAGCACGGAGTGGAGGATATGTGACGGGGAACCGCCAAAGGAAAAGGTGGAAGATAATTATGCTAATATATACCGCCTGAAAGATGGAAAATGGAAGTTGTTTGCAAAAAATTCGGCGACAGAAGAAGATGACGGGGATATTGAAATTTCAGTATCTAATTTGGCGTATTACAACGGATACCTATATTATATTTTTCTAAGAGATAGCGAACCGCAAATGGGCTCATCTGGAAAAGATTATTCTATATGCAGGGTTTCGGAGCAGGGTGGAATTGTGGAAAGCTTGGCAAAATGCAACGGCAGCTTTTTTATATATCAGGATGAGATTTATTATGCTGACTGGAAGAAAGGCATTAAGCAGTATTTCAGAATGAAGACGGATGGAAGTGATAAAGAACTGATTTATTTTGATAATGATAATAGGGAAGATTATTGGAAATTTTGTTTTACCGTTGGCGGAGGATGTTTTTATCTGCAAGATGGGGAGCAGATAGTGGAAATGGATTTGGAGAATGGAATAAGAAGATTATTTAACGTGAATATAAAAGAGAATGTTGAGAGGATGGTTTATGAAGCGGGAAATCTGTATGCAGTTTGTGATAATCGTAGAATAGTATGGCAGTTGGACGTGAAAACCGGAAATGCGAAAATTTTGACTGAAAGTGGTGTTGATTCCCGAATTCATGACGGCTATCTGTATTATGCGGAATGGGAAGAACAAGAAAGAAAGATTCTGTATAATTTTAAAGCAATGAATCTGGAAACAGGAGAGAGTATACAATGGAATAGTATCTGTTCAGAAACGCATTTCAGTTGTGGAATCGAAGTGTTGGATGATCAGGTGATTATTCATTGCGCATTTAAAGGTAAGGATGAGGAAGACAAAGAGGTATATGAGGAGAAACAGTATTTCAGAAAGAAAATAAACGAAATAGTAAAAACATATTAAAGGAAAGGAGTCTGTTAAATGGATAGATTTAAAGAGATATATGAAACATCTGAAAGTTTTTTAGTGAATTTGTTAGAAAAGAGAAGAGAAAGGGTAGAGAAATATTACATAAAAGAGCAGAGGGCACTGAGGTATCATTTTCAGAAAGAAATACTTTCCTTAATAGAAGGAAAAGAAGAAAATTTGAAAAATATGGTCATTGCCTGTCTTAACAGTAGTATCGTTACTAATGATAATGCATATCAGATTTCATTATATAATGAAGATATATACGTAGATCCGTTCTCACCATGCATTTATTATGTGCCAGAATTTTTGTTTGTTGACATACAGAAAGATATTATGGAGATAAAGGAGTTTTTACACAAACATTTTATTAGGTTGATGGATTATGAAATAGAGGAAGTTCGTAGAAAGTACATGAAAAAGGTTTATTTTTCAGGAAAAGAGTTTTTTATAAAATTATTGCCAGAGAATAACTGCCAAGGCATTAATGTATGGTTTGGAGAATATATGAACAGCGTGGAATTGATAGGAGGATTATAGAAAGAGATGAGATACTTTATTTTAGAGCAGGGAGAAGAATATAACAGAAACCCAAATATAAAGGGGTGGTATGGGAAATTGGATCAGCATCATATAAAACAGATGCACGCTAGACTGAAGGATAAAATGATATTTGAAGTCGATATCACAGAGTTTACTTTATTTCCAGATATTCTGGATAAGCCGGTTTTAATGGTTAGCGCGGATATGAAAGATATTATTTTTAAATATGAAAAGCAAGTTTTTTTTAGAGAGGTACTCTTCATAGATACAGAAGGGACACAGAGATATACATATTATATTCCTTTTTTACCAAGGGTTGACTGTTTTACGGAGGATGCCTGTGCTTCTCGCAATAAAGATGGGATGAAAAATGGTGTTGTAAATGTTGATAAAATGTGGAATCGGCACATAGTTGAGGCAAAAGCAACTAATGAGCAGTGTATAGTTATAAGTTTAGATTTGGCAGAATCATTTCTACGAAAGGGGCTAATCGGCATAGGACTTCGGGAAGTTAAATTCGCATAGGTCTTAGTAAAGGAAGGTACTTATGAATAGGATTTTATATGAAGTGAGTTTCGTGGGGAACATACAGAGATGGCTAGTCATGATTTTTGGAATCAGTATATTGGTTGTTGGGGGTGTCATTCAAAAAAAGAACGATAAAATAAAGGAAGAGGAGCGGATAGGAGTTACAATAGTAATGATAGCAGTTATAGCAGTAAATGCAATCGGTGTAGTGGTTGGATGGATGGGGACTTTAATTCCATATAAAAATGGACACTATGTTGAAATAGAGGGAGTTGTACAGGATTATCATTCTAATCTGGGGAGTACCAGAGGGACGATAGAGTCCTTTACCTTGGATGGTGTGAAATTTGAATGTTCTGATGGAAATATATGGGGATATGCGCCAAACCGGAAAAATGGTGGCGTCATATTTGGAAATGGACAGCATTTAAGGATCAGATACCTTCCTAAATCATCGGAAAATACGATTGTGTACATAGAGCAGATGATGCCAGAGGAGTGGGAGACAGATTAGACCGGAAGTAATTTATTGATGTTTGCTTCCTAACCAGAGGCGGAGAAGTGGAGATTAAGATGAACAAAATATTATACGAAGCAAGCTATATAGGTAGTCCCAAAATATTTCTTATGAATGCACTAGGTATTTTATTGGGGATTTTTGTTATGAGCGGGGCTGTACATAGATTGGAAAAAAGACAGGATAAAGAGACAGAAGAAGTAGGCTTTCTACGTAAAATGAGTGGTATTCAGGAGCATTTTATACTAGATTTCTTAGGCATAGTGTTGCTGGTGGAAATTATACTAATGATATTGAGCTATAATAAAGTTATTTTGGGATATAAAAAGGGCAAATATTTTGAAGTTGAGGGGATTGTAGCGGATTATTTAGATAATTCGCACGGATATACTTTTAGGGTTAATGGGAAAAACTTTAAAGTCAGTGAGTCCAACTTTGTTGATTGGGGATATAGTTATTGGGCACTTGATAAAAATGTAATTACAGGAGACGGGCAGCATTTGAGGATCAGGTATATACCGCCAGATACGATTGTCTACATTGAAGAGATAGCGGACGAGTAGTGCTAAAAGGAGATACATAGGAACAGGCTTTTTAAGGAGGAATGCTTATGCAGGTATTGACACTGGGCGATATTCAGGTGGACTCCGTTATCCCTGTACGTGATATACGAGAGTTTCACATGGAAATACGGGGAAATTCTCATATTTATGTGCAGATAGAGGGTATGGTTTCGGATGAGGAAGGAGAAGACTGCCTGCTTCAGCCAATAGCGGGGACAGGCTTTACGGTCAGGGCGGATCACCAAATCCTTTTTGCAGGGATGCTGAAAGAGGCGCAGATCAAACAGGAGGGCAGGGGATATCAGGTATCTCTGACAGGCGTATCTGATACGGAGCGTCTTGATTATCGGAAGAAGCGCAGAACCTTTCAGGATACATCCATGACCTATCGGGAAGTCATGCAGACCGTACTGGCAGATACGCCGGGAGCGAAGCTGCAGTTTCATGTGGAGGACCGGGAGATCGGAATGCCTCTTTACCAGATAGAAGAGACGGATTGGGCGTTTCTAAAGAGGCTTGCAGGCAGGCTGCAGACGGGAATTGTAGTATGTGCATTTACACCTGTACCGGATATTCATATTGGAATACCAAAGGGCGGAGAGCAGAAAGCGGATGATAAGATTATGAGAGAGCGCGTCTGGTATGACAGGGAGCACAAAACATTTTGTCAGCGTGTGCGGACGGGAGAACATTGGGAGATTGGCGACGCAGTAGACTGCGAAGAGGGAAGGTTTACCGTGACGGAAAAGGAATGCCGATTGGAGCAGGGTCTTCTGTATTTTCATGATATCCTGGCAAAACAGGCTTTTATAAAGGCGGATACGGGTGAAAATACATATGCGACAGGAACGCTTTTAGCAGCCACCGTACTGGAGGTGCAGGGGGAAGAGATCAGGGTAAAATTTGATGTGGACAAGGAGCAGCCGGTGGAGAGTGCCTATTGGTATCCGTGGGAGCCGGATATGGGGAATCTGACCTACTGTATGCCGGAGAAGGGAGAGCGCGTCTATGTCCGGATCGGTGATGCTTTCGGAAGAGAGGGAAGGGCGGTGTGCGGCGTTCACAGAAACGGAGAGGGAAATCCTGAGATGGAAGTTTCCAACCGATATTTTACCACAAAGGATCAGAAACGTATGTATCTGATGCCGGATACAATCGGATTTCAGGATAGGAAGCAGAAGAAAACACTGCGGGCGGAATTAAGGGACGATACGGGAGCCAGTTTTACCAGCCACGGCCAATTGACAATTACGGCGGAGGAGCAGGTGGGGTTAATAGCCAATAAGATTTTATTTCAGGCGCCGCAGGAAATATCGTTGGTAAAGAAAGCGGTGCAGCCGGCAGTCCTTAACATGTGCAATGGATTTGATTTGATAGGGGCGGCTGATGCCGTGAAAATGAATGGGAGCAAAGAGGAGGCTTTTCCTGTTTTTTCCAGGGAGGAAACGGCGAAATATGTGTTTAAGGAACCGAAAAAAGTGGAAGCGTGTCTGATCGGTTCGACTCCTGCAGCAGGACTGGAGGGAAGTTTGGGCGTTAAATTGGAGAGCTGTCTGGTAAAACAGTTGGGAAGGGGGTATCTGGCATGAGCGACCCGATGGAAACGGGCGGTGTGGGAAAGAATCCGGCGATAGACAGGATGAATAACCTGAATGCGGCCCAAAACCGCGCCAATGCGGTTGCAGAGTTGGAACAGCGGGTCTTCCGGCCGGAATCGCCCGGAGCAGGAGACGTGCTGCGAAGAAGACGACAGTTGATGGAAGCGTTTCAAATGAATTTTAAACGGAAAGAGGAAAAAACGGATGGAAATATTCTGCGCGAAAGACAGCAGCGGGTGTATACAGGAGGATATCAGACTCACGCTTTTGAAGATGGAAGCGATCGGATTACAGATGGAATTTCCGGAAGGCTTTTTTCAGATGGAGGAGGTGAGGAAACGCCGCTTTTATCCGGGAAAAGAACAACCGGAGATTATTTTGGAGAACCCTGACGGCGTACAGGTTACCGGACAGGTGGTGGGACAGAAAATGAATCGGGAAGAGTTGATTCCTGCGGTGGAAGCAGCGCGGGAACTGGCGGCGAGCACTTTCCCACAGTACCGGTTTTCGCCTGTTTATCAGAAGGAAGGCGAAGCGCTTTCTGTCGGGTGGTTCCAGATGCGGATGCCTGATCGGGAAACAGAACATATCAAGGCTTTTGGTGTGGTGCAGGACGAGATGGTCATGGTGGCCTTTACCTATCCGGAAATGGAGAGTCTTAAGTGGAAGAGCCTGATTCTCTACAGTCTGGGTACATGGAGGAACGTGCATGGAGAGAATTGACTACAGAGATGTAGATTTCTATTTACAGCAGGTAGAATCCGCCGCCGCAGAGAAGCCGTTATGGGAGAAAAAGGAGGAAGAGCGGCGGTTGTTATGTGACGTTACGATGTGGATACCGACATGCTTTTCTCTGGCGGATCGGGAGACGGCGGAGAAGATATTTTGGTCCAGGGAGATTCCGGAGTTTTTCTTTATCACACAGGACGGCACAGCCGGAATTACCATGCAGAGCATTGAGGAGAAAATCCAGTCGCCGGACATAGTCAAAGAGCAGTTGGCAAAGATGGACAGCCGGATCGTATGTTATGACAAGGGAGAGACGGAAGGTGTCGTAAAGGTACAGTGGTTGGAATATAAAAGTTTTGCCGGGGATGAGAGAGTATACAATGTCCTGTTTTTCTTTTCGGTAGACGACAGGAATATTCTGGGAACCTTTTTCTGTCTTTTTGAGGAGTATGATACATGGAAACCATTGGTGTGGGAAATGATGCAGTCGATAGAGGAGAGTATAGATGAGAGAATATAGTATCAGGACAAGCCCGTTGGAGTTTTTGAATATTTTAGAGCTGCAGATAGAGGAAGAAGTGAATTGTCATGGAAAGATGGTGATTTCCGGTTACATATCAGACGAACAGGAGGAAGAGTATCTGGGAATGCTGACAGGGGAAGTGTGGGAACAGGTACGGATGGTCGGCAAAGAAGGAGAAATACAAATTCTGTTCCACGGCATAGTCACAGATTTTTCCGTGACATATTGTAATGACCAGAGGAAACTGAGCCTTGAGATCATGTCGGGCAGTGTGCTGATGGATGGAAAGAGGCATTTGCGCTCTTTTCAAAATCCGTCTATGGCATATGGACAGATTTTAAAGGAGATAGCAACAGAATATCGGGATTCCGGGATTGTTTTTAACGAGTCGTGGGAGGAGCAGACGGGCGAGTTGGTTTTACAATACTACGAAACGGATTGGGAGTTTTTCAAAAGACTGGCAAGCCGTAAACATCAATTTCTGGTGCCGGATGCGCAAAAAAAGGGAGTCAAACTTTCCTATGCGCTTCCCATGGGAGAAAGCTTCGTGCTACCGGAAGGAAAAAAATATACGATGAGAAAGGATTTGAGCGCATACAGGAAAAAAACGGATCAAGGAATGTCTTTATCAGAGTCAGATTGTCTGGAATATATGGTGGAGAGCAGGGAAGCGCGCAGAATTGGAGATTATACTACGTTACTTGGTGAACCATTTTACATTTGTCAGATAAAGAGCCGGTATATAGGTGGTGAATTGCTACATTTCTGCCATATGAAAAGAAAGAGGGGGATAGAAGAGCCGGAGGCATTTTGGGAGGAAATGGTGGGATGCACCTTATCTGCCACAGTAAAGGCGGTAAGGGAAGATAAGGTACAGATCGTCATTACAGAAGATGAAAACAGGCAACAGGAGCCAGTGGTCTGGTATCCGTATGCTACCACTTACTCTACGCCTGACGGAACCGGATGGTACTGTATGCCGGAGCCGGGCGACAGGGTGAGGCTTACTGTCCCGGAAAAATGGGAAAAGGATGCGTTTGTGACAAGCTCCGTGCATGTGGGGACGGAAAGTGCAGATCGTAAGAATCCGGATCATAAGGTGTTTAAAAGCAAGTATCAGAAGGAAGTGCGGTTTACGCCGGATTCCATTGTCATTACCAATAATCAGGGAAACAGGATAGAGATGACAGATCAGGAGGGGATCCACATTATCAGCAACCATTCCGTTATATTGGAGGCGGCGGAAGACTTGACGATAACAAGCAATTCCGGATCTCTGCTTGCGGCGGGCGCTTCTTCGGTCAGCTTTAAGCAGAAGGGAACCAGCATAGAGTTGGAAAATGATATTTCCTTTGTGGGCGGCAATCTAAAGATACAGTAGCAAGGGAAGCGGAAAGAGCAGGGGACGCATGGAGATGGTCTATAGGGAAAAGTTAATGGCGGATGCCTGGAAGTGGGGAGCGGAACTGTTTGCCTCCAGAATACGGCTGTTGGAAAAAGAGTATGCAAAAACGGAGAGAAGAAAGGAAATGGTCGATGTTTTTGCAACGCTGTTTCGGCAGTGGAGCAAACAGACGGAAGCGGAGGCGGCAAGCGTAGGAGTCTGCTATCTATACAGTGACATTCAGATGCGGACGGGTGAATTGCGCCTGACCCTATATGGAAAAGAACTGTATATGGATGAGAATCAGGAAGAGCTTACATGGAATCCGTCCTGTTTTTTTCAGATGTATGAGGAGGATATGGATTTGATTATAGAGCGGCTTGAAAAGGAGCATCCCCGAATCCATCAGTATGAGAAAGACGCGGTTCGGTATCAGTATGCTGAATATTACTATGCGGCCATAGAGGCTTTGTGCAGAGATATGTTGGATGAGATTAAAAATTGCGAAGAGTATAGGTTATTGAAAAGAACAGATGATTTTTTCTTTTTCTTCGGGAGATGGCGGGGAGAAGCGGAGAGATTGGAGAGTGGATACGGATATGTATAAGAAATATTTGATACTTCGCGCACAGGAGGAAAATCCCCTGCCGCAGATCATGAGTTGGTATGGGAAACTGGACGTTAGGAAGCTGAACAGGCAGGAGTACGGAGAAATTTCAAAGCATTTGCGATTGGAAATGCGAACCGGCATGGATGTTTTTTATCCGGATATTATGCTGAATCCGATATTGATGGTGTCGGAGGAGGTCATGGAGATTATGAAGCTGTATGACAGCCGGATGCCGTTTGTCTTTCTGGCGTTGTTTGATATGCAGAAAGAAGAGAGCAAAACCTATTATTGTCCTGTACTGGCGGAAGATAACGCCGGACGGGAAGAGGCCATATACAGAGTAAAGACAGAAAACGGATACGAAATCAGGATATGCGAGGAATTGGCGGAAAGCCTGCTTAGCCGCGGCGCGGTTGGTTTGGAATTACACAGGGAGGACTAAGGGGAACGTCTGGAATGAAAATCAATATGTATAAGGGATGATTGTTACATGCAGAACGCAATGGGGAAGAAGGGTGTTAACTGTGAAGCAGGGATCGTCGAAAAACGCCGTTCCTACAGCGGCAAAGATAATTGGTATGGTGTCAGCTATACTTTGTATAGCAGGTATATTAGGAAGCGTGATTTCCGCGTGTCTTTGGGGATTGAGTTTAGTAGATTGGAAGGAAGAGAGGTATGTCATTAAGCGTCTCAGTGCAGAGAGCAATATAAGAGGAGATGAGGAGGACTATATCTTCTGGCGGGGAAATCAAATTACTCTGTATACGTTAGGGACAGGAGAAACAACTGAATATAATTTGGAATCAACGGAAGCGGCAGGACGGTCAGGATTGATAATAGGAACTAAGCTATATTCCGTAGTGAATCAGACGGTTAGGCGGTTTGACCTTGAAAGGCAGACAGATGAAGAAATACTGTCGGAAGAGGATATAGGAAGTATGTGCGGACTGACAGCTATTCCGGATGAGCTTAGCGTGACAATCAAACGGACAAGAAAAAACTGGCTGCTGACAATCGACGGATACGAGGAGGAAGCGCGTTATTATATATGCCCCATTGATGGAAATATGAAAACAGACTGCGTTGAGGTAAATACGTTGTTTTCGCAAGAGGACAGGACGGGCAGGGAACAGGTAGTTTTATATCGCGGAATGCGCATTAGAAGATATTATGATGCAGAAAAAGAGGAATATTGCATGATTGAGATAGGGGAAAAGGAAGGCAGGCCGAAGGTTTTTAACTCTGAACGCAATGATATAGAAACCATAAGAGTAGGCGGGAAATTGATTTCTTTAGGATATCAGAGGGATGATCGGTCTTATTGTGTAGAAGGAGATTCGGAAGAGTGGAAGATAGGATGCCTGCAGGCACCGGCATTTGATTTTTCAATTATACAGCCAGACAAGATAATGACAGAGAATGGGGAGATCATTGGATTGGTACAGTTGGTCACAGGGTATCATACCGAATCATGGGACCCGCCACAGCATGAACTGAGATATGATGTGTTATTCCATCTGAATCCCAAAACGGGAGAAAACGATATCCTGTACAGCCCATGGAAAAAGAGCACAAGAATTATAGGGTATCAGGAAGGCATGATTTATCTTCTGCGGAATTTCACAATCTATAGCAGGGCTGTGGAAAATGAGGAAGAAAAGCAGATAGCGAAGATTCCCGGGGATATGTATTATGAATTTGACTGGCAGAGGGATTACTTAATTGTAATAAATCAGGATGGCATATACGGGGCTTATAAAGTGCGGTAGTATCTTGGAAAGATATTTTTCATGGGTTTTGAATTTCAATAAAAGAGGCATATTTAATGAGATGGAAGAGACAGCGGACGAGTAGTGCTAAAGGAAGGTACTTATGAACAGAATTTTATATGAAGTGAGTTTCATGGGGAACATAGAAAGATGGCTAGTCATGATTTTTGGAATCAGTATATTGGTTGTTGGGGGTGTCATTCAAAAAAAGAACGATAAAATAAAGGAAGAGGAGCGGATAGGAGTTACAATAGTAATGATAGCAGTTATAGCAGTAAATGCAATCGGTGTAGTGGTTGGATGGGTGGGGACCTTAATTCCATATAAAAATGGACAGCATTTAAGGATCAGATACCTTCCTAAATCATCGGAAAATACGATTGTGTACATAGAGCAGATGATGCCAGAGGAGTGGGAGACAGATTAGACCGGAAGTAATTTATTGCTGTTTGTTTCGCAACCAGAGGCGGAGAAGTGGAGGTTAAGATGAACAAAATATTATACGAAGCAAGCTATGTAGGCAGTTCAAAGGGCTTTTTTAACATTGTAATAGTCATTATAATGTTAGCTTTATTATGTTTAAGCTTAATTTTTAAAATAAAAAAGCGAAAAAAAGCGTATAGCGAGAATGGGGAAAAAGGAAAGCTTCAATATGGAGCTGAAAGTGCACTTGATTATTTTGGACTGATTGTTTTTGGGACAGCTGGTTTAATAACAATAGTTATCGCGATAGTGGTATATGGAAAGGTTATACTTGGATATAAGTGGAGGGGTGAATATCGTGAAGTGGAAGGCGTAGTAGAGAAATATAAGGATGAATCGACTTATATATCATTTACTGTTAATGGGGTGAAATTTAATATTTCAGGACATAACCTTACATGGGGATATACTTATTGGCAGGGTGAAAATGTAATTACGGGAGACGGGCAGCATTTGAGGATCAGATATATGCCGCCGAATTATATTGTCTACATTGAAGAGATAGCGGATGAGTAAGGTCTGAGGAAGGTACATATGAATAAAGTTTTATTGCATGGGAAGCAATCCTCCATACAGGGAAGAGAGAATACAGGATATGATAGATGAAAAGGGATTTGATTACGAAAGCTACATACAGGAGCAGCTAAGACAAATCGACGATCTGGACGAGCGCAGATTTGCCAAAGAACTGCTGACGGAGAGTCTCGGCAGGATGATTGCCTGGTCGGAGGGAAAGTATGCGGCACTGGAACGGCGTGTACAGAATGAACTGGATTTGCCGTGGCGCTGTTTCCATGTCTGCATGACGGTGATTGACAGGAAGGATTATGACCCCATCAATACTTTCTGGTTTCCCGTATGCGAGGGGGATGAGCAGGGGCAGGAATGTTCCTGCGAGACGGTCTATCTGGAAGCGGATGAGAAAACGTGCAGGGAGTTTGTGAAAATGGGTACGCTGACAGGCGTAGTTGAATCGACGGGAGAATGTTTTCCTTTAAGGATCGTGCCGTCAGAAAAATACTGGAAAAGCATGGACAGGCTCTATCATCTCTTTGTCAGCAACCATGTACCATGGCAGACCGTACATATGGGGCATGTGGAGCACTTTTTTGATCTGGTTCCGCTGACAGAGGATGGGAAGATGCCGGAGGCGGACTGGGTGATACAGGATGACCGTTGGAGGACACAGATCAAAAGAGAGAGGATGTTGTTGTGGAATATCCCGCAGGCGGCTGTCTCCTCCAGAGAATACCGGGTGCCCTGTATCGATGAGGTGTTCTATGAGCACATTTTCTTTTTACAGCAGGAGGGGAAGAAGGAGGACGGCTATCTGGTGGATGCGGCGGAAGACATTCTTTCCATCAGGTATGAACAGAACCGGATTATTTTAAAGACCGCAGAGCAGGACTTGCAGAATATCACGGTCTACCGGTTGGGACAGGGCGAGCCGGAGCAGTCGGCGGGATATCGGTTTCCGGTGTTGTCCAATCATCGGAAGGACAGTCTTTCCGCAAGGTATTCCCAACGGATGGGGAATTTTATCCAGACCCCCGCGGAACTGAAACGGAAAGTGGAGGAGATGGCGGACGGCTATCGGATTTCACTGCTCGGCTATGAGATTCTTGACAGGGCGGAAGAGGCGTTTTTAGAGGGAGACATGAACGGCTTTACGGGAGTAAGGCTGTTTACTGACGATCAAAGAAAAATCCTGCTTTTACGGTTTGGAGCGGATGATAAGGAGCGGGAGGACTATCTGTATGAGTCGCAGATCCGCTATATTCTTTCCGGTCTGCAGATGGAGTTTTTGGAGTACAGGTGTATGGGGGTTTTAGAAGAAGGAGTTCATGAATAAATGAAAAAATTTTGTAACGTACTTCTTGTCGTATTATTTATGCTGACTGCCTATATCTATGCGCAAACGGTGGAGATATATCAGACAGAAGATATCATTGCAAAGACGGAAAATGTGGAAAATAATTTTGAAACAGAGCAGCTGCCCTCTGAACTTGAGACGGAAGAAGAGTCTTTAGAGCAGTGGGTGAGCGAAAATGTATGGGAGATAAATATATCAGATCCTACCCAGAAAGATATTAACCGGATTGGAAATATGGAGAATTTACGGTCGCTTAGTATAGGATGTTTTAGGGTTGGTTTGGCTCCTGACATTGATTTGAGTCCGCTTACTAACATGAATCTGTTGCAGGAATTTGCATTTGTAGGGCCGGGAGGGGAAGATAATGATTTCAGTTTTATAAAGGATATGCCCAGTCTTTCTAATATATATTTTAGTAAATGTACTGGAATCAAAGATTTATCTTTATTTGAAGACAGACCCGGACTGCTTACTCTGAATGTGTCCTATGTGGATGATGTTGATCTGAATAAACTTTCTGGCTGTAGGCAGCTGCGTGATCTTCAAATAACAGGGGGAAATATCAGAAATGCAGGTGGACTTTCCGGTTTAACACATTTACAGCATATAGGATTGTGTGAAACACAGGGGAATGAAGAGCCGTCGTCCTTACTTCAGGAGTTATATCAACATTCAGATATGGCGGAACTGGAAAGTCTGGATTTAAGCTATATTCGTGTAACGGATATCAGTCCTTTGATTAACTCACGGAAGATACACAGGGTTCGACTGGTAGATACGGGGATTGACGATATTGAGCCATTGTGTGCATTGGAGAATTTGGATTGTTTGGAGATTTTGGGAAATAAGAGCGAACGGGTCAAAGAACAGGCGGAACTATATTTTAGAGATATAGATTATTTAGAGATCAGTGAAGATGTTCCATACGGATTTTGATTTTTAGCAAAAGGGCACATTTAATGAAAATTGAAGAGATAGCGGACGAGTAAGACGAGAGAAAGGCACATATAAACGAGAAACGGGATAGGGTGGTGGAGGAATTAGCATGAACTACGCATGGGAAGCGGTATTACAGGCAGAAAAACACGGCATGGACAGGGACAACCTTCGCTTTACGGAGGCGGCAAACCCAAGTCCGTACATAGAAGTGTCCGTAGTGGATCTAAATCAGGAAAGTCCCGAAGAGGAGCGGGTGGAGGTCAATCCTCTGTACCGTCTGGGGGATGTGTTCGGAAAGCTGTTTGACCGGAACATAGAAGGGTACGAACAATTAAAAAAAGTGTTTTTTGATGTCTGTATGCACCAGATCGTACAGTTGGATTTGCGGGAGGGACTGTCGAAAGAAGATTTTTATAGCAGTCTCATCATGAATGACATAGAAGGGGGAAGGTACGGCGGAAAGGCACGGGAACGCTATTCGTTGTTTGCAAAGGCGGAAAAGAAGAACATAGCCAGAGTATATTTGCAGCTTTTAAAGACGGGAAATTATCTGGAAGAATTTAGAAGAGTGATGCTGCGGCTGTATCCACAGGTGTTTATCTATGAGAATAATGAGATCGCCTATGAGCTGTTGGTGTATCTGGGAGTGGAGGAATCCGAACGGGAAAGGGAGCGCACGGCATTTTTGCGGGAAATGTTCCTGCCCATGCAGGAGACAGTGCACTGGTTCTACGGGCATCATTTTGGGATTATAGGTGTGGATGAGACGATGTTGGTGGACGAGGCGGTTATTTTTTGATGTGAAGGAGAGCAGATATGAGCGGATACATATTAATGAAGGACGATAGGAAACAGGAAAACAGGACAAGACTGTATCGGCAGACAGAGTTGGAATTGATGACCACCCACCAACTCCGGGAGATATGCAGAGAGGAGAAGATTATTCCGGGTGTGCTGAATCCTCTGGATAAGGAAGAATTAATCCATGTGATTATGCGGTATCGGGGCAGCAGGCAGCAGCGTCTGATTAAGGAAGACAGAAAAGAGGGGCGCGAAACGCTGGAGCAGATGTTCCGTAAGGGGCAGATTCACGCCGTGCAGGACCGCGCCCTGCATATTCCCTCCAAGCTGATCCGTTATCGGGGACGGTGTATGGATGAGAATGACCGGATTTTTATCCCTTACCGGGAGGAGTTGGAAGATACGAACGCCATTCTGGTCAGCGGAGGCAGAGAAATCTGTGGTTTTTTTAGTCTGCGCCGTCACAATCCGGAAGAGGAAAGGCTTTATGTCATTGGAGACCGGAATGTTTCCTGTGAGGAGGCCGATCTGAAAGAATACGACCTTTACTGCTTTGCGAGGGAGGAGTCTGACCGGATATATGAGCTCTATATGAGCCGGGAGGGACAGGCACCGGCCTATCTGGATGCTTACCGGATTCCGTTGTTGGATGTGGAGGTGAGAAACCCGGTCAAGCTGCGGTTTCCCCTTGTGATTGATTTCGGGTCTACCAATACGGCGGCGGGTGTGTATTTGGATAGTGTGTATTTGGAGGAGGTAAAGGATGCGCCATTTAGCAGAAGATTCGGGGAGAGTGGGATTCGACACGTATCGTTTAACGAAGGCGCGCTTCTTCTGCCGTCGGTGGCCGGTGTAGTGACGGTAACGGACGGAACCCCGGTGTTTGTCTATGGCGAGGAGGCAGTCAGGCTGTCGAATGCCTGCTACGTGGACGAGGGGTTCAGCATTTTTTATGATATGAAACGTTGGATCAGCGACTATGAAAAGGAGGAGGAGATCACTGACCGGACGGGCAGGCGTGCTTTCGTGAAGCGCAGGGATATCCTGCGTTCCTATTTTATGTATATCGTGGAAACGGCGCAGGACTGCTTTAAATGCAGCGTAGAGCAGATTCAGATTTCCTGTCCGGTCAAACAGAAGTTCCTGTTTCAGAAGCTTTTTCAGGATATTCTGCCGGAGTATGTGGCAGGAGAAGAGGAGATGTTGGATGAGGGTGTGTCGGTGCTCTACAATACCATTTCCGGTATGTTAGACGCGGGCAGTGCCAAACCGGACACGGCTTATCAGGCTCTGATCGTGGACTGTGGAGGCGGTACGACAGATCTGTGCGCCTGTAAGTTCCGGGTGAGGGACGACCGGGTGGCATACCATATCAGAATCGAGACTTCCTACGAAAATGGCGATACGGATTTTGGCGGCAATAACCTGACGTATCGGATTATGCAGTATATGAAGATAAGGATGGCGGAAAAGCTAGGCGGTTCTCTGCCCTGCCAAACGGAAGAGATTTTGAACGGCATGGACATGGATATCTACCGGTATGTGGATGAAAACGGGACAGAATCGCTTTATCAGGCATTGGAGGAAGCCTATGAGGCGGCGGAAGCGTGCATTCCCACCTGTTTTAAGGAATATGAAATGCAAAGCAGGGAGGATTATTTTAAGGTTAAGAATAATTTCTATCATCTCTTCTTTTTGGCGGAACAGGTGAAGAAGCACTTCTATGAGCAGGCGGGCGTTCTGCGGGTGGGCGTGTCTTCGGAGGAAAAGAAGGAGCCGGATATGGTGTGGGTCAGGGCGGACAAATGGAAGCTGTCCGTAAAGATGGGCGGAGAATTTCAGGTATGTAAGGAGTTTCCCGGAATCATCCTGAATCTCTATGAGATAGAAATGCTCTTAAAAGGGGATATTTACGGTATTGTACATAAGTTTCTGGAGCCGCTTTATCTGTCGGACAAGCTGTCGGACTTCTCTTTCCTGAAACTGACCGGGCAGTCTTGTAAGATCGATCTGTTCCGGGATGCCCTGAAAGAGTTCCTTCCCGGCCGGATGATTCAGTTTAAGCGCAGAAACCGGGCGGCGGAGGGAGATATCGACCTGAAACTGAGCTGCGTGGACGGGGCGCTGAAATACATTCGGGACAAACGTTTGGGGTATGCGGATATCGAGCTGTATTCGGACAAGCCGGTGCTGCCCTACACGGTGAGCGCGCTGACCCACAACGGCAGGGAGGTGGAGTTAATCAACGGTTTCCTGCGGGAGGAGGAGACAAGGTATGTTTCCAGGAATCTGGAGGATGTGACCTTGCAGTTATTCTTAAAGGACACGGAGGGGAAGATACGGTATCATTTTTATTTTGACTGTCAGCCGGGGACGTTCCAGAAGGTGACTTACGAAGAAATCGGAGATAGATACGGGGATAGAATCCTGCAGAAGGAGACGGACAGCATTGTCAACAGGGAGGTTCGTTTCTTCGCATGGAAGAGGTGCAGGGAATGGGGCTATGTGATCGTTCCCGTATACAGAAATGAGGAGGCGCTTTATCTGGGGCAGGAGCAGTTCTATCCCTTCGAGCATGAGGGATGGGTGAAGAGTTACTTTGATGGGAAAAAATAAGCGAAATACAGAAAGAGGGCAGGAGCATGGAACATATTTACCCCACCTTTGAACGTGGAAGAATCTTAAAAAAAGAATCCCTTTGGGCACTTCGGGATTATTCCTATACCGCTTTGGAGCTGCAATACCAGGAGTATACGGACGGTGTAATATCCGGTTGTATGTTTAGTGTGGAGGAAAACGAGCTGCAAGTCGGCGCAGGGATGATAAAGTGTCACGATTTTCTTTATCTGCTTGCGCCGCAAAGGCTGCCCTATCTTGCAACCAACGGGATGCAGTATCTCAAGTTCGTCGCGATGGAAAGGCAGGAACAGCCGGACTATATCAAATATGCGGCGCAGCTACGGCTAGAGGAGCAGCCACCTCAGAGCGATAGGGAGATAGAACTTTGCAGATTTAAGCTGCGGGAAGGTTCCGCACTGCGGACAGCATATAAGGATTTTTATGATATCCAGACAGAGTTTGACACGGTTAATCTGGCGGACGCTATGTGGAGCAGCCGGGGAGGCGTTACCCTGTCAAGGGAGATCACGGACGACTATGCCAGAAAGATACTGGCCTGTGAGGCGGCGGAAGCAGTAGATCTTCAGTTCGCCTATCTGGCATTACAGTGCAGGGAGGCCGTAAACAGGGATATTCTCGTGGATTATCTGATCAGGAAAGGCGGCCTGTATGCGGATGACGGTGAGTGGACGAATGCGGAATTGTTCGCAGGATTAGAACATACACTGCAGGCCGTCCGCAGCGGGAAAAATGTCAGGGACGGAGAGAAGACAGGCCGGGCGGGCAGGATGATTGTTTTGGATTAGAGGTAGAAGACGTGTGTGCTATGTGGAAAACGCGACCGCCGATTCAACGCCTGTTCATATGATAAAGAATGGACAAAGATTGGTAAGTTGATAATGGAAATGCGGAAAGGAAGAATTGTGAATTATAAATTTTTGCGGATAGGCATTTGCTTTTTGTTTGTCTGTTTTATTATAAGGTATTTTAACTCTAATGTTTTGAGCGAGATAGGTAAGAGCAAAATATACGGTGCAGTGGATGTGCCGGAACTGGAAGGCTGCCTGTCAGGATGGCGTGATGAATGGGAGTGGATGTGTGCGTTGGATGGAATGGGTGCAAGTAGTATCGACTATAAAGAAGAATTTCTTAGAAAAGATGTAGCATTAATATCATTATCTTTCTTCAATGGTGTCTATCATAATAACAATGATGTTGGTATAAACGTTATGGTAAATTTATCTGAGTCAGATAAAGTAAAGATGAAAGTGGGAATGCACTATTATTGTGAAGAAAAGGAATTAGTGTATGACCCATTTTATATCTTACAGGGAGAGTCAGGATGTGCAGAAAAATATACGGATGAAAAAAGCATTGATGAATACTTGAACCGATACGGCCTGACAAGAAAAGACGTGCAGGAATATCAAGAGTACGCGGTTTACGATGTCGTAGTGAAAACATGGGCAAAAGCGCATCACGAATCCTATTTCCTGGAGCGGTGGAAATTGAAACGGTGTAAGGTGATAGACAATACGTTTCAGTTTGAGGAGGAGTGAAAGACAGGCCGGGCGGGCAGGATGATTGTTTTGGATTAGGGATTTTTGGGGAAGAGAAGAAAATTAAGAAGACAGAAGGACGGTTGGCGTTTTGGGTGAGATATATCGGAGGATACAGGAGGAGTATTCAGGTTTAACGTAGCGAGAAAGAGATTGGTACTTTGCGAGATCATTGAGCTAGATGGCGTTTTATGATAATAAACCGATCAATGTAGTAAAGGGTTTTGATATTGAAACTCATGCATGGAGAAAAGGGGCGGGATGGCTTGGGGATGCCGTATATGATGGCGATGGTAAGACATCGTTCGGAATGGATGATTACATGGCAGATTTAGATGCAGATAATATTGCACATCTGGTTACGGAAGAGAAGATTACAAGGATTTACTAGAAGAATATCGGGATACATATTGGGATACATATATGTTCTTAACAAGATTACAAGAGTCTGGAAAGGGGCAGAGAAAAGACTGGTAAGTTGATAATGGAAATGCGGAAAGGAAGACCTATGAATTATAAATTTTTGCGGATAGGCATTTGCTTTTTGTTTGTCTGTTTTATTATAAGGTATTTTAACTCTAATGTTTTGAGCGAGATAGGTAAGAGCAAAATATACGGTGCAGTGGATGTGCCGGAACTGGAAGGCTGCCTGTCAGGATGGCGTGATGAATGGGAATGGATGGGGGCGTTGGAAACAATGGGTGCAAGCAGTATTGACTATAAAGAAGAATTTCTTAGAAAAGACGTAGAATCCGTAGCATTACTCTTTTTTTATGATGTTGTAGATTATGGTGATGTTAATGACTTCAATATATATACTGTCGTAAAGTTATCCGAAACAGATCAAGTAAGAATGGAGTTGGAGGTAGATTACAACTACAAAAACAGAGAATTGTTATATATTCCTGTTTATATCGTGCAGGGAGAACCGGGCAATAGTAAGGTATACACAGATGAAAAAAGCATTGACGAATACTTGAACCGATACGGCCTGACAAGAAAAGACGTGCAGGAATATCAGGAGTATGCGGTTTACGACGTCGTAGTGAAAACATGGGCAAAAGCGCATCACGAATCTTACTTCCTGGAGCGGTGGAAATTGAAACGGTGTAAGGTGATAGACAATACGTTTCGGTTTGATGAGGAGTGAAAGACAGGCCATGAATCAGTATAAAATGGAAAGAATTCCCCAGATGAAAGAATCAATAGGGGGGAAAGCAGATTCTCTTATGAGTGTGCGGCTGCAGAGCATAGAAAATCTGTTGAGAAGCGATAAAGTTTCTGTGAGAAAAGACTTGGAGCTTGTTATGGAACAGTTAGCAGCAGACAGGAAAGAGGGCAGTCTGGTTATTTGTTTTCTGCGGAGCAGTTATATTTTAGGCAGCCATGAGTTTTATATTGCCTTTTATGAGGAGGAGCCTTTTGTAGAAGAAGAGCCGGACAGCGTTTATTTCAGTATGAAAGAGGTCTTTGATGGACTGGAGGAAGACTGGCGGGAGCTGGATGAGACATTACACGAACACTTTATCCGCGTTATATCAGGTGAAAAAGCGGAAATCCACAGATGGTATACAGAGCGGATTTATAAAGGTTTGGATCGTATTATGAGGGAGATTGTAGAAGATATGGAAAAAGGCAGGGGGATTCCCGCTTACTATGGCGGTTACATGGAGGAGGTCAAGGCGATTGGGTGTATTTGACGAAGGAGAAAAAGAAGGATGAAGTATTTTCAGATAGAAGTGGATGAGCAGTACGGGGTGACTAATCTGCTTGGTTGGTTCGGGGTAATCGACAGGAAGACTTTGGATAGAAGGGGGCCGCACCAGATCGGCAGGCATTTGTTATTTTCAGTGGAGGGCAACAGACAGATGGCATTTACGGACGTGATGACCGCGCCTTGTTTTATGGTCAGCGAAACTGTCAGGAATGCGATACGTAAATACGATCCCCACATTTATTTCACCAGAATTATTGTGCTAGATAAGGAGAACAGACAGAGTATGGCCTATTATATTCCATGGCTTGACCGGATTACATGTACGTTCAGGAAAGAACGGGAGCAGGGAAGGGAATGGCGCGCTGAGGTAGAGAGAAAAAGCGTGGAGGGGAAAACGATTGCAGAGATTACTGACGGCTATTTTTTCCGGGTGATTATGCGTATGGATTTGGTGGAAAGTATTCTCCGAAGACAGACGGTCGGAATCGGATTAGAAGAGCTGCAAATGATTTAAGTATGTCTGGCGGAACATAGCAGAAAGGGGGATTCAATATGACATATACAGATGAAGAAATTCTGGAAAAGAGGGAACAAAGGAAAAAAGAAACTTACACGACGTTAGAAGAAGGATTATATCTGGGCGGGGAAGTCGTTTCTTTTGAACGGAAGGAGTTATTTGAACTGTTTTCGATCATGCTTCCGGCTGAATGGAAGCAGATGCCGCCAGAGTACGCGAAGGTCAAGTATCCGTCGGAATTCAGGCCGCAGATTATTCTGACTACGGATGATCTTGAAGTAAATATGGGATTCACAGTATTTTCAGAGAAGGTGCAGTGCGATGACATGGGGGAACTGACAGAACGTATCAGGTCGGTGATACATAGGGACAATCCGAACTATTTGATATATACCTGCGAAACTTTACCAGAGGTAAAAGGCTGTTGGTTTTCCTTCCGCAGTCATGCGATGGACAGCGACCTCTATAATATGCTGTTGCTTTTGTCTGTTAAGAACAGGCTTGTGCAGGGAAGCTTTAACTGTCCGTACCGGGATTATACCGAGTGGAAAAAGGCGGTTTTAATGATGTGGGATTCTATTAAGGAAAGAGAGGGATACATAAGGTGAGAGAAGTCAGGATAAAGGTAGAGCCGTTTTCGTTTGTGAGTTTTTTGAATGTGGAATGTGTAAAAGAGCTGAACCAACATGGAACAATCAGGATTGTTGGCGTTATCGAGCAGGAAAACAGCTCGGTCTACATGAGCATGGCGGCACAGGAGACATGGGTAACGGTAAATGCCATATCGGAAGACGAGCATATTAACCGTTTCTTTGCAGGGATTTTGACGGGGCTGTGGATCAAAAAAGAAGGCCAGGTGTCCATCCTGACGATCGAGGTAAAAACAGGCAGCTTTCTTTTGGACATTAAGCCGCATACCCGCTCTTTTCAGGAAGATGGCTTTTCTTATTCGCAGGTGATTCAAACCTGTCTGGAAGCGGAGAGAGGAAGCTGTGATATGTCAGATAGTGGCAGTCAGACAACGAGACGGTTCCTGTTACAGTATCGGGAAAGCGACTGGCAGTTTATAAAAAGACTGGCATCTTATGCCGGAACTGTGCTGATTCCGGCGGATGGCGTTGCGAAAAAGAAAATCTGTTTTGGATATCAGCAGACTTATGTGGCAGGACAGTTAGAAACGGACAGCTATCGGATCGAGCAGAACTATGAGGCGTATGAAAAAAAGAAAGCCGCAGGAGTTGCAGATATAAGACTGGCGGATTTGGTAAGCTATGTTGTCGGCAGCAGGGAGATTTACTGTCTTGGAGAAATGGTACAGTTTGAAGGCGCACAGTTTGTCATAGGCAAAATAGTCAGCAGATTGGTGGGGCAGGAGTTATACCATGAATATCATCTGCTTACCAGGGAGAATGCACGGTTACTGCCGATTTATAACGAGAGTCTGACAGGAATATCACTGGACGCGAGGGTTACGGCAGTGGAGAAAACGGTGGTACAAGTGCAGATCGAGGAAGATGAGAATCAGGGAAACTGTGGGCGCCGTTGGTTTGATTATGCAACGGTATATTCAACGCCCGATGGGGCAGGGTGGTATTGTATGCCCGAAGTGGGAGATAGGGTCAGGCTTGCAGTGCCGGACTGCGTGGAAGGACATGCTTATGTGGCGAGCAGCGTACATCTTGGCGCGGCAGCAGGACGAAACAATCCGGATGAAAAATCATGGAAGAATCCGCAGAATAAGGAGATTTTGTTTACACCGAACGCTATTATTCTCAGAAATAACAATGGCATATCTCTGGAATTGTCAGATAAAGAGGGTGTGAAGGTAATCAGTGATAAAGATATCATTGTGCAGGCGGATCAGGATATTCAGATGAAAAGCAAAAATGCGGGGGTAAACATGGCCGCAGAAACTGCCATTGTGATGCAGCAGGGGGCAGCGAAGGTGGAGATCAATCAGGATATTAATATCAGCGGCGGTAAGATTTATATGAACTAAAAAGCTTAATTTCGCAATCGAAAACGAGATAGAGGCGTGACGGGAGAACGTTTGATATGAAAAAAAGGTATAGAGGGAAATGGAAGCGGATAGCGGCGGCTATCACTCTGATGATTATCTGTGTGGCCTGTGGGGAAGCACGGGGAGAACATTTGGCGGCAGTGCAGACAGTCGAAGAAAGTGTGGCGGATGAGAAGGAACCCGTAAAGACGGTCGAAGAGAGTACGATTGAAAAGGCGGAAATTGTACAGACAGAGGAGAAAACTGCAACAGCGTCGCCGAAAGAGGGGAAGAAAGAAGTCAAGTGGGATGTGGATTTTGAGATGACAAGGGAGTCCTACCACTACAATGAGCAAAGAAATGATATTAACATTTATTATCCCCAGCTTGCCGGATTAGAGGATGGGGCAAAAGAAGAGAGGATTAATGATCTGATTGAGGAAGATGTGAAGAAACTGATAGGGGAAAAGAATAAAGAGGGGGATGACACCTTATATTGTCTGAAGTTGGACTATGAGGTCAAATTTCTGAATGATCGGATTATCAGTATTCTTTATAAAGGTTGGCGTGGTTATATTATGCCGGGACGTGCACGGATGCCGGGGATCGTGATGGCAACAACGATTGATTTGGAAGAAGAAAAGATGATCGCTTTAAAGGATGTTGCGGATATTTCAAAATTGGGTGACATGCTGCTATCGGATGAGTTCGAAAATATAACGATGTGGGAAGGGATAATATCAGAATTTGCTGCCAGTACAGTTATATATATATATGACGAGGGCGTGGATGCAGATTTGAAAGAGCGTCATCAATGGTATACAGATGGAGATAATTTTATAGTTGTACTCGTTGATACAAAATATTATGACTATTTTGAATATGCTATTGATATTGAGAAGGTCAGCCATATTTTAGATGAAACGTTTATAAAGAAGTTACAATAAGATGTGTGGCGGAATGTTGAGGCATGGGAAATAAGTTTGATGCTTTGCAGACGGGAAGGTGGTTGAGAATGGACAAGGTAAAGGTAGAAGGTGTTATAAACGAATTGCTGGAAATGAGCAGGCAGACTGAACCGACAATTGAAAGCCATTCTAAAGAGAAGGTTATTAATGCGGTAAAATGTAAAGGAAATAACGGACAGCCTTGCACATGCAATGCGCTTGTAAAATGTACGTCAGCGATAAATCAGGACGAAACCGTACATATAACAAAAAAGGTCTGTGGGGAAATGGTAAAAATATCCGATATCGAACAATTGGGGGAATATGATATCAAGCGGGAAAGAGTATATTCAGGATGTAAAAAGGCATCAAATAGACGTTGTACGGTAGTGGAGGAATGTATTGAGTCTGGAAGATGGCAGGAAACCTATGAGGGAGTGAAATTGAATGATGAGGAAGGTGCGCTCAATGCGGAAACTTCCTATATGATATGCTTCCATGGGGATGGTATTCTCTTTTTTGAGGATGCAGGTCAGATGGTTAGAACTTATGAAACAGGGGAAGTAATCAGGGTAAAAGATTATGTGACATTGGAGATGCTGAAGAATATTGAAAATTCAGAAGAATTAAAAGATATTTTAGGTGTATGGCAGTTTAGAGAGATAATAAGTTATAGTACGAAAACTTCTCTGCCAGAATATAGAGATGAGAGAAATGGCAGGGCAATCACACAGGCGGATGTGGATGAGCTTAATCGGGTGCTGAATGTTTACGGAATCAATACACCGAACAGGATTGCACATTTTTTGGCGCAAGCTCATGTGGAATCAGGCGGTGGGAAATATCCACTTGAGCAATTTGACAAAGGAGCTGATGTCTTTGAGTTTTTTAAAAAATATGAAAAGGGTGACAACAAGATAAGTTTGGGAAATGTTGATGATGGAGATGGAGCCAAATACAGAGGTGCCGGAGCGATACAAATGACAGGAAGGGACGCTTATACGGCTTTCAGCGCTTATAAGGACGACCATTATATAGTAGATCATGGTGCATTATATGTAGCGAAGAAATACTATTGGGAGGCGGGTGCATTTTATTGGAGCGTTTATAAGCCGGGTACAGCAAATGATGATAGATATGATCTTAATAAAAAATGTGATGAGAACGCATCTGTTGAAGACATAACAGGGATTGTAAACGGTAATAGAGGGGATAAAATAGCAGAGAGAAAAAAAGCCTACGGGTATTATAGTAGTCAGTTAAATGCCGTAATTGAAAATGAGGTAGATGAGTGACGGGAGAAAGCTTGGTATGAAAAAAAGGTATAGAGGGAAATGGAAGCGGATAGCGGCGGATATTACTCTGGTTATTATCTTTACTGCTTGTGGGAAAGCACAGAGAGAACATTTGGTGGTAGTGCAGACAATCGAAGAAAGTGTGGCGGATGAGAAAGAACCCGTAAAGGCGGTCGAAGAGAGTACGATTGAAAAGGCAGAAATTGTACAGAAAGAGGAGGAAACTGCAACAGAGTCGTCGGAAGAGGGGGAGAAAGAAGTCGAGTGGAATGTGGATTTTGAGATGATAAGGGAGTCCTACCACTACAATGAGCAAGGAAATGATATTAACATTTACTATCCCCAACTTATGGGATTAGAGGATGAAGTAAAAGAAGAGAGGGTTAATGCTCTGATTGAGGAAGATGTGAAGAAACTGATAGGGGAAAAGAATAAAGAGGGGGATGACACCTTATATTGTCTGGACTTGGACTATGAGGTCAAATTTTTGAATGATCGGATTATCAGTATTCTTTATAAAGGCGGGCATGGTTATATCTCTGCTGGACATGGATATCCGGCAAAAGCAGTGGCAACTACAATCGATCTGGAAGAAGAAAAGGTGATCTCCTTAAAGGATATTGTTACCGATTTTTCAGAATTGCGCGATATGCTGATTGCGGATAAGTTTGAAAACATTACGATGTGGGAAGGGAGCGCGGAGGGATGTGAAGTAAGTGCTGTGGCTAGGAAAATACGTTGGTATGGATTAGATGAAGATTTACAATGGTATACGGATGGCGATAATTTTATAGTTATTATTGCGGAAACATTGGCAGGTGATTATAACGAGTATTCTATTGATATTGAGTCAGTGAGGCATATATTGGAAGAGACGTTTTTGCAGAATGTGCTTAGGAAGATAGACGGGATAGAAGTACTGGAGGAGCAGGAAGACCATAGTGCTAATTGATCATATTTTTATGTCAGTGAGGATTTTGACATTATTGTATTAATTATGGAAGGGGTATTGTGATGAACAAAAAGTATGAGATCGGCAGCGAACAACTGTTAATAGAAACCGAGATTCCCATTTATTCGCTGAGTAACATGGAAATTCGTCATGATGTCAATGCACATGCAACCGCAAAACTCAGTGTGACTGTCAGGGAAGAAGACCAACAGGAAGTATTGTACCGAGATTGGTCGGATACTGAGATAATGGTTCTAAAAGTGGGAGGGAGCAGTGAACTCCTTTTTGCAGGGATCATAGAAAAATTGGTCTGCCATAAGGAAGGAGGTCTGCTTAATGTTCTCATATGCGGCATCAGTGAGACTGCCAAATTGGACAGAAAGAAGAGGAGGCAGTCGTTTCAAAAGGCGGAAATGCTCTACAGACAAGTGGCGCAGGAAGTGATACAAAATGCGCAGAAAACAGAACTTGTTTGGAATATCAGGGATGATAAAAGCATTGGTACGCCGTTGATTCAATACGAGGAGACGGATTGGGAATTTTTGATGCGGATGGCCAGTCACTTTCATGAAGTTCTTATTCCGGTCATGCAAAACGACAAACCAGAGCTGCATTTTGGTATGTGCACGGGAAGGGAGCAAGAAGGGGATGAGATCGAGATATTGGGGAATGGATTCGATGGCAGTTATTATCAAAACGGTTGTTATGAGAGCGGTATGCCAAGAACCGAGAGCTTATATATCAAAGTGAAATCGAAAGAGAACTGGCAGATGGGAGATTTTTTGTTGTATGAAGGCAGAAGATATCAGGTTTACAGCAGGAGAATCTTGTTTGAACAGGGAGAACTTTTCTTTATCTGTAAGCTTGGCAAGAGAGGGACGTTTTATACGAAAAGAACTGACAATCCGGCGTTTGCCGGGGTCAAACTGGAAGGGACGATCCGCAAGACAGAAGAAGAAAGCGTTTATATGCAGTTGGATATCGATGGGGAGGAACGTGCTGATTTCCCGTGGATATGGGCACCGGAGACGAATAACTTGTCTTACTGTATGCCGGAAGTGGGAACAAAGGCGGTACTATATTTGCCCACACGGGAAGAAAAAGACGGAAGAGCGATTTTGGCGGTGGTACATAATGCGGATAACGCAAGATTTAAAGATGTACAGAAGCGAGAGTTTGCTACGCTGTACTACAAAAAGATCGGCTTATATTCGGACAGGCTTTTTGCGGAAGGAGCGGATGGAATGGTGTCGGTCAGTATGGAGGATAGTTCGGGAATCCAGATAAAGAGTCAGACGGGTATTTCGCTGTTGGCAGATGGAGAAATTTTCTTAACGGGAAAGAAGATCGATGCGTTTACGCCGGTAGAGTTGGTGTGCAGGACACCCCAGTCTAATCTGGAACTTTGCAGGGATATCAATTTATATGCACCCGGAGGAGTAAAAACGATTGGGACCGGAACGGCAGTGAAACGGGCAGAAGCGTCAGAAACAGGAAAAGCGGCTAAGAAGCAGGAAACAGAGTATTGGCAGGCGGCTTTCTCTGCGGTAGCGGCTGTGCCGGGCGCTGATTTGGGGAAGATAGAAGGGGCGGAACAGGTGATTGCATTGTTTGCTGGCGGAGCGATCCCGAAAGTGGCGGGCGGCGCGCCGACGATTGCCCTGGCGGAAGTGATGGGTGGGCAAAAAGAGAGCGAATGCTCTTTCCCCAATGTCTTTCAATCTATGAATAATTATACGGTAAAGGGCGGGTATGCGCTGCCGATGGAAGAGAAGGGCAAGTAATGTCTCAGGCAAAACCATACAAAATCAGATGTCGCAGGGAGGTGCATCATGAATTTAAATCAACAAACAGTTCGTCCAGATCGGTGTAATGTTTGACCGACGGACAAAAATGTTAAAAGCGGTAGATAGATTCATGCCGAGTTCGCTAAAGAGAGCGTCAGCCTGTGTTTTCAAATCGGGATTACACCGTAAAGGGGGAGACCCACACCGGGCAAGATACCATTCTAGCGTGATGGATGTAGAGAATCTCCATTCCGGGCAGGAGTTTAAAGAACTGCAGACACCTATACAATCTTCATTATCGAGAAAGATTTTTACGGAAAGGGCGAGCCAGTCTATCCGATTGAGAGGATCAATCTGGCCACGGGTAAATCTTTTGAAGATGGGGAACATATCCTGTATGTGAATGGGGAATACCGGGGCGAATCCAATCTTGGAAAGCTTATGCACGATTTTAACTGTATACAAGCATCCGATATGAATTTTGAATTGATGGCAGACCGGACACGGTATCTGAAAGAAAATCCGAAGGGAGTGAATGAGATGTGCCGCATCATGGAGGATATGAGAAATGAATCCCTGAAAGAGGGAATAAAAGAAGGTATGAAAGAAGCAGCACTCCGTATGATAGCTGCTGGGAAATATGCCTTAGAAGAAATTGCGAATATTTCAGGGCTTTCTCTTGAAGAAGTAAATCAACTGAAAGCAGAACGAAACACATAAAGCATTGTCATAGAGTCAGGAATCTTCAACAAAGGTTTCTGGCTCAATTTTTTGTGAAATCTATAAACCAACATGATACAATGTAGTTGTCAGACATTTGATTTGAGGGAGTTTTGTGAGAGTCTGGGTGTACCAGACCCTTTATACATAATTGGGAGAGAGATGAGGAGAAAATGAACAGGCAGTATCGGATTATGAAAAGATGTGCGCTGATTTGCTGTAGCTGCTGTGTCATACTCAGCCTCGTATTTCTGGCGCAGATTCAGGAGCAGAAAAGACAAATACAGACATTACAGAATTTAAAAACAGAGATGGCAGGTACGGTGGCACAGCTCAGGGAAGAAAAGGCAAGGATGGCCGATGAACTCGCATATAAAAGGCAGCTGATACAGACATACGAAGAGAACGGACAGGCCATGGAAGAACTGTCGGAAAGGATAGCGGCCTTGCAGTCGTATTATGATAAAGGGGTGTATCTGGACTCCCTTGCCGCAGAACTGGATCAGGAGATGGAAAGCCAGTCCCGTATCGAAGCATATTTTAAAATCGAAAAAGGGGAATTGGAGGAGATTTTGGGAGATATGGAGCTTGCTGACAGGCTGAAAGGGAATCTTTCGGATGAATACCAGTGGGGATGCCTGCTGCCTGTGGGCGACGGCATATGGGTTCAGTATGAGGAGGATGATACGCCGGATGCCTTGCCAATGGGCGTGGTGGTGCAAAATCCGCTGCTTGCGGTTGGCTATCAGGATGCCCGCGCGGGGATGTATTTATTTGATATACAGAAGCGCTATCCGGACTCCAGGGTAGAGGAAACCGAGATGGAAGCAAAGCAGCATTTCAATCATATCAGTTATTTACGGTATACGGATGATGAATTTACTTATTACTATGCTGCGCTTGGCTATTATGATGAAGCTGTGATTGTATACATCGTACCTAATAACGGTTAATATTTTGAGGGATCGGGAATGAAGAGTGAAGGATGGAAAATATCGGCAATGCTTGCTTGTTCCATAGCCTGTATGGCAGGATGTGCGGCACTTTACCATGAGCGGGAAGAGCAGAACAAAGCGCTTCAACATATGGTATCAGAATTTACAAAAGAAGACGCGCCGCGCTCCCTGACAGCTTCAAAACCAACCGTGGATGCGGGGGAGCAGGAGGCGGCGTTACAGGAGCTTGAGGATGCATGGCAGCTTTTACAGATCAAATGGGAGATCCAGAAGCGATTGAAGGAAAAGGGAGCTGACAGTGCAAATCCGCAGATGATTTATGAGAAATATTTCCGGCTGAAACAGGGGGAAATGGCAAGACTGGAAGGCATAGAAAGACTGGACGAATGTGGGATGTTCCCGCTTTTGGATTCTCATTTTGGCGGCGTGGCCATGGGTATGGATGAGAGCGTATGGGTGCAGTATCGGAACAACGCGTTCGGGTCCATATGGGACTATCTCACGCCCAGTGCCATTGTCGTTACGGATTCTGCGCCGCAAATGGGGTTTATGGGGACGCTTGCGGGGATGAACTTTGCGCAGATACAGGAGAATCTTTATGAAACAGAGGTAAAAGAGGGGTTTCTTTATCATGAGGACAGGAAGGTGTATTATTTACAGTATGGGGATGAATTTTACGATTATATCTTTTGGTCGGAAGATGAGGATGGCAGTCATGCATGGCTGAATATTGAACATGCCTGGAGGGATAGGTCATGAATTTAAATCAGCAAACAGTTCGTCCAGATCGGTGTAATGTTTGACTGACGGATCGTTTGCAATCCTTTCTGCCTCCAACATAGCGGCGATGGTTTCACTGTTAGGGCGGTTAAGGGAAATGTCAAAAGGAATTCGTCCTTCGCGGAGGGACTGGCGGACAAAAATGTTAAAAGCGGTAGATAGATTCATGCCGAGTTCTCCAAAGAGAGCGTCAGCCTGTGTTTTTAAATTTGTGTCCATACGGATACTGATATTGGTGGTAGAATTAGCCATATAAAGATCTCCTTTCTTATAAGATGTTTATATTATATGATGTTTGCACGAAAAATACAATGTTTTGCACGAAAATTATGCGGAGAGACGAGACACCTTTGAGATTTATATAGTTGGAGTAAAGACAGATGAAATCTTTAAAAAAACGAGTACAAAGTACAGGTATTATTTTAATGCTGCTGTGGGCTGCTTATGAATATGTGAAAACTACGGTAATCTATCAGCCGGAGGAAGTAGAAGTTCTGGAAGATAATTTTGATGATGAGCAAGATTTGGAACGGCTTGAGAAAACAGGAGAGTCCCAGAAAATAGATATAGACATAAAGCAGGAAATCGAAACTTACATGGACGAGTTTGCAAGGATGTATGTGTCAGAAATCTGCGGCGGAGACCAGAAGGTATTTATGCAGACGAAGGAAGTATATGCAGATGATTTTGGAGAGCCGATAGAGCTGACGGTATATAAAAATGAGAAAGAAGAGGATATTAGATACAAGGTACAGCTCTACGGGGAAACAGGAAGCAGCGTAACGGACTACTATTTGTGTGAGGATTTTATCTATGTGAATCAGGAAAAAAACTACTACAGCAGCCAGATTTTAACACCAAATTATGATGACGTTTTATACAGGGAAACAAAGGACTGGATTATTCTTGACGATACCGTATATGAATTGTTGGACGACGGGGAAATGGTGGCAGTTGAGGACTATTCTTTTTATGGAATAGAAGAGGTAAAGGGTTGGGCGGAATCAGTGGAGAAGCCGGAAGAGGAAACGGAGGAAAAACCGGAGTCCGGACAGACAGAAACGGAGAACAGGGCAGGCCCGGAAGCGGCAATGTTAGAAGCGCTGCAGACAGCCGTGCAGCATGAGATAGAGGAATATGTATTGGCAGACATGGATCATGACGGGGCGAAAGAAATGATAGGCGCTTATCGAAATGAAAAAAATTCGTGGCGGGCAGGGTATTGCAGCAGCGACGGAAAGATCTGTGAGCCGATTTCTCCGGATATTATTTCCTGTGGCAACGATTGCTGTACACTGGAAATGTTGGATGTGGGAGAGGAAACCCATATTGTATTTAATTGTTGGAATATGATGGGAAACGAAAAAAGATATTCGGTTTTGGCATTGAGAGATCAGAAGATTATTTGTCTGGTTCCGCTCCAATATGGGTATGTGTGGATGTCAGAGGAAGGAGATATTCTGCTTGATGTGGAAGATTATGACGGCATGTATGAGCCAAATGGTGATGATGACGGTATCATGACAATGCACACATGGAAAGACACTTATCTGTATTATGAGGACGGCGTTTATAAAGAGTATGGAGCGGTCGAAATGACAGAGACAGAATTTTTGTCTTATCAGAACGCACAATTATTGAAAGATAAAATAGAAGAGGAGTTGAGACAGCCGGACACGGTATCCATGGAATATTCCTATTTCAGGCGGAAAAACGGCATCATACATATCCAGTGTGACGTGCAGGCGGATTCCGGCGTAATACGGTTTGGTTATTATACGGTCAGGTATCAGGATAAGGTATTGGAGGATGAATTGGGGAACTACAATCCGGGGCGGTTGTTTGGAAGCTTTGTATGGGGGCCGGATAACGGGATAGAGACGGTGTATTAGCAGATCAATAAAGAGCTGGGGGATATTATTATGAAGAAAGGACCAACGAAATCGATCATACATACCGTGGTATTGGTAATTAGCGTGGTGGCGGCTGTATTTTTGGTGGCAAGTATATTAGAAAGCGTGATTTTGGCTTGCCTTTACGGATTGGATTTAGCAGGCGTGGAGGAAAAGAAAGTAGAAGAGAGATATGTTGTTACGCGTCTTGGTGCAAAGAGCAGCAGAAGAGGAGGGGAGGAGGATTATATCTTCTGGCGGGGAAATAAAATTATTCTGTACACGTTAGAGACAGGGAAAACGGCGGAATATGAATTTGAAAAGCCTGAAAGAAAAGGGATAGAACCGGGAGTCATTATAGGCAGTCAGGCTTATTATGCATTGACAGATCACTCGGTCAGACGGTTTGACTGGGAAAAACAGACGGACGAGGAGATCTTTTCCGAGAAAGAGATCCTTGATATGTGTGGATGGGAGGAGTGGCCGGAAGCCAGCTATATCTATATAAAGAGATCGGAAGATTGCTTTTGGCTGCAGGTGTGCAGTGGGGGAGTGATACGGGATACCGACATATGGTCGGAGGCCCACATTTTTATATGTCCTGTTGAGGGGGATATGAAGACAGACTGTATGGAGGTGAATACTTTGTTCCCGGAAGAGGACAGGACAGGCAGGGATCAGGTAATTCGCTATCGGGGAACGCGGATTAGGAGATATTATGATGTGAGATCGCAGGTGTACCGGATCAGTGAAATGAGAGAGGCGAAGCAGCGAATCATATTTCGCAAATGGGGACAATTTTCCTATCATATGGCGGGGAAGCCGGAGGAGCGCGAGATAACGTGTCTGAGCCAGGACTCATATTCGTATGCACATTTGCAGGATAATGATATAACGGAGGAGAATGGGGAGTTTATCGGGTTATTGCAGGTTCCCAAAAATATACGGTGCGACCCGATTAATCCGCCGCAGGATGAACTGAAATACGATGTCCTATTCCGGTTAGAGCCCCAGACAGGAGAGAGCAGTATTCTGTACAGCCCATGGAATAAGAGCACCAGAATCATAGGGTATCAGGATGGCATGATTTATCTTCTGCGGAATTTTAAAATCTACAGCAGGACTGTGGAAAGTGAAGAAGAGAAGCAGATTGCAGAGCTTCCCAAGGATACGTATTATGAGTTTGACTGGCAGGGGGATTACTTGATCGTCATAAACCGGGATGGCATATATGGAGCTTATAAAGTGTTGGAAGAAGCACAGGAGGAAGCGGCGGCAGCAGAGATACCAAAAGTGGAGACGGAAAAAAGTCATACCATTCTGGCGGCCGACATTTGCGCCTCACCCAAATATGATTATGAAAATACGCCTCTGGCGGAATACATAGAGGCTGATATCGCATGGAACAGGGAAATGGAAGAAAAAATGGGAAAGTCGTTTCCACTGGAAATTGATTACCATTTGTTTGACTTCAACGGTGACGGCGTTGAGGATTATCTGCTGTGTGAGGAAGGAAGGCTGTTTGACGGACTTGCAGGAAACAGTGTGGAAATTTTTATACAGGAAGAGGATGGAGTGCGGTGCGTGATGTCCAGATTGATGAGACTGCATACGCCTTCCGGGCATAACGAGCTTTCGGTTTTGGAAGAAAAAACAGACGGGTATTATGCCATTGTGCCTCCGTGGGGCGGCGAGATACCCGAAGAGGTCATTTTAAGGTATCATGCAGAGACGGGACGGTACGAAAGCGGGATAAAGGGCGGATGGCACAGCGTTATGCCGGAAGACAGCGATTTTGTGCATTTTAGGGATTTAGCCAGAAATCATGACATCCTTGCCTATGACATTTGTTCTTCACCCAAATATGACTATGAGAATACCCCGTTGGCGGATTACATCGAAGAAGAGTTTGTGACCTATACGGAAGAACTGTCAAAGTCTGTGGGAAAGCAAATTTCAGTGGAGATTGACTATCATTTGTTTGACTTTAACGGTGACGGCGTTGAGGACTATCTGCTGTGTGTGTCCGGAAGTCCGTTTTGCGGGAGCGGCGGGAATCATGTGGAAATATACATACAGGAAGAGGACGGAGTCAGGCAAGTTTTAAACATTACTGAGAGACTTCACGTCAGCTTGTCGGAGCATGAAATGTTGATGATATTGGACGAAAAAAACGATGGATATTATGCGATTGCGTTTGAGGAGAGTAATTTTATATTAAGGTACAATGCGGAGACGGGACGGTATGATTTTATACGCTAAAGAGAAGGGGCGGCAGGACTTATGAAAAAAATAAATTACGTAAAACGGTATGGGATCATCTGCTTTTGTCTGCTGTTTCTTGCCGGATGCGGGAAAGCGGATGAGGCGGGGAAAGCGGCGGAAGAGACAGCAGCAGAGGAAACAAAAGTGGAGGAAACTGGAGAGGAGATACCGAAGGAATCGGTGGAAGAAGTACAGGAGGAAGCGGCGGCAGCAGAGATACCGGAGGAACCGCTAGAAGAAACAGCAGAAATTACGGGCGTAAGGTATGATTCGATAGATCAGATGGAAATACAGGGAAGGACGCAGAAGGAGACAGAATTAATCCACAAGATTCTCTCAGAGAACAAGGAAGAATTTGGGGAATTTCTTATGACAGATTGGGAGTACCCCCATGAAATGGAAAGTATTTCGATAGGGGCTTATGACTTTACAGGAGACGGAGTAGACGAAATCATAGTGTGCAAATTCTATGTAAATATCGGCGCGGCGCTTACTTATAATTATGTGTATGATCAAAATGGAAGAAGGATATTGGAATATGTGAGTGGAAATGAAGATGAAATCATTGCTGACTGGAATGGTGAGGGGACATTTTTGCTGTATACGATGAACCACTATTCTGCTCATAACAATGCGGATATCTATACGGAAATCAAGTGTGAAAATGACATTTTGACGGAGCAGGTGGTGTTGATGGAGCTAGACCGCAGATATGGCGGCGACGAGGGGAAGGAGCAATACTTTATTTTCAAAGATTTTACGAAGGAAGAGGAGGAAAAGCTCTGGTATGGCGCCTCCGGTGTGAATGAACTGACGAAAACAAAGGCGTGCTTGAAAGAAGGAGAGGAGCCGGAAACGTACCGAAAACTGTTTAGAGAAAAGGAAACAGACCCAAACTATTTTCCAATTTTGAGTGTGATTCTTTATTCAGAAGAGGATGGGTTTGTGGAGTATCTGGATGACAGGGAAGAGTTGGAGGTAAGAGAAGACTTAGCGGACAAAATCAATTTCGAGGAGATTTATGCCGAGGATGTGGTGTCCGATTTTCTGTCCATGGACGCTGAGACGTTTGAGAAATCGTATGACAAGAATGCGCTGTATGAAAGGGATATTCTTTACTGTACGGAGGAAGCGTGGAAGTATCATGGAGAACAGGTGGACGGCTTTCAAGACCCGAAGGATTATTACGAGGTAGATGATATCACGGCCCTGCGTTTTCTCAATCCTGAGTTGGCAGATGCGAAACAGCACGTGGAGGCTGATCATTTAGAGAGGGTAGAAAACAGAATCTTTTTTCAATGCTTTGATGATTATGCGGTTTCCCTGTATTTTCAGGAGACGGGGGAATCGGAATTAGCGTTAAGGGAACTGTCATTGATCAAAGTGAAATTCAGTGAAGATGAACGCAGGGAGACGGTTCCGAAGGCACTCTATGAACTTTTGGAGCGCAGATATTATGAGGCGCGGGAAGAAATCGCAGAAGGGGAGTGGGCGGAGTCACCGGGAAAGACCAGAGCGGTGTACATATCGAACGGTGCATTGCCCAAACATCCTTCGCAGATTTTTGTGCGTTATCAGGAGAAGATTCCGGATCTCATTTTTCGGAGGACGTGGGAATGCTATTTTGTGGGGTGGATAGATGAAGAGCATTTTCTCTTTCGTAACGATATGGGACTCTATATGATTCATATCGAGACTAGCCAGACAGAAGAGATTGTAACGGTTTCCACGCACGAAGGTAACTTTGAGACATGGGGATGCGAGTATGAAATCAAGGGAGATCAGGTGATTGCGACATGCTTGGACGAGGAAACATACTGTTGGGATATTGTAAAGGAGAATGGAGAAATACATTTGGTAAAGGACAAACCGCCTGCATAAGAAAATATGTTACTTCCAGATTGTTAAATAAGACAGTTAGTGTCTATTGAATAAATGAGGAAAAAAACATATAATATTAACAAATAGAAAAGCAGATTGTTTTGTGATCAAAATCGGAAAGGAGATGCCGGAAATGAGAGGTAAATTCATAAATGCGAAGACATACTCGAAACCGAACATGGCAAACTTGCATGGCAGGATCGGGGAACAGATATTGAAGACACTCCGCCAACAGTCTGTAAAATCGGATGATAATATCCGCAAAGTGGCGGATGAATGCAAGGCGCGGATTCTGGCCGGCAGGTCAAATGGATAAGAAACTGATAGAGAATGAAATTTTTTATTGTGAACCGCTTCTTGCAAAGGAGGAAAATCTTCGTCTGCTTCAAAAATTTCATGTTGCAGAAGAAACGGGATTAGGACTGGAGATGTATTTGAAGCGATATGCGGTTCCCGATGAAATGTCACATGAAACAAGAACATACCTGGTAAAGGATAATGTGACAGATGAAATTGTTGGGTATTTTTCATTGAAAACAGGTATGGTGGCTTCAAGGTATAAAAGGAGTCTTTTTCATATGGAAATAGATTCCCTTCCGGCGGTAGAGCTTGCAAACTTTGCGGTAAACAGTGCATATAAAGCAGCACATAAAGAACAGACAGGCATAGGGAGTATCATTTTCCTTGATTTTGTTCTGCCAATCATAAAGATGGCATCGGAATGGGTAGGAATCTGCATTGTTTATATTTTTGCACTTCCATATACACAGTTAATCAAATATTATGAAACATTGAATTTCAGACGGCTTGGCAAAGTAGAAGAGGCGTTTGTACATAGGAATTATAAACCGCGTTATGATGAAGGCTGTATTTTTATGAGCAGACCTTTGTATGCGGAAGATTAGGAGACAAGTATTAAGGGGCGGTCTATTTCACGACAGCCCCTTTTTATGGATTCTCTGTGATTAATTTTACATCAAACGCCTATTTTGATGAAGAAGTATAGTCGTTAATAATGGGTGGAATCTGAGACATCATATTATCGATATCCTCATACATGGCGCTTTTGGTCGTTCCCATGGTGTTGACACGGTTAATGTGCCGCATGACCTTTTCATACTGCTGTTTGATCTGGTCGAAGAAGCCATCCAGTGTATGAAGCTTGGACTTGGAATCATCGATCACCATAGAAATCTCTGTCTGTACGGACTCCGTTTCCTCCGCGGCCTGTGTGATATGGTCAAACATTTCATAGGTCTGATCCACTTTGGAAATGCTTTCTCCCAAAGCCTGATGGGAAGTCTGGATGCTGGCGCTCAGCTGTGCGGTTCCCTGTTCAACATCCCCAATGCGCAAATCTACCGTGGCGACAAGATCCTTTATTTGGTCCGACAAATGTTTTACTTCTCCGGCTACGGTGGCGAAGCCCCGGCCTTGTTCACCGGCTCTGGCAGCTTCTATGGAAGCGTTGATGGATAGAATGTTTGTCTGGTTTGCAATGGATACAATTTGTCCCATACATTTCTTGATTTCATTTACGGAGAGCTGAAAGGCTTCAAAAGTACTCTGCATTTCATCGAAATAGTTCGATGCCAAAAGGGAACTTTCCTTTAAGGTTTCCACCTCGCCCTGAACCTGTACGACGGAGTTGGAAATATTCTCTTTTACGGATGCAAATTGGCCGGCCACAGTATTGATGTTTGCGAAGGTTTGCTCAAAGTCCTGCAAAGACATTTTCAAATCTTCCGAATCCTGCAGCACCTTATTGAAGGATTTGCTCACCATGCTTAATTCCTGCAGGGAGTCCACTTCGTTTTTGATCAGCATATTGCGGTATTCTTTAAGCCGCTCGATGACATATAACACCGGATATAGGCTTTTTGTCTCTTTTCGGGATTTTTTATGTAATTTCATCGTTGCTCCTCCCTTTATTCAAATACAACACAGGTCATAGACTGGTTGACAAATTGATTGTTGTAATGTTCTCCATATCCAACCAGGCCGGTATGACTGCCAAGAGTGCTCATTTCTTTCAGATAATCGTTCATATAATGGTTGTCAGTAAAAAGAAGGTAGCGAAACAGGCAGTTGACGGAAAACACAGCGGAAATTTTAGGGAAATCGTTCCTGATTGTCCGGATCGTATTCCGAACAATAGATCTGAAATCACCCAACTCCAACAGAGTAAGCACATCTGAGTCATTGACCTGTCTGAAACATGTGAGGCCGTTTCCGCTGACCTCTTTGATGGAGATAATGCAGGTATCGTTTCCGCTGACCTTTCCAAAGGGATTTTTAAAGGTCTGCGTTGAGATTTGCTCTTCTGTCACATGAAGAATATCCTGATAGACCCGTTTGGCAGATGTCCCGTTTAACTGGCCAAGCAGATAGCTGCTTTTGTCGGTGCCTGAGGCGACAAACCGGTAATGGCCCTTCTGGTGATAGATATTTTCCTTGTAGGCTTTTACTTTGCCGTTGAGATTTTTGACAAGGGCGTATGCCACTGCATCGTGATAGACTTTTCCGTTTGCGGAAACTTTTCCGCCGTCGCCGGTTCCGCCAACCAGGGAGATATTGTTGGTGCGCAGCGCGCTGTAAATGGTGGTCAGGACACAGGCATCGTTCCCGGAACAAAAATCGATACATACGGTATCTGATTGGGAGCTGTTAAGGGTACGGATATCCTGTTGCAGACGCTCAATGTACTTTACCGGCATGACGGATACCTCTTCCAATACATTTGCCACTGCGTTGACCCCATCATAAAAAGCAATGATTCCCACGCCATTTTCAACAACCTTGGTGTCGTAACTCATGCCGATACATCCAATGCTAGGAACATGGGGAAAGAGAGTTTGTAACTTTGCCACATGCGCTTCAAATTGTTCATTGTTGGATAAAAGCATAATAAATTGCGGATTTTTCAAGCCCTGAACGGCTTCCTGCAGATTTCCGTTCTGGCTCATGCCAAAAAACTGTCTCAAAATGTTGTCCTCACTTCCTCCGAAAATTTACATAAGCTGTTTCGGTAAAAATTATACTTGATAGCTGAATAGTACGTCAATAATAATATACTATCTGCCTAAAAAATTGCTTGCATCTGGATAATTACCTGTCATATAATAAATAGCATACAGACAGATTTCAATTCTGTCAGTGGGGACATCTTTGAATGGATTTCTCTGTCTTAAGGTTCTTTCCGGGTTCATCGGAAAAATTCCTTAAATTAAGCGGACTGAATAAAGGAAAGGCCGGAATCCTCTTGTATTCAGTCGTAAAAAACTGTATAATGGAGGAAAATTTATGGGAAAACGGAATGTGGTGAAGTGGTTCAAACGTGACGCGTGGTGGAGAAGGCTGCGCTTGAATCGTAAGTACAGGGATGTGCTTTTCATGAAAATGAAAAATGATCTGTCTTTTATTATTGGAAGCAGCCTGAATTTGTATGAACATCAAAGCACATGGAATCCGAATATGCCCTTGCGGGGACTTTTATACTTTTCTCAACAGTTTGAAGGGTTGATAAGTGCGCACAGAGAAGAGCTATATGGCAGAAATCAGATTGAGCTCCCCACACCGGTATATATTGTTTTCTATAATGGGAGTGGGATGCAGACGGACAGCCGGATGCTGTATCTATCAGATGCCTTTTCGGCGGGAAGGGGAAGTGGCTGTCTGGAGTGTACCTGCCAAGTGCTAAACATCAGTCGGGGTTATAATCATGTATTGATGGAGAAATGCCATAGACTTTGGGAGTATTCAGAGTTTTCGGCAGAAATTGAGGAGAATGTAAGGAATGGGATGGGTCGTGAGGAGGCTGTCCATACGGCTATGGATACCTGTATACAAAAAGGGATTTTGAGAGATGTTCTGATCAAACAAAAAGCGGAGGTAATGCATATGTTGTTGACGGAATATGATGAAAAAAAACATATGAGGACACTCTTTCTGGAGGGACGAGAAGAGGGTATAGAAATAGGACGAAATGATAAGATGAAGGAACTGGTAAAGAAGAAACTATCGAGGGGTAAGACTGTTTTGGAAATTGCTGAGGACTTGGAAGAAGATATTTCGGTCATCGAGCAAATTGTTTCTGACAAAACCACTGAATAAGCTCAATTGTCTAATTATCTGACAATTACACAAGAAGTCTTTATTTACAATTCCTAAAAGTGGGTGTATTATTGTATACATGTAGAACGCAAAGGAGCGCTAGATGCTCTTTTTGCGTTCTTTTTTGCGCGTATAGGCAGAGTAAGAAGGCAGCACAGACATGGCGCAGGCTTGTATGCAGGAATGTCTGTGATGGCTTATTACGAGGCGCAAGACGTCTGGGAGACGTCTGCCCTGCGCGGACCGAAGTGGAACGGAGACCGCGAATGAGAAATGCGAAGCATTTCGAATCTGCCTATAGGCGGAACCATTAGAATGAAAAAGTCAGGAGTGAAAAGCTATGTTTGACGTAAAGAGAACAGTCCCCCAGTCCCCCTTATACCGGGCGGAATTTGAACACGACAACTGCGGCATCGGCGCCTGCGTGAACATCAAGGGCAAAAAAAGCCGGGCTACCGTGGAAAATGCGCTGAAGATTGTGGAGAATCTGGAGCACAGGGCCGGCAAGGATGCGGAGGGCGAGACAGGCGACGGTGTGGGTATTCTCACGCAGATGCCCCATAAATTCATGGTGAAGGCGACGAAGGACCTTGGATTTGACATTGGCGGGGAGCGGGAGTACGGCGTGGGCACTTTCTTTTTTCCGCAGGATGAGCTGCAGAGAAACCAGGCCAAAAAGATGTTTGAGATCATCGCGAAGAAGGAAGGTCTGGAATTTTTGGGATGGCGGGATGTGCCCACCGTGCCCTCGGTGCTTGGCCATAAGGCGGTGGAGTGTATGCCCTGCATCATGCAGGCGTTTATCAAAAAACCGGCGGGCGTGGAGAAGGGCCTTGACTTTGACAGAAAGCTGTATATCTTAAGAAGAACCTTTGAGCAGTCCACGGATGTGACTTATGTGGTCAGTCTGTCCAGCAGAACCATTGTCTACAAGGGAATGTTCCTTGTGGGACAGCTTCGCACCTTCTTCTCCGATTTGCAGGATAAGGATTACGAGTCGGCGATCGCTATCGTGCACTCCCGCTTTTCCACCAACACCAATCCCAGTTGGGAGCGGGCGCACCCGAACCGTTTTATCGTACATAACGGCGAGATCAATACCATCCGCGGCAATGCGGATAAGATGCAGGCGAGAGAGGAAAACATGGAGTCCGAGCACTTGCAGGGACAGATGCACAAAATTCTGCCCGCCATCAATGCTTCCGGCTCGGATTCCGCCATGCTCGACAATACCTTGGAGTTTCTGGTGATGAGCGGAATGCCGCTGCCTCTTGCAGTGATGATTATGATTCCCGAACCGTGGGAAAACAATAAGACCATGTCCCAGAAGAAAAAGGATTTCTATCAGTATTATGCGACCATGATGGAGCCCTGGGACGGCCCCGCGTCGATTCTTTTCTCTGACGGGGATATCATGGGAGCAGTACTTGACCGAAACGGTCTACGACCTTCCCGCTATATGATCACGGACGATGAGACATTGATTCTCTCTTCGGAGGTGGGCGTACTTGACATTGAGCCTGCCAGGATTGTGATGAAAGAGCGTCTGCATCCGGGCAAGATGCTTCTGGTGGACACCATTCAGGGGCGCGTGATTGATGACGACGAGTTGAAGGAGAGATATGCCTCCGCGCAGCCCTACGGCGAATGGCTCGACAATAAATTAGTGAGTTTAAAGGATTTAAAGATTCCCAACCAGCGTGTGCCGGAATTTTCCTATGAAGAAAGACAGCGTATGCAGAAGGCCTTCGGCTACACCTACGAGGATTTGAAGACCAGTATTCTGCCCATGGCGAAAAACGGCGCGGAGGCGATAGCGGCTATGGGCGTGGATACGCCGATTCCGGTGTTGTCCAAGGCGCACCATCCGCTGTTCCACTATTTCAAACAGCTCTTTGCACAGGTGACCAATCCGCCCATCGATGCGATCCGCGAGGAAGTGGTGACTTCCACAACAGTGTATCTGGGCCGGGACGGGAATTTGTTGGAGGAGATGCCGGAGAACTGCAACATGCTCCGGGTGCACAATCCGATTCTCACAAGCACGGATCTTTTGAAGATCAAGACCATGAAGGCGGAGGGCTTCAAAGTGGAAGTCATTCCGATCACCTACTATAAAAATACAAGATTGGAAAAGGCCATTGACAGACTTTTCGTGGAGGTGGACAGAGCTTACCGCGAGGGCGCGAATATCATAGTCCTCTCGGACAGAGGCGTGGATGAAAACCGGGTGGCGATTCCCTCTTTGCTTGCGGTTTCCGCTTTGCAGCAGCATCTGGTCAGCACCAAGAAGAGAACCAGTGTGGATATCATTCTGGAGTCCGGGGAGCCGAGGGAAGTGCATCACTTTGCAACCCTGCTCGGCTTTGGCGCATCGGCGATCAACCCCTATCTGGCGCAGGAGAGCATCAAAGAATTGATTGATAACCACATGTTGGATAAGGATTACTATGCGGCGGTGAATGACTATAACGATGCAATCCTCCACGGTATCGTGAAGATTGCCTCCAAGATGGGCATTTCCACGATCCAGTCCTATCAGGGTTCCAAGATCTTTGAGGCCATCGGTATTGACAAGGAGGTAATCAATAAATACTTTACCAACACAGTCTGCCGTGTGGGCGGCATTACCCTGAAGGACATCGAGGAGGAGGTGGATGAGCTGCACTCCATGGCATTTGACCCACTCGGTCTATCTACTGACTTGACGTTGGACAGCACAGGACATCACCAGATGAGGAGTGGTGCGGACGAACACCTCTATAACCCTGAGACCATACATTTACTGCAAGAGTCAACCAGACGGGGTGATTACGAATTATTTAAACAATATACCAAAGCGGTCAATAATGAGGAGAGCATCAAGAATCTCCGCGGTCTGATGGACTTTAATTATGCGAAGAAACCCGTGCCGATAGAGGAAGTGGAGAGTGTTGACACGATTGTCACAAGATTTAAGACGGGGGCCATGTCCTACGGCTCCATCTCCAAGGAAGCCCACGAGACCATGGCCATCGCCATGAACCGTCTCCACGGAAAATCCAATTCCGGCGAGGGCGGAGAGGACAAGGAACGGCTGACGGTAGGCCCCGACGGCTTAAACCGGTGTTCTGCCATCAAACAGGTGGCAAGCGGACGCTTCGGCGTTACCAGTGAATACTTAAACAGTGCGCAGGAAATCCAAATTAAGATGGCGCAGGGGGCGAAACCCGGTGAGGGCGGCCACCTGCCGGGCGGCAAGGTGTACCCGTGGATTGCGAAGACCAGACACTCCACGCCGGGCGTGGGGCTGATCTCCCCGCCGCCCCATCACGATATCTATTCCATCGAGGATTTGGCGCAGTTGATCTACGATTTAAAAAATGCGAACACGAAAGCCCGCATCAGCGTCAAACTGGTGTCCGAGGCGGGCGTGGGCACGGTGGCGGCAGGCGTGGCCAAGGCGGGCGCACAGGTAATTCTGGTTTCCGGTTATGACGGCGGCACCGGCGCGGCTCCCAGAAATTCCATTCACAACGCGGGCCTGCCCTGGGAGCTGGGGCTTGCGGAAACACACCAGACGCTGATCCAGAACGGCCTCAGAAATAAGGTGAGGATTGAGACGGACGGGAAGCTGATGAGCGGACGGGATGTGGCCATCGCGGCGATTCTGGGAGCGGAGGAGTTTGGCTTTGCCACAGCGCCCCTTGTGACCATGGGCTGTCTGATGATGCGGGTCTGCAATCTGGACACCTGTCCGGTGGGCGTGGCGACCCAGAATCCGGAGCTGCGCAAACGCTTTACGGGGAAGCCTGAGTATGTGGAGAACTTCATGCGGTTTATCGCGCAGGAGCTTCGGGAATATATGGCGAAGCTTGGCGTGCGCAAGGTGGATGAACTGGTAGGCCGGACAGAACTTCTGAAGGTGAAGGAGAACCTGACAGACCGGCAGAAGAAAGTGGATCTGGATTTGATTCTGAGCAATCCTTACGAGAAAAGTAAAGAGAAATTTATCTTCGATCCCAAACAGGTCTATGATTTCCATTTGGAAAGGACCCTGGATGAAAAGGTGCTCTTAAAGCAGCTTTCCAGGGCGTTGGAGACGGGACAGAAGAGGAGCCTTGAGGTGGATGTGTCCAATACGGACCGTACCTTCGGCACCATATTTGGTTCGGAGATCACCAGAAGATTTGGGGATACGCTGGAGGAGGACAGCTACCATATCCTCTGCAACGGTTCCGGCGGGCAGAGCTTTGGCGCATTCATCCCGAAAGGGTTGACGCTTGAGTTGGTGGGCGATTCCAACGACTATTTTGGCAAAGGATTGTCCGGCGGCAAACTGGTGGTGTACCCGCCCAAGGGTTCCACCTTCAAACAGGATGAAAACATCATTATCGGCAATGTGGCGCTTTACGGCGCGACCTCCGGCAAGGCCTTTATAGGCGGCGTGGCAGGCGAGCGGTTCTGTGTGCGCAACTCCGGCGCGATTGCGGTGGTGGAGGGCGTGGGCGACCATGGCTGCGAGTATATGACAGGAGGCCGTGTGGTGGTTCTCGGTTCTGTCGGCAAGAACTTTGCGGCGGGCATGAGCGGCGGGATCGCTTATGTGTTGGATGAGAACAACGACCTCTACACGAAGACCAACAAGGAAATGGTTTCCTCTTATGAGATAACTTCCAAATACGATGTCCTTGAATTAAAGGAGATGATTAAGGAGCATGTGGCTTATACCAACTCCGTCAAGGGAAAAGAGATTCTGGATCATTTCGGGGAGTATCTGCCGAAGTTTAAGAAAATCATTCCCCACGACTATGAGATCATGTTAAAGCTGATCGTGCAGATGGAGGAGAAGGGACTCAGCGCGGAACAGGCGCAGATCGAGGCATTCTATAAAAAGGATAAGGAGAATGTCTGAGGACAGGGAGGTATGAAAGATGGGAAAACCAACGGGTTTTATGGAATATGAGCGCAGGGTTTCCAGGGATGTGAGCCCGAAACAGCGCATTCACAATTTTAAGGAATTTCATGAGCATCTGACCAAGGAGGAGCAGCAGGAGCAGGGAGCCCGCTGCATGGACTGCGGCGTGCCGTTTTGCCAGTCGGGCATGACCCTGTGCGGCATGACCTCCGGCTGCCCGCTGCACAATCTGGTGCCGGAGTGGAATGATCTGGTCTATACCGGAAACTGGGAGCAGGCCTATTACCGTCTGCACAAGACCAATAACTTCCCCGAATTTACCTCAAGGGTATGCCCGGCTTTGTGTGAGGCGGCCTGTACCTGCGGCCTGAACGGCGATCCGGTTTCCACCAAGGAAAACGAGTACGCCATCATAGAGAATGCTTACGAACAGGGTTATGCGGCGGCCCATCCGCCCAAGGTGCGCACGGGAAAGACGGTAGCGGTGGTGGGCAGCGGCCCTTCCGGGCTTGCGGTGGCAGATCAGCTCAACAGGCGCGGCCATCTGGTGACGGTGTTCGAGCGTTCCGATCGCGTTGGGGGGCTTTTGATATACGGCATTCCCAACATGAAGCTGGAAAAGCAGATCATCGACCGGAAGATCAAAGTCATGGAGGAGGAGGGCGTGTCCTTTGTGACAAACAGCGATATCGGCAAGGACATAAAGGCGGATAAGCTCTTGAAGGAGTTCGACCGGGTGGTGCTCTGCTGTGGTTCCTCCAATCCACGCGATATCAGCGCGCCCGGCAGGGATGCCAAAGGGATTTACTTTGCGGTGGATTTTCTGAAAGCCAACACCAAGAGTCTGTTGGATTCAGAGTTTGCAGATAAAAAGTATGTGGACACGAAGGACAAAAACGTGGTGATCATCGGCGGCGGCGACACCGGAAACGACTGTGTTGGCACCGCCATCCGCCACGGCGCAAAGTCCGTGACCCAGATTGAGATGATGCCGAAAGCGCCCGATCAGCGGGCGGAGAATAATCCATGGCCTGAATGGCCCAAGATCTGCAAGACCGATTACGGGCAGGAGGAGGCCATCGCCGTTTACGGCCACGACCCGCGTATCTATGAGTCTACGGTCAAAGAGTTTGTGAAGGATAAAGGCGGGAATCTCAAAGCCGTGAAGATCGTATCTTTGTCATGGGAAAAGGACGAGAAGACGGGCCGTATGAACATGAAGGAGATCGAGGGCTCTGAAAGAATGCTTGACGCGGAGATTGTGCTGATTGCGGCGGGCTTTCTGGGAAGCCAGAAGTACGTGACGGACGCTTTCAAGGTGGAACTGGACGGCAGGACGAACGTGCAGACCGCGCCCGGCGGATTTGCCACCAGTGTGGACAGGGTGTTTGCTGCAGGCGATATGCACACCGGACAGTCTCTGGTGGTGAAGGCCATCCGACAGGGCAGGGAGTGCGCGAAAGAGGTGGACGAGAGCCTGATGGGGTATACGAATCTGTATATCCAGTAAAGGGCTTGAGTTATGTAAACTAAAAACGATGCAATAAAATAAGTCCCCCCTGATGACTGCCATGTCGGCCGCAGGGGGGATTCTTAATGATAGACTCTGCGAATTTCAATTCCTTCGCGGTAAAAGCGTTCCGCCAATTGAGGCACATTTTTATGATCCTTGAATATTTTTACAACCCTTTTTTCGCCAACATACAGGACAAGGTGATTCCTTGTTTCTTGAATTTCCGTAATCTGGCGTATGTCATAGGTTTTGGTTTTGCCAAAAGAATTTCTGACGGATATCGTGCGGAAACCTACGGTCAATTTCCAGAGCAGCGTATTGATCATGTCGCAGAGTGAAACTGCCAGAAAGAGTATGCTTATCAGAACATAAATCCATTCCAACTCATCCCGTGTCCACGTCCAGACTGTGAGCGCGCAGAGCACGGCGAAAAATAAGAAAGTAGAGATACTCCGGATTACATTTTCCCTGTTCTCTGTAATGGAAAAATCTTCCAAAATCGGTACGCAGTCTGACGATTCTTTGTTATATCCGTTAAGTGGAATGGGGCTCAGTTTTCCTCTTTCCAGAAAAACAGTGTACAGTACGTCAAATCCAAGGGTTGATTCCTCCACGGTAAAAAGTTTTTTCTTTTGGCGGTAGCCTTCCAACCGTTTTTTACTGCCACCGCCCAACTTCCTGTTTTCGGTATACTTGACGGAAGTGATTTCATGAAACGGAATCTCTTTTGGCGGAAAGAGGGGCAGGTAAAAGGTGAGGGAATCCTCCGCTATGACACACCGCCACAAAAAAGCCATGATGCAGAGATATTCGCCCAAAAGCATATGGAGATAAAAAACGAGATAGGCAAGTAAAAGACCTCCGTCCAGAAAAACAACGGTTGGAACCATAATGAAGAGATCAAATGGGATGCAGAGGATTCCGATCCAAAAAAAGAAACGGGGCAGTGTCATCACATGGATGAGGTTTGCCTGCATATAGGTAAGATATCTGCGCTGCCACAGATAGGAAGCAAACAGGAGAAGTAATATGATGGTAATGGATATTATGATGAGACTGGTGCGATTCATCTTGCAATTTCCTCTTTTCCGATTAATTTAATTATAGCACTTTGGTTTTGAAATAACTATATAAAAGGCGTGAAATCTGAGAAAAGGAATGTTATACTAACTTCAGTATAGCATTCTTTTTTCTGCCAGACTATTTTGTAAAGGAAACCAGACGAATGAAACTGTCGTTTAAACGCCGTGAGAAAACAGAATATAACAGAAAAGGCACAGGGAAAACGCGGAAAATACTGATTTTGTCAGGGCTGATTTTTGTGCCGCTTTTTATCCTGCTTGTGGTTTATCTGGCAGGGCTTGGCCGTTATCAGAGCTGCTTTGTAAACGGCACGGTGATTGACAAGATGGACGTATCGGGGATGTCGATTTCTGAGCTCGGCGAGCAGATTGGGAACTATTCTCTGCGGGTGGTTGAGCGGCAGGCTGACGGCACCACGCTGGAGGAGGAAATACCCGGAAAGGAGATCGGGCTTTCCTATGTTTCCACGGAGTCTCTGGAGGAGATTTTACAGGGACAGAACCGCTTTTTGTGGTTTGTAAAGCAGGATGCGGATTACAGGACGGAGGCGACGCTTTTTTATGACGATGCGGCCCTTGCGGAGAAGATCGGGGAGCTTAAGGGCTTTCAGAAAGAGTTGACAGATGGGCCCAAGGATGCGTACATAGGGGATTATGTTCCGGGACAGGGATTTGAACTGGTAGCGGAAAAACAGGGAAACCGATTGAACCGGGAGAAGACGATCGAGGCCATAAAGGAAGCGGTGAGCGGGCTGGAGGAGCAGATCGATCTGGAGGAAGCGGGATGCTATGAAGAGCCAAAGGTCACCTTGGAGAATGAGGAGCTTCAGAAAACTTACGAGAAGCTGCAAAATTATGTGAGCACGACCGTCACTTATACATTCGGGGAAGAGCGGGAGGTTTTGGACGCGGACACTGTAGTTGGTTGGATTGTGCGCAAAGGCAGCAGGGCATCGCTTGATCCGGAACTGGTGAAAGAATATGTCAACTCCCTGCGAAAAAAGCATGACACGGTCTTTCACAAAAGGAAATTCATGACAAGCTATGGGGAAGAAGTGACGATTGATGTGGGAGATTACGGTTGGTGGATGAATGTCGGAGAGGAGACAGAGGAGCTGATCGCACAGTTGGAGCGGGGAGAGAGCGGGGAGCGCACTCCCGTCTACAGACAGACGGCGGCTTCCTATGAAGATCCGGATTATGGGGATTCCTATGTGGAAATCAACCTGACGGCCCAACACTTGTTTTTATACCAAAACGGGGAATGCGTTCTGGAGTCCGATTTTGTGTCCGGCAATCCGAGCAGGGGGAATGCCACGCCGCCGGGGATATATGGAATTACATATAAGGAGCGGAATGCCACGCTAAATGGGGAAACTTACAGCACGCCGGTTAACTTCTGGATGCCTTTTAATAATAATGTGGGTATGCACGACGCCTCCTGGCGAAGTGAGTTTGGCGCGAATATTTATATGACGAACGGTTCCCACGGCTGTATCAATCTGCCCTATTCGATCGCGCAGGAGATTTACGGCTATGTGGAGAAAGGTGACCCGGTGATCTGTTATGAGCTGCCGGGAACGGAGCCGGAGCCGCTTGCGGAGATTCCCCTTGAGCTTGAGCCAGAGTTGGAGACGGCGGAGCCGGGCGCGGAAATGCCGACAGAGCCGATTCCTTTGCCGCAGGAGTAGAAATTGTCCAATAGAGTCAATGAGAAGAGGGGAAAAGCATATGAACAGCAGCAGGAAATACGAATATATCATGGAATTGTCGGAAATACGGGAGTTTTGCCGGTTCGCCTATCTGGAGCAGTTTAAGCTCCGCAAGGGGAAATGGCTCGGACTTTTGCTCATCATTGTGGCGGAGGCATTTTTAGTGCCGGAGGCGGCGGTTATCATTGCCGTGATGATGGCTGTCACGCTGACGGCTGCGGGTATCAACTATTACAGGAGCACCGTGAAGCAGTTGGAAGGGCAGCCTTGGATGGTCTTTTCCATAGACGGGAACCGATTGAAGGTGGTAAGGGGAACCAGTGCAGAGGTTCCTTTCCGGAACATGCAGTTGATCCACAAAACAAAACATTTGCTAATGCTTGGCTATTTTCAGAGTCCCAAACGGCCGGGATGGTTTGTCATGCCCCTTCGGGTTTTTGAAAGTGAGCAGGAGGCAGAGGCGTTTCTTGCCATGGTTCGCAATCCCCAGGGGCAGGCAGGAGCGGACTTTGCAGGCCCGATGGGGCAGGAGACGGATGAGGCGCAACCTCGGGAATACATGCGGTTTTCCTTCTTTCTCGACGGGGAAAGGTGGGTGCGCCTGCAAAAGGGCGCGGCGGATCTGTTAAACGGTGGGACTTTGGGAAGGCCGGCGCGGTTTTACGGCATGTTGGTCTGGGGCGTTGTGATGGCTGTTGCGCTGTCAGTCTGTACGTGTCTGATTGCGGGGGAGTTTCAGTGGATGCTCGTCTGCTACAGTCTTTTGATTGCTGTCTGGTTCATCCTGCGGCTGTATGGACGCGACCCGGAAAAGGGGATCAGGAAACAGTTAAAATCGCCGGAGGTGGCGGAAAAGATGTGCGGCCCGTGGCAGGTTTCCCTGACCGAAGAGGGCGTTACCGTATGGATGCCCATGAATATGAAAAATGAGTTCGGATGGGATACGCTTCTGTGGCTCATAGAGACGCAGGAGGCGTTTTACCTTTTTTATAAGGACAAGAAGCATTTTATTATGATCGCCAAGGAGAGCTTTGTGAGTTGGGAGCAGGTGGGCGCGTTTCACCGGATCTGCGAGGACCACGGCGTGCAAAAGATTCCGCCAAAGAGGGCGCGCTATGTGCCGGAATGGCTGACCTGGACGATCCTGGGGCTGATCCTTTTGGCGTGTGCAGGCGTGCTTGCGGCGCGTATTTATCTGGATGTCTGGCACGGGCTGTCCGGTGGACAGATGACTTTGGAAGCAGAGATGACAGGTTTGGATGGTTACCCGGATGGTGTGCCGCTAGAGGAACAGGTGGAGGTGCTTGCATCGTTGGGACTGCACGTGCCGGAGGAGACGGTGGAGTCCATACGAAGTTCCATGGTGGAATATGATATGTACGATCTGGTGGAGGAGAGCCCCTATACATGGCTTTTGATGGATATGGGAGGGCCTTCTTATGATGAAGACTGGAATGTGACCGGCTATTCGTCCGAGGTTTTCTGGTTCGATTTTGAGGGCTTTGATATTTCCAATGATTATATAGAGGTTTTGAATGGTATGTTGGCGTTGGCGCAGGAAAGTCCGCTCGACAGTGTAAGCGATATCCGGGAGGATATGGAGGATTTTGACTGGGAGAAGGGCAGGGGGACAATCACCGTCAGCCTGAACTTTAAGGGGCAGACCTATCGGTACGATATGGAGGGATACGACGACTGGATCGACGGCAGGGTGCTCTCCATCTTCAATGAGCTGTTGGAGCAGGAGGCATCGACGAAGTATTTTTATGCCACCGGGGACAACGGGCAGGGTGCCATTGTATTTTTCTGTACGGAGGAGTGGGCAGCGGAATTTATGCAGAAAACGGGGCTTATATTGGAACGGGATTAGGGAAAAGCCACGTTTACGGATAAAAACAAAAAAGATTTGAAAAAAGCGATAAATGGGAATATACTAAAAGTTAGGGGAGGGTAATACAAATCGGGATGGCCGCGGAAGGGACGGCTGTGGCCGAAAAGGGGGTTGCTATGACAAAGGAGCAGTATAAGAGAGCAAATGGAGCAGTGTTTCCCATCGTAATGATCATATTGGGATATATTGCAGTGTCAATGGTTTTGTGGGCGATGTCCAATTCACCTACATGGAGAACATGGACGCAGCTTGGCGCGGCGGTGACGGCCATGGTCATTTCGGTGGCCGCCTATCTGACAGGTAAGGCGACCAAGCGGTGCGGCGTTATTTTGATGGTAAGCGCGGCGGTGGTGTATGCCGTGGTTTGTTTTCTGGGGACATCGAGCGGCACATGGACGTATTCCATGCCGGTGATTTTTGCGGCGATGGCTTATCTGAACATACGCCTTATCATAGGCGGCAATACGGTGGCTCTCCTGGTCGGCATCATCCGGCTGATTATGGGTATCACTACAGCAAGTGATAATTTGACCGAACTGGTCATTGCACTGATCACGCTGACGTTGGCGGCGGTTGCGTCCATCCGGGCGGTGATGCTGTTAATCCGTTTCCACGAGGAAAATACGGAAGGGATCATGGAGGCTGCCAAAAAGCAGGAGGAGAGCAACCGGACGATGGCGCAGACGGCGGAAAATATCTCCCGGTATTTTGAGAGTGCGATGGAGATGTTGGAGAATTTGAAGGTCAGTGTCGATACCAGTAATTTTGCCATGGGCAATATTGTGGAGAGCACGGAGAGTACGGCGGAGGCCATTCAGACGCAGGCTGCCATGTGTGCAGATATTCAGGAAAGTATGGATAAGGCGGAGGAGGGCACGCAGAGAATGCTTGCCGCTTCCAGGACGACAGATCAGACGGTGGAGGAAGGCGCTGCGGTGGTTCATGAGTTGAAACAGCAGGCGGAGAACGTGGAGAAGGCGAGCCGGATCACGGTGGAGGTGATCGAGAGGCTGACTGCCAAGGTGGAGGACGTACAGAACTTTGTGGGCGCCATCTTAAGTATTTCCAATCAGACAAATCTGCTCGCTTTAAACGCGTCGATTGAGGCGGCGCGCGCCGGGGAGGCCGGAAAAGGCTTTGCTGTGGTGGCGGAGGAGATCAGGCAGTTGTCGGAGCAGACCAAGGATGCTTCCAACAAGATTACAAGCATTATTGCCGAACTGAATGAAGATACCAAGCATGCCAGCACGACGATTGAGGATTCGGCGGCTTCCGTCAGAAAGCAGAATGAATTGATAGAGAGTACCAGGGAGAAGTTTGAGGGCGTGAGCAAAGAGGTAACGGAGCTTTCGGCTTACATTGTAGAGACAGAGCGGATCATAGAAGGCATTTTACAGTCCACGGCGACGATCTCGGACAACATTTCCCATCTGTCTGCCACAAGTGAGGAGGTTGCGGCTTCATCCACCGAAGGGCTTAGGACTTCCGAGGCCACGGTGGAGGACATGGCCAAGACGAAGGAGATTCTGGAAAATATTTATCATTTGGCACAGGCTTTGAAATAACAGCAATTTAAACCAATCAGGGAGAATGCGCAGCATTCTCTGAATCGGGCGCGTCGGCGCTCGATTTTTTTTCGAGAAAATCTTTTCGATACTGGCTGGGGGAGATTTTGTAGTAGGTGCGGAAGGCTTTGCTGAAATAGTGGTTGTCCGCATAGCCCAACCGCCCTGCAATATCGATAATTTTGTTGTCCTCATCCTCAAGCAGTTCCCTGGCGCGTTCCATGCGCAGCTTCAGGACGTACTCGTAGATGGTGAAGCCGTATTTGCCCCGAAAGAGCCTTGTCAGATATTCGGTGGAAAAGAAGTATTTTTCCGAAAACATGGTAATCTTGATATTTTGGCAGTAATTGCTGTCGATGTACTCTTTGATGATGGAGACGACCTCGTCGGGGGAGATTTCTTCCCGCTGTGCTTTTTGGGGTTCCAGAAAGGAGGCGTCCGGATCCAGACGCAGGATCGCCTTTTCAATGGCGCTGTTTAGCGCGTCCTCCTCCACCGGTTTTAGCAGATATTCACAGGCGCCATAGTGGAGCGCCTGTTGGGCATAGCTGAACTGGTCGTAACCGCTGACCACCACATACTGGCTGTCGGGGAATTCCACGGAGGCGGCCTGCAGGAAGGAGACACCGTCCATGACGGGCATGTTCATATCCACAAAGACGATATCCGGATGAAATTCGTGCATGGCCTGTAGGCCGTCCCGGCCGTTTTGGGCAAGCTGCGGCGGTTCAACCCCGTAGTATTTCCAGTTTCCCAATTTCTGGATGGCGATCTGTACCGGTTTTTCGTCGTCAATAATCAGCGCTTTGTACATAGTTGTCCTCCGATGCGGTTTTAGGGTGCCGGTTTTGTTTGATCCGGGATGTTTGTTTCTCTTGTGGCGGGCAGAGTCAGGACAATCTCCGTATACTCGTTTTTCTGCGTATGGATTTCCATGGAGGCCGGCCTGTCATAGAGAAGCCCGATCCGGCTGTGGAGATTGGCAAGCCCGATGCCGCCGTTTTTGCCGGTATTTTTTTGCAGGTCAAAATCCGCATACAATTTTTCAAGCTGTTCCGGTGCAATGCCGCACCCGTTATCCCGGACTTGAATGGTGACAATACTGTCAGTATACTGTGACGATACTGTCACATTGAGAGCGCCTGCCTTGTCAGACTTTCCGTGTATGATGGAGTTTTCCACCAACGTCTGTATGCTGATCTTGGGGATCAGACAGTCCTCGGTGGCCGGGTCAATATCGCAGTGAAATTCCAGAGCCTCGTCCATTCTTATCTTTTGAAGAAAGATATAGTCGTTCACATAGTCCATCTCCCGTTTTAATGGCACCAATGTGTCTGATTTGATGGTGTAGCGCAGATTGGAGGCCAGTGAGGTGATCATCCGGTGAATCTGGGGTTGGTCGTTGACCAACGCTTCCGTGGAGATTGCCTGCAGGGTATTGTACAGAAAATGGGGGTTTAACTGGGCTTCCAAAGCGGCCAGTCTGGCATCCTTTTCGCTCAATTCCGCCACGTAGGTGCGTTTGATGAGTTGGTCAATGTGGGAGACCATGGAGTTGAAACTCTCTGAAAGCTTTCGGATTTCAATGCTTCCCTCCGCATCGATTCTGGAACGGAAATCGCCTTCACCGGTCTTCTGCATCTGGGCGGAGAGCATTCGCAGGGGAATGGTCAGCAGCCGCAGCAGCATGTAGATCAGGATGACGGTGAGGAGCCAGACAAGGAGGCCGCTTACCAGGACGGACTTTTGCAGCTGCCCGATCTGGGAATCGATGTAGGAGAGGGGAGTCAGGCTCAGCAGCCGGATCCCGGAAGTATTGCTCTCGGATTCCACCAGTAAATAAGAGTGACCGGAAAAGTCAATCGTCTCATAGCCATCCCGGTGTTCCACGGTCCGGGAAAGCGCGCTTAACAATTCTGTGCCGCTGTCTGATAAATCCGGTTGATTACAGAATATGATCTCCCCATTGTCATTCAGAAAGAAAAGGATTTCTCCGTGGGCCGAGTGGTTTTCCGTCAACTGTTTGGCATAGGTATCGTCCAGTTCCAGACGCACGATGGCCTGGCTGACCCGTCCCTTGACCTGAAAGAGGGAGTGGTAATAGATCAGGTTTGCGGAATCGGAAGGGCGGATGCTGTGATTCATGGGACTGGACTCACACTCCGAGAGCGCCTCCCACACGCCCTCCGGAGCGCTTTCGCTTGCGGTAATGTGCTGTTGCCCGTCGGTGCGCCCGATGGACAGATCCTGATGGAGCAGATAGAGCTCATAGTCATGGATATCGTTCCGGGTATAATAATAGTAGAACATTTGCTGCTTGGCGTAGGAAATCTGGTCGGCGTTTAGCGGCGCGTTCTGCTCTACGATTCTGGTAAAACGGGAATCGTAGTAGGGCTGAATGCAGAAGTTGGCGAGCTCCATCAGGTAGGTGTCCAGATTTTCCAATTCCAGATTCAGAATCTTCTCGGTGGTATCGAGCTGATTTTTGATGGTGAGACTCCGGGTGGAAGTGTAGTCCTTGTAGATCAGGTATCCGGCAATGATGGTGGTGATCAGGATCATGAGCACGGTCAGCTGGATCCAGAGCGGAGTGCGGTTGAGCAGGTTTTTTGCGTGGGTTTTCAGTTCTTTTATCATGGCATGAAATCTCATATTTTTTATTGGAATTGTGCAAACTGCTGTTTCGCGAAATACGGCATCGCGCATTTTCTACAAAATACATCTTACTATATTCCTTATAATAGGACAATACGAATAAATAATTGTTCGGAAATTTACACCTAACTGTTGGGGAATTTCCATTTTGTTGTCAAAATGAATAATTTATAATTTAAGAAAACGTGGAAAGGATTTTAACGTAATGAGCAGAAAAGCAAAAAGACAGTTGGAGACGGTGCTGTTCTCTCTGCCGGCGATCATACTGGTATGCCTGATGATCTATCTGCCCTTTGTTCTGAGCGGATATTATTCCCTGACGGAGTGGAACGGTATTTCAAAAGATGCAAAGTTCATCGGATTGCAGAACTTTAAGACAATCTTTGTGGAAAGTGAGGATTTTCTTTCCTCCATTTGGTTTACCACGCGCTACACACTGTTTTTTGTGGTATTTTCCAATATCTTCGCGTTGGCGTTGGCGGTGGTGCTGACCAAGAAATTCCGGGCGGCGAACTTTTTCAGAGGCGTTTTCTTTATCCCTTATATCATGAGTATGACCATTGTGGGATTTATCTGGAAGTTCATCTTCACCAGCGGCTTTGAAAAACTCTATGAGATCACGGAGTGGAATCTGTGGAATTACAGTTGGCTGGGTGGCACCAATCTGGTGTTTTATTCGGTGGCCTTTGTGGGCGTGTGGCAGTCGCTTGGGTTTTATATTGTACTTTACATAGCGGGACTGCAGGCGGTGCCGAAGGATGTGTTGGAGGCAGCTGTTGTGGATGGGGCGACAGGCAGACAGAAGTTTTTCAAAGTGACCCTGCCGCTTCTGGGGCCTTCCTTTACAACCTGTATTTTTATGTCCCTGACCAACGGCCTGAAAGTGTTTGACATCATTCTGGCATTGACCAAAGGCGGGCCGGGAACGGCGACAAACAGCGTGACCCTGCAAATTTACAAGGAGGCTTTCACGAACAATAACTATGGCCTTGGTTCCGCCCAGTCCATTGTCTACTTTCTGTTTGTGCTTATTATAACACAGCTTGTATTAAAAGGCTTTGGCAGAAAGGAGGTTGATCTGTAATGCGTCGCGAAACGAAACGAAGAGTAAGTAAATGGACGATGATCATCTGCCTCTTGGTGGTGGCATGTTTCTACATCTATCCGGTATTTTTGATGGTTATCAATTCCTTTAAGCCCTTTGGGGAAATCATAGGCGATGTGTTGGCGTTTCCAAAAAGTTTTGATCTGTCCAATTACACCTATGTGGTTGACAAGATGAAGTATCCGTTGTTGTTTCGCAATAACGTGATTATCACGGTAGTCGGTATCGTGGGCATCGTCGTTTTTTCCTCCATGGCCGCCTATATACTGGACAGGCGGGAGGGAATATACAGTAAGATTGCACATACCATCATCATCACGCCGATGCTGATTCCCTTTCAGGCAATCATGATCAGCCTGTTAAAATCGGCGAACGTGCTGCATCTTTCCGGGAGTAAAATCGGACTCGGCATTCAGTACTGGGGGTTCGGCATTCCGATGGCTACATTTATTATCTATAATTTTATGAAGACCATTCCAAGGGAATTGGATGAGAGCGCGACCATCGACGGCGCGTCCACCTTCCGCACCTTTGTCTCAGTGATTTTTCCGCTGCTCAAGTCGGTGATTGTGACAGTGATTGTGTTGGACGTGATGTGGATCTGGAATGATTTTCTGCTGCCGCTTCTGATGGTGAACAGCAACAACGAGACTAAGACGTTGGTGTTGGCGGCTTACACTTTTGTGGGGCAGATGAATACCAAGTGGAACTATGCGTTGACTGCCATGGTACTGGCGATTGTTCCATCCGTGATCGTGTTCATCCTTTTGCAGAAATATATTGTGGAGGGCGTTGTGGCCGGCGCAGTGAAAGGATAATTGATTATTGAGTGAAGCGGTCAATCGCTTTTTCAATATAAAAAAGGCACCCATGCCATGAACAAATATGGGAGAAGGAGGATATCAATGAAAAAGAAATTGCTCAGCGTATTGTTATGTACGGCTATGACAACAACCCTGCTTGCAGGCTGCGGCGGTTCAGGTGACGGCGCGCAGACACCGGCGGCAGAAGAACCTGCGGCACAAGCGCCCGCGGCAGAGGAACCTGCGGCACAGGAGCCGGCAGCACAAGCGCCTGCGGCATCTTCCGATGAGGAGGCGGAGATCTATATGTTTATCGCTTCTCCGGAGTATGCGGATGCGATTAACACCCTGATTGAAGAGTATAAAAATGTTGCGCCCAATGTGACGATCAACTATGAAACCACACAGAACGATTATCCTACATTGTTGAAGGCGAAGTTAAATTCCGGCGAGGTGCCGGAGATTTTCTCATCCACTTCCGGCAAAGAGATCGACGTGTATAAAGAGTATTCATATGACTTGAGCGGTCAGGCATTGGAATCCACCATGCAGCCTGCAGTGGCAAGCATGATGGCATCCCCGGAGGACGGTTCCGGTCTCTATGGCATCGCGATCAAGGGAAATTATTTCGGAATGATTTACAACAAGGCGATCTTTGAGGAGTGCGGCATCACAGAATTCCCCGCTACCGTAAGCGAAATGGAAGCGGCCTGTGAAAAGATTTCCGCAGCGGGATATAAGCCTTTCACGACCGGGTTTAACGAGTGGTGGGTGTTCAAACATGTGGGACAGCACTTTGTGAATGCGGCCGCACAGAATGCGGGTATTTCCACGGCGGAACTGGTGGCGAAGTTTGAGAAAGGTGAGGCAAAGGTTTCTGATTATCCGGAGTTATACAATAACTTCTTCAACTTCATTGATCTGGCTGTGAAGTACGGCGATGACAAGCCGCTTGAGACTGCTCTTGACGGCGAGCTCTCCGCATTTGGCACCGGCAAGGCGGCTATGATCTGCGGACAGGGCGCATGGGTGGAGGCGGATCTTCTGGCTATCGATCCGAACTTGCAGATTGGTTTCAATGGCTATCCGGTGACTGATAATGCGGCACAGTGCCAGGTAATCGGCGGCTCCGATCAGGCGCTTCGTATTTCCAAGGATTCCGAAGTGTTACAGCCGACGCTTGATTTCATCAACTGGTGGTATACTTCTGACTACGGAAAGTCCTGGTTCACGGATGTGGCGGGCGTGGTACCGCCGGTTGTATCCGATGCGGAGAGCACTTTTGAGGTGGTGAAGCAGGGCGATGCGTTGAGCGCAGAAAAAGGCGCGGCAGATCTCTCCATTTGCTATTCCACAGATAGCTGGCACCAGACCTTCGGTGAGATCATGCAGTCCTACATCTCCGGCAGCGTAGATAAGGACGGTGCGTGCGCGCAGATCGAAGAGCAGTGGGCGGCGATCGACGGGGCAAACTAGGAAATACCTGTAGAAACGGGGATTCTTCGCAGGATGATATACGATTTGCGGAAAGGGTGGCACGGCCGGACAGTCGTGCCGCCTTTTTCACACATTGCCGGATGGGATGCCCAGGCAGATTATTTCTATAAAAGTAATGAAAACGGAAGCGGTTATGATTATAATAGATGTGTGACAGATGATTTCATATTGACTTATATAGTCTAAATAGAAAATAGAGGAGGAGAACAGAATGAAATTTACGGAAGGGTATTGGGTTCGCAGCGAAAACATGGCGCCGTCTTACGCATCGCAGGGATTTTATGCGGAAAAGACGGAGCGGGGGATGCGCATCGTTGCGCCGGAGCGAAAGATTTTAAGCAGGGGGGATGCCCAGAACATCACCACGATCACCATTGATTTTATCGCTTTTGCAAAGAACAATATTTTGGTGAAGGCCAGACACTACGAGGCCTACGAGGACAGGGAGGCGAGGTTTGACTTAAATGGTCAAGAAACGCCTTTTGACGTGCAGATCACGGAGGATGAGGCTGTCATGCAAAGCGGTGCGGTGACGGTGCGCTTTGACAGGCAGGAGGGCACGTACCGCTTTGAGGCGGAGGGAAAAATCATCACCGAGTGCGGTTTTCGGAATCTGGGATATATCCGTTGGGGGAAACAGCCAAGCACCATGTTCCCGAAGGAAAATTATCTTTCCGAGCGCCATGAGCCTTACATGGTCACAGAGCTTTCCCTGAAGGCGGGGGAGCGGGTCTACGGCCTTGGCGAGCAGTTTACGGCTTTCGTGAAAAACGGGCAGGTGGTGGAGATGTGGAACGAGGACGGCGGCACCTCCTCGCAGGTTTCCTACAAAAATGTACCCTTCTATATGACCAGTGAAGGTTACGGTGTTTTCGTAGATCATGCCACGCCGGTCTCCTTTGAGGTGGCCAGCGAGAAGGTGGAGTATGTGGGCTTTTCCGTGCCGGGGGAGGAGCTTCGCTATCACTTTATCTATGGGCCCACGCCCAAGGAGGTGTTGGTCAGGTATACGGATATGACAGGAAAGCCGGCCCTGCCGCCCGCATGGAGCTTTGGCCTGTGGCTGACCACTTCCTTTACCACCAAATACGACGAGGAGACCACAAGCTCCTTCATCGACGGGATGGCCGGGCGGGATATCCCCCTGCGGGTCTTCCATTTTGACTGCTACTGGATGAAGGCGCTGCACTGGTGCGATTTTGAGTGGGACGAGCAGACCTTTTCCGATGTGAAGGATATGCTGACCCGCTATAAGAAGGAGAAGGGATTAAAGATCTGCGTCTGGATCAATCCCTATATCGCGCAGGGAACGCCTTTCTTCCGGGAGGGCGTGGAGAACGGATATTTTTTGATGCGCGCGGACGGCAGGGGCGTGAAGCAGATTGATTTCTGGAATCCGGGCATTGCCCTGGTGGATTTCACCAATCCTGCCGCGGGGAAATGGTATCAGGATAAGTTGAGGACGCTGCTGGATATGGGCGTGGACTGCTTTAAGACGGATTTCGGCGAGCGGATTCCCATTGATGTGACATACCGTGACGGCTCCGATCCTGTGAGTATGCACAACTATTATTCCTATCTCTATAACCGGACGGTGTTTGAGCTGTTAAAGGAGGTAAAGGGAGAGGGCGAGGCGGTGCTTTTTGCCAGAAGCGCCACCGCAGGCGGACAGCAGTTTCCGGTACATTGGGGCGGCGACTGTTCCGCTTCCTACCCGTCCATGGCGGAGACGCTGCGGGGCGGTTTGAGCTTTGCCATGAGCGGCTTTTCCTTCTGGAGTCACGATATCTCCGGATTTGAGAAGACGGCCTCCCCGGATATCTACAAGAGATGGCTGCAGTTTGGTATTTTCTCCTCCCACAGCAGGCTGCACGGTTCCCAGAGCTACCGGGTGCCATGGCTGTTTGACGAGGAGGCCTGCGATGTGGCCCGGTATTTTGTCAATCTCAAGTGCCGTCTGATGCCCTATCTTTACAGGCAGGCGGTAACTTCCCACGAGACGGGCATACCCATGATGCGCCCGATGATTCTGGAATTTCCGGAGGAGCCGGGCATGAAGGATCTGGATATGGAGTACATGATGGGCGATGCTCTGTTCGTTGCGCCGATTTTCAGAGAGGATGGCGTGGGAGAATACTACCTGCCGACGGGAAGGTGGACCCATCTTTTGAGCGGCGAAGAGCGGGAAGGCGGCCGTTGGTATCGGGAGACCTACGACTATTTCTCCCTGCCCCTGTTTGTGCGGGAAAATACGCTGCTTGCCCTGGGAAGTAACGAAAAGCTGCCGGATTACGACTATACGGAAGGGGTGGAACTGCATTTGTACGCCCTTGCGGACAGCGCGGAGGCGGCCTGTGGGATCGCTGACTTATCCGGTCAAATCGTGATGAGGGCGAAAGCTGTTCGGCAGGGCGACAAAATTTTCTTTGAGACGGATTGTCCGGAGAAGGAGCCGACCCTTGTGATTCACGGGATGGAGGAGGTTTCCACGGTGGAAGGCGGTGTGAAGGTTGTGAGAAAGCCGCAGCCATAGATTGTGGTTGAGAATATCGTTGTTTGCGGGTATAATATCGGATATACGGAGGAGGACGACGATGGGAATATTTGACAAATGGAAAAAGAAAAGCGAGAGCAGAGAAGAAACGCCGAAAGAAGAGGTTTCGGCGGCCGGTTGGGATGCGATCACGGCGGCCTGCGAGGCAGTATATCCCACGCAAAAAGACCCGAAACATTATGGCACACTGTTGAAGTGGCAGTTTGGCGGCAATGATCCCCTGGAAGGCATCAGTATCTATGATGCAGGCACGTACTGGCATTTCGTTACCTACGGTCTGTCGGAGCTGTACCAGAAGGAATCAGAGAATCAGGATATCAGCGGCTACGGCATGGAATTTACCTTTAAGTTAAAGAAGGATGACTATGAGGACGAGGAAGCGGAAATAAAGTGTATCTGCGGTATTTTGCAGGCGATTGCGAGGATCACTTTTACAAAGGGCGAAATATTTGGCCCCTATGAATACCTTTACACGGGACAGACACAGGGCATAGATACGAAAATGCAGTCTGCCATCACAGGTTTTCTCACAATTCCCGACAGGGAGCTGCAGTCTATCACTACGCCGAACGGAAAAGTTGAGTTTGTCACGTTTATTGGGGCAACGGATTCCGAACTGCTCGCGGTCAGAAATCATGAGATTACGGTAAAAGAGTTATATGAAAAAATCGGTTCCGATGTGACAGATTACCGGAGGAAATCTGTGATATAAATGACGCTGTTACCAGGAGGAAAATGATTGTGGATGATAAGATATTAGGAAAATATTTCAAGAGCATTGTCAACCAGGACAGGTGCGCTGTGGTGATCTGTAATCTTTCCCATGAGATCATTTATATGAATCCTGCGGCGGTGGAACGGTATGCAAAGCGGGGCGGCGCTTCCCTTGTGGGGCAGAGCCTGTTAAACTGTCATAATGCAAACTCCGGGGAACAGATCAAAAAGGTACTTGCATGGTTTTCGGAGAGCACAGAGCACAATCGGATTTATACCTTCCGAAATGAGAAGGAAAACAAGGATGTCTATATGGTGGCTTTGCGGGATGAAGACGGGACGCTGATCGGGTACTACGAGAAACATGAGTATCGGGATGCAGAGACAGGCGCGCTGTATGAATTTATCTGAGGGAGAGGGAAGATGAAGCACTATATTATTGTGAAGTTCAAAGAGAATACGGATGTGGACGGTATGCTTCCGGACATCAGGGACTTGTTTCAAAAAGCCCTTGCCCTTGACGGCGTAAACCGTGTGGAAGTCCACCGCTCCAATTCCGATCGTTCTAACCGGCATGATCTGATGATCGAGATGTGGCTTTCGCCGGAGGGGCTTGCGGTGTACGACGGCTCACAGATGCACCGGGACTGGAAAGAGCAGTACGGACAATATATCGAGCAGAAGACCATCTTCGACTGCGAGGAATAGAAAAGAACAAGGGCGCTGTGTCATGAGGTACAGCGCCCGATCTGGATATTTGTTATGCAAAGGAAGTAAGATCCAGATAAAGATTTTCATAAATCCCAACCTTGACCGGTTCGGTAAACGGATGGATTTCCGGGCCGTTTTCCGTCACAAAATCATAGATGGTGACGATTTTTTTGGCGGGATCGACAATCCAGTATTCACGGACACCGGCGGATTGATACAACATGAGCTTGCGTCCGTAATCCATGTATTTGTTGCTGGGGGAGGCAATCTCGATCACCCAGTCCGGGGCCCCGTGGCAGCCTTTCTCGTCCAGTCTGTCTGCCTGACAGACTACCGTCAGATCAGGTTCCACATAGTTATAAATGTCATCTTTCACGTAGACACCGGGGGCGATGAATACTTCGCAGGGCCCTTTGTTGTTTTTGATGTGCGTGTAAATCTGGACATAAAGCTCGCCGAGTATCCGCTGATGCGTGATGGATGCTGCGTCCATAATAAACATTTCCCCGTCGATCAGTTCCGCCCGCTCTCCCGGCGGAAGCGCCTCGATATCCGCGATGGTGTAAGTTTTTCCTCCTTCCACTACCATAAACTGCTCCTCTCTTTTTAATACTGCATCCATAGCATGTCCTCCTTTTCCTGTGGCAGAAGGCTTCTATGGGTTGCTTCTGCCGCTGTTTGATTTTGGTTGTGAGTAAAGCGGCAGAAATTGCCTGAATGTGCGAATGCACGGTTCATTGATTACTCTTAGTTGCTGTTGAGTACATCATACTATGCTTGGAAAGGAATGTCAATACAAAAATAGAAAAATTTGAAATAAAAGTAAACGAAATATCGTTAATTTTACAAAGGCAGAGAATTGACCATAATAGTCATATCCCCTGCCTAATCAAAAGACTAGAGTAATTGAATGCCTTTTGCCAATGCTTCCCTGGTTACATCCTCCGGCCACAGGGAGCACTGTACTTCCCCGATGTGGGCCTTGCGCAGGAAAAACATGCAGATGCGGGACTGGCCGATGCCGCCGCCGATGGTGAAGGGCAGGGTCTCGTTGATGATTCCCTTCTGGAAAGGAAGCTCTGCCCGTTCCGGACATCCCGCTTTGTCGAGTTGGGACAGGAGCGCGTCCTTATCCACGCGGATTCCCATGGAGGACAATTCCAATGCGATGTCGAGCACGGGATAGTAGACCAGAATATCCGCATTCAGGCTCCAGTCGTCGTAGTCCGGTGCACGGCCGTCATGTTTTTCGCCGGAGGCCAGCAAATCGCCGATCTGCATGAGGCAGACTGCGCCCTTTTCCTTGGTAATCAGGTATTCCCGCTCCTTCGGCGTATTGCTCGGATAGAGATCCTCAAGCGCCTGCGTGGTGATAAAGAAAACGTCGTGGGGCAGAATCTCGTCTATGTAATCGTACTGAATGGCCATATACTTTTCGGTTTTGCGAAGCGCCTTGTAGACCGTTTTCACTGTCTCTTTCAAATAATCCTGACAGCGCTCCTCCCGGGAAATGATCTTTTCCCAGTCCCATTGATCCACGTATATGGAATGGATGTTGTCGGTGGCCTCATCCCTGCGGATGGCGCTCATGTCAGTGTAAAGTCCTTCCCCGTGGACAAAACCGTATTTGCCAAGCGCCATGCGCTTCCACTTGGCGAGAGAGTGCACAATCTCGGCGGGCGCGTCATCCTGTTCTTTGATGCCGAAAGTGACGGGGCGTTCCACTCCGTTTAAGTTATCGTTCAGGCCGGAAGACGGCTCCACGAAAAGGGGTGCGGACACGCGCAGCAGATGAAGCCTTTCGGCGAGCTGTGTCTGAAAAAAGTCCTTGACCGTCTTGATGCCGATCTGGGTGTCGTGAAGATTCAGCGCTGATTTGTAATCCTGCGGAATGAGTAAATTGTCCATGGTATACCTCGCTTTTTGTAAGTCCTTTTTAAAACATGATATGAGTCATAATATAGTATTACTATAATTCATTTGTCATGTTTTTTCAATCTAGATAAAAAATCCCATGAGGAAAAGAATACCGCAGCCAATGCCGCATAGCAGGACAATTACGCCGCATATTTTAACGGTAGTCTTGGAAAAGACATTTTGAAACGTAGTGTAGGGAGTGACTAGCAAAACAATCCCTGCCACCGTTAGGAAGATTGTCTAAAACGCGTCGGAGAGAAGCGATAGAATATCTGTCATACCAAATCCTCCTTAAAAATGTATTTTTGATTACAGGGTAATCCCCACCGACTGCAGCAACAGCAAAAACAAAAGTACAGGGGCGATCACGGTAATCATAGCGATATACAGACGCTTTCTGCCGAACTTATGACCGCCGAGCGTCACTTCGTCAATGATGGTTTTGGGCTTTACGACCCAACCGATCAGTATACAGGTGAAAAGCGCCACAAGCGGCATCAGGCAGTTATTGCTGACATAATCCATCAGATCAAGAAGCTGGCCTGTGGAGCCGTTAGGCAGCTTTAATTCAAAGTACAAGAAATTATAACCGAAGCAGACGATAGCTCCGACAATGATTCCGTAGGCGGTTACGAATGCGGCGCTCTTATTTCTGGATAAATGGAACTTGTCTACCAGACTGGCAACGATGGCCTCCATAATGGACACGGCGGAGGTCACAGCTGCAAAGGCAACCATGACGAAGAACAGGATACCGATAACCGTTCCTACTTTTCCCATCGCCGCAAAAATCTTGGGCAGAGAAATAAACATGAGCCCCGGTCCGGCGGACATGCCCTCAGTTCCCATAAAGACATAGACAGCCGGGACGATCATCATGCCGGCAAGCAGCGCAACTACCGTGTCGAAAATTTCGATCTGGTTAATGGGAGACATCAGATCGACATCCTTTTTCACGTAGGAGCCGTAGGCAACCATGATGCCCATGGCAACGCTGATGGAGTAAAAAAGCTGTCCCAGAGCATCCATCACCACCAGGAAAAAGTGCTGCAAGGTAACGCCCTCAAAATTCGGGAGAAGATAAATTTTCAACCCTTCCAGACCGGTTCGCTCAAGCCCGGACGCGTCCGTGTGGCGGAGCGTCAGCGCGTAAATCGAGATGCCGATAATCAAAACCAAAAGCAGGGGCATGATAAATTTGCTTGCCCGCTCGATGCCGTTGTCCACGCCGCCAAAGATAATGACCGCGGAGAGAACCGTAAAGATAATCATAAACACCAATGGACTTGTCTGTTCGGAAATAAACCCGGTAAAGTAGCCGTCCTCGGCAGCGACCGGGCCTTTTCCTGTCATAAAGACCATAAGATATTTTAATACCCAACCGCCAATGGCCAGATAATAGGGTAAAATAATGATCGGGACAAGACAGGCCAATCCGCCGAGAGCCTTCCATTTCGGGTGAATCACGCCGTATGCCGTCAGCGGGCTCTGGCCTGTCTTACGACCGATGGCAATTTCCGTGGTGAGCAGGGTAAATCCGAAAGTCAGCGCCAGAATGATATAGCAGAAAATGAATAATCCGCCGCCGTCCTTTGCCGCCAGATAGGGAAAACGCCAGATGTTTCCAAGCCCTACCGCACTGCCGGCTGCCGCAAGGACAAAACCAAGTTTGCCCGTAAAATTTCCTCTTGTCTTATTTGTTTCCATTTTTCCTTCCCTTCCCTTTTGCATATAATATTCTGATTATACTTTAACCAGTCCCATTGTGCAATGCTTTTCAAGAGAAAAAGAACAAATGTTCTAAAAAGGATTGCAATATGCGTGCGTCTATGTTAAGATACTGATAAAAACAGAACGTGTGTTCTACAAAAAAACGCCTTGCCTGATGTTTCATGAGAAATGGGGAATAATCAGGGAAGAAATGTTGACGCAGGGGAGTGAGAGCAGGATGGATATCAGAATTGCACCGCAGATGTCGGTCATGGATAAATTAAAGATACTTGGCGATGCGGCGAAGTATGACGTGTCATGCAGTTCCAGTGGCTCTTCCAGACGAAATGACGGACAGGGCATTGGAAATACGGTGGCGGCGGGGCTTTGTCACAGTTTTGCGGCGGACGGCCGCTGTGTTTCCCTGTTAAAGATTCTGTTTACCAATGAATGTATCTATGACTGCCGCTATTGTATGAACCGTTGTTCCAACGATGTGCCCCGCGCTTCCTTTACGCCGGATGAAGTGTGCGAGTTGACGATGGAATTTTACAGGCGCAATTATATAGAAGGTTTGTTTTTGAGTTCGGGCATTCTCTACAGCCCCAATTATACCATGGAATTGATCTGCGAGACAGTACACAGGCTCCGTACTGTGCACCGGTTTCAGGGCTATATTCATGTGAAGGCGATTCCCGGAGCGGACCCTTTGCTGATCCAACGGGTGGGTTATCTGGCGGACCGCATGAGTGTGAATTTGGAGATGGCTACGGCGGAAGGGCTTCGGGCGATTGCGCCGAACAAGCACCGAAAAACCATCTTAAAGCCTATGCGGCAAATTCAAAATGGCATTACGGAAAATAAGAACGAACTTACTTTATATAAACATGCGCCCCATTTCTGCGAGGCGGGACAGTCCACCCAGATGGTGATTGGCGCGCTGCCGGAAAGCGATTATCAGATTATGTCGGTGGCGGAAAACCTCTACGACAAGTTTTCTTTAAAGAGAGTGTATTATTCCGCATTCGTGAATGTAAATGAGGACAGGGATCTGCCGGCTCTTGCGGGAGGGCCGCCCTTGCTTCGGGAACACAGGCTGTATCAGGCAGATTGGCTCCTTCGGTTTTACGGGTTTAAGGTGGATGAACTTCTGACGGAGAAACGGCCTAATTTCAACACGGCCATTGATCCAAAGGCGGATTGGGCGGTGCGGCATCTGGAGCAGTTTCCGGTGGAGATTAATCGGGCGGACTATCAGATGCTTTTGCGGATTCCGGGAGTGGGAGTTAAGAGCGCGGGGCGGATCGTTGCGGCCAGACGGTTCGGAAACCTGACCTTTGAAGATTTGAAGAAAATAGGAGTGGTTTTAAAACGTGCCCTCTATTTTATCACCTGCGGCGGAAAAATGATGTACCCCACCAAACTGGAGGAGAATTATATTGTACAAAACCTTGTTTACCAGAACCGGATGGGACGGGGAGAAAAGCTGCCGTTTTTGCCGGATGGAACCGCATATCGCCAAATGTCACTGTTTGACAGTGATACATGGGGGCAAAACTACAGGGCCGTCGGCGGATGACAGGGACGAGGGAACCTGGCGGAAGTGTGGCGGATAGGGAAAAGGGACATATACTATGGAAGAGAAATATTTGATCTGTGAGGATTCCATGGAGGGTATCTTCACCGGAATTTACGAGGCCTACGCCTTAAGGGAGGGCCATGAGCATGTGCATATCCAGATTGGCGAGGAGGAAAATCTGCGTCTGTTTGCGGACTATGTGCATATTCTGCCCGATTCTGTGAAAACTGATAAGGTGGTGCGCACCCTCAGACAAAAACTGGGGGAGCATGTATATCATACCCTCTGCCGCGCGGCGGCCTCCTGCTATGCGGACAAGGGGGAAGCGGTATACAAGACCGTGGTGGATGCCATCACAGCGGGAAGCGGCAGGCGTGTTCTGGGAAATTTCAAAAACCCTTATGTGGCCAGATGTTTTGAACTGGCCCGATTCACAGCGAATGAGGCGCACTACGAGAAAGAATTTATCCGTTTTCAGGAGCTTTCGGCGAAAGCGGCAAAAGATACGCCCATCCTTTTTTCCAAAATCGGACCGAAAAATAATGTAGTGCCCTTTGTTATGCCGCATTTTGCAGATCGGTTGAGTATTGAGAATTTTATGGTCTACGACGAGCACAGGAAACTTTTCGGTGTCCATCCGGCGAAGGAGGAATGGTATCTGGTATCGGCAGGGGAAGAATTTGACCTGCGGGAACTTACTTACTCGGAAAAAGAGGAAGAATATCAGGAACTGTTTCGGGTATTTCACCGAACAATCGGGATCAAAAGCCGGGAAAATAAGCATTTGCAAAGACAAATGTGCGCGTATCGTTACCAAGATTATATGGTGGAATTTCAACAAAAATGATAAAATGGAGCCTTGCAAAAGTGTTCGGACAGAACATAATAGGCAGATTACACAAAAAATTCTTTGAAGATCAAAGTAATTATGTAAAGTTGTAAGAAATGCCCAAAAATATGCCAAAATTGTACAAAAACAGGGACAAAAATAACACTTTACAAACGAAAAGAAAGGTGTATAATCAACTCAAATGAGGAGCTTGAAAACGTTTTTCTGTGTGTGCCTTTTGCATACATAAGTGAAAAAGGAAGGTGAAAATTATGCAACACAAAATCAAATTGAGACCGGACGAGGTAAAGGACTTTGTCAGCGCTGCTACGAAATGTGACTGCGACGTGGATATTTCCTACAACAGCTTTATTGTGGATGCAAAATCCATCATTGGCGTGTTAGGGCTGAATTTCAATCAGATTTTAACCGTTGCGTATAACGGCTACGACGCAGATTTTGAGAGACATCTCAGGAAGTGGGCGGTGGCGGTATAAATTCCGGCAAAAGAAGTGACATAAACTCCCTATGTAAGATAATGGAAGATTATCTTGCGTAGGGAGTTTTGTTTTGTCATAGTAAAAACAGTAATTAAACGGTCTGCTTTCCAAACGCTTCAAAATATTCCTGTGCTTTTTGAAGTGATACGTTGAGCTTGGTCTGCAGTCTTTGTAGAATATCATCTTCAGCAAGACCGAGATCAATCCCTGTCTCAATGATACCCTCAGCTTTACCTTCTATTTTACCCTCTATTTTACCCTCTTTTTCAATCTCATCGAATAAAGTGCACATAGTAACGGCTCCTTTTTAAATTCCACCCCTGTAAGTGGTAGATATTTTATAGATTTTTAAGTTGTCTCTGGAAGCCTTGATACTGTCTAAGTATTTTTTGTGTTCAAGGACAGAAAAATTTTCTATGTCGGCATTCTGTTGTCCCTTTCTCCTGTGTAATTGTAGTATACTATCAAATCATATTGGTTTCAAGCATATCCGGGGAGAAGCATGCCAATGATCTGTGTGGGAACCGTTTGCCCGGAGAGCGGTACAGCGGTTGTTTCGTTGACGCAGTAGAAGGGCACCGCTATAATAAAAGAAACGGGCTGAAATGATTTCGGCAATATTAGTGTGCGGGCAATAGATTGATTACGGTTGATATAAAGGCAGGTGAATAACGTTGTTCCGGAAGCCTAATAAGTACGGGGGATATTCATGAACCAACCGACAAGAGAAGAAATAACGCAGAAACTAAAGCTAGTTCTAGATGGAAAGCTGACAAGAGAAGCGATTTGCATATGGGCTGTTGGTTATATTAGAAATGATGAACAAGTTTGTATTAATGATTTGGGAGCGTGGCATTATTTGGTGGCGATATCAAATATTGATGAGAAAGTTGGGCCGGACGATTACCTGTTTCAAGAAGATGATATATGGGCTATTGTCCAAAAGTATATTTAGATATAAGAACCAATTTTCACATATTCAAATGAGAATTGGACTAAAAATGTTCTAAAACAGTAGGAGACAAAAAGTGCATGATGATTGTATAGTCGCATATAGCGTGAACTTAGAAGAAAAAAATATAGTGATCCAAACCTATAATAGTACGAAAAAGAGACAGGGAAAAATTTACTTTTTTGAAGTGCTTACACATTTGTTTAAAGGTACGATTGATTATAATATTCTTTTAGATATTCAGGAATGTGATATAAGCTTCTTTTATAATGATAACAAAGAAGAAATAATAAAAATGAAAGATTATGGTTGGCCAATTGTTTATCAGACAGAGCAGGAATTAATCGATTTTTTAGGAGCAAATGAATATAAGTATATAAAAATATGTTCTTCATATGGCATGGACGGATGGATACTGGCTAAGTCTTATAAAATAGAAGAACGGAATTCCTTAGATTAATATGTAAATAAAGATTATAAAAGAAAATGATTATATACTTGTCAGTATATTAAGAAATATGACATCAAAAAGTTTTTGCTTAAAATAAATAAAAACTTATAGAATATGGAAAGAATTTAATTTATAGTAACAAAAACAAGATTTTTGTCTCGCCAATGGAAAATGAGAGAAAGATATGATTCTAAGACCATGTTATATGGAAATTCTAAAGACTTACCGTAACGTACCGTTGGTGAAAATACTTGCGAGTATCCGTCGCTGCGGGAAATCTACAATTCTGGAAATGCCGCGCATCGAGGGAGCTTTTGTCGGAATATCTGCGGTTGGGCGGTTTCCCGATAGTGGCGCTTGGTAATTTTGATACGGAGGCGGCATATCAGATTGTGGAAGGTATTTATCATTTTGTTATTTCCAATGATATTACGAGACGTCATGATGTTAAAAATATTGATTTGTTTAATCGGGGTGTGAAATTTATTATTGAAAACGTAGGAAAAACTTTTTCTGCCAATGCTATCGTTAAATTTCTAAAAAATGAGGGTCGTTCTTTCTCTGTGGAATTCATCTATAATTATCTGGAATGGTTGGAAAAGGCTTTTGTGGTATACCGCTGCCAAAGATATGATTTGAAGGGAAAGTCTGTTTTAAAAACCCAGGAAAAATTTTATCTGGCAGACGCATCCCTCAAATACTGTATGATGGGGTTTCAGTCGGAGTCCGTGGCGGCTATGTTGGAAAATATCGTTTATTTTGAATTGAGAAGGAAAGGCTACGAGGTCTATATCGGTAAAAATGAGACAAAAGAGATTGACTTTGTGGCGGTGCGCAGGGATGAGCGCATTTATGTACAGGTCTGCCGCAGTCTACCGCAGAAATCGGATCGTGAGATCGCTAACCTGCTTGAAATTAAGGATCATTATCCTAAGTATGTTGTGGTGTTGGATGAGTTGGAGGCGGGAAATATTGACGGGGTGAGAATCGTACATTTGTGTGATTTTTTGTTGGCAGAGTGAAAGTGGCATATGGGGACAAATATGAGTGAAAAAACAGAAGACAATGGAGAAATAAGTCCTTTTTCCGTTGCAGTAATAGAATCAGTAATAGAAAATTTAAAATGTGTTTCCATCAGAGGCCGAATGGCATATTTGATTTGTTCGTTTGAAGAACTACTACAATATTATAAATGTAGAAAAGAGGAATGGGGATGGATTTTAGAGAAACTATGGTCATATACTAAGATTCAATATTTAGATGACTGGATGTATGAACTTGCAGAATATATGCCCAATAGTATATTGGAAGATACATCATTGGAAGACGCCGAATACATTACGGAAAATAGATTTAATGGTTTACATAAATTATATAACAATGCCAATAAAGAAATTCTGTATTTTATAATGCTCATATATGAATGTGGAACCTGCGAATTGTATTCAAAATTATGTGGCCGTAGTTCTGGTACATTGGAGAAAGCGGCCAAGGCGATTGACATTTTAGAAAGGCACAAGATAGATGTCATAGATATTACACCTTTTAAGATATATTCATTTGATGAATGTGATGGTTGGGGAAGCCGCTTTGAGGGAAAAACTTTATCAAAAATGATAAGGACATAGAAAACTTGGGGCATTTCATGAAAACGATTGATAAGGAAAGTATTTTAAAACAGTATGAAGAAAGCGGAAAAATACTATACAAGAGTACGTTAGAAGGGGATTATAATGCGGGCAATAGAGAGGGCAAAAAACTAATAAAGATATATAAGCTTTTAGAGAAAGATAAAGAATTTGCGTGGGAATGTATTTCTGAGATGCTCAAAAGTTCAAATGTGGTTGTAAGAGCTAAAGCAGCATCATATTGTCTGGCATTGAATATCCATACAGATATTGGGCAGGCAACCTTAATGAAAATAAGAGACGATGAAAGTAACGGGATATTTTCGTTTAATGCTAAGATGACTTTGAAAGTTTGGGAAGAGGAAGGACGTTTGCAAATATATTAAGAATAAAAAAGGAACTGAAACAAAACGGCAGATCGGAGCAAACCGTCGCCTGCACACGGCTCAACAGTGCGATCAGGAGAAAATATGGATAAAGATCAATTTCAGCAAATTCTGGAAGACACATTTGACAAAGTAGGATTTCGGTGTTATCGAAAGACTAATTTTTACTATTCCACGGAAGAACTAATCATTGTCATCAATAAGCAAAGAGGGCTTTATGACGATTATTACTATATCAACGTTGGCTTCATGTTAAAAAGCATTCATGAAGATGAAGAGTTAAAATATCCCAAGGTATACAGATGCGATGTGCGGCTTCGATTCAGGTGCACATGTCAAGGGGCTGAAACACCGGACATGTTTGCGATAGAGAAGTTGAAGGAAACTGAGCTAAGAAAATGTTTGGAAGAAAATATAGCTGATTTTATTGTTCCTGTCATAAATGAGGGGATAGAAAAATTATTTGAGTTATATCCAAGGTGTATGAATTGCACGACGATCGCTCTAAGAGAATATCTTGAATCACAGAGAACTTGATTTTAATTTATAAGAGAGATCATATTTCAATTAGTACTTTTATCAATCAACTACAGGAGGAAAAAATGAGCAATCACTTAGAAAAATACACCGAAGACGGATGGATCGCAAAATATAGTAAGAAACCGTATGAAGAATAGCAGCACAGAACGCAAATTTCATGGTGCCAAAATAAAGGGAAGGGGAAAGAACACATTATGAAAATAGAAATTGAGCCTGAAGATGATAGGAAGGAAACGGGAATGCATTTGAGATGGGAAAGTGGGTATTGCATTAAAGTAGAGAAATCTGAGAATGAAGTTTTGATTTTGGCCAATAAAGCGGGTCTGATTTCGTTAGCAAATCATTTACTTGCTTTATCGCAGGATGAAATAACAGAGGGGGCTCATATTCATTTGGATGAATATAATTCTTTAGAAGAAAATTCAGTGGATATCATAATTGAGAAAATATTGTAAATTGATTACAACATGATACTTTATATGGCTGCGGAACTGCAATAGAATGGATGGAAAAATTAGAATAGGTGAGTCAGCGCATATCGTATATCTGGAAATTTTGAAGGATGATGTGCTTATAGGGAGTGTGCATGAAAAAAATAAAAATAAAATTGGAATTTAGATGTTTTCCTGTTTGGATTTACAGTGAAAATGATGAATTGATAGAGAATGATTTGCCGCCATATTTAGTCGGAGACAAGGATATTGACTTTAAGTTTGCTCATATTCAGGAAATATACGACGGTTTATATTTGGATGATGGAACAGAGTTTAAATATATAGGATTTGATGGAGAGAAAAAAAGAGAAGCTTTTTTTAGAGAGCTGCTTTCCGCAATCAAAATTTTGAAGAATAAACTGAATGATGAGTATATCATGGAGGACAATGCGGATTTCCTAAAATTTTTTCCAACCCGTAAATAAAGGAAAGGATTCGTACAAAAAATGAATGATAAGGAAATAGAACTTATCTTACGGGGGTGCCTGCAAGAAGAAGCAGAAATTTATGAATATCCGACAGCGTAGGACTGGGAGAGGCTGGAAAGCCAAATTAACTGTGAATTTTGTGAAGAATTTAAATGTTTTATAAATCTTTTGGACACTTTCGGCGAATGGATTTTAGATTTACCGGATTTTTTAGAATAGTTTGCTCATACCAGAGTGGAGATAAGACATGGAAGTGCGTATTTCCGTGCGGAGCTTGGTAGAATTTATCCTGCGCTCCGGCGATATTGACAATCGAAAGGCAGCTTCCCCCGAAAATGCCATGCAGGAGGGGGGACGGATTCACCGCATGATCCAACGGAGGATGGGGCCCTCCTATCAGGCGGAGGTGTCCCTGCGTCATGTCTATGACGCGGAACGTTATGAGATTGTGGTGGAGGGCCGCGCCGACGGCATTATCACGGAGGAGGGGCAGGTTACCGTTGACGAGATCAAGGGAACCTATCACGATCTGGCTAAAATGAAGGGGCCGGTGGCGGTACATCTGGCGCAGGCGAAATGCTATGCCTGTATCTATGCCAGTCAACATCATTTGGAACAGATCAGTGTCCGCATGACTTACTGCCATATGGAAACCGAGGAAATCCGCTATTTTCAGGAGCAGTACCAATGTAGTCAATTAGAAAAATGGTTCGGGGAACTGATGGAGCAGTACCGGAAATGGGCGGATTTCCGCTTTGAGTGGCAGCAGTGCAGGCAGGAATCCATCAGAAAGCTGGGCTTTCCCTTTCCCTACAGGGATGGGCAAAAAGACTTGGTGACCTATGTCTATCAGACCATTTACCATAAGAGAAAGCTGTTTGTTGAGGCACCGACGGGAGTTGGTAAGACGATTTCCACAGTGTTTCCCGCAGTAAAGGCCATGGGGGAGGGGCTTTGTGAGCGGATCTTTTACCTGACAGCAAAAACCATCACCCGCACGGTGGCGGATGATACGATCACGCTGCTCAGGGAGCAGGGCCTGCAACTGAAAAGCGTCATATTGACCGCAAAGGACAAAATCTGTTTTATGGAGGAAACCGAGTGTAATCCGGCAGTCTGCCCCTATGCGAAAGGCCATTATGACAGGGTAAACGATGCCATGTACGACCTGTTGACCCATGTGGACAACTTTACGAGAGAGCAGATAGAGGACTATGCGAAGAAGCATCAGGTCTGCCCCTTTGAACTGTGTCTGGATATGAGCCTGTTTGCGGACGCGGTGATCTGCGATTACAATTATCTCTTTGATCCCCACGTATATCTGCGCCGCTTTTTTGCGGAGGGAGTCAGGGGGGAATATATTTTCCTGGTGGACGAGGCCCACAATCTGGTGGAGCGGGGCAGGGACATGTACAGCGCCGTGCTGTGCAAGGAAGCTTTTCTGGAATTGAAAAAAACGGTCAAACCCTACGACCAGAGAATCACCAAAAACCTGGATAAATGCAACAAAGAAATGCTCTCACTGAAACGGGAGTGTGACGGTTACTGCGTGGTGGAGCAGATCGACGGACTGGTACATGCGCTGATGCGCCTTTCGGCGGCGATGGAAGACTATCTGGAGGATCATGAGGACAGCCCGCTGCGGGGAGACATTCTGACTTTCTACTTTGAGGTGTCCCATTTTTTGGAAATGTATGAGTTAGTAGATGAAAATTACGTGACTTATACGGAAATGCAAGCCGACGGCAGCTTTATCGTCAAACTTTTCTGTGTGAATCCGGCGGTGAATCTCGGAAACTGTATGCAGAGGGGGCGGAGTACCATTTTGTTTTCGGCGACGCTTTTGCCCATTCAATACTATAAGACGCTTCTGGGGGCGGAAGAGGGAGATTATGAAGTTTATGCGAAGTCCGTATTCCGGCCGGACAAGCTTGGCCTTTACATAGGCAGCGACGTGACCAGCCGCTATGCCCGCAGGGGTGAGATGGAATACTACCGGATTGCCTCCTACATCCACAATATAATAGGGCAAAGACATGGAAACTATATGGCCTTTTTCCCTTCCCATGCCTTTTTACAGCGTGTGCTTGAAATCTATCAGCACTATTTTAACGGGGAGGGCAGCGTGGAGTGCATCGTGCAGGAGAGCCATATGAATGAGGAATCCAGAGAGGCTTTTTTGAACCGTTTCCGGGGCAATGAGGACTGCGACCTGCAAGGGGTCATTCAGATGGAGATTGAGATCGAGGAGGAGAGAAGCCTGTTGGGATTTTGCGTGATGGGCGGCATTTTCAGCGAGGGGATTGATCTGAAAAACGACAGTCTGATCGGTGCCATCATTGTGGGGACAGGTCTGCCTCAGGTCTGCAATGAGAGAGAGCTTTTGAAAAATTATTTTGACGCATGGGGAGAGGACGGGTTTGATTACGCCTATCGCTACCCCGGTATGAATAAGGTGCTGCAGGCAGCGGGGCGGGTAATCCGCACCGTGGACGATTTCGGGATTGTGGCATTGTTGGATGAGAGGTTTTTGTCGCCCGCTTACCAGAGGCTGTTTCCGAGAGAATGGAAGGAAAAGCAGGTGGTAACAGTTGACCAAATAGGTCGTAAAGTGGAGAGATTTTGGGATGAATGGCTGTAAAATATGAGTTTTTGGCATTATCTGATAAAGTCAATATATAAAAAGACAAAAGCCGTGCGGATGGGACAAGGTATGTGGATTGACCTTGGCCGTCAAGAGACAAAATGCGATTGACTTCATGAGAACAGGATGTTACAAAACCGGTCAACCATTTCGACACAAAAAAAGACCAGACGACAAAAAGGTGATAGAAAAAACCGAAAATGACAGACAAATTAGAAAGAAATGAGACAGCATTTGACAGGAAATGACGAGGCTGTCAATGTGGATAACTTTGTGGAAATTGGGGATTTCTCATCTGTTTTTGGAAAAGTTTTTCAAAAATGAGGCGTAAATTTTGTGGAAAAGTCGATACACGGATTTTAGTTTATGAAAGGAAAAAGCAGTCCGGTCAATCTGGGAAACAGGAATGTGTTTGACGCACAATGGCAAAAAGTGGTATACTGATCCGTGGTAAACTACAATATATTGAAATGTGAGGGACTGTCCTGCAAAGGGCGGTTTCAGAACGGAGGTAATGATGTGGGCATTTGAAAGTGTATTTTATCAGATATATCCGTTAGGGTTTGTCGGCGCGCCTTTTGAGAACGACGGCGTGTTGGAACATCGAATCTTAAAGGTGAACGATTGGATTCCCCATATGAAGGAACTGGGAGTTAACGCCATTTATTTTTCCCCGGTGTTTGAGTCGGACACGCACGGATATAATACAAGGGACTATCACACCGTCGACTGCAGACTGGGAACCAATGAGGATTTTAAAACGGTTTGTGAAAATCTCCATGAAAACGGAATCAAGGTGGTGCTTGACGGTGTGTTCAACCATGTGGGCAGAGGGTTCTGGGCGTTTCAGGATGTGCTGCAAAACAGAGAGCGCTCTCCCTATCTGAGTTGGTTTAACATCAATCTGGGCGGCAACTCTAATTACAACGACGGATTGTGGTATGAGGGTTGGGAAGGCAACTATGATCTGGTGAAATTAAACCTGCGCAATGAGGATGTGGTCAATCACATTCTGGACAGCGTGAAAGGATGGGTGGAAGAGTTTGATATCGACGGTCTGCGTCTGGATGTGGCTTACTGCCTTGATCACGATTTTGTGAGAAGACTGCGGGCATTTACGGACGGATTGAAACCGGAGTTCTATCTGTTGGGAGAGATGCTGCACGGCGATTACAACCAGATGGTGAACGACCAGATGCTGCATTCCGCCACCAACTACGAGTGTTACAAAGGATTGTTTTCCAGTTTTAACAGCATGAACATGTTTGAGATCAATCATTCTCTGTTGAGACAGTTTGGGCCGGAGAACTGGTGTCTCTACCGGGGCAAACACCTGCTCTCCTTTGTGGATAACCATGATGTGACCCGTATCGCCAGCAACCTGACCAATGAGAAGCACCTGCCGCTGATCTATGCGCTGTGCTTTGGCATGCCGGGAATCCCCTGCGTGTACTATGGGAGCGAGTGGGGCGCTAAGGCCAATAAGAGCGAGGGCGACCCGGCGCTGCGGGCCTGCTTTGAGGAGCCTGTATGGAATGAACTGACCGACTGGATCGCGAAGCTTGCCGAGGCGAAAAAAGCATCCAAGGCGCTCAACTACGGTGATTTCCGTTCGGTGGTTCTCACCAACAAACAGTGCATTTTTGAGCGCAAGTGTGAGGATGAGAGAGTCCTTGTGGCCATCAACGCGGATGGGGAAGACTACACGGCCCATTTTGACGCGGGCTGCGGCATGGCGGTTGACCTGATCACGGGAAAAGACCATGATTTTGGCGGCGGAAGCACTCTGCCGGCTTACAGCGCGTATTTCTGGAAGATGGAGCGCTAAAAAATATCTTGACAACACCCGCCATATGTAATAAGATGGCAAAAGTATCGCAAACAAAATTTCAGGAAGGAGGTAATCTTATGTTTTTACACATCAATAACAGAGTAGGCGACAGCAACAGAAAACTGTATAGGAATTCGCTACGTGAAATTACCTCCGCATATAGAAAAATCGACAGATGCAGGGTTTGTTGACCCTATCGGTCGGTAAATAGATATGTTGGGCTTTTAGGGCTGTAGGTAATTTACCTGCAGCCTTTTTTTGCGCGAACGAGAGATGCGAAGCATCTCGAGTCTGCTTATCGTAGCGGCGTAGGGGGGAGATCAGACATGAAAAAAATAACAAGTTACATATGGGACTACCGCTTTTCCTATCTGGGAGCCGTGCTGTCCCTTCTGGCCGCAGTCACGCTGGATATGGCTGCGCCGAGACTGACGGCGCATGTGGTGGATGATGTGATAGTAGGCGGAAAGATCGGGGAACTGAAATTTCTGCTGCTTGGGTTTCTCGGCGTAGGGCTTGGCAGATGTATTTTTCAGTATGTGAAGGAGTACACGTTCGACAAAAACGGCGCCAGAATTTCAGGGGATATGCGGCGGGATCTGTTTCGGTATATCCAGTCATTGAGCGCGGAATTTTTTGACCGTACCAATACGGGGGAACTGATGGCCCGTGTCAAGGAAGATATCGACCATATATGGGATGCGGTGGGCTACGTGGGAATGCTGCTGATCGAAGTCTGTTATCACACCGGCATTATCCTGGTCTGTATGTGCACGATCAACTGGAAACTGGCCTTGCTTTCCGGGGCGGCGATGCTTCTTTGCGGGGCCGTGGCGGTGATTATGGAGCGGAAGCTGGGCGCGATCTACGAGGCCATCAGCGAGGAAAACGCGGTGCTTAACACGGTGGCGGAGGAAAATCTGGGCGGTGTGCGCACGGTCAAGGCCTTTGCCAGAGAATCCTTTGAGATTGACAAGTTTCTCTCCCACAACAAACGCTACTATGATCTGAACATGGCGCAGTCCAGGGTGCTTGTGCGCTACTATCCTGTTTTTGTGGTGATTCCTTTGGTTTTGCCGCTGTTGACCTTATTGGTCGGCGGACGGTTTGTGATCGACGGCGAGATGACGCTCGGACAGATCACGGCATTTGTGGAGTATTCCATGAACATCGTGTGGCCCATGGAGATGTTGGGGTGGCTGACCAACAGCTTCTCCGCCGCGGTAGCGTCCAACAAAAAGATACGGAAAATATATGAGGAAACACCTGCGGTCACGGAATCGACTGAACCGGTCAAAATCGAGAATGTGCAGGGGAAGGTCTGTTTTGACCATGTTTCCTTCCATAAGGCGGATCGGCACGAGATTCTTCACGACATTACCTTTACCGTGGAGGCGGGAAAGACGCTCGGTATCATGGGGACGACCGGTGCGGGCAAGACATCCATCATTCAGCTTTTGCAGCGCATGTACGACGCGACGGGCGGCGCGATCTATCTGGATGACAGGGATATCCGCACGCTTTCTTTGGAACAGCTTCGCACGAGCGTGAGTTTTGTCATGCAGGATGTGTTTCTGTTTTCGGATACCATAGGCGACAACATCAAGCTGGGGAAAAAGCAGTGCCTGGATTTCCAGACGGTGCGCAGGGCCTCTACGGACGCGCAGGCCAGCGGCTTCATTGAGCGGATGGAAAAGCAGTACGACACGGTGATCGGCGAGCGGGGCGTGGGACTGTCCGGTGGGCAGAAGCAGCGCATCAGCATAGCGCGCGCGCTTTCCAAGAAAAATCCGATTCTGGTGTTGGACGATTCTACGTCTGCGCTAGACACGGAGACGGAGCAGCTTATTCAACAGCAGCTTGCGAAACTTGAAAATACGACGAAAATTATTATTGGTCACAGAATCAGCGCGGTGCGTCACGCGGACGAGATTTTGGTGCTGGAGGGCGGCGCCATTGCGGAGCGCGGCACCCATGAAGCGCTTCTTGCCAAGCGGGGACTGTATTATGAAACCTATCTGTCCCAGTATGGTGAGCGTCCGGAAGGAGGTGGAGAAGGTGTCTTTCAACTCGTATAGAGATGATGAACAGAGCACGAAACGGAGCAAGGTGCAGACGTTAAGGCGGCTGCTCGGCTATCTGTTTGCGTATAAATGGCAGATTATACTTGTGCTTGCGGTTATGGGGTACGGCGTGGCGGTGCGCCTGGTGAACCCGCTGATTATGGAGTCTGCCATAGATGACTATATCGGTCAAAATGATTTTGAGGGGCTTTATCGCCTGCTTGTACTGGCGCTTATCATCAATCTGACGCTGGTGGTGACGGTAAAACTGCGGATGTATATTATGGCGAAGGTGTGCAACCGGATTCTTTTGACAATCAGGCAGGAGCTGTACACCCATATTCAGAAACTGGATTTTGCCTTTTTTGACAGCAGGCCCACGGGAAAAATTCTCTCTCGTATTATCGGGGATATCAATTCCCTGAAAGATGTGCTTTCCAATTGTGTAACGACGCTTGTGCCGGACGGTCTCAAGGTGATTGCCGTGATCGTCATTATGGTCTGTAAGAATCCGGCGCTTGCGTTTGCGTCCCTGTTGACTCTGCCGTTTATGGCGGCGGCGACCTGGTATATCGAATACCGGGCACATCCCCGTTGGCAGAGCTTCCGAAAGAAGTCGGCAAATTTAAACGCCTTTATTCATGAGGATATGGCGGGAATCCGTATTATCCAGAGCTTCCATGCAGAGAAGGAGACGGAGGACACCTTTGACGAGCTTCTGGAGGAACACCGGAACGCCTTCTTCGACGCGGTGCGCATGAGTGACGCCTTCGGTTCCGTGATCGACCTGTCATGGGGGCTTGGCTGTATTTTCCTCTATTTTACGGGAATCGTGATTCTGGGTGTGGATGCGGTGTCGGTGGGTACTTTTATCGCCTTTGGCACTTACCTGAATATGTTCTGGCAGCCCATTCACAATATCAGCAATTTTTACAACCAACTGGTGACCAATATCGCCGGAGCGGAGCGGATCTTTGAAATTCTGGATACGGAGCCGGGGATTGCGGACGGCAAGGCGGCGGTAAACATGCCTGAGATTTCGGGGGAAGTGGTTTTTGACCATGTGAGTTTTTCCTATGACGACAAGGAGAACGTGCTGCACGACGTGAGTTTTACCATAAGGCCCGGCGAGACGATTGCATTGGTGGGGCCGACGGGGGCCGGAAAGACCACGATAGTCAATCTGATCAGCCGTTTCTATGAGGTGACGGACGGCGCGGTCAGGATCGACGGGCGGGATGTGCGCGAAGTCACGATTGAGAGCCTGCGCAGACAGATGGGGATTATGACGCAGGACAATTTCCTCTTTTCCGGCACGATCCGGGAAAACATCCGCTATGGCAGACTGGATGCCACGGATGAGGAGATCGAGGCGGCTGCCAGAGCAGTCAATGCCCATAACTTCATTGTGAAGTTGGAAAAAGGGTATGACACGGAACTCTCCGAGCGGGGCGGCGGACTTTCCGTCGGGCAAAAACAGCTGCTTGCTTTTGCGAGGACGATGGTTTCCGATCCGAAGATCCTGATTTTGGACGAGGCGACTTCCAGTATAGACACGAAGACGGAGCTTCTGGTGCAGGAGGGGATCGAGCATCTGCTTGCGGGCAGAACCTCCTTTGTGATTGCCCACAGACTGTCCACGATCCGAAAGGCGGACCGCATTTTTGTGGTGGATGACGGAAAGATTTTGGAGGAGGGAAACGCGGAGGAACTGATGGCAAAAAAAGGGCTGTACTATCAGCTTTATCAGAACAGTATTTTGTAAATCTGGTTGACAAAAAGAAAAATTACTTTATAATTTAAGTTAATTACTTAAAAATTTGGGTGAATGGGGGTAATGGCTGCCGTATCGGAAACGGGGGACACGGCAGCGTAAAATGGGGAGATGGCAAAAGCGGTAAGAATGGCGGATATTGCGCAGGAGATGGGTGTCAGCACCGTGACAGTGTCGAAGGCGCTGTCCGATCAGAAAGGCGTCAGCGAGGCGCTTCGCGTAAAAATTAAGAAAAAAGCGCAGGAGATGGGATATCAGCTGCCTGCTGCGCATGTCAGGGAGCGGGCCGGCAGGAGTTATACCTTTGGCGTGATTGTATCAGATCGTTTTCTGGCGAAATATGAATCTTTCTACTGGAATCTCTATCAGGAAGTGGCGACGGCGGCGGTGCAGAAGGGGTGCTTTACCATGCTGGAGGTGCTGAAGGCGGAGGATGAGGAAAAACTCGTCATGCCAAGGCTTCTTGGGGAGAGAAAGGCGGAGGGGCTGATCATCATAGGAAGCCTGCAGGAAGTCTACATGGAAAAATTGATAGAGCAGGTGGACATTCCCTTTATTCTGCTTGATTTTACGGACAGAAACGGAGCCTATGACGCGGTGGTTTCCAACAGCTACATGGGCATGTACCGGATGACCAATTATCTGTTTGACATGGGCCACCGAAAGATCGGATTTGTGGGCAACGTCTTTTTTACGGGATCGATCACGGACCGCTTTTTCGGCTATTTGAAGTCGTTGGCGGAACATGGGGTGGAGCTTCAAAAGGAGTGGGTTCTCCAGGACAGAAACCAACAGACGGGAAGATCGGATATCGGATTTGCGTGGAAACTTCCGGAGAGAATGCCAACGGCTTTTGTCTGCAACAATGATGTGGCGGCGGCTAATCTTGTGGAACATTTGCAGCAGAAAGGATACCGGGTGCCCCAGGACATTTCGGTGGTGGGGTATGACAACTATCAGCCGCCGGGGTTGTGCGATGTGAGAATTACCACCTACGAGGTGAACATGTCAGGGATGGCGGAACAGACGGTGGGCAATCTCATCAGCAAGCTTTCCGGAGAGAACTATAAGCAGGGCGTAACGATTGTGGACGGAAGAATTGTATATAAAGAAAGCGTGTGCGAAGTGAAGGCATAGCGCAGGGAAAAGAAGGAGGCGCATCAGCATGGATGCGCCTCTCTGTATGCCTGGGGAGTGGTTCCGTACTCCTTTTTAAAAAGATTGATAAAATGGTTGGTGTTTTCGTAGCCGGTTTCCAGGGCAATTTCGTGGATTTTTTTCCGGGTGGAGAGCAGAAGGGTTTCTGCGGTCTCCATCCTTTTTTTGTTGAGATATTTCAGGGGCGGCAGACCAAAAGCCGCAGAAAATTCACGACAGATCCGGTATTTGCTCCTATGGCAGCGCTGCTCCAGATCGCTGAGCCGGATCGGGGCAGACAGATGGTTGTCTATATAATGCCTGAGCTCTTTCAGGTAGGGTGCGCAGGCTGTGGATGCCTGTTTGGAAGGCAGGGCGTTTACGAAAAGTTCCGTCAGGATAGCGGTGATGTGACCCGCGTCCCGCAGTTTATTTTCCAGTGCGCTGTCGGCGCTGCCGGCAAGAAGCAGATGCAGCTCCTTTCGTACCGGGGCGTATGTCTCAGTCTGCAACAGCAGAAAGGACGGAAAGGGCACCAAAGACTCGTAAACGGAAAAAAGCCCCCCCCCGAGCGAAAATGTGATAATGCGCCAGGAGCTGAGGACCGCTGTCAGCGAAAAGGACAGCGCCGTGCAGTCCAGATAGAGGAGAGAGCCGGTGGAAAGCGTGTACTCCCTGCCGGAAAGCCGCAGCATACCTTCCCCTTCCTCCGAATAGAGCAGCATACGGCAGGCAAGCGGCCCAAAGGAGAGCGTGAAGGACTTTTCTATGGTAATGCGGCCGCCGCTTAGAACGGTCGGAAGCTGTGTGGCTGCAGCGTCTGAGAGGCTGTAGAAGGAGCCGGCGAAGTACGCGGCCTCCGGCACATGTTCCGAAGATGGGGCGGCCTTGACTGTGAGCGCCGCTTCAAACTGTTCTTTAAATGTCATGCTGCCGTCCTTTCCGATTCTGCCAGTATCGATTCTGCCAGAATCTGTTCTCTCTTAATTGCTGTCATGTCGAAAATGCGTAAAGTAAATTAATCTGATTATTAGCTTACTATATTAAGCTTATAATATTTACAAACCAAACATCTATTGTTAAAATGCACAAAAAATAAAATATGAAATTGTACAAATAGAGGAAAAGCACAAAATAGGGCAATAAATACATATAAAACGCAAGAATAATTGATGATTAAAAATTTAACAAATGTATACTTAATTTAAAGTTAATAGTTAACTAACGGCTCGCATAAGCCAGACTAAAAAGGAGGAAAATATTATTATGAAACTGAGAAAAGTATTAGCTCTTACTTTGGCAATGTCCATGACTCTCTCGTTGGCTGCCTGCGGCGGCTCCGATGAGGGCAGCGCGGATGCTCCTGCGGCAGAAACGCCTGCGGCGGATGACGGCGCGGAGGCGGAAACTCCTGCAGCAGACAGCGGCGCGGAGGCGGAGGCTCCCGCAGCAGCATCAGGTCTTACCTACGCATCCATCAATCTGGGTGAGGATTACAAGGATCTGACAACCACGATCAAGTTCATCCATCACAAGACCGACCGTGAAGAGGACGGAACGATTCCTGATCTGATCGCAAAGTTTAACGAGGTATATCCGGGCATCACGGTTGAGACCGAGGGCATCACGGATTATGCGGAGGATTCCCTGCTTCGTCTCTCCTCAGGGGACTGGGGTGATGTGATGTTTATCCCCGCAATAGATGCGGTTGAACTTCCTACATACTTTGTTCCTTACGGCACGGTAGAAGAGATGAGCGAATATGTCAACTTTGCAGACCAGTGGAAGGATGCGGCGGGCAACTGCTACGGCATCGGCTACATGGGCAATGCACAGGGTGTTCTTTACAATAAGAAAGTGTTTGCGGACGCCGGCGTGACGGAGCTTCCCAAGACTCCCGACGAGTTTATCGCAGCGCTGCAGGCCATCAAGGATAACACCGACGCGATTCCGCTTTACACAAACTATGCGGCAGGTTGGACCATGGGCGGCGCATGGGACGGATATCTCGGTGCGATTACAAACGGTGACGAGACATGGTTAAACCAGAAATTCATCCATGAGGCGGAGCCTTTCAAGGACCACGGCGACGGCACAGGCCCTTACGCACTTTACAAGATCCTCTATGATGCAACGGCACAGGGGCTGATTGAGGAAGACTACACCACCACCGACTGGGAGGGCTGCAAGCCCATGATCAACAACGGTGAGATCGGTGCTATGGTGCTTGGCTCCTGGGCAGTGGCACAGATGAAAGCGGCAGGCGATCATCCCGACGATATCGGTTACATGCCTTTCCCGATCACCGTAAACGGCCAGCAGTACGCGACCGCAGGCCCGGACTACTGCTACGGCATCAATGCGAACGCTTCCGACGACAACAAGGCGGCTGCTATGGTATTTGTGAAGTGGATGGTAGAGGAATCCGGTTGGTGTGATCTGGAGGGCGGCTACCCGATCTCCAAGACAGCGCCCACTTCCTTCGTATTCGACGGTGTAAATGTAGTAAACAACGTGACATCCCTGCCTGGCGAGGAAGATATCATGAACAACCTGAACTCTGAGTCTGAGCTTTCCTTCAATCAGGGCGGCGACGCAAAGGTGCAGGCAATCGTTGAGGCGGCATTTACGGGCACGCAGACCTACGACGAGATCATGGCTGACTGGACCACGGCATGGAACGCGGCGCAGGAGTCACTTGGAGTCGAGATTCTCTATTAAGAAATATTTTGTAAGTTGTTATAAGGTTTGAGTGGATAATCGGGGCTGACACAGGAAAAAGCAAAAGTGGCAGCCCCTAACTATCAGGAGGGTAGCGTATGGCGGCACAGGCAAATACAGCGGGAACCAAAAAAGGGTTTCTGCAGTGGGCAAGAAGCAGAAAGGGTCAGCAGGTTATCATCATCGTTGCGTTTATGATTGTTCCGCTGGCATTGTTATTTACTTTTACTTATCTTCCATTCGGTGAGATGGTGGGGTACAGTTTTCATCAGATGAAGTATGTGGGAAAAAGGACTTTTGTGGGTTGGAAGAACTATGCAAGCGTGTTCAGCAGGAAGGACTGCTTTGGCGCGCTTAAGCTGAGCCTTTACTATATGGGCGGTTCGGTTGTACAGCTTGCACTGGCTTTGTATCTGGCCACGATTTTGAGTTTTAAGGTGAAGGGCGGCAATATCTTTAAGGGCTTTATGTTTTTCCCTTATCTGATTAACGGTATCGCCATCGGTTTTATTTTCAAATTCTTTTACACCCGAGGGTTCGTGTTTGACACGGTACTCCAGTGGTGCGGTTTTCAGTTAGACAATCTTCCTTTCTGGTTGAGAGACCAGAGGATTAACAATATATCCCTGGTGGGTACGTCCGTGTGGCGTTACTTCGGCCAGAACATGGTGCTCTTTATCGGCGCGATCATGTCGGTGGATTCGGAATTGTATGAGGCGGCGATGTTGGACGGCGCGAACCGGTTTGCACAGTTCCGCTACATCATTCTGCCGAGCATCAAGACCATCGTAACCTTAAATGTGATCCTGTCGATCACCGGCTCCCTGAGCGCATTCGAGCCGCCCTATGTCATCACTAGCGGCGCAAACGGAACGGGAACGTATTTCGTGGTTATGAACGAAATTGCCCACACCCAGCAGAAGGTGGGTCTGGCTTCGGCCATGGCGGTGGTGCTCCTTTTGATTATCTTTGCGGCGACCATTTTGCAGAAGCTGTTCTTCAAGTATGTGTTCAGGAACGCGGAGGACGAGGACTTTGGCGCATCGGCAAAGCGTGACAAAAAGCTGGCAAAATATGCGGCTAGAAAGGCGGGGAGATAGATGACAGCATTACAGAAAATCGGACATTACTTAGTAATCTTTTTAAAATATTTATCGTTGGTGTTCTTTTCCTTCGTGGCGGTGCTGCCGGTGGTTTCCTGCGTGATCACAGCCTTTAAGTCGGAGGAGGAGTACCAGAGTACAAACGTAATGACGCTGCCCATGAGCTGGGCGAATCCGGACAACTTTTTGCAGGCCTTTGACCGGGCCAACATGGGGCGGGCGTTTATCAACTCCACCATCGTTCTGGTCACCGTGCTCGTGGTGTCTGTGCTTGTGGGTACGTCCCTCGCCTATGTGCTCAACCGTTTTCAGTTTCCGGGCAACGGCCTGATCAGAAACCTGTTCCTGTTTGCGACCCTGCTTCCGGGCGTTGCCATGCAGGTTGCGGTGTACGAGATTATGACCAACCTGAATTTCATCAACACGCTTCACGGTTATATTATCATGATGTGCGGCACGGATGTCATTGCGATTTACATTTACATTCAATTTTTTGAAAATATCAGCGTGTCGCTGGACGAATCGGCGATTATCGACGGCGCGTCCTACTTTACGATTTACTCTAAGATTTTGCTGCCCCTGTTAAAGCCGGCTATCGTGACATCCTGCATTTTAAAAGGTGTGGGCACCTACAACGAGTATTACTGCGCAAACCTCTATTTGCAGAATAAAAAGCTTCTGCCGACGGTGGCTACCAGCCTTTACACCTTCGTGGGGCCGCTGGGAAGCAAGTATAACCTGATCTGCGCGGGCGTGATCATTTCCCTCCTGCCTGCCCTGATCGTTTTCATCCTGTTCCAGAAACAGATCTACAGCGGCATGACGGCCGGGTCTGTCAAAGGTTAACGTGAAGAAAAATGCGGCATTCTCCGCATGGTTATAGTGAAAATGAACAAAAAACAGGGTTCATTTAAGTCAAGATGCTGTTTTTACAAAAAATAGCGGAATCAGATTGACATTATCGAGTTTTACTTTATAATTTAATTAACAGTTAAGTTATTTCGCTCGCTTTTAAGCTAAATATTAAGCTGGAAGCGGGCGAAACACTTATACGGACGGAAAAGGGAGAAAGAAAAGGAGGGGAGACTACCATGATGGTGGAAGAGGTCAGAAAGCACCTGACAGACTGCATTATTCCCTTTTGGAAGGGGCTTCGGGACGACGAGAATGGCGGCTATGCCGGCTATATGGATTACGATCTGAACGTGGACAAAAAGGCGGTGAAGGGGTGTATCTTGAACAGCCGCATTACCTGGTTTTTTGCAAACGCCTATATGACGTTAAAAGACGAGTCGCTTTTAGCGGAAGCAAGACACGGTTACGAGTTTATGCAGAAATACTGTGTGGATCAGGAGAAGGGCGGCGTTTACTGGTCGGTGCACTATGACGGCACGCCGGAGGATACCACCAAGCATACGTACAATCAGGCATTTTCGATCTATGCGCTTTCTTCTTATTATGATGCGTCGAAGGACGAGGAGGCGTTAAAAACGGCCATGGCGCTTTTTCACATCATCGAGGAGCGCTGTATGGACGAGATCGGCTACAAGGAGGCTTTCGACAGAGACTTTTGCGAGATCGAGAACGACAAGCTCTCCGAGAACGGCGTGATTGCGGATAAGACCATGAATACCCTGCTTCATGTGTTTGAAGCTTACACGGAGCTTTACCGGGTGAGCGGCGACGGGGCGGTGAAAAAGAGGCTCATGTGGATTTTAGATACCATCGCGGAGAAGATTTATAATCCGGCGCTGCACAGACAGGAAGTGTTTTTTGACCGTGAGATGCACTCCATTCTGGACCTGCACTCCTACGGCCATGATATCGAGACGGCATGGTTAATCAGAAGAGGAACGGATGTATTAGGGGATGATACATACACGGAGAAGATGCTGCCGATTATACTTGACTTAACCAGTCAAGTATATCGGACAGCCTTCGACGGTCACTCTCTTGCCAACGAGTGCGAGAAAGGCGTGGTGGATGAAAACCGCATCTGGTGGGTACAGGCGGAGACGCTGATCGGCTTTTTGAACGGATACCAGCTTGCGCCGGAGCACACGGAGTATCTGGAGGGCGCGCGGTCGGTATGGAGCTTTATCAGGGACCACGTGATTGATAAGCGGCCCGGCTCGGAATGGTTCTGGGATGTGAACAAGGAAGGGAAGGCTGTCAGCGGAAAACCCATTGTGGAGCCGTGGAAATGTCCTTACCACAACGGCAGGATGTGTCTTGAGGTGATAAAGAGAGAAATTGACTAGACAAGTCGATAGAAATGGAGGAGAAAGAGATGCTGCATCAACAGTATTATGTGGAACTGGATAAGTACAATAAACTGATCGGGCGGAGGAATGCGAAATCTGACAATTACAACGGGATCTATGACAGATACCGGTATCCGGTGCTCACAAGGGAGCACATCCCGCTGCACTGGAGATATGACTTAAACCCGGAGACGAATCCTTACTTTATGGAACGTCTCGGCGTCAATGCGGTGATGAACTCGGGAGCCATCGAGCTGAACGGGAAGTATTATCTGGTGGCCAGAATCGAGGGCAACGACAGAAAATCTTTCTTTGGCGTGGCGGAGAGCGACAACGGGATCGACGGTTTCAAATTCTGGGATTATCCTATCTTACTGCCGGACACCTGCCCGGAGGAGACGAACGTCTACGACATGCGTCTCACCAAACATGAGGACGGATATATCTACGGCGTGTTCTGTTCCGAGAGCAAGGACACTACCGTGAACGATCTGTCTGCGGCAGTGGCTGCGGCGGGCATTGTGAGGACGAAGGATTTAAAGAATTGGGAGAGGCTGCCCAATCTGGTGACGAAGCGTTCTCCCCAGCAGAGGAACGTGGTGCTCCATCCGGAATTTGTGGACGGCAAGTACGCCTTCTACACAAGGCCCATGGATGACTTTATCGAGACCGGTTCAGGCGGCGGCATCGGCTTTGGCCTGTGCGACGATATCACCCATGCGGTGGTGGATGAGGAGAAAATGACCTCCATCCGCAGATATCATACGATCACAGAGGCGAAAAACGGCGCGGGCGCGCCTCCCATCAGGACGAAGGACGGCTGGATTCATATTGCCCACGGCGTGCGCAACACGGCGGCAGGCCTGCGCTATGTGATTTACGCTTTCGCAACGGATTTAAAAGACCCGTCCAAAGTGATCGCGGAGCCCTCCGGTATGCTGATCGGCCCCAGGGATTGGGAGCGCGTGGGTGACGTGTCCAACGTGGTGTTCACAAACGGCGCGATCGCAAAAGACAACGGCGAGGTTTATATCTACTATGCGGCTAGCGATACGAGAATGCACGTGGCGACGACCACCATCGACAAGCTGACGGATTATGTGTTCAATACGCCGAGAGACCCTTACCGTTCCGTGGAGTGCGTTGCGCAGAGATGTGACTTTATCAAGAAAAATCTGGAATTTTTAAAGCAGCAATAATGAAATAATAATAAGAGGAGAGAATAAGATGAGCGAAGTAAAAATGATCAGTCCGGCAGTAAAGAATGTGCCCTGGCAGGAGAAGCCGGCGGGGCTTAAGGGCGCGCCGATCTGGAGATACAGCGAGAATCCCATTATCGGCAGAAATCCGGTGGAGGGGGTTGCCAGAATTTTTAACAGCGCGGTGATGCCCTATGGCGACGAGTTTATCGGCGTGTTCCGCGGAGAACAAACGAACGGTATACCGTATATATATTTGGGCCATAGCAAGGATGCGATCCACTGGGAGTTTGAGAAGGATAAGATACCGTTTAAGGATGAGCAGGGCAATGATTTTATGCCGGTGTACGCCTACGATCCCCGTCTGGTGAAGGTGGAGGACACCTACTATATCATCTGGTGTCAGGATTTCTACGGCGCTTCCATCGGAATGGCGAAGACCACGGATTTCAAGACCTTTACCAGAATCGAGAACCCGTTTATTCCCTTTAACAGAAACGCGGTGCTGTTTCCCAGAAAGATCAACGGAAATTATGTGCTCTTAAGCCGTCCCTCCGATTCGGGCCATACGCCCTTCGGCGATATCTTTTTGAGCGAGAGCCCGGATATGGTGTACTGGGGCAAACACAGGCATGTGATGGGGAGAAGCAGCGAGTGGTGGGAGTCCGTCAAGATCGGCGGCGGTGCTGCGCCCATTGAGACAAGCGAAGGGTGGCTTTTGTTCTACCACGGCGTGACCGGAACCTGTAACGGTCTTGTGTACTCCATCGGCGGCGCGATCCTTGATATCGACCAACCGTCCAAGGTGCTGTACCGCTGTGAGAATTTCCTGCTGACCCCGGAGGAGTGGTATGAGGAGAGGGGCTTCGTTCCCAATGTCTGCTTCCCCTGCGCTACCATTCACGATTCCGAGAGCGGCAAGATCGCACTCTACTACGGCTGTGCTGACAGCTATGTGGGACTGGCGTTCACGAAACTGGACGAGATCGTGGATTACATCAAGAAGAACAGCCACACCACAGAGTCCGACACGGAGATCGGGATTCGATAGGGCGCATGTAGACAGAGTCAGAAGCAGGAGCTGCCGCATACTCTATAGCATATGAGTTTTTAATATGGCTATGGAGGAGAAGAGGACTATGGCGATTGGCTATCTGACCATGCAGGCGAGAACAGCCCACGACGCGCTGCCGCTGCAGGGCGTACAGGTTACGGTGCTTGACGATGAGCAGAATCGGATTTACGAGCTGACTACGGATGAAAACGGCGAGACGCGAAGGGTTTCCCTGGAAACCATGGACAAACGTTACTCGCAGGATGAAAATTTTACGGGGACACCCTATATCACTTATAATGTATCTGCACAGGCGGAAGGATTTGATTCGGTTTATGTCGCTGACATACCGATATTCGACGGTGAGTCGGCAAACCTTCCGCTTGTTCTTGTGCCCATGCGGGGAGGAAACCGGGACGGGATGCAGACGGAAATTATGGTGGGCGCGCCCGCGGTTACCATGGAGGGAGAGCGGGAACCGGAGGGGGATGTACAGGGCGAAGAATCTGAGCAGGTGCTTAGACAGGTTGTCATTCCGAATCCGATCACGGTGCATCTGGGTGCGCCGGATTCTACGGCTTCCAATGTACAGGTGTCCTTTCCGGACTATGTGAAAAATGTGGCCAGCAGCGAGATCTATCCGACCTGGCCGGAAAACGCGTTGCGGGCAAATATTTACGCCATTATCACCTTTGCGTTGAACCGGATCTATACGGAGTGGTATCGGGCGAAGGGGTATGCCTTTGACATTACGAACAGCACCGCATACGATCAGGCCTTTATCTACGGAAGGCCGATTTATGATTCCATCAGCAGGATTGTCGATCAGATTTTCAACGAATATGTCCGCAGACAGGGGCAGCAGGCACCCTACTTCACATCTTTTTGCAACGGCACCACAACGACCTGCAGGGGCATGTCCCAGTGGGGGACGGTGACCCTTGCCAATCAGGGGTATTCGCCGATCCGGATTTTGCGCTATTATTACCCGGATGATGTGGAGATCGTGGAGACGAATGCGATCACAAATATGCTGACATCCTATCCGGGGACACTGCTTCGGCTGGGGAGTACGGGACTGGACGTGCAGACGATCCAGAATTATCTGAGACGGATCAGACGCAATTACCCGGCCATACCGGCGATCACCGATGCGGAGGGAACCTTTGGGGACAGCACCAGGGCGGCGGTGGTAAAATTCCAGAATATTTTCGGGCTGACGCCAGACGGCATCGTAGGCAAGTCCACCTGGTATAAAATATCCAGTCTGTATACGGCGGTGACCAGACTGGCGGAGCTTACCAGCGAAGGAACCAACCTGGGAATCGGAACCGTACCGCCCTCCTCTGTACTGCGGGAGGGATCGAGGGGACAGGATGTGATTACCTTACAGTATCTGCTCAGTTTCATCTCCGAATACTATCCCGATGTGCCCGCCTTGGCGCAGGACGGTATCTTTGGCCCGGGGACGAAGAGCGCGGTGACGGCTTTTCAGAGAAGAATGGGCCTTGTGGCGGACGGTATTGTGGGGCCTGCCACGTGGAATGCGCTGTATGGAACCTATCAGGGAATCGTGCAGAATGTGCCCACGCCAAACCCCAATCCGGCACCCGGTACGGGAGGCAGTTCCTTTGATTACACTGTGCGCGCCGGTGACACGCTGTGGCTGTTGGCAAGGCGGTTTGGCACCACGGTGGAGGCCATCATGCGGTTGAACGGACTGCAAAGTGATTTCCTGCAGATCGGACAGGTGCTTCGGATTCCCTCATAAGTATAGATTGTCTTTTCGGATAAGCGTGGTATACTGTAAGGAGGAATATTTTACATGACGGAGGAACAGTTCGGTGAGAATTATCATAGCGGGGGACGGAAAGGTCGGCTCTACGCTGACAAGACAGTTGGTCGCGGAGGGGCACGATGTCACCCTGATCGATGCGAAATCGGAGGTGTTGGAAGCCAGTGAGGAGCGGTATGATATCATGGCGGTGCAGGGAAACTGCGCCTCCATGGCGACGCTCTCAAAGGCCGGGGTGGAGGAGGCGGAGATTCTCCTTGTGATGACAGGCGCGGACGAGGTCAATCTGCTCTGCTGCGCGATCGCCCACGGTATGAACCCAAAACTACATACGATAGCCAGAATCCGTAATCCGGAATACAAGGATCAGATTTACCAGATGCGTCATCTGTTTGGATTGTCTATGGTGGTCAATCCGGAGGGGCAGGCGGCCATCGAGATGGAGCGGCTGATCAAGTATCCGGGTTTTTTGAAGAGGGACACCTTTGCCAAGGGCAAGGTGGAAATCGTGGAACTGCGGATCGGGGAGGACTCGAAGCTCTGCAATGTAGGGCTTTTTGATTTGCAGAATGTGGTCAAATGCAAGATTCTGGTCTGCGCGGTTTTGCGGGACAGCAAGGCCATTATCCCGGACGGTAATTTTGTCCTGCACTCCGGCGACCGGATTTTCGTGACGGCTTCCACCAGGGAATTGACCGTGTTCCTCAAAAATATGGGAATTATTACCCACAGGGCGAAACGTGTGATGCTGTGCGGCGGCGGCCGGCTCAGTTTCTATCTGGCCCAGATTCTCCATCAGGACGGCATCATGGTGGAGATCATAGAGCAGGACTATGACAGGTGCCTTTCCCTGGCAAACCAGCTTCCCGACGTGACGGTGGTGCACGGCGATGCCAGCAACGAGCTTTTGCTGGAGCGGGAGGGCATCGGGGAATGCGATGTGCTCGTCACATTGACCGGTGTGGACGAAATGAATCTGTTTATCTCCCTGATTGGCAGCAATGCGGGCACACCACAGATCATTACTAAGTTGGGAAGGCTTTCCAATAACCGGATGTTGGATAAGCTGTCTGTGGGGAGCACCATCAGCCCCAAGGATCTATGCTGTAATGATATCGTGCGGTATGTGCGCGCGATCCGGAACCAGACCGGTGCGGCCCAGGCCGTCAATGTGATTGCGGACGGGCAGGCGGAGGCCATCGAGTTCATTGTGGATGGCAACACCAAACACTGCGGCGAGCCTTTGAAAATGCTCAAGTTAAAGAAAAATATCCGTGTGGCTGGTATCAACAGGCACAACAGTTTTGAGATACCAAACGGCGACTCCTTCTATGAAAACGGGGACGGCGTGATTATCGTTACCGGCAGGGACGAAGTGATCTATCAATTGAACGATATTTTCGAGTAATGTGAGAAGATTAGTATGAATTACAGGATGATGGGAAAATTTATCAGCAGAATTCTTATGGTGGAGGCTGTGTTTATGCTTCCGGCGCTGCTGATTGCCGTATATCACGGGGAAGAAAATACGGTGTTCGGGTTTTTGACCGGAATGGTCATTACTTTTGGGGTGGCATTATTGCTGTACCTGCTCTGTCGAAAAGCCAGAAAGGGATTTTACGCGAGGGAGGGCCTGGTCTGTGTGGGTGCAAGTTGGATTATGATGAGTCTTCTGGGATGCCTTCCCTTTTATTTTTCACGGGAGATTCCCCGTTTTATTGACGCGCTCTTTGAGACCGTCTCCGGGTTTACCACGACCGGGGCATCGATCCTTCCGGAGGTGGAGACGATGTCCATGGGTAATCTCTACTGGCGCAGTTTTACCCACTGGTTAGGGGGTATGGGTGTCTTGGTGTTTGTGTTGGCCATCGGCAGGGGACGGGAAAAGGAAGGCTATACGATGCACCTTTTGCGCGCGGAGAGCCCCGGCCCCAAAGTGGAGAAGTTGGTGCCGAAAATGAAGGACACCACGAAAATTTTGTATGTGATCTATGTTTTTCTCACGATCTTGAATGTGATTTTCCTGCTCGCAGGCAGGATGCCGCTGTTTGACGCGGTGTGCACGGCTTTCGGGACGGCGGGCACCGGCGGCTTTGGCATCAAAAATGACAGCATAGCCGGATACAGCCCCTATTTACAGAATGTGTGCACGGTGTTTATGTTGTTGTTCGGTGTGAATTTCAGCTGCTATTACATGTTGGCGATCCGTCAGGTCAAAAATGTGTTCCGGGATGAGGAACTGCGCTTTTATCTGGGAATGGTGGCGGGAAGCATTCTGCTGATTGCATGGAATGTGAGAGGATTTTATGGGACGGTGGAAGAAACTTTCCGCCATGCGGCGTTTCAGGTGGCGAGTATCGTCACAACCACAGGATTTGCGACAACGGACTTTGATCTGTGGCCCAGCTTTTCCAAGGCGATTATCCTTGTGCTCATGATCGTGGGTGCCTGCGCAGGCAGTACGGGGGGCGGTTTTAAGTGCGGACGGGCATTACTTTTGATCAAAAGCCTGCGGCGCAACGTGCGTCAGATTCTGCATCCCCGCAAGGTGCAGGTGGTGCGCGTAAACGGACAGATGGTGGCCGAGCGGGTGCTTGACAACACGAACGCCTATCTGGCGGCCTACGCCTTTATCGTTGTCTTTAGTTTTATTGTGATTTCCATAGACAAGTTTTCACCGATGACCAATTTTTCAGCGGTGCTGGCCTGCTTTAACAACATAGGGCCGGGGTTGGAGAGCGTGGGGCCTACCTGCAATTTTGGGGAGTATGGACTGGTGTCCAAGGCGATGCTCATTGTGGACATGCTAGCCGGCCGTCTGGAAATTTTTCCGATTCTGATTCTGTTTTCCAGAAGCACATGGAGCGGAAGATGATCAGTTTGTATCTTGAGAGATAGCAGGGAATGTGTTACACTGGATAAGATAGTTGGCAGGCGGACGGACCGCACAGCCTTTACAGGATGAGACCAAGGGGAGGGTACCATGGAAAAAGAAATGGAAAAAACAGCAGAACAGGCAGTGAATGAGATCGAGACGGAAGTGATTCTCCAGTACCGGGAGTACGAGGTGAACATGGATGATGTGACCAATCGGGTCAAAGCTCACTACCTGGCCAAGGGCTACAAGGAAGAGTCCCTTGAAAATATGCAGATTTATGTGAAACCGGAAGATTTCACGGCCTATTATGTGATCAATGACAGCGTGGTGGGAAAGGTAAACCTCTTCTAAAAGAAGGGCAGCAGTTCCACCAGAAATACCACGGCGCAGCAAAGTACAGCCACCTGAAAGAGGCTGCACCCTTTCCAGGCCAGGACGATACCTGCCAGAAGGGCGAGTAATCCGGCAGCGGGTGTTTGGGTGGCTTCCATGATGGCGGGGAAGGTCATGACCGCCAGTGTGGCATAGGGCACATAAAACAGGAAAGACCGCAGATATTTGTTGGTGATTTCTCTGCGGATCAGCGCCAGAGGCGTCATGCGGATCAGGTAGGAGACCGCCGCCATCACGAATATATAGATCCAGATATTCTGTTCCATCTCTACGATACCTCTTCTTTCTTTTCCTCTTTACTAACCGAATCGGTCGGAAATAAAACCGCCGCAAGCAGAGCCAGAGCGACTGTCAGCAAAATGGTCTTTAATCCGGTGGACATGCCTTGAAACAGGGGAAGCCGGTTTACGAGAAAGCTTGCCGCGAAGCCGGCGGCCACCAGTCCCGCGATCACCTTGTCCTTTCTGGCAGGCGGTATGATGATGGCTAAAAACATGCCGTATAATCCCACACTCAATGCGCTGACCACTCTGGTCGGCAGCACGTTTCCCATAATGACACCAAAATAGGTACCGAGGGCCCAACCCGGAATGGCAACGACAATGGCGCCGTAGGCATACCACGGATTCAAATATCCCGGTTGTGCAACGCAGATGCCGAATATTTCGTCCGTCACATCGTAGGCGATGGCCATGCGGTGGCGCAGGGGTGTGTCCGGTTTCAGTTTCTGACTGAGGGAGCAGGACATAAGCAGGTATCTGGCATTGACTACTAAAGTCATTATTGCCGTCTCCAGATAGGTGCTGCCCGCTGCGATCAGGGAAAAACCGGCGTATTCCCCCGCGGAGGCATTGTTTAGTACGCTTGCCGCAAGGGCCTGTATGGCGGAGAGTCCGGCGTTTTTGGCGGCGATGCCGAGGGTGAAGGCTACGGCAAAATAGCCCAACGCAATGGGGCAGCCGTCCCGCATACCGTGCTGAAAGTAAGTTTTGTTTTCTGTTTTCATAGGTAAGAGAACTCCTTTGTTTACATGAAGTAAATTTTATCACTGAATGGCCTGGCTGTACAGTGGACTTTTATTGGGAAGAAAAAATATAAAATAGGTGTTGACAAATAATATTATATGCCATATAGTATGTGTAGAAACAATATTATACGAAATATAATATTGTACGAACTAATAATATTATAGAAAAGATTGTAAAGGAAACCGTATGAAGTATGTGAAAAGAAGGAAAGGAGTATATTGCATGGTTTTTAACACAGGCGCGGCATTGCTGGATGCCATTGTGCTGGCTGTGGTGTCTCATGAGACGGACGGAACCTATGGCTATAAGATTACGCAGGAAGTGCGGTTGGTCATAGAGATATCCGAATCCACGCTGTACCCTGTCCTGCGCAGACTGCAAAAGGACGAATGTCTGGAGATCTACGACATGGAGTGCGCGGGGCGAAACAGACGCTACTACCGGATTACGGAGAAGGGGAGAGCGCAGCTCAATCTCTACATCAGTGAATGGTATCGGT